>DKEW01000009.1:0-11053 GCA_002452265.1 Pelobacter sp. UBA6812 | reverse complement strand
CATCTTCAATACCAACTGCATCCAGAAACCGGCCGCATCCTACACGGATCGCCTGTTCACCTGGGACTGCACCACCTGGCCGGGAGTCAAACATCTCGAAGGTTGGGATTTCTCGGCGGTCATCGACAAGGCCCTGGCATGCCCCGACCTGCCGGAAGCCCCCGGCAAGGAGATTCTGGTCGGATTTGGTCATGATGCGGTATTGGGCGTAGCCGACAAGGTCATCGAAGCGGTCAAGGCCGGTGCGGTGAAGCACTTCTTCCTTATCGGCGGCTGCGACGGCGCCAAACCGGGCCGCAACTACTACACCGAGTTCGCCGAGAAGGTACCCAAGGACTGCGTCATCCTGACCCTGGCCTGCGGCAAGTATCGTTTCAACAAACTGGATTTTGGCGATATCGGCGGCATCCCGCGCCTGCTCGACGTCGGCCAGTGCAACGACGCCTACAGTGCCATCCAGATCGCAGTGGCGCTGGCCGGAGCCTTCGAATGCGGTGTCAACGATCTGCCCCTGTCGCTGATCCTGTCCTGGTATGAGCAGAAAGCGGTGGTCATCCTGCTTACCCTGCTGCACCTGGGCATCAAGAACATCAAACTCGGTCCCAGCTTGCCGGCCTTCGTTACGCCGAACGTGCTGAACTACCTGGTGGAAAACTTTAATATCGCACCGATCAGCACCCCTGACGCCGATCTCAAGGCAATCCTCGGCTGATCCGATTATTTCAACGCGTACGCTAAAGGCGGCAGGTTTCCCTGCCGCCTTTATTATCCCTTCCCAGCCAGCAAATTGGCAAAGCGCCGGGCATCCTCTTGCATGTGAATGGTATTGAAAAACACCAGCCCTCGTTTTCGCATGCAAAATCTGCGCAACTGACCAAGTTCAGCATCGCTATAGCGGTGCCGATATCCGGTCACCCCCTGCAATCGATAATAGATGGGGCCGCGACTGAGAACCGGTTCTGTAAGCGGATCGGCACAATGAACCAGGCGATTGCGCCGACAGACCTCCGCTACGAGCTTATGCGGCCAACCGACTGGTGGCGCCCAGGCCAGCAGCAAACGCCCCCTGTCGATAACATTGAAAAACTCCTCCATACGCAAGAGATGCTCTGGGGTCGGTTCAAAACCCGGTGGGCTCTGAAAAAGAATGGCCCGGGCATGCAGCAGACCCGCCAATTCACGCTGAGCTTGCCAGGCCGTCAACACTTCATCGGTCACGCGAAATCCCCCGCACCGCTCAAGGGTCTGGGGTTGGTATCCCTCATCAAGAAAACGAAAGCTGGGACAAGATGCGTCGTGAGTGATGATCTGCCACGCCTTGAGACTGAACGCAAAGCCGTCAGGCGCCTGCTCCCGCCACTTCAACACCGTCTCAGGCCGAGGCAAACGATAAAAGGTCTGCTGGATTTCCACGGCCGGAAGCTTTTGAAAATAGGTTCCCGGTGCACAGGCAAACCCGCAACAGCCCACCTTGATATCTGTGCGAAAAAACATCTGCAGGCTCCCCTGGCTTTATCCGTTCCGATATGCAGAGCAAAGCTTCATTCGACCTCTCAAACATTCCTTTTTACATTTTACCCTTTTCCAGTACGGATAGTTCCAAAAGGCAAATAAACCTAAAAAAACTGAGACAGGGACAAAAACATGATTTTTACCCGCCACGACCTAGCTCACCCTTAACTTCAAGACCGCAGAATGGGACTGCCAAACGCCTCTTTTCCTGTTTTTTTGACGAACTTAATAATTTTCCATTTCAACATAAAAACATTAGCTGCTACTATCCCGAATATCTGAATTAAAAAGACTCATGGTTATTCAGATGTTGCCAAACGACAGAGTATAAGTATCCTTTCCTGAATTGTTTCATGGTCTCCCTTGATGCGTAAAGGACATTCCATGTTCGCTGAAGAGATCAAGATGCTCATCGTAGAGGATGAGGCCGCTCATACCGAAGCGATCTGCCGGGCCTTCCATACCACTGCCCCCATGGTGAAAATCGAAACAGTCTGCACCTTGCAGGAGTATCGGGAAGTCATGGCAACAAATCCTCCCGATATTGTTTTGATGGACCTGAATCTTCCCGATGGCCATGCCATGGATGTCCTTACCTCTCCGGCAATAAATAGTTCCTGTCCTGTTGTGATCATGACAGCCTTTGGCAATGAGGAACTGGCGGTTGCGGCCCTCAAAGCCGGTGCTCTGGACTACATCGTCAAATCCCCTGAAACCTTTGCAGAAATGCCCGGGAAGGTGGCGCGTACCTGCAGGGAATGGACACTGCTCAAAGAAAAGCAACGCGTTGAAAAGGAACTGAAAACAAGCGAGGAAAAGTTCCGACAGCTTGCCGAAACGACCGAAGCTATTTTTTGGGAATACGATATGGTAGGCGACCGATGGAGCTACATCGCCCCCCAGGTCACACGGATGCTCGGCTATGCGCCGGAGGAATGGACAAACTTTCAGTTCTGGGCGGATCGTCTTCATGAAGCGGACAGGGAATGGGCTCCGGATTATTGCCTCCTGCAAACGCAACATGGCAAAGCTCACACCTTCGACTATCGATTTTTGAAAAAAGACGGGAAGACTGTCTGGTTGCGGGATTTTGTAAGTGTCGAGATGGCAGGTCAGCATCCGGTCCGCTTGCGCGGCCTCATGATCGATATCACCGAGCGTAAGACAACCGAACTTGAGTTGAAAAAACTCAGTCTGGCCGTCAAGCAAAGCCCGGCTGCGGTGGTTATTACAGACATTCAAGGAGCCATTGAGTATATCAACCCCCAATTTACCCGCATCACCGGCTATACGCTTGAGGAAGTTCGTGGCCGTAATCCACGAATTTTACAATCGGGAAACATGCCGCCTGAAGTTTATCGAAATCTCTGGGAAACAATTTCCTTAGGTGATGAATGGCACGGCGAACTCGAGAACAAACGTAAAGATGGCAGCCTCTTCTGGGAACTGGCTTCCATTTCCCCGGTCCGTGACAAAGCAGGAAAAATCACCCACTTTATATGTGTCAAGGAAGACATCACCGAACGTAAGCGTTACGAAGAGCGCCTGCACCACATGGCTACCCACGATGAGCTGACAGGGTTAGCCAATCGGACGCTACTGCAGGAGCGCCTGGCACAGTCGTTAGTTCGTGCCTATGGTTCGAATCGGCTGGTAGCCGTACTGCTTCTCGATCTCGACCGGTTCAAGGTGATCAACGACAGCCTGGGCCATGATTTCGGGGATAAGCTGTTGGGTGCTGTAGCCAAGCGCCTGTCAAAGGTCGTGCGCACGGGAGACATCATCGCCCGATTGGGAGGAGATGAATTTGTGGTTCTTCTCTCAGAGGTGGAGTGTGCTTCAACGGTCGAGTTCGTGGCAAACAAACTATTGCAGCGTCTGGCTGCCCCCTTCATCATCGATAACCGTGAAATCATCGTGACAGCCAGCATGGGCATCAGCCTTTCCTCTCCGGGAAATGACGATGGGACAATCCTGATACGCAACGCTGATATCGCCATGTACCGCGCAAAATCCGCCGGCAACCACTTCGCGTTTTATTCTCCCGACATGAACAGACAGATTATTGAGACCATGGAACTCGAAAGTGCCCTGCGACTGGCCCTTGAACGCGAAGAGTTCTGTTTGCATTACCAGCCCAAAGTGGATCTGGCAAGCAGCCGCATCACCGGTTGCGAAGCCCTGATCCGCTGGCAGCATCCTTCCAGGGGGATGGTCTCGCCAACCGAATTCATCCCTCTTGCCGAGGAAACCGGTTTGATCGTGGATATCGGCAACTGGGTTTTGACGGAAGCCTGTCGGCAGGCCAAAGTATGGCAAACCGAAGGTCTACCACCGCTGACTGTCGCAGTCAATCTTTCGGCGCGTCAATTCCGCAAAGGCGATCTGGCGCAATCGGTCAAGTCGATCCTGGAACAAACCGGCCTCGAGGCTCAGCTGCTGGACCTGGAACTCACAGAGAGCATGGTCATGGACGACTCCGTCGGAGCTGTACGCATCATGCAAGACCTCAAACACCTCGGGGTGATTCTGAGTCTCGATGATTTTGGCACAGGGTATTCCAGCCTTAACTACCTGCGCCGCTTCCCCGTAGACACCCTTAAAATCGACCGTTCTTTCATTGGGGACGTTGCCAACGATCCCAGCTGCGCATCCGTCACGACCAGCATCATCGCCATTGCCCACAACCTCAAACTCAATACGGTGGCCGAGGGAGTGGAGACTCGGGAACAACTCGCCTTTTTGGCAGGTTGTGGTTGCGACGCTTATCAGGGGTTTGTTTTTAGCAAACCCCTGCCAGCCAAGCGATTTGCCGAATTACTTTCTGCGGAGGCAAGCAAGACTGGGCGATATCCTTCTCCAACATTTCCTTAAGCCTGACCGGGGTTCACAACGGCCATAAGCTTCCTGATAAAAACCCCGGATCGCCAGTGAGCAGGTGCATGAATGCCATATAAAACCAATCGCAAGGAAAAAGAATCCTCAATTTTTCCATTCAACCTGGACTCTCCGAGAAATACCCTTGTGAAAGATCTCTCTATGGTCTGGCATCTGCAGCCCGTATGGTTTGTGCTGATAATCACCCTGCTCATTTGCCATCCGGCGATCTGTCGGGCCACAACAAAAACAGCCCCATCGAGTTCAATCAAAGCGGCAAGCGAGTACGCCTACCCTCCCTTTTGTGTCGTTACGGAAGATCGTCAGGCCGACGGTTTTTCAGTCGAGCTTTTACGCGCGGCGCTCAAAGCGATGCACAAAGACGTCACCTTCAAGGTGGGGACCTGGGCTGAAGTCAAACGGGACCTCGCCGAAGGCCGAATCCAGGTTCTGCCCCTGGTGGGGAGGACTCCCGAACGTGAGGCGCTCTACGATTTCACCTTTCCTTATCTGACCATGCACGGAACCATCCTTGTCCGCGATGATGAAATCCGCATCCATTCCCTGGAAGACCTCAAGGGGATGCAGGTGGCGGTTATGGCCGGCGACAACGCCGAGGAATTCCTCCGCCGCGCAATACTGGGAGCAACCATTGTCCCTACCCCCTCTTTTGAGCAGGCAATACGAGAGCTGGCTGCCGGCAAGCATGACGCGGTCATCATACAAAAACTTCTGGCGTTGCAATTGATGAAACAACTGGATGTAACCAACGTGAAGACCGTAGGCCCTCCGCTGGCGGACTTCGTGCAGTCATTTTGTTTTGCTGTGCGCAAGGGCGACAAAAAACTCCTCAGCCTCCTCAACGAAGGTCTGTCCATCGTTATAGCCGACGACACCTTCAACCGTTTACGGATCAAATGGTTCGCTCCCATTGAAGAGATTGAACAAAGGAGAAGCCGTATAGTTGTCGGCGGAGATAATAATTATCCTCCCTATGAGTTTTTGGACGAAAATGGACAGCCAGCCGGTTATAACGTCGACCTGACACGCGCCATTGCCAAGGAGATGGGCATCGCAGTAGAGATTCGCCTCGGGCCTTGGGGCGAGATCCGTAAAGGGCTGGAAGCAAATCATATCGACATCATCCAGAGCATGTTTTATTCCCCGGAGCGAGACACCGCTTACAGTTTTTCTCCGGCCCATGCGGTCGTCAATCATGCCATAGTGGTCAGGTCCGGCGACGCCCTCCCCAAAAGTCTTGCGGATCTCTCCGGAAAAAGCATCGTTGTCATGGATGGCGATATCATGCACGACTCTGCCATAAAACACGGCTTTGCCAAACAACTCGTTCTTGTTAAATCGCAGGAGGAGGCACTGCGCCAGCTGGCCGGGGGGAAATACGACTGTGCACTCGTGGCCAAAATGCCTGCGCACTACTGGATCAACAAACACCACTGGATGAATCTCACGGTTGCGGACCAGTCGATTCTCTCCCCGGAATATTGTTATGCAGCTCCGCACGGAAGAGATGGGATTCTCCATCTCTTTTCAGAAGGGTTGGCCAATATCAAGAGTTCCGGCCAATACCGGGAAATCTATTCCAAATGGCTAGGCGTCTATGAAAAACCCCACGCCGGATGGCGGGATGTCCTTAAATATATTCTCTTCACAACGATTCCCATTGTCATATTACTGATCGGTTCAATCCTCTGGTCACGGACCCTGCGTCGCCAGGTATCCTTGAGAACTGCGGAACTGCAAGCTGAAGTTGCGCAACGACAACAAAAGGAATTGGAGATCGAGGCCAAAAATGCCGAACTTGAGCGTTTTACCTACACCGCGTCGCATGATCTGAAAAGCCCATTGGTTACCCTCAAGGCCTTTTTGGGTTTTTTTGAAAAAGATCTGGCAACAGGCAATACGGAACGTATTAAGTCAGACATGCAATACATGCACACGGCTGTCAACAAGATGAACATCCTGCTCAGGGATCTGCTTGAGATATCGCGAATCGGCTTGGCAATGAGCACGCCGGAGTGGGTTTCTTTTAGTGATGTGGCTCATGAAGCCCTGATGCTCGTGACCGGAGCAATGAATGAAGCAGCGTCCACAGTCAAAATTGCGGAGGATCCGATCATGCTGTTTGGGGATCGGATGCGGCTGGTGGAGATCTGGCAAAATCTGATCGACAATGCCATAAAATACCGCGGCCCTACGGGACTATCGACCATCGAGGTTGGTCTGGATCCATCACCTGAAGGCCCTGTCTTCTATGTACGCGATAACGGGATGGGGATCGATTCCCGTTTCCACGACAAGATCTTCGGCTTATTCAACCAACTCAACCCTGACGTCGAGGGATCGGGGGTAGGCTTGGCCCTGGTCAAGCGCATCGTAGAACTCCATAAAGGAAAAATCTGGGTGGAGTCGGAGGGAGCGGGGCTTGGAGCTTGTTTCCGCTTTACCCTTCCCGATGCGATAAAAAACCGAGAAACAGGTAAATAAATGTTCACTCCGCGACATATCAAACCCGCAAAAATGAATCGACCAGTGCGCACTCTATCCATACGCATGTTATTTTTCTGTTGCCTGCTAGGTGCTCTTGTGCAGAGTCCCGCATGGGCGGAAGCGCCGCAACTGATCCGTATCGGAGCCTTTAATTTTTACCCTGGTATTTTTCAGGATACGGATGGCGCCATTAAAGGATTTTATGTCGATGCTCTTGCCGAAGTGGCCAAGCGCGAAAATCTCCGCATCGAATATGTGTATGGCTCCTGGGCTGAAGGGCTCGAACGCATACAATCCGGCGAAGTCGATCTACTCACCAGTGTTGCCTATACCCCGGAACGGGCCAGATTCCTCGATTATGCCAAGACCCCATTACTGACCGTATGGGGCGAGTTGTATGTTCCTGTTTCCTCGGAAATTGACAACATCACCAAAATGCAAAATAAGCGGGTTGCGGTGATGAAAAATGATTTTAACGGTCGATCGTTTATCGAACTGGCAAAGTCATTCGGAATTACCTGCGAATATGTCGAAGTGGCCGGATTCGAGGAAGTATTCCAAGCCATCGCCGACAAACAAGTCGATGCAGGGGTTGTCAACAGCACTTATGGCGTCCCCAAACAAAGAGAATTCAAGCTCAGGTCAACCGGCGTCGTGTTCAACCCATTCGATATTTATTTCGCCGCTGCCAAAAACAAAAACGCCGCGCTGCTCAATCTACTGGACGATTATCTTAAAAAGTGGCGAACCCAGGAAGACTCGATTTACCTCAAGGCCCGTGAACGTTGGGCCCACGGCACCATCGAAAAGGTACAGGTCATCCCACACTGGCTGCTACTGGCCGTCGGCTTCCTCGGTTTTATAACTTTGCTGGCCATCGCCTTTATCGTACTTCTGCGGCGTCAAGTAGCACGTACCACCCATGCCATTGTGCAAAGGGAAGCAAGCTTGAGAGCAAGCAACGAAATGACTCGATTGCTGCTCGATTCTACGGCGGAAGCTATTTTCGGTCTGGATCTTCATGGCATATGTACTTTTTGCAACGCTGCTTGTGTCAGAATCCTAGGGTATGAACATGCAGACCAACTTGTTGGTAAAAATATGCATGAACTTATTCACTATGCCCGGGGTGACGGTTCTCCGCTCCATGACAGGGATTGCGTGATTTTACAATCGGCCTTTAATGCAAAAAATAGCCATGTGGTTGACGAAGTCTTCTGGCGATCCGATCGAACCTCTTTCCCCGTCGAATACTGGGGACACCCCATCCGTCGGGGAGACAAAATTCTTGGCACCGTCGTCACCTTTGTAGATATCACCGACCGTAGACAGCTCGAAGAAAGTTACGTGTTTCTGTCCCAAAGTGGCTATCAATACCCGGGGGAAAACTTTTTCGAAGCCCTGGCTCGCCACATTGCCGTTAATCTCAGCTTGGATTGTGTCTGTATCTATCGACTCAAAGGCAATGGTCTGCTCGCCAATACCGAGGCCATCTACCATGATGGCAAGCTTAAAGATAATATCCAGTATGCCCTGGAAGGAACCCCCTGTGGCGAGGTATTGACTCAAACGATTCGCTGTTACCCTCAAGGGGTCCGGGAGATGTTTCCTCAAGCATCCTTACTCCAGGAACTGCAAGCCGAAAGTTATATCGGTGCCACCCTTTGGAGTTTTGATGGTCAACCGATCGGCCTGATCGCAGGCATGAGTTGCAAAGAGCTTGTCAACGTGCAGCAGGCTGAATCCATTCTTAAGCTGGTATCGTTGCGCACAGCCAGCGAACTGGAACGGACCCAGGCAGCAGAAGAATTGCTGCAAAAAAATATGGAAATCGAGCGTTTCACCTACGCAGTCTCCCATGACCTGAAAAGCCCCCTGATAACGATCAAAACCTTCCTCGGCTACTTGCAGCAAGATCTTGCCAATGCCAATCTCGAAGCCATCGAAAAAGATATGAGGTTCATGCGCACAGCCACGGAGAAGATGACCAGACTGCTTGATGAATTGTTGCGTATGTCACGGATAGGACGAATCGTCAGCGCTCCAGTCAATGTAACCTTTACCCATCTGATGGAGGAGGTTTTAGCAACCGTGGCAGGTGCAATCCAGAGTCGGGGAGTAGATGTACAGGTACAAAAAGAATCCTTAGTGCTGTATGGAGACCGCCCGCGACTGGCTGAAATCTGGCAAAACCTGGTCGATAACGCCGTCAAATACATGGGGGATCAACAGGCTCCCTGCATCGAAATCGGCATACATGCCCAGGGAAAAGAAACTGTATTCTACGTACGCGATAATGGCATGGGGATCGATCCTAACCATAGCCACAAAATCTTTGGTCTTTTTGACAAACTTGACCCACAGACGGAAGGAGCCGGTCTCGGCCTGGCTCTGGTGAAAAGGATCGTGGAACTTTACAAAGGCAGAATCTGGGTGGAATCAGAGGGGCTGGGACTCGGGAGCTGTTTTCAATTTACCCTTCCCGAAGCATTGAATTATCAAGGAGAAAAAAGACATGAATGGCGAACCAATAGTGATATTACTGGCCGAGGATGATCCGGCTCATGCAGAGATTGTGCGCCGCAACATGGAGAATTCGCGGATAGCAAACCGACTGGAACATGTTACGGATGGTCAACAAGCCCTTGATTATCTCTACCGCCGCAACGGTTTCAGCGATCCCGCCAAGTCGCCGCGACCAGGGATGATTCTGCTCGACCTTCGTATGCCCAAGGTTGATGGCATTGAAGTATTAACTACCGTGAAGTCCGATCCCGAACTGGCCCGCATCCCCATCGTAATTTTAACCACCTCGGCGGCCGAAATGGATATAGCCAAGGCGTATGATCATCATGCCAACAGCTATCTGGTGAAGCCCGTTGATTTTTCCCAGTTTACCGAATTGCTTGAGACTCTTGGCTACTACTGGCTGGCCTGGAATCAGAGCCCGTATTAAAAATGAATGGCAGACATTGCTGCATGAAACCAAGAGCACCGTACAGATTAAACCTCAGGTTTTTTACCTTCCAAAGTAAAAAACAGGCCGGGCCGTCGGCATCGGCAGGAAACTTTTTAAGGGCGTTGGACTACCTTTGAAGCATGTGAGTAGCACGACATTTTGTCATTGGCTTTACACACCAATAGCCCTGGCCGTAATCACAACCATAACTTTGCAATTTGGCCAATTGTGTGAGGGTCAAGTGATCCTAACGGGTGTTGGCAACCTTGAAGAAGCGTTTTTTTTCGGCACGGCCAACAGATCAGGACGTCGTTGTAACGTTTGGCGACATCAATAGCGACAAGCAGACGATTTCCAATAGAATGAGTTTTGGTCATTGCTGACAGCCTCCTTAACAAGGATTGAGTATCTCTTCTAAGGATGCCGCTATCGGCAGCGGCTGTTATTAATGATGAATAAATGTTTCCGATGGTACTACGGTCTTCAGTTCATTTCCAAGGACTTCAAGGAATTCATTCATCTGGCTGGCATGACCCACGTCATGACATCGCCCTTTTATTTGCAGAGCAACGGATAACTGGAGCGCTATCGCTAAACCATCAAGACCGAGTGCATTAGCATCAAGGTAACTTTTTCACTCGGCTACGTTGCCCCAAAAGATAAACTGGAAGGCCGCAACAAACAGATTTTCACAGAACGCGAACAAAAGCTTGAGTTTGCCAGAGAGGCCTGATGGCAAAAACGACTGGCGGAAAAACGCCACCCCGCTATTCACCAGAAACTGACTTCCCGGAGAAACCTTTAACTCGCTAACTCAACAGGGGCAACTCTCAATGTCCATCTGAGGCAAAACATTTTGATAGCCCGGATACAGAACTTCAAGATAGGTGGCAGCACACTTTTAGCGGTCCATCTGCGGTCCGCAAAGCTCCCTGAGAGTCCTTTCGTATTTCCTATTCCCTTGAAAAACAGTGCAAAACGACCTGCCCCTTCCGCAGATGCGCATATTTCGTTGCCGTCCCTGGCAAAAACTGGCTTTTTCCTCTCTGCGTCGCACCCCGAAAGAGATTGACATCCCGCCCGATTTAGGCTAAATACAAGGCCTTCATAAAGTTTCGCCACCCTAGCTCAGCTGGTAGAGCAACTGATTCGTAATCAGTAGGTCGTCGGTTCAAATCCGATGGGTGGCTCCAGTAA
>DKEW01000016.1:35238-81212 GCA_002452265.1 Pelobacter sp. UBA6812 | reverse complement strand
GCAAGTACATCGAAAAGGATGCCGCCCTTGAGCGGCGTTTTCAGCCGGTGCTGGTCGAGCAGCCGACCGTGGAAGATACCATCAGTATCCTGCGCGGACTCAAGGAACGTTTTGAGGTCTTTCACGGGGTACGTATCCAGGACAATTCCCTGGTGGCAGCGGCCACACTGAGCAACCGCTACATCTCCGACCGGTTTTTGCCGGACAAGGCNNAGGCTATCGACCTGGTGGATGAAGCCTGTGCCACCATCCGTACCGAGATCGATTCGTTGCCGGCGGAACTTGACGAGGTGACGCGACGTGTCATGCAGCTGGAGATCGAGGAAGCGGCGCTGAAAAAGGAAAAAGATTCTGCCAGCAAGGCGCGTCTGGAAACGTTGCGCAAGGAACTGGCCGATCTCAAGCATCAAGCCGATGTGTTGACGGCCCAGTGGGACAGGGAAAAGGACGCGATCAAGGGCGTGCAGGGACTGCGTGAACAGATCGAGCAGGTACGTCAACAGATCGAAGTCGCTGAGCGCAATTACGATCTCAACCGCGCAGCCGAGCTCAAGCATGGCCAGTTGCCCGAGTTGGAGCGGCGTTTGCGCGAGCAGGAACAAGGCTCGGCCGAAGAGGGCGGTGGACCGCGATTGCTGCGCGAGGAAGTTACCGAAGAGGAAATCGCCGAGATTATCTCGCGCTGGACCGGTATCCCGGTCACGCGACTGGTCGAAGGCGAGCGGGAAAAACTGCTGAAACTCGACGAGGTGCTGCACCGGCGGGTGATCGGTCAGGACGAGGCGGTGCAACTGGTAGCTGACGCGGTGATTCGCGCCCGCGCCGGTATCAAGGATCCGCGTCGCCCCATTGGTTCCTTCATCTTCCTGGGGCCGACGGGGGTAGGTAAGACCGAGCTGGCCCGTACCCTGGCCGAAGCCCTGTTCGACAGCGAAGACAATATGGTGCGCATCGACATGTCGGAGTACATGGAAAAGCACACCGTCAGCCGCCTGATCGGGGCGCCTCCCGGCTATGTCGGCTACGAAGAAGGCGGTCAACTCACCGAAGCGGTGCGCCGCAAGCCCTACTCGGTCATCCTTTTCGACGAGATCGAAAAGGCGCACCACGATGTGTTCAACGTGTTGCTGCAGATTCTCGATGACGGGCGGGTGACCGACGCGCAGGGGCGCACGGTCGATTTCAAGAACACCGTGATCATTCTGACTTCCAACATCGGCTCCCAATATCTGCTGGAGGGGGTCAGCTCCGAAGGGGAGATCCGCGAAGAAGCCGGCAAGGCGGTCATGGCCGAGTTGCGGCACCACTTCCGGCCGGAGTTTCTCAACCGGGTGGACGATATCGTCTTGTTCAAGCCCCTGTCGCGCGAGGAGATCAAGAGCATTATCTATCTGCTGGCAACCGACCTGCGCAAGCGCCTGGCCGATCGGCGTATTGGTCTGGAACTCACCGAGGCCGCCTGCGACTTTATCGCCAGGGAGGCCTACGATCCGGTATATGGAGCCCGGCCTTTAAAGCGTTATCTGCAACACCATCTGGAGACCCGTATTGGTCGCGCTCTGATCGGTGGCGATATTCACGAAGGCGCCACGATCAAGGTCGATGAGCAGGGTGGGGAATTGGTGGTTACGCCGATGAATCCTTAGAGTGTGATGTGAAATTATGATGAAAGTTCAATAAATGAAAATCCCCGCTGATGAGGCGGGGATTTTTCGTTCGTGTCCGGTAACTATATGACTGCCTCTCGCTAGCGAAAGGCAGTTTTCTTAAAACCCAACACCGCGGGGTTGCACCCCCGCCCTGCGCCTTACTCTTTTAAAACGCGTCNNCTGCGGCGGGTACCCTGCGCTACGCGACCGTCGGACGGGCGGAGAAGATTCGCTGCGCTCAGTCCTCCGCCTGTATCGCCCGCCGGTCGCTCCGCTCCGGCGGCGTCACAGGGGAAAATCAAAATCAAAAACGAAGACAAACGCAAAAGCGTTTATCAAATTAAGCAGCACCGGTTCCTGCAACAGCTGTGCTGCGAGCTATGCGCATCACCTCTGCTGAAAAATGCGTCCAACGCAGATGCGCCGATTATCATTTGCAACTTCGGTAATTCAACACTCTCAACTTGGCGATAGACATAACGGCGAAGCCAGATTTTACGTCCTTTCTTTGGATACTTTCTTTAGACGGGTAAAGAAAGTATCCCGGCTGCCGGCCGGGACCGGCGAACTTGAAGTTGAAATTTCAGCTTTCGAGATTTTAAACAATAAACTACAACACCGCGGGGTTGCACCCCCGCCTTGCGCTTGCTTCGCTCCGGCGGCATCACAGGGGAAAATCAGCTTACAGCCCTGTTTCCGCCGGTTCATATTTATATCCAACGCTATAGACAGAGCGAATCAGGTCTTCGCCGGGAGCAGCTACGTCGATTTTTTTGCGCAGTTTTTTGATGTGGCTGTCGATGGTGCGGTCGGAGACGATGCGGCGGTCAGTATAAATGCGATCCATGAGTTGTTCGCGGGAAAAGATGCGTCCAGGGTGGGCCGCCAGGTGTTGCAGTAATTTGAATTCAACCGCGGTCAGATCCAGCTTTTGTCCATGCAGGGTGGCATGCAGGCTGGCCTCCTCCAACACCAGTCCCTGATCGTGCAGGGTGGTCTGGCTACCGCTACGTCGCAATACCGCTTTGACGCGGGCCACCACTTCACGGGTGCTGAAGGGTTTGCAAATGTAGTCGTCGGCCCCCAGTTCCAATCCCAACAGCCGATCGATTTCCTCGATGCGGGCAGTCACCATGATGATCGGCACCTCGGAAAAGCTGCGGATTTCCTTGCAGATCTCCATGCCGTCACGTCCCGGCAGCATCAGATCGAGAAGGATCAGCGTCGGATGATTTTCCCTCACCCATGGCACTGCGGCCAGACCGTCGTCCAGAATATGAGGTTCAAAGTTTGACTGCCGCAGGTAGTCTGCCATCAATGACGCCAAACGGGCTTCGTCTTCGACAATAAGTATCCGATTATTCATGGTTTTATCCATTCAATGGCAGGGTTATAGCAATCCATAGACCGCCCAGGGGGGAGTGGCGAGCATCGATAGTGCCGTCATGCGCCTCGACAATGTTTTTGCACAGAGCCAAGCCGAGTCCGGCGCCGCCATGTTCACGGCTACGAGAACTTTCCACCCGGTAAAGGCGGTCAAACAGCTTATCAAGGGAATCCTCCGGCACGCCCGGCGCCGAATCCTGAAAATTCAATTGCACCCTGGCGTCTCGCGCAGCGACGGAAATCTGTAATTGTCCTCCGGGATTTGTATATCGCAGGGTGTTCTTCAGGAGATTGGAGAAAAGCTGACTCAAACGTTCGGGGTCGCCAAGGATGGGCACTGCTGAAGGTACATCCTGCAGGGGGAGCAGGGTCAGTCCTCTGTCCGCGAATTGGGCGCGGTGGGCGTCAAGGGACTGCCGCAAAATCTCCACCAGGTTTACATCCGTTTTCCTGTATTGCATGGCGCCGATGTCGCTCATGGATAATTCATAAAGATCCCCGACCAGGCGTTCCAGTCGCAAGACTTCGCCATGCAGGGTGTCCAGCGTTTGTTGGGAGAGTTTGCGCACGCCGTCCTGGACGGCTTCGATTTCTCCTCTGAGAACCGCCAGCGGCGTGCGCAGTTCGTGGGAAATATCAGCTACCCAGCGGCGGCGGAGTTGTTCGTTGCTTTCCAGTGTTTGCGCCAGGGAATTGAAATCCCGCGCCAGTTGTCCCAGTTCGTCGCCGGCCACGGCGTTTACCCGGATGTCGTAGCGACCTTTTGTCAGACGATGGGTAGCCGCGGCGAGGGTGGTGATGCGTTGCACCATGCGCCTTGACAAGGGGAATGAAAGCAAGGCCGCGGCGCCTGCCACGATCAGGGAGATGATAGCCATGGAGCGGCGTTGCTCATTGGCAAAGCGCTGCTGGTGGGTATCGATAATGATTTTTGGCGGGATCAATCCTATATAGCCGATCGTTTGGTTGCTCACGATAAGGGGGTGATAGGTAACCTTGCCGGCAGGGTCGCGGGGGGTGATAATCGGCATCCGGCCAGCATCGAGCAGGCTGATGCGCCATTCGAATATCTGGTGCATGGGGGGTGGCCCTTTAGGGGGCGGTGGCAGCAGGAACTTGGATTGGTTCTCGTTCAGCCACTGTTCAGTTTCTTTTGGGGGGATGGCCGGAAAGTCCTTTTGGTTATTATCATCGTGACGACTGCTGGCTACCAGGTGCATCCAGTTGCGCGGGTTTTCACGCAGAAAATCCCAGCTGCCATGCTGTTTATAGGTGTCCTTGAGTAGTGCTTCCAAGCGCGTGAGTTGTTCCTGCTCGGTGGTGTTGACGTAGCGCAGCAGGCTGCGATCGAAGCTTAACTTGGTAATCACGAACATGCTTGCGACTACCAGTACGGTTGCAGCAAAAAACGATAGAAATAACCGATGCTTGATGCGTAGTTTCATGAATTGCCCTTATGGTTTTCGTGGCCCTTTTTCCTTCTAATACCATAATCGCTGTTGGGCAGGCTAGTTGGATGCAGGACGCTCGCCCTATTTCCGCATTTCTTTCATATTTCCTCCAATTTGTCAGCATAAGGTCATAGCCGTAAGCAAGCTAAGGACATGCGTTCCGTTCAACCTTGCCATAAGGAGAAAATATGCCTCGAAAACCGTTGAAATCGATGTTGTCGGGTTTGTTGTTGTTCGCTCTGTTGCCCTCTGTGGGGATGGCCTTCGGCGGGTCGGATAACGGGCAACGGCCTACGGAACCTCCTCCTGAAGCCTATGCAGCGTGCAAGGGGAAAGAAGACGGCGACAAGGTTGTATTAAAAGGGCCTCAGGGCGAAACCATGCAGGCGATGTGTCGTGAACAGGGCAATCGCTTGGTTGCGGTGCCTTCAGGTCGACCACCTGAGCGGGGGAATCAAGCGTATTGATATTTCAACAAAACAGACGGAAGGAAACATCGGCTGAAAGGAGCCTGAAATGAAAAGACAGATAGTCTCGGCGGCAATGTGTGCATCGCTTTTGCTTGGCGGTGGGTTAGCGGCCCAGGCGCAGCCAGGCCTTACACTGGGGGCTGAGGATGGTCCATCCCGGAGTCGATCAATGTGCCCGCGGGGGGATTCCGTACCGGATCAGCGGCTTCCTATGTTCGAGCGCCTTGATTTGAGCGAGACCCAGCAAAAAGAGGTTCAAGCGTTGCTGGATGATAGTATCTCGCGGTCAACCAAACTGCATGGCAAGATGCGCGAAGTGGGGCGCAAGTTGCGTCAGGCTATGGAACCGGGCAAGTTCGATGAAAAGGTCCTTCGGAAACTGGCGTCGGAAAAATCAGCTATCGAGACCGAACTCATGGTCGAGCGTGCCAAAACTCATAGCCGCATCTATGCTCTGCTCACACCTGAACAGAAAGAATTGGCCGACCTTGCGAGTAAGTTGCGTCGTTTGCAGAGCTATGGGCCCATAAACCCTGAAAGAAACATGCCGCGCCCCATGTGTATGGAACCCACGGAAGCGGGACCGGCCAACTAGTGGCAAAAATGATGTGTTTCAGGCAGGCGGTTTCGCGGCATGTTGCGGGATCGCCTGCTGAGTTTTGGGTAAGTCGGAGCGATTAACGTCCTTTTTGCGGTGCAAGGCGGGCAAAAAGTTGGGGATCAATCATGCGTATTCGTGGATCATATTTCGGTTGTTTGCTGTTGCTCGGCATGGTGTTGGTTATTGTGCTGACGTTGTCTTTGCAGGCGACGGCATCTGAGCAGGGCACCACATTGACCCTGGACCAGGCCATGACCGCAGCTCTGAAGAATAACCAGGGGTTGCGACTGACAAAGGATCAGGTGTTTTTGCAAGAGATAGCGTTGCAACAGAAAAAAGATAATTTTTTGCCCGAGGTCAACGCCGATGGATCGGTCGGATTTAGTCACGAACAAGGAGCAGTCGGTTCTGAACGTGATTACCAGTCTTTGTCAGCGGAGGTTTCCGCCAGTGTGAATCTGTTTAACGGTTTCGGCGACCGGGCCGCATTGGAGCAGGCCAGCCAGACTCTGGCGGCTCAACAAAAAACCTTGACCCGTCAGCAGCAGACGCTGGTGTTCGATACCGTCAGCGCCTATCTGGACGCGGTGAAAAATCTGGAGCAAATTCAGGTGGCGCAGCAGACTCTGGAGGATAATCAACGGCAATTGGCGGATATTGAGGCCTACTATCAAGTCGGCCGCCGTCCGGTAACCGATGTCTATAAGCAAAAGGCCGAAACAGCCCAGGCACGTTCCGAGTTGCTTGCCGCGCAACGGGATTATCAGGTGAGTAAACTGACCCTGATGCAGACCCTGGGCATTGTAACAACCACGCAGTTCGAGGTTGTCATACCAAAACATGCGGCTCTTAGCGATACGCCGGCAACCGACATCACGGTTCTGATCCGGCAAGCCATGGAAAAACGACCGGATGTTTTGGCCAAGGAGCGGGAGCAGCGTGCTGCCGAAGCGCAGCAGCGGGTTGCTCAGTCGAGCGCCTATCCCACTCTTGATCTGGTACTCGGCGTAGGTACGGGATACGACAGTCGCGGCGACAGCGCATTTGGCAGTCAGATGGATGACGATAACTTGTACGGCAATGCAGGGCTCAACCTTTCAATTCCTCTGTTCGATCGGCACCTCACCCGCAACGCGGTGAGTCAGGCGCGCATCAATCGTCACAGTGTCGATCTGGAACTGGAACAGTTGCAGCGTCAGGTCGAGGTGGAAATAGGGCAGTCCGTCCAGGAGTATCTCACCGCTTCCGATCAGGTTGAGGTTGCCTCGGCGCAGCTCACTTATGCGCAGGAAGCGCTGAATTCCACCGAACAGCGATACCGAGTCGGGGCGGCTACCCTGACGGAATTGACCGATGCCCGCTCCACGTTTGTGGAAGCGCGCTATGCCGTGGTTGAGGCCCATATTGACCGCATGCTGCGCACGGTTGCGATTGCTTATTATCAGGGCAACCTGGATGGAGCGATGTTTGTCGGGGAAGGTGAAGTATGAAACGTGTAATACCAAAAAGGCTCATGTTGGCACTGAAAATTATTCTGATCGTCTGTGGGTTTTCCTATCTGCTCATGCTTGGGTATGGCATGGCGTCGCACTCCGGTGGCGGATCGTCGGCTATGTTGCAGACCGAGACTGTTGCACGGGGAGCCATGGAGATCACGGTAGCCTGTACCGGCAGTCTGCAGGCGGTTGGTACCGTTGATGTGGGGACTGAAGTGTCGGGTACTATCGGCAAGGTGCTGGTTGATTATAACGACCGGGTGCATAAGGGGCAGGTGATGGCCGAGCTGGATCTGGAGCTGTTTGAAAGCGCCGAAGCTGAAGCCAAAGCTGCCGTGATGGGCTCGGAAGCGCTCTATCGGCAGGCATTGTCGGAATTCCGCCGCAACCAACCGCTGTATGATCAGGGCCATCTCTCCGACCAGGAGTTCCTTGAGTATCGAACTTCGCTGGCAACCACCCAGGCCAATCTTCAATCCAGCAAGGCGGCTCTGGCCAAGGCCCAGACCAACCTGCGCAAGGCTCATATCTTGTCACCCATCGATGGTACTGTCATCGAGCGGGAGATCGAAGTGGGGCAGACTGTTGCTGCAAGCTACAGTACTCCGACACTGTTTGTCCTGGCCGAAGATCTGGCTCGCATGGAAATTGAAGCCGATGTGGACGAAAGCGATATCGGTCAGATTCGCCAGGGACAGAAAGTGCGTTTTACCGTTCAGGCCTATCCCGATCAGGTTTTTGATGGTCAGGTCGCGCAGATTCGTCTCAATCCTACCGAAGAGTCGAATGTTGTCACCTATACGGTGGTGGTGGAGGCTGCAAACCAGGACGGGAAACTCTTGCCGGGCATGACAGCTACCGCTGATTTCGTGGTTGAGCAGGTCGAGAACGCCCTGCTGGTCTCTAACGCGGCGCTGCAGTATGCCGCACGTAAGGCGCCTGTCGATGATGGCGCAGCGGTTGTAGTCCTTGACAGCGATGGGCGTACGAGGCGGGTAGCGGTGGTGGCCGGTCTGTCGGATGGGATCCATACGGCTGTGACCTCGCAAGAGCTTGTAGCAGGGGTGGATGTGGTAACGGGGGAGGCGCCCCGGGCTCAGGAGTCAGGTGGCAGCCTTTTTTCCAGGATGATGCCAAAACCGCAAAGTGGCGGCAAGCCTTGAGGGTGGTTGATTATGAAACCGATTCAACTTGAACGTATTTGCAAGACCTTTTACTTGGGCGATGCCCAGGTCAAGGCACTGGATAATGTCGACTTGAGTATCGACAGAGGGGAGTTTGTCGCCGTTATCGGAGCTTCCGGTTCAGGTAAGTCGACCCTCATGAATGTGGTCGGCTGTCTCGACCATGCTGACAGCGGCAAGTATCTGCTGGAAGGGCAATCGGTACGTGACCTGAATCGCCGCCAGTTGGCGGATATCCGTAACCAGCGCATCGGCTTCGTTTTTCAGGGGTTCAACCTGCTGGCGCGCACCACGGCGTTGGAAAATGTCCTGTTGCCCTTGCTGTATTTTCGCGGCAGTATGCCTGCCGGGCAGGCGCACCGGCGGGCGGTTGATGCGCTACAGCGAGTGGGGTTGGCGGACCGCATGCACCATGAACCCAATCAATTGTCCGGTGGGCAGCAGCAGCGGGTGGCCATTGCGCGGGCGTTGGTTAACGATCCGGCTATTATTCTGGCCGACGAGCCCACCGGCAATCTTGACAGTCGCACAACCCTGGATGTTCTGGCGCTTTTCCAGGAACTCAATGACAGCGGTATTACTATTGTGCTGGTGACCCATGAATCCGATGTAGCGGAACACGCCCGGCGCGTGATCGAGATGCAGGATGGCACCATTCGTAAGGACTTTCAGGTGGAGAACCGCCGGCGCGCTCACGTGCCGGCTATGGCCGGAGGCCGGTTATCATGAAGTGGCAGAAACTGATTGTCGTGGCTTTGCGCAGTATCACCCGAAATCGCATGCGCAGTCTGCTGACCATGCTCGGTATTATCATAGGTGTGGCGTCGGTTATCGCGCTGGTGGCCCTGGGTGAGGGGTCGCAGGCGGATATTACCGCAGAAATCGATTCCATGGGGACCAACCTGATTATTGTGGTACCCGAAAGCGCAGACAGTCACGGGGTGCGAGGTGCCGCCGGCTCCTCCACCAGCCTGTCGCTTGACGACGCCGAGGCTATTGATCAGCAGGTGGCGGCGGTGGCCAATGTGTCCGCGGAAATTCGTTTATCCGAGCAGGTGGTGGCCGGCAATAGCAACTGGAATACTTCGGTTCAGGGAGTCAGTGAGTCGTTCCTGGCGATCCGGAACTACGAGGTGGTGCAAGGCACATTCTTTTCCCGGCGGGATGTCACGGCCAAGGCCAAGCTTGCGGTACTCGGGCAGACCGTGGTGGACGAATTATTCGCCGGGAAAAATCCCGTCGGCAGCCGCATTCGGATTCGCAACGTTCCCTTTCAGGTGATCGGAGTGCTGGGTGAGAAGGGACAGAACGGCATGGGTACCGATCAGGACGACGTGATCCTGGTGCCGGCACCGACCGCTTTGTACCGTCTGTCCGACGGTAAAACAGTGCGGGGGATCCTGATCAGCGCAACGACTCCTGCAAAAATCGACGAGGCCAAGGTGGAGGTTGCGGCGGTGTTGCGCAAAACGCATCGTTTGCGCGACAATCAGGAAAATGATTTTTCGTTGCGTGACCAGTCCGAGATTACCGACATGGCATCTCAGGTCACCGGTACCCTGACACTGCTGCTGGGTGCCATCGCCGGGGTGTCACTGATGGTCGGTGGCATTGGTGTCATGAATATCATGCTGGTGTCGGTTACAGAGCGTACGCGTGAAATCGGTATTCGGCTGGCTATCGGGGCGCGTAGCGGCGATATCCTGTTGCAGTTTCTCATTGAAGCGGTGATTCTATGTCTGTGTGGCGGCGTGATCGGCATAATGGCCGGGCTCGGAACCGCTTTTGTGATGGGCGAGGTGATGGGAACCGGGGTCGTGGTCAATCCATCAGTTATTGTGTTAAGCGTCGGTTTTACCCTGGCGGTAGGGGTCTTCTTTGGTTTCTATCCGGCGCGTAAAGCTGCGAACTTGAATCCGATCGAGGCTTTGCGCTACGAATGAGTCGAATTTGTGAAGCGGTAAAATATGTCTTGCAATTTAATTGAGTCTCTTGTATTTTGACAAGTTCGCGCAAATGCCCTTGGTGGACTTAGTCCGCCAAACCTGTTAAACACAGATGGCCTTACCCCGTTTTATCGTTCACTAACCCTCCCTGCCTTCAGTTTCCCTGAAGAAGCGTGCAGTACACCAGGTTGGCGACGATGCGTTAATGCCCGACCTGCGCATACTCAGGCACATTATGTGTCAGGAACAGCTGTTTGTTCCTACAGCCTGCATGCTTTTAACTTCAGATTGTTTACGTGTATCCCCGGCTTGCCGCGCGTCAGGAGAAAAAACGCTTTCCTGGTGGGTGGTTGGTTGCGGCTGGAACACGAGCAGTGGAAACCACGAATGAATTTTTCACAGTTTGATCTTGATCCTCAGATTCTCAAAGCCATCGCCGATTGCGGCTATGATGTCCCGACCCCTATTCAGGTTCAGGCCGTGCCGGAAGCTCTGGCCGGTCGTGACCTTCTTGCCAGTGCCGGTACCGGTACCGGCAAAACCGCAGCCTTCATGCTTCCCGCTCTTCATCGTCTGGCCACAAAAGGGTCCGGGCGCAAAGGCGCTCCCAGGGTTCTGGTGCTGGCTCCGACCCGCGAACTGGCCGGTCAGGTTATGGATGCTGCGCGCACTTACGGCAAGTATCTTCCCCTGAAAACGGCTGTGTTGCTTGGTGGCGTCCCTTATCGCGAACAATTTCGTGCATTGGGCAGGCCTCTCGACCTTGTGGTGGCAACCCCGGGACGTCTGCTCGATCATCTGGATCGACGCAGTATCGATCTGTCCTGTCTGGAATTGTTGATACTGGATGAGGCTGACCGCATGTTGGATATGGGGTTCAAGGAAGACGTCGATAAAGTCTGTTCCATGGCTCCCCGTCAACGCCAGACCATGATGTTCACGGCCACGCTTGGTTCTGCCATGCAGAAGCTTTCTCTGCAGTTGCTCAACCAGCCGGTGCGTATCGATATTGCCGCGCCTAAAAATGTCTCGAGTCACATTGAGCAGTGTCTGCATGTGGCAGATAACAGAAATCACAAAGATCGCCTTTTGCAGCATTTGTTGAAGGATCCGGCTATTTCTCAGGCGATTATCTTTTCCGCCACCAAGCGCGATGCGGATAGTTTGGCCAAAGATCTGGCCGAGCAGGGGCATCGCGCGGCAGCTTTGCACGGCGACATGAATCAGGGTGCGCGCAACCGCACCGTCCGTGATTTGCGCCGGGGGCAGATCCGGGTGCTGGTTGCTACCGACGTAGCGGCCCGTGGCCTTGATGTGGCCGGTATCAGTCATGTCTTCAACTACGATCTTCCCAAGTTTGCAGAAGACTATGTGCATCGCATCGGTCGGACCGGTCGGGCCGGCGCTACAGGTGTAGCGATTTCTTTTGCTTCAGGTGCCGAGTTGGACGCCCTGCGGCGTATTCAACGTTTCATCGGGCGGGATCTGCCTCGGCAGGAAATCCCCGGTCTTGAGCCGCTTCGTACGCTGGAAGCTTCTGCCGGCGGGGCGCGTCAGCGGCCTAAGGGTGGCGGACCGGGCCGTTCCGGTAAAAGTACCGGCAAATATAGTGCAGCGCGCAAGCCGCGGTATGAGGGCTCCTCGGAACGCTCCCGTACCCGCCCGGCGGCCAACGGCCGCCAAACCCGGGCATAATGCCTTTTAGAGCCACAGTATCAGGCGAGCTGGTGTCTGGCTCCTTGGCGTGGCACGATTTGAATTTCGACCGCACATTCGCAATGGATGTGCGGTTTTTTTGTTGTTTTTGCATAAGATCGAAGCCGTTGTCGTTGTGGATTGTATAGCGAATGCTAACCTTTTATCGGTAGGCAGCTTTTCAAAGGGTATGACACGTAAGGAAGTAAATGGTTGAGCGCAGGGTTGGGAAGTTTGGAATTGCGCCTTGCGGAATTGTCAGCTGGTTACCTTTGGGGGAGGTCGTCATGGGGAAGAAAGAGAAGAAGCACGAAGATAAGGATATCCTGGTTCCGGAAAAGGCTGAATTGGTTTCTCCGTTTGAAGAGATGGAACGTTGGTTTGGGGATTTTATGAATCGACCATTTTTTTCTCCAATGTGGGTGCCACGTTTTCATCTTCCTCAAATGCAGTCTCTTTCCCTTTCCGTTGATGTTTATGAGGAGGCCGAAACGGTCGTTGTCAAGGCGGAATTGCCAGGAATAGGCAAGGAAGATGTAGAGGTTGAAGTTTCGGAGAATGTATTGACCATCTCCGGCGAGAAAAAATCACAGGAAAAGGTTGAGCGTAAGGACTATCATCGTATTGAGCGTACTTATGGAAGTTTCTCTCGTTCAATACGCTTGCCTGGGGAGGTTGTGACCGAACAGGCTAAGGCCACCTTCGACAATGGCGTGCTTGAAATACGCATCCCCAAGACGGAGGCCGCCAAGCAGAAAAAACGCAAAATCGATATCGAATAGTTGTTTTTTAGCAGTGAAGTTACGCGAAAGGTCGGATGCTCCGGCCTTTTTGCGTTCTGTCCGCTGGTGGGGTGTTTTATGGTCCGCGGTGAGGCTGTGTAGGGGGCATTCAGGTAGGTGAAAGTGTTTGAAAGTATCTGGACTAACAACAGGTTTTTCCGTGAAGACATTTTGAAATGAATTTTAATGGTTGATAAAAGAGGTTTCTAATGTTATTTAGGATTTTCGTGTTGATTATTCAATTGTGTGGGAGGGGGTTTTATGACGGAAGAAATTAGCAGCGGAAGGTTTTGTACGGAATGCGGCAAGGAGATTCACGTTAGGGCCGAAATTTGTCCTCATTGCGGGGTTCGGCAGGGGTTGCAGGGTGTTGGTGCGGCCGCGGGGAGTGCTTCAATCTCTAATTATCTGGTTCCGGCTATACTGGTGACCCTGTTTTGTTGTCTGCCTTTTGGAATTGTTTCCATTGTTTACGCAGCCCAGGTCAATGGCAAGGAGCAGGCCGGAGATTATCAGGGAGCTTTACAGGCCTCGCGTCTGGCTAAAAGGTGGGTGTGGGCGAGTTTTTGGACTGGCATGGTGGTTTTCTTGTTTTATGTTGGAATCATGGTTGCTGCAGCCATTTTAGGGTCTTGAGGTTGTTTCTGTGGAGCGGGACGTAACTCATCGGGTTGCGACTTCAATGTGGCGGTCTCTTCGGGATATGCTGGACGCAAGACGCCCAGTTGTACTTTTCCTCGGATCCTTGTTTACTTGCGTTTTGTTGATAAAATACAATCCGGTAGAAAGCCGCTGGTTCCCACCTTGTCCGTTTAAATATTTGACCGGATGGTATTGTCCGGGGTGTGGATCGACTCGTGCTTTGCACAATTTATTGCATGGGCGGATTGTCGCAGCTTTTGGATATAACCCCTTGATGGTTGCGTGTATTCCATTTCTTCTCGTTAATGGTGTGGGCTGGATGCTGCCTGCCAGTAATCGGCGGTTGTTTGATGAAAGGGCTCTTTCTGCTTCTGCGATTGTCTGTATTTTAGTCGGTGTCGTCTTGTTTGGGGTGTTGCGCAATCTGCCAATGTATCCGTTTAGTTTTTTGGCTCCCCATGGCTGATGGTGAGAACTGCGTTTTGCTGGTTTAACCAAAACGCTGGAAGGTGCAGCCGTGTGGCCTGTTCCGTTTCGGCAAGTTTTGTGTGGCATCACAGGAGGTTTTGTTTTCCTCGGATTGGCACGCGGTAGGTTTTGGCGATGATGTAAAAATATCCCTTGCTTTTTATTGGTGACTTGTGTTAGAAGGAGACAACTTAAGTAAGTTTGTGTAGATTTGCAAGTCGAGCAGATTGGTCGTCAGTCGATTTTGAGCCGCACAGACCTTATTTGGATGTGGGGCTTTTTACTTAAGGACAACGCAAATCCTGCACAACCAAAAACGCCCCCGCGGGGGAAAGAGGAAGAAAAATGGCAGAAGGTACTGTTAAGTGGTTTAATGATGCAAAAGGTTTCGGTTTTATCGAGCAGGACAATGGCCCCGATGTATTCGTACATTTTTCGGCCATCCAGGGTGACGGTTTCAAATCCCTGGCAGAAGGCGACCGGGTCAGCTTTGATGTTGTCCAGGGCCAGAAGGGTCCCCAGTCGGCCAACGTACGGAAGATCTAATTCCGTATCTGGTTTGCAAAACAAGATTGCTGTTGCCTGCTCACGAGTGAGTCAACCTCGTAGGTAGTGATTTGAAAAAGGGTTCGCGGTTTTTGACCGCGAACCCTTTTTTCGTATGAAGTAGCTTCTGTGTTTGGTATTTGCTCTGGTTGGCCAGGGTCGCAGATGGTAAGGCTTACCTGAAGGTTGGTGTGTTTTTATTTGAAAAGAAAGGGGACCTGCCGGTCCCCTTTCTTTTTGGGGGTTTTTGGTAGATCACATATACGAAGAGGTTTCCTGCCATTTGTGCATATGTCCGACAGGTATTTCGCAACCTTCAAGGCGATCAAGTTCCTTGACCGCACTATCCAGTTTTTGAAGCAACAGGATGGCTTCATCCTGGTGTCCTGGAAAGTGTGGCCCCATCATGTGTCTGGTGTAGGTGCGGGCAATGTGTTCGAGTTGTTCCAGTTTTTGCATTTTGCTTTGGATATCCATTGACATGGCCATAACTCTCTCCTTTCTTTCTGGTACCCTTATACTATACCTCTGTGCGTATGCGGATCAATAGTGCGTCCGCGGTTTTCCCGGCACTTAAATCATTGTATGGAGTCTTGGATGTTTGCATTCCTTCATGGCTTTCCCTGGGGAGACTGGTCGACAATCCTGCTGGTGCTTGTTGTGGTTGGGCAGGCCTTCCAGGTCAGGGCGCAGCGTCGATCTCTTCGGTCCGTGCAAAGCCGCGAGGATTGTTTTCGTCTTATGGTTGATTCCGCAGGGGACGGTATTTGGCTTTTGAACGAATCTGGCGGAATTGTCTATGCAAATAAACGTATTTCGGAGATGTTGGATGTGTCTTCTGCGTCTATGGAAGGAAAGCATCTGTTTAATTATGTTGATGCCCAGGAGCGTCCCCAAGCCGAGGGGCATTTCAAACAATCCCGCCTGGGGCGGGATGAGCATTTTGAAATACGTCTGCGGAAGGCAAGCGGTAGACCAATGTGGGTTCTTGTCTCAGCTCGGTTGTTGACTCGGTTGGATGGTAAGGCGGTAGGTACTTTGTGGGTAGCTGCGGATATTTCCGATCGCAAGGAGCGTGAGAGGATTACCTGTCACCTCACGCAACGGGATCCCTTGACCGGTTTGCCGAACCGCACATTGCTTTATGACCGGATCATGCATGATGTTGGTCGCGCCAGTCGCTATGGACGGCATGTTGGTATTCTTTTTCTTGATTTGGATCGATTTAAGCCGGTAAACGATCAGTTTGGACATTCTGTTGGCGACCAGGTGCTGCAAGGAGTTGCTCAGCGGATTGTATCCAGGGTGAGGCGCATGGATACTGTTGCGCGGTTTGGCGGGGATGAGTTTGTCGTGGTGCTGTCTGACCTTGTCGGGCCTGACGAAGCAGTGTCTGTGGCCGCAGCGTTGGTTGCATTGATCGAGGAACCTTTTTCTGCCGGTGGTTGGGAGTGTTCTGTTGGAGTCAGTATTGGAATATCTCTGTATCCTCAGGACGGACGTTCCGGGGTAGACCTTATCGAGAAGGCGGATGCTGCCATGTATCTTGCCAAGCAGGCCGGCGGTGGGCAATATTGTCTTTATTCTTCAAGGGATGTAACCGGTTGAGGTTGTTTGGATACGCTTTTTTCCTGAAGGAATTTTCGAAGTTGCCGGGTAGGGAACAAAAATGCTTTACATGGCCATAATAGTTGTTGTATTCTTCCCAGCCTGCGGAGAGGTGACCGAGAGGCCGAAGGTGCACGATTGGAAATCGTGTGTACCGCAAGGTACCGAGGGTTCGAATCCCTCCTTCTCCGCCATTAATTCTACCCTTCATTCGGGTTTTTGCCGATAGAAGTGACAGCCGGGTCCTGCGCAACGGACGGCCGCCAACCCCGTCAGGCCCGGGAGGGAGCAGCGGTAACGGCCTCAGCCGTGTGCCGCGGGGCAGCCTGGCTGTCACTTGTGTCGGCAATCCTTTTTGTCCCACCGATCGCATTCCTATATATACGGAGATCCTAGCACTTCATGTCTTACCTGGTACTGGCTCGCAAGTATCGGCCCCAGAGTTTTGAAGACCTCGTCGGACAGGAACACGTCAGCCAAACCCTGGGCAACGCCATAAAGACCGGGCGGGTACATCATGCCTTCCTTTTCACAGGAGCGCGCGGAGTCGGTAAAACGTCTGCGGCTCGTATTTTTGCCAAGGCTCTTAACTGTGAACAGGGGTTGACCCCGCAACCGTGCAATGTCTGCCAGTCTTGCCTGGAGATCTCCTCCGGACAGGGTTTGGATGTTTTTGAAATCGATGGTGCATCCAATACCGGCGTTGATGACGTGCGTGATTTGCGCGAAAATATTCGTTACCTCCCATCTCGCTCCCGCTACAAAATTTTTATCATCGACGAAGTTCACATGCTTTCCATTAACGCCTTTAACGCCTTATTAAAGACGTTGGAAGAGCCGCCTGCACACGCTAAGTTTATCTTTGCCACGACTGAGCCGCACAAAATTCCTATTACCATTTTGTCGCGTTGCCAGCGATTTGATTTTCGCAAAATTCCTTTGCCGTTGATTGTTGGGCGGTTAAAAGAAATTGCCACAGCTGAAAATATCCATGTTTCCGAGCGTTCACTTGGTCTTGTTGCTCGGCGCGGTGAAGGCAGTATGCGAGATGCCTTGTCAACCTTTGATCAGGTCATTGCTTTTTGTGGTGAAACGGTCGGCGATGAGGATGTGCAGGGTTTGCTGGGAATGGTTGACCGGCGGCTCTTGTTCGATACCTTGGAAGGGATTCTTGGGCACGATAGCCGAAGGGTTCTGCATGGTGTGCGGCGGGTGGACGAGTTGGGCCACTCTTTTCGCCAATTTTGTCGGGAACTCGTCGAAGCGTTCCGTTCCCTGATCGTTTTGAAGGTTGTTCCAGATCCTGAAGGCCTGCTCGATGGACCGCCCGATGAATTGGAAGATTTTCGCCGTTTAGCTACCAGCGTAGAACTTGAGGATTTGGAGAGGGCTGTAACGGTGCTTGTCCGCACTGAGGGGGATCTGGCCGGATCGTCGTTTCCTCGGCTTGCTTTGGAGATGGCCTTGGTCAGACTGACAAATTTGCCTGCCGGACGTGAAGTTGCAGCGCTGATTCGTCAAATGGAAGATCTGCAGCGGCGTCTCGATTCCGGGGCATCTGTGGTGGAACGTCCTGTCATGACAAAACCTGAGCGTCCTGCCATGATAAAACCTGAGCGTCCTGATCCGGGAAGACGTGAGCAGGTGGTTGCCGGTGGCACTAATGCGCAGGCAGATTCGCTATCCATAGGACCGGGGGGCGATGCTGGTGATGGTCGACATGGTTGGCAGGACCTGGTTCAATTGGTAAAAAAAGAACGTCCTCGCCTTGGCGGTGTTTTGGAACATGGGCGGCTTTTGCTGTTGGATCTGCCAAACGTGGAACTTGGGTTTGTCGATGGGTCTTTTCATCTGTTGCAGATGCAGGGTGCCGATTTGCAATCTGCATTCTCGAAAATGGCTGAAGATTTCTATGGTCAATCCATATCTTTGAAGGTTGTTGCGATAAAAGAGCAGGATCAGGCGGTTGTGCCGCCGTCCCTGGCTGAAGAACGAGAGGCCCGGGAGAGTACGCAGCGCAATCGTGTCAGGGACGAGGCGTTGGCGCATCCCGGTATTCAAGCGGCACAGAAGATTTTTGGGGGAGATGTTGTGCAGGTCAAGTCTCTCCGTGAGGGTACAGATCTGGAACACAAGGATCGTAATTGAGACAATTTTTTACCGAGACACGCAATACGTTTTGGAAATATCGATAAATGTGTAAAAATAGTTAGCCGATATTTAAAAGGCTTGGGAGGTTGCTGTTATGGCAAAAGGTTTAGGTAATATCATGAAACAGGCGCAACTTATGCAGCAGAAGATGGAACGTATGCAGCAGGAGTTGGAAACGCGTCAAGTGGAAGCCTCTGCGGGTGGCGGCATGGTGACAGCCGTTGTTAACGGGCGGCAACAGCTCGTTGATTTGAAAATCGAGGCAAGTGTGGTCGATCCGGAAGATGTCGACATGCTTCAGGATCTTGTTTTGGCTGCCGTAAATGAAGCGCTCAAGAAAAGCCAGGATATGGCCCAGCAGGAAATGAGCAAGTTGACGGGTGGTATGAATATCCCCGGATTGATGTAGTAGTCATGATTTGTGTTTGTCGGCGGTGAAAAAAAATTTTTTATCCCGAAAAATCAATAGAACGTTATTTCAAAACTGGTTGTCATCATAATTAACAACATGGTAAAATTTACCCCATCGTTTAATCGGCTCGTTGGCGAGTTATCCAAGCTGCCAGGTATTGGCAGGAAAACGGCCGCCAGGCTGGCCCTTTTTATTCTTCGGCAACCTCTTGAGGAGTCTGTTGCACTTACGGATGCCATTAGGGAGCTGAAAGAACGAACCAGGTTTTGCTCGCAGTGTTTTCATTTTACCGAAGTCGACCCCTGTCCATTGTGTACCGATGTGGGCCGAGATGGTCAACTGATCTGTGTTGTTGAAGAACCGCAGGATGTTATAGCTATTGAGCGTAGCCGTTCTTATCGGGGGAAATACCATGTTTTACATGGGGCGCTTTCTCCTTTGGACGGTGTCGGTCCGGATGATTTGAAAATTGATGCTTTGCTTGAAAGGTTGCAGCAAAACGACGTTAAGGAAGTTCTTCTGGCAACGAATTTTGACGTCGAAGGCGAGGCTACAGCGCTGTATCTGGCCAAACTCATAAGGCCGATGGGGGTCCGGGTGACCCGCTTGGCGCATGGTATTCCTACAGGCAGCGATCTGGAATATGTAGATGAGGCGACTGTTAATTATGCAGTTGAGGGACGCCGTGAATTGTAAGTTTTAGCAAATAGGCAAATGTTTTGCATTAGCTTGGTCGGCGAGAGCCTTTGCCGGCCTTGTTTTGTTGAGAGAAAACTTTCTTGTCTTACCGAAATACCAAGTACATGGAAGTCGTGATATTCGTACCCGGAGCGTAGATTTTAAACATAGATTCAGTAATTTTAGTTCTAAGATCGAGATGATCCACAAGGAGGAAACAATGTCCCGAAAAATGGTGACGATCGATGGCAATACAGCGGCTGCGCATGTTGCCCATGCCACCAATGAGGTTATTGCTATTTACCCGATCACGCCCTCATCTAATATGGGGGAGATTTCTGACGCCAAGAGTGCCTTGAATGAAGCCAATATCTGGGGAACTGTACCCGATGTTGTCGAACTTCAATCCGAGGGGGGCGCCGTAGGTGCTGTGCACGGGGCCCTTCAGGCTGGTGCCCTTACCACGACCTTTACCGCCTCTCAGGGACTGTTGCTGATGGTTCCTAACATGTTTAAGATCGCAGGGGAGCTTACGCCGACGGTATTCCATGTTTCGGCTCGAGCTATTGCCTGTCAGGCTCTGTCGATCTTTGGCGATCATTCTGACGTCATGGCCACTCGCTCCACCGGTTGGGCTTTGCTGGCCTCGAATAATGTACAAGAGGTCATGGACTTGGCATTGATTTGTCAGGCCGCAACCTTGGAGGCGCGTGTACCGTTTTTGCATTTCTTTGATGGGTTTCGAACTTCCCACGAAGTTCAGAAGGTCGAGGAGCTGACCAAAGACGATATGCGTTTTATGCTCAACGACGATCTGGTGCGCGCGCACCGTGAACGTGCATTGTCGCCTGAGCGGCCTAAGATCCGCGGTACTTCGCAAAACCCTGACGTTTATTTCCAGGGGCGCGAAACGGTAAATGCTTATTACGATAAAGTCCCCGGCATCCTTCAGGCTCAGATGGATAAATTCGCCGAGCGCGTTGGCCGCCAGTATTCGTTGGTCGAGTATGTTGGTGCTCCTGATGCTGAGCGTGTTGTCGTGGTCATGGGCTCCGGTGCGGATACCGTCCATGAGTTGGTCGAATATCTGAATGCCAAGGGTGAAAAGATAGGTGTGCTTAAGGTGCGGTTGTTCCTGCCTTTCCCTGTCGAGGCCTTTGCGCAAGCCTTACCTGCTACCGTCAAAAAGATTGCCGTGCTCGATCGTACCAAAGAGCCCGGCTCCCTTGGGGAGCCCCTCTATCAAGCTGTGCGTACCGCGATCGGTGAAGCCATGAGCGATGGCTTGCTGAGCCTTAAAGATTATCCAGTCGTCGTCGGTGGACGTTACGGGCTGGGATCCAAAGAATTCACCCCATCGCTGGTCAAGGCGGTTTTCGATAATCTGTCACAGGATAAACCTAAAAACCACTTTACTGTCGGCATCGTCGACGATGTCACCGGCACAAGTCTTGTTGCCGATCCCAATTTTAAATTGGTTCACGACGGTCTTTACTCCGCTGTATTCTATGGACTTGGCTCCGATGGCACCGTTGGCGCTAACAAGAACTCCATTAAGATAATCGGCGAAACCACCGACAATAACGTTCAGGCCTATTTTGTTTATGACTCCAAAAAGGCTGGCAGTATCACCACCAGTCACTTGCGTTTCGGCAAACAGCCCATTCGTGCACCTTATCTTATCGACAGTGCCGACTTTGTAGCCTGTCATAACTTCTTCTTTTTGGAGAAGTATGACATGCTGAACAAGGCCAAACCCGGGGCAACCTTTTTGCTCAACAGCCCTTACGGCAAAGATGAAGTATGGGCTCAGTTGCCCCTTGAAGTACAGCAGGCCATCATCGACAAGCAGTTGAAGTTTTATGTTATCGACGGTGTGCGACTGGGTAATGAGATCGGTCTGGGTGCGCGCATCAACGTCATCATGCAGACTGCCTTTTTTGCAATCTCCAACATTATCCCCTTGGAAACAGCCATCGCGCAGATTAAAGATGCCATTGTCAAGAGCTATGGCAAGCGTGGTGAAAAAGTCGTTAACATGAATAATCAGGCCATTGATGTCGCTTTGGCCAATCTGCACCAGGTGACAGTGCCGTCTGCGGCTGACAGCAGCCTTATGATGAAACCGCCGGTAGGCCCCCATGCGCCGCCTTTCGTCAAAGAGGTTACTGCTCAGATTATCGCCAACCGAGGCGATGACTTGCCGGTTTCCGCCATCCCCGCGGACGGGACCTTCCCCGTAGCGACTTCGCAATACGAAAAACGCAATATCGCTATCAATATCCCGGTATGGGAATCTGATCTGTGCGTTCAATGCGGTATCTGTTCGTTTGTTTGCCCTCATGCAACCATCCGTATGAAAGTCTTCGCCCCTGACCAATTGGCTGGTGCGCCCGAGACCTTCAAATTCTGTGATGCCAGGGGCAAGGATCTGGAAGGTTTAAAATTCTCCCTTCAGGTTGCTCCCGAGGATTGCACGGGTTGCGGCGCGTGTGTCCACAATTGTCCGGCCAAGAGTAAGGAAGATCCTTCTCGCAAGGCCATCAATATGGCCTTCCAGCCGCCATTGCGTGATCAGGAAGTCCTGAACTGGGATTTTTTCCTTGCGCTTCCCGATACCGATCCCAGTCTGTTCAACCGGGCTACGGTCAAGGGTAGTCAGCTGTTACCGCCTATGTTCGAATTTTCCGGAGCCTGTGCCGGTTGTGGCGAAACGCCGTTTGTCAAATTGCTCTCGCAATTATTTGGCGACCGGTTGCTGGCTGCTAATGCCACCGGGTGTTCCTCTATTTATGGTGGCAACCTGCCGACCACGCCTTGGACAGTGCGTAAGGACGGTCTCGGTCCTACCTGGAATAACTCTCTGTTTGAAGATTGTGCCGAGTTTGGTTTCGGTATGCGGTTGGCTGTGGACAAGTTCAAGACTTATGCTACAGAACTGCTTGATAAGATTATGGCCTGTGCCAGTGAGAGCTGTGGGGCTGCTAAGGCTCTGATGGCGGAAATCAAGTCTGCTGATCAGTCGACCCAGGAAGGGATCGAAGCGCAACGTCAGAGAGTGGCCAAGCTTAAGGAAATTCTTAAGGGCTGTGATAAGGACGATGCGGTTCAATTGCTGTCTGTTGCAGACTACCTGGTTGAAAAATCGGTATGGTTGATCGGCGGGGATGGTTGGGCTTATGACATCGGGTACGGTGGTCTGGACCATGTTCTTGCCTCCGGTCGTAATGTCAATGCTCTGGTGCTCGATACGGAAGTTTATTCCAATACCGGCGGACAGGCCAGTAAGGCTACTCCCCTTGGTGCTGTGGCTCAGTTTGCCGCGGGTGGCAAACGCATGGGTAAAAAAGATCTCGGCATGATTTCTATGACATACGGCAACATTTATGTCGCCCAGGTGTCTTTGGCCAACCCTGCCCAGGTGGTCAAGGCGTTCATCGAGGCCGAAGCCTACAACGGTCCGTCTTTGATTCTGGCCTATAGTCACTGCATAGCGCACGGTATCAAAATGACCGAAGCTGTCGATGCCTGTAAAATGGCAGTTAACTGCGGGCATTGGCCATTGTATCGCTTCGATCCGACCCGTGTTGAAAAAGGTGAGAATCCCTTGCAGCTTGACAGTAAGGAGCCAACCATCTCGTTTGAGGAATACGCCTATAGCGAAAATCGCTATAGAGTGCTGAAGAAAATTCAGCCCGAAGCAGCGGCCACGCTCATGAAGCAAGCCAATCGTGACACGGCAAGACGCTTCGATCTTTATCGTAAATTGTCGGAGATGCCGGCAGATTGCGGCAAAAAATAATCGATTGTTTGTTAAAAACTCCCGGCAGGTTTCTGCCGGGAGTTTTTTCATTCAAGTTGGTATCCAACTGACGAGTGCTGTTTTGGTTTCCTTGTTATTGGGCAGGTTTTTGCATCTGGTCATGTGGATAATATGGCCGTGTAGTCGGTAAGTGTATGTGAAAATTCAAATATCTTGATCGTCGACTGCATAGATGGTATAAAAACGCTTGGTTTTGACACTTATCCTGGGAGCACAGGCATGTTAGGTTACCAGTCCTCGTTAGTCATGTATGATGAGGAATATCAGCGGATCGTTGAAATCGCGGATAAATTGCTACGCGAATCAAATGCAAAAGCGGTATTCCTGGTCGATCGTAATGGACAACTGATTGCCGCCACAGGCGAGACGGAGCATTTGGATACCACAAGCCTCGCATCTCTGACCGCCGGTAATATCGCGGCTACTGGAGGTTTGGCCAAGCTTATCGGTGAAAAAGAGTTCTCCATTTTGTTCCATGAAGGAGAAAAAGATAATATCCACATCTCCATCGTTGGCGGGCGGGTTATTCTTGTGGTTATTTTTGATCAGAGGAGTTCTCTCGGTTTGGTGCGTTTGCGTGTCAAAAAGGGCAGCGAGGACTTTGACCGAACGATGGAAGAGCTTGATCGTAAATCTGCTGAAGAGGCAGGTAGTGGCGGTCCGCAGAATCCTTTTGCGGAAATTACCGATGACGATATCGACAATCTCTTTCGGTAACAGGGTGGCAACGAATGGCTTTCATCAACTATGCTGCGCGTGAGATAAATTGCAAAATCGTTTATTACGGTCCCGGTCTGTGCGGCAAGACCACCAATTTGCAAATGATATATCAACGGACTTCTCCTGATGCACGGGGCAAGATGATTTCCCTTGCGACTGAGACGGAGAGAACCCTGTTTTTTGATTTTTTACCGTTGGCGTTGGGTGATATCCGCGGTTTCAAAACCCGCTTTCATCTGTACACGGTCCCCGGCCAAGTGTTTTACGATGCTTCACGTAAGCTTATCCTTAAAGGGGTAGACGGCGTGGTGTTCGTTGCCGATTCACAGGAAGAGCGACTAGACGCAAATATCGAGAGCTTGGAGAATCTGAAAGACAATCTCGAAGAGCAGGGGTATGACCTGGAAAAGATTCCCTTTGTCATCCAGTATAATAAGCGGGATCTTCCGAATCAAAGTCCCCTCGATGAGCTTCAGGAGCTTCTTAACCCTGACCAAGTGCCGGAATTTGAGGCTTGTGCTCTTACTGGCGAAGGAGTGTTTGAGACCCTCAAGGCGGTTGCCAAGCAAATTCTCATCGAACTCAAAAAAGGGCGTCGGTAGTTCTGTTCGTGCTGTTTGAGTTTTGTTGTGGTATTTCAAAATGATGGCCTGTCGAAGCTCTCGGCAGGCCATTCATGTTTAAGGGAGTCGTGCCAGAAGGTCGAAAAAGGTCAGACAAGGAGGATGGGACGCCTTGTCGGGGAGGGCGCCAGGTAAGGTTACCAGTACCGTACCCTGCCGGTATCGACATGCACGAAGTTGGACTTGGGATAATAGCCAACTCCTCCTCTTTTCATGGATACGGCAGTTTTTCGAAGTTTGGCCAGAGGGCAGCCGGGCAATCGGATGTCTATGGCTTGTCCTGTCATATGCAGGCTGTGTTTGGCAACGCCGCTGGAGTGACTCTGGAGGTTACGGTTGGTGGCGGGCGATCGATATCCGGAGATAATCTCAAAGGGAGCATCAACGGGAATTTTTGTGCGCATGGCATGGAGAATGTCCAACAGGTTCGGATCGATGATTTTTACTTCATCGGTCCGGTGGTCGCGCAGCAGGTAGTTTATCTGATGCAGGGTTTCGCGTTGGTACGATCCCTTTTTCCAGTAGACGACCTGATGAAGATGTTCCCCTGTGTGTGTATTGTAAAGTGACAGGGTGCGTTCTGTGGCGACGGGAAGCTTGGCCAGGGCTGGCCATGGGGCAAGTATGGTGCCGGCGGCAGCCATGCTGATCTTTAAAAAATGTCTTCGATTCATAATTGGTTATGTATTTTGAGGTAACTAGGCCCACTGTCACGCTGAATTTGAGGTTTGGTGGGTGATTTGCAGGACATATGCCAATGACATGTAACTCGTCTGAGGCCGAAACTAGCGCAGCATAGCAGACCTGGTGCGTTTTTTTCAAACATAATTTGCTTAAAAATCAATTAGGTAGAGATGTTAAGGATACTTTTTGGTGGGGAAGATGCCATGCGGATCTATCGATTGTGACAATACTTGACAGTTTCATGTGGTTAAATGGCTAAAAGCTATTATTTTCCTTGATGATAACATCAAAAGTTAATAGTATAACGAAGATTATTCTGGTTAATGAGATATTTATCGTTTGAAGCCACCGGTTGTCTTTCTAGGCAGGCTTTTTACGATTAATTATTGTTGTCAGGGGGGGCTGTGAAGATTTTCGGTGGAAAATCGTCGTCGACCGGCGGTGCGACGGGGATTTCTCGCGAAGAGGGCGGGTTAGGTCTTGCTCATGTGACAGGCTCGCATGATAAGCCTTTTTTGGCGGTCTGCGAATTCTTCGCTGGAGATTCGGTTGATTGCGAAGAACGCTTGCAGGAGGAAGTCAAGAGCAGGGAGCTTGTACGAAGTCGCGGCATTGGTGTCATCGGTTTCGGGTCTTACGGTCTTTTTCAGGTGGCCCCACCGGCTGTCCCCGATGCCGAGATGCGCGACGCCGTTCGCTGGCAAATTAAGGATTTGATCGATTTCCCCCTAGAGGAAGCAGTTGTCGATGTTTTTCGCGTGGGGGCGGACAATCGCCGTGAAGGTGCCAAAAACGCTTATGTGGTGGCCGCCAGGCAGTCTGTGGTGCAGCGCCATGCTCGTTTAATGCGCCAGTCCCGTCTGAAAATCGATGCCATAGATATTCCCGAACTATCTTTAAGAAACCTTGCCGCCCGTCTGCCTGAAGATGCCCGTGGAGTGTCCCTGCTTTATCTTGGAGATGAGCAGGGGGTCATTATTGTCTGCCGGGGGGGGCGGTTGCAATTGGCCCGCGATATCCCTTTCGGTACTTCTGCCTTATCCGGGGGAAAAACCGGTCTGGAGCCCTTCGGGTTTGATGAACCCCAGGAACGCCTCAGCCTGCTGGCTCTTGATATTCAGCGCTCTCTCGATTTTTACGAAAGCAGCTTTCGCCAGACTCCTGTCGCTGCCCTTTATCTGCTTCCCACAGCAAAACCACTCCCTGAACTCTTACCAGAATTGCAAGCTCGTCTCGGTACTTCGGTCAAATCCTTTGTTTTGGGCGATATCGTTGCCGGCGAGAGCCAGGATCTGCAAACAGCCGAGAGTTGTTTGCTGGCTGTGGGTGCTGCCTTGCGAAATGATCGGGAGGGGGCATGAGACAGCAGATCAATCTCTACCAGCCAGCCTTGTTCGAAAAGAAAGAGCCCTTTTCTGCAGTGCTGATGCTCGCCATCGTGGGTGTGGTTGTGGTGCTGGCACTGCTCGTCGGGGCCTTGAGCTTATGGAGAGTCTCCGTGCTTGAGTCCCGTCTCGCTCTATCACAGTCGCGCCAAGCTGAAGCATTGCAGCGTATCGATGAATATCAGCGTCTGTATCCACCCAGAACAGCTGATCCTGTCCTTGCACGCAAGGTTGAAAAAATGATGGGCGATCGACAGGCGCGTCTTGCCCTGTTGCAGTTGTTGACCAGTGGACAGCAGGGTAATAGCCTGGGTTTTTCCGGACATCTTGAAGGTTTGGCCCGCGAAGACCTCTCTACTGTCTGGTTGCGTCGCATTAGGCTTAGCGCCGGAGGTCATAATCTCCTGCTTGAGGGGAGTACCACCCGGGCAGCCGATGTGCCACTTTATCTGCAAGGCTTGAATCGGCAACAGGATTACGCCGGGCGTGAGTTTAACCACCTGCAATTGACACAATCTGAGGACAATACACAGATTATCGATTTTCTGTTGCAAACCACTCAAGAGGAAAAACCATGAGGGCGATTGTGATCCGATTCCGTCAGTGGACGGCCTGGCTTGATAAGCGCAGCCTGCGGGAAAGGGTTTTGCTGTTGGCCGTGGTTTTGGTACTCGCAGGGTTTGTTGCCGATGCCTTGTTTTTTCATCCGCAGGGGCTAAAACGTCGCCACCTGCAAGACCAAATAACGGCGATGAACTCCGCCGTTGCCGAGTTGGATCGGCAAGCGGACGCGATCAAGGTTCGTGCCCAACAAGACCCTGACAGGGAAACGCGTGCTCGCCAGCAACAGTTGCAATTGGAGTTGGACCAGCTCGATGGACAGCTGAAGGCTCTTACCGTTGACCTTATTTCCCCGCGCGACATGGCCGAGGTGCTGCGTGAGTTGCTGACACGTCAGACAGGTATGAAACTCCTACGTCTTGAAAACCTGCCACCGACCCAATTGTTACCGGCTTCAAAAGTGGATCCCGAGGTAGATGGCGAAGAGCGTCCCAATCTTTATCGCCACCCTGTGCATATCGTGATATCCGGAACTTATCTGCAAGCGTTGGATTATCTGCGGGATCTGGAAAAATTGCCGCGGAAGTTGTTTTGGGATGATCTCGAGATCGTGGTGGGTGACTATCCTCAAGCGGAAATATCCCTGACGGTGTATACCCTCAGTGTCAGAAAGGGGTGGATCGGTGTATAACCGGCAAAAACGCTGGATGGTTACAAATACAGCCTTGTTGGTTTTTTTCTTGGGCTCCGGTTCGTTGACCTTCGCTCAGCAACCGTTGTCCGACCCGACCAGGCCGATGGTTTTGTCCGGTGTGGGCGTGGGCACCTCAGCACCAAAAACCATAAAGTGGACACTGACCTCGACCTTGATTGCACCGCAACGGCAGGTCGCAGTCATCAACGATCAGATCGTGAAGGTCGGGGAGAACATTGATGGCGCCAAACTGGTGACCGTGAAGCCCGGCAGTGCTCTGTTGAACCACGCTGGGAAAACGATTCAACTGAAGCTGATTTCCGGCACCGTGAAGCAAACGGCTGCGCCGGTGCCTTGAAGCGAGGACATGTGCGAAATCTGATGATGACCAGAAATATGCATTTTAGTACCTGGACCGTGGCGGCGCTGATACCAGTGTTGTTACTTGCTGCAGGTTGTGCGCCCAGGCCCCGGGGAGAAATGCCCCTTGCTCACTTTGAACAACAGCTTGATGAACAGCAGCAACCTCCGAAAACGCTGCCGGAAGAAGTTTCGGCTGCTTTGCTGCCGCCAGGCATGGATATCCAATCCGGGGTAGCTGTTGCCGTTGAGGAGCCGCGTTTTGATGTGTCCACCAAGAACACCCCTGCCCAGGAGTTTTTCATGGGGTTGGTGGAGGGTACGCCCTATAACATGGTGGTGCATCCCGCGGTTACAGGCAATATCTCTCTCAATCTCAAGGGGGTTACCATCCCCGAGGTTATGGATATTTTACGGGATGTTTACGGTTTTCAATACCAGTCCACTCGGAACGGTTTTCAGGTGATGCCTGACGCGCTGCAGACCCAGGTGTTTTACGTCAATTACCTCAATCTGGTGCGCAAGGGGCTATCCCAGACCCGGGTAAGTTCCGGCCAGGTCAGCGAGACGGGTAGCAGCGACGATAATGACAACGACAGCGGTTCAAGCAGACGCAACAGCGACGACGGTAGCGCCATGGTATCGGGCAGCCGTATCGACACCGAGTCGAGTGCCGATTTCTGGACTGAATTGAGCGGCGCCTTGCGTACCATGGTTGGCCAGGAAGAAGGACGCCGGGTGGTTATTCAGCCCCAGGCAGGCGTGGTGGTGGTTCGGGCCCTGCCAGATGAATTGCGCAACATCGAGCGCTATCTGGCGACCATCCAGGGTAACTTGCAGCGCCAGGTCATTCTTGAAGCCAAGATTCTTGAAGTTGAGCTGGGCGACGGTTACCAGGCCGGCATCAACTGGGCGGTGGTAAGCGGTGACGTCACGGTTGCGCAGTCGCGCGGTGATATCTTCGCCGATAATGGCATGGCTAATATCGTAGGCAGTTCAGGTGCGGCCGTTGCTTCGGGGCTGACTTCGGGAGCTTTTGGCGGAGTGTTCAGCGCTGCCATGAACTTCAAGAACTTCCAGGCTTTTATCGAACTGCTCGAAACCCAGGGCGATGTCCAGGTACTGTCCAGTCCGCGCATCGCCACCGTGAACAATCAGAAAGCGGTGATCAAGGTCGGCTCCGACGAGTTTTTCGTGACCGACGTTTCCAGCGATACGGTAACCGGCACCACCACGACCACCTCGCCGGACATCACCCTGACGCCTTTTTTCTCCGGGATTGCCCTGGATGTGACGCCGCAGATCGATCCGAACGGCCGGGTGACGCTGCATGTGCATCCTACCGTCAGTGAAGTCACCGACCAGACCAAGGATATCACCGTCGCCGGGCAGACCCAGAGTCTGCCGCTGGCGTTCAGTACGGTACGTGAGTCCGATAGTATCGTTTCCGCAGAAAGCGGGCAGGTGGTGGTGATCGGTGGACTTATGAAAGATCAACTGCAGAAAAGGGATGCAAGTGTCCCGCTGCTCGGACGGTTGCCGGGTGTTGGCAGCCTTTTCCGTCATACCCAGTCCGTTTCGCGCAAGAGTGAACTGGTGATTCTGCTGCGGCCGATGGTGGTTGAGGCAGGCAGCTGGGATCAGGCCCTCGATGCCTCGCGGCAGCAATTCAAGTCTCTGGGCAGCGAATTCGATACCGAGTGGCGCGGCGGAAAATTCGCGCGACCCGCACGCTGACAGGTCCGCTGCATGTATCGGGACCATTTCGGCCTGACGGCAAAACCGTTTGGTTTGACGCCTGACGCTGACTTTCTGTTTGATCACTGCGGTTATCGCGAAGCGCTTAACGTCTTGCTTGTCGCCTTGGATAGCGGCGAAGGGTTCATCAAGATCACTGGTGAGGTTGGCACCGGAAAAACCCTGCTTTGTCGCAGGTTACTCGATGTGTTGGCCGAATCCCACACCACAGCCTATGTGCCCAATCCTTTGCTGGAGCCACCTGAACTCTACGCTGTGGTGGCTGACGAAATCGGAGCCGGTTTTAACAAAGCGACCGATTCCCATCATGCGCTCAAGCGCATCGAAAGGCGCCTTCTCAAGCTGGGAGGTTCCGGTCGGTCGGTAGTGCTATGTATCGACGAAGCACAAGCCATGTCGGATAGCACTCTTGAAGCGCTGCGGCTGTTGAGCAATCTTGAGACAGAGAAACGCAAGCTGCTGCATATCGTGCTATTCGGCCAGCCGGAACTCGATGTGCGCCTCCAGGATTACGCCTTGCGTCAGTTGCGTCAGCGGATCGTTTTCAGCTACCGGCTGCCGTCGCTCGGCCGACGGGAGGTCGAAGGCTATGTAAACCACCGTCTTAAGGCTGCGGGTTTTCAGGGTGACGGATTGTTTGCTCCGGCAGCCTTGCGCAAACTCTGGTTTGCCAGCCGAGGTGTCCCCCGACTGGTCAATATTTTGGCAAATAAGGCCATGCTGGCGGCTTTTGGTCAGGGAGATGGCACGGTTCGGGGGTGCCACGTACGCTGCGCCGTTGCTGATACTGCCGATGCCCGGCGCGGTTGGTTGTCCTGGTTACGAGGAGTAAGGCTTTGAGTCTCATAAACCAGATGCTGAAGGATCTCGAAAAACGCTCCAATTCGGAGAAGCCTTTGGTCACGCAGTTGTCTTCAAAGTTGGGCCCGGTGCCTTCTTCATGCCACTATCGTAAGGTGCTGTGGGGTGCAGTACCTTTGCTGCTGGTCGCTATGGGCGCGGTCTATTTTGTAAAATATGGAATTCCTTCTTCCGTGGAGAACGTTCCCGGGCAGGGAGTCATGGTGCCTGAGCCTGAATTACCGAGTGTCAGTACCGCCCTTTCTCCTGTGACCTCGCCCGCACATGACAACCCGGCATCTGCTGTTGTTGAAAAGATTCCCACCTCCCTTGAAATGCTGCGATTTGAACAACAGGCCGATCAGCTGCAGGTGGAGCTCGATTTCTCCAGTATGCCGGCTTACGGTCTGACGCGGGGGCAGCAGGGGCGGCAGTTGATACTGGATCTGCCGGGTGGGGTGATGGCAGCGTCGCTGCCGAATACCGCAGGGTTGCCACTGTTGCGCAGTGTGTCAAGCCACGGGCGGAATGATGGCGTGCAGTTGGTTTTCAGCTTTAACCAGGGATGTCGGTACGATGCATTGGTTTTGGCTGAAAACCCTTCCGGACACGGGAAAACCCTGCGTTTTGTGGTGCAACCTGAACCTGTGACTTCTCTTCCGGTCGCGCTTCAACCGAAATCGGAAGAGGGTGCACCGCAGGCTCTATCTTCTGATTCGGCACATGTAATCAAAGACTTGGAGCCTGTCGCTGCCGAAGTTCCCCAACCAAAGCAAGCCCTGGTACGCGAAGAGGTGCAGCTGTCGCCTCGCGCCCGCGCCGCAAACTATTTCCGGGCAGCCGGCACCGCTTTGCAGCAGGGGCGTCAGCGGGAAGCTGAGACTGCCTTGCAAACAGCTCTTGTCCTTGATCCGGGGCATATTGAAGCACGAAATTTATTGCTGCGATTGTTGGTGCAGTACAAACGCGTTGCCGACGTTAAAAGATTGCTGGTTGAAGGCATTCACTCTGTACCGCAGTATCTGCCATATCGGGTGCATTACGCACGTCTACTGATCGAAGATGGAGCTTTGTCCGAGGCCCGGGATCAACTGATCCATGAGCCCCGCCCCCCGGTCAGCGAAGCTTTGGACCTTTACGCCATGCTGGCAACGGTGTATCAGCGCCAGGCACAGTATGCCGAGGCTGCGCAAACCTATCGCGCCCTGCTTGCTGTAAAACCGGAACAGTCTGTCTGGTGGATGGGACTTGGCATCGCTCTTGAAGGAGCTACCCTGGAAAATCAGGCGCAGCAAGCTTATCGGCAGGCTATTTCCTGCGGCGGATTGTCCTCAGGGCTGCAGACTTACATTCGGCAGCGTTTGACGGTTCTTGGTAGCCGTGACGCGCACCCTCCTGCAGGTGTCACGAGCGGAGGTAAGGAACCATCATGACGGTACGCAAAAAAATACGCATCGGCGAGTTGTTGGTGCAGCACCAGATTATCAGCGAAGAGCAGTTGCAAACCGCTCTGTCCGAACAGAAACGCACCGGTAGCAAGCTGGGACATACGCTGGTTGAGCTTGGGTATCTCAGTCCGACCGGCTTTCTCAAGTTTCTCGGTCAACAGCTGCAGATCCCCTATATCGATCTGCGGCACTACCAGTACAAGGCCGATTCGGTGCGCCTGCTGCCGGAGATCTACACCCGGCGGTTTCGAGCCCTGGTGCTGGCGGAAGAGCGCGACGGTCTGCTGGTCGGCATGGCTGATCCGACCGATATCTTTGCCTTTGACGAGTTGCGCCGTATTCTAAAGCGACCCATCAAGCTGGCTGTCGTCGGCGAAGACGAACTGCTCGATATCGTCGATCGTATTTACCGGCGCACCGACGAAATTATCCATATCGCCGGCGAACTCAATGAGGAACTCGGCGACGGCGGCATCGACCTCGAAACACTGCTGTCAAGCAGCGATGTCGAGGACGCGCCGGTTGTGCGCCTGCTGCATACCCTGTTTGAAGATGCTGTGCAGATCGGCGCCTCGGATATTCATATCGAGCCGGATGAGTCGGTGTTGCGCATCCGGCAGCGTATTGACGGTATGCTGCACGAACAGGTCATGAAGGAAAAACGCATCGGCGGGGCGCTGGTATCGCGGTTGAAGCTGATGAGCGGCCTGGATATTTCGGAACGTCGCCTGCCCCAGGACGGACGTTTCAATATCCGTGTGCGCGGGCGAAGCGTGGATATCCGCCTTTCGACCATGCCGTTGCAATACGGCGAATCGGTGGTCATGCGTCTACTTGACCAGTCCGGCGGCCTGCTGAGCCTGAATCAGATCGGCATGCCCGAAACCATGCTGCCACGTTTTCGTAACCTGATTCAACGCCCCCACGGGCTGGTGCTGGTTACCGGGCCGACCGGTAGCGGGAAAACCACCACGCTCTATGGGGCGCTGAACGAGCTAAACGACGCCAGCAAGAAGATTATTACCGTCGAGGACCCCGTCGAATACCGGCTGCCGCGCATCAACCAGGTGCAGGTGCAGAATCGCATCGACCTTTCCTTTGCCAAGGTGTTGCGCGCCGCGTTGCGGCAGGACCCTGACGTGGTCATGGTCGGCGAAATGCGCGATCAGGAGACCGCTCAGATCGGTTTGCGGGCCGCCATGACCGGTCACCTGGTGCTGTCCACCCTGCATACCAACGATGCGGTGAGTACAGCCTTGCGGTTGCTTGACATGGGCGCCGAAGGTTTTGTGGTCGGCAGCTCGCTGTTGGCTATCCTGGCGCAGCGCCTGGTGCGCCGCATCTGCGAAAGTTGTACCGAGGATGATCCCCTCGATGCTCACAAACGCAGCTGGCTGGCCGCCATGGTAGGGCCGCAGGCGCAGCAGCAGGTTTTCAAACGTGGGGCCGGTTGTCCCCGCTGCCATAACACAGGCTACCACGGCCGTATCGGTATCTTCGAACTGCTGCAGATTGATAATTCTCTGGCCGATGCTCTGCGTCGCGGCGACAGCGCGGGGTTTGCCCAGTTGGCTCGTAATCAGGCAGGTTTCAAGCCTTTGGCGATGGCGGCTTTCGACTATGCCAGCCAGGGTCTCACCAGTATGGACGAAGTGTTGCGCGTGTCCGGGCAGCTCGAGGAATACGATGCTATGGCAGAGGAACTGTCCTGTTATGACCTGGAAGAGGTAGAGGCGAATGCCGCAGTTCAAGTACCAGGCGCGTAGCGCCTCCGGCGCATTGCTTGAGGGGAGCATGGAGGCTCCTAATTCCGCCATGGTGGCCGATCAGCTGCTGGCAGGCGGTTCTGCTCCGGTGCGCATTACCGAGGAGGCGCCGAAAAGTGACGGCCGTTCCGCTTGGCAGTGGCAGTTTGGCGGGCAACGCATCGAGCCCGAGGATCTGATTCTGTTCTGCCGCCAGATGTACAGCCTCACCAAGGCCGGCGTACCGCTGTTGCGCGCATTGCGGGGTATGACCGAATCCGCCTGCAAGCCGATCATGGCCCAGACGCTAATGGCGGTGCTGGAAGATCTCGAGAGCGGCCACGACCTGTCCAGCGCCTTGCGGAGACATCCCAAAATATTCCCCGCCCTGCTGGTCAACATGATCCAGGTCGGCGAGAGCAGCGGGCGGCTCGATGATTCGTTCAACGAAGTGGCCACCTATCTGACCCGCGAAAAACAGACCGCGGATCAGATCAAGGCGGCCCTGCGGTATCCGAGTTTTGTGCTGGTGGCGATTTCGGTGGCCATTGCCATCATTACGCTGTTTGTGATTCCGGCGTTTGAAAAACTGTTCAAAAGCCAGGGTGCCCAGTTACCCTTGCCGACCCGCATCATCCTCGGTCTCTCCAACTTCGCCGTATCCTGGTGGTGGGCGATCGGCATCGCGCTGATAGCGGGATTTTTCGGCTGGCGTGCTTGGGTCAAAACCGAACAAGGCGAATTGATCTGGGATCGCTTCAAGCTGCGCCTGCCGGTAGTCGGCAGCATTATCCACCGCGCCATCCTGGTGCGTTTCGCCCGGGGATTCGCCATGGGCTACAGCGCTGGTGTGCCGTTGATTCAGTCCCTAAACCTCACCGCCCAGGCGGTGGGGAATGCCTATGTGCAGCAGCGCCTCGGCAAGCTTCGGCGGGGTGTGGAACACGGCGACACGTTGACGCGCAGCGCCGCCGCCAGTGAAATGTTTACCCCTCTGGTGCTGCAGATGCTGGCCGTCGGTGAAGAGACTGGTTCCGTCGATGCCATGTTGCTGGAGGTCGGTGACTTTTACGAGCGGGAGATCGAGTACGATATCAGTCGCCTGTCCAGCGCTATCGAACCGATCCTGATCGTCATTATCGGCGGCATGGTGCTGGTTCTGGCCCTCGGCGTGTTCCTGCCCATGTGGAACATGGCCAGTGTCATGCGCGGAGGCTGAGTGGGTGCCATGAAACCCAAAACTCCGCGGCATCACAGGCGCTGGACTCTGCGGCTGTTTGAGTGGGGGGTGCTGGTATGTGTCATTCTGGTTCTGATGGGGGTTTTTCTGCGCAAAGTGCGGCATCTGCAGGCCGAAGCCGAGCGGCTCAACGTACAGGCGATGGTGGAAAATATGCGGGCTGCGGTGCTGATGGCTTCGGTACTGCACCAGAATCGAGAAACGGTACGCGAGGCTTTGCGTCCCGGAGGCAACCCCGTGGCACTGCTTTATGCACAAACGGGGCTGGTCCCTGCCGGATATCTGGGCGAACTGGATGAGGCGGATCCTGACCGGATTGCGAAAGGGAACTGGTATTTCGATCGCGCTCGGCAGGCGCTGGTTTATCGCCTGCGCATTGTGGACGGATTTACGAGTCCGCTGCCAGGCCCGGCTCGCATCCGTCTGTGTATTAGCGCTGCGGACGGCGGGCAAAGTGGCGACCCGCCGATGCTACTTAAAGCGTGCGAACCTTATCGGTGGCAGCCGATAAAATAGATGCACGTTAATTTAATATTGAATTCCTAACGAAAAAATGACATATTTTTGTCATTTCTAATCGGATACCTTGTGCTAATGTGTGAAAAATGTCACTGATTTGGCATTTGGACAGGCAGGCTCGTATTGAAGGTTTAAAGTCCTGAGCTGTTGAGTGGGATTGACCTTCGTTTTATCAACTTCATTTTATGTAAAACAAAGGAGAGAAAGCATGAAGAGTCAAAGCGGTTTTACCTTGATTGAACTGGTGGTTGTGATTGTGGTTTTGGGTATTTTAGCTGCGGTAGCAGTGCCGAAGTATGTGGATCTGAAAACCGAGGCTGCTGATGCTCAAGCCCAAGGTGTTTTAGGTGCTGCTCAAGCTGCAGCGACATTGAACCATGCTGCCAAACTTGTTGGAAAAACGGCGGCCAACCTGCCTGGTTATGATGCTACAGATTGTGATACCGGATTGATTGAGGGTGATGAAGCTGGTACCTGTCTTGAAAATGCTATGGAGTCTTTGCCGACTGACTGGTCTGCAGAGGACAAAACTATTACAGCAACCATCGGTACCAAAACATATACAATTACCGTCACTGATGAAACTGCTACTGCTCCTGCAAAATTAGTACTTACGGAAAGCTAAAACAGAATTTTTTAAATAAATATATTAGTATGTATTATTTTATTTTTAACTGGCCTTGATTGTAAGATAAACAAAATTTAAAAAAGATTTATTTGGCCCACATTCGGTTTTTGATTGTGGGCCATTTTATTTTCGGTCAAAAAAGAAAAGGGGTAAAAAAAAGAAGTGGAAATAGGGGTCAGGCTTCCAAGTTGACAAGNNGATCAAGTAAAGATAAAGAGTTACAGCTGGTGGTTGATCCGGCCTGCACAGGCGTTCCGGGTCAGGCTTCCAAGTTGACAAGATGGGTTTGCCGAGTACACTAGGGCCATGGCACGCAAACCACGCATCCATATCCCCGGTGGGGTGTATCACGTCATGTTGCGCGGCAACGGTGGCGAGGATATCTTTTTTTCTGATGAGGATTACGGCCGTCTTTACCTGTTGCTGCAGGCAGGTGCAAGGCGATTCCGTTATCGTGTTCACGCATTCTGTTGCATGACCAACCACCTTCATCTGGTTCTGCAGGTGAGCGATATTCCCCTCTCTCAAGCTATGCAAAACCTCTCTTTCCGCTACACCCAATGGATAAACCGTAGCCGCAAACGTCGGGGTCATCTTTTTCAGGGACGCTTCAAGGCATTACTGGTGGATGGCGATAGCTACCTTTTGGAACTGGTGCGGTATGTCCACTTAAATCCCGTCCGCTGTGGCATGATTGACGATCCTGTCGAATATCCGTGGAGCAGCTATCGCGTGTATCTCGGCGAGGGTGAACTACCCTGGCTGACGACCGATTGGGTTCTTGGCCAATTTGCGGCCGAATGCTCAGAGGCCCGGCGGCAATATGTAAATTTTACGATGGATGGTCTCGATGAGGGGTATCGCAACGATTTTCACCGGGGGGAAAGCGATAGCCGGGTTCTCGGGGACGATCGTTTTTTAGAGAAGGTTGCCGATGAAACCATATTACCCCGGGCTATCCGTCCGAAACTTGAAGATATTGTTTCTCTTGTCTGTAGGGAGAATGGTGTCGTTCAAGGCCAACTTGCAAACGCCGGTCAGCAGCGGCTTGTATCCGAGAGTCGTGCATTGATAGCTTGGTTGGCAAGATCAACCGATGCGGCAACCCTAACGGAAGTCGGTGAAAGATGTAACCGCGATGTGGGTACCATGAGTTCTGCCCTCCGCCGTCTGGAACAACGTGCCTTGCAAGATGCTGCCCTTAAGCATCGAATGGAAAATCTGAAAAGGGTGTTGACGGAAAGACTTGAAATCTTGGAAGCCTGACCATTGTGCGATGCGATTGCATGAGAAAAAATTATTGCACTGTAACGAAAAATGTCATATTAATGACATTCTCATGGCTTGTGTGGTGAACTTCGATGTCCGCCCTATGATCATCCTGGTGCAGGATGATGAGAGAAATAGATATTTAACCGGACAGTTGTGTTTGGAATCACGTCAATGGAAATAATTTCTCAGAAAACCTCTCGGCAGACAGGTTTTACCCTGATCGAGTTGATCGTCGTTGTTGTCATTCTCGGGGTGTTGGCGTCCGTGGCCGTACCGAGATTTGTCGACCTGCGCCGTGAGGCCCTTATCAGTACGATGCGCGGTCTCAAAGGTGGCCTGCATAGTGCGGCGACGATGGTTCATGCAAAGGCTGCCATTGCCGGCGTGGCGGATCAGGCCAGTGCCACTATCGATATTGGCGGTGACACCATTGATCTTGTCTACGGTTATCCTTCTGGCACGGCAACAGGTATTGTACGATTGCTTGATCCTCCTTCAAGTGGTTGGAATGACCGCAAGAGCACGTTTCCCGGCGCTTGGGTGTATTGGCATGGGGAGATCGATGAGGATGCCTGGGATGCTAGGTGCTTTATCCGCTATCGTCAGTCCACTGACGCAGACACAGGGCCGGTTATCGACTGGGATGACAGCGGTTGTTAGGTGTATTGTGGCTGTAATTCCATAATAACTTTGATGTTCACCTGTCATTCGAGAATGTGTCAACGGATTTTCGAATGATAAGAAGTCCTTTCCTTTTTTCCCCTTCCTTTCGCGTTCAAATCCTCATCCCTTTTGGTGGGAGTTTTTTTTAATAAACAGTTGCAACTTCACAGGGAAATATCCGATACTGTGTTCCAACTATAACAGTGTAACAGGACTGATTTTCCTGAATGTTTTGCTACGGGATGCCTGATTTTACCTTGCCTGTCGGAAACCGTTTTCCCATGACTCATCTTTTCACTGACAATCGTGCTTTCACCCTTGTCGAACTGGTCGTCACCATGGTGCTGATCGGCATACTGGCAGCTGTGGCCTTACCACGTTTTTTTGATGCGACCGCCTTCCACAGTCGCGGTTTTTACGACGAGGTGATCCAGGCGGCGCGGTACGGGCAAAAACTGGCGGTGGCGAGCGGTTGTGATGTGGAGTTGAGCATCGCCGGTGGCAGTTTTGCCCTTCATCAACGGGCTGCCAGTTGTACCAGTGGTGCCTTTACCCGTGATGTTCTCCATCCTTCCGGCAGCGATGCGTTTGCTGCTGCTGCTCCCTCCGGCGTATCGTTGTCGGCAACAAAAGTTTCAATTGTTTTTGATTCTCTGGGCCGAGCGACTCCTGGTGGTGTTACGGTGTCGGTGGATGCGCGTAGTTTTACCATTGTCGGCGAGAGCGGTTACGTGGATGGATTATGAGCAATTCGACCTGCCTGAGACATAGCCGGGGTTTTACCCTGATCGAACTGGTAATCTCCATGGTCGTGATTTCCATCGCCCTGGGCGGAGTTTTGATGGTGATGAACTATACCCTGCAGCACAGCGCCGATCCCATGTTGCAACACCAGGCGGTGGCCATTGCCGAATCCTATCTTGAGGAAGTCTTGTTGCGCCCGTATTCGGACCCTGATGGAGTCGATGGTGAAACGGTGCGTAATCTGCTCGACGATGTGGACGATTACGACGGTTGGACCGATAACGGGGTCCGCGATCAGGAAGGTACCGCGATTGCCGGGCTGGAGGATTATACGGTCTCGGTGGCGGTGGCCAATACGGCTTTGAACGGGATTTTGGCTGCCAACTGCAAAAGGGTGACGGTGACAGTGACGCATCCCAGCGGGATTAACCTGACGCTGAGCGGTCATCGCACCAATTACTGATTGTGATTTGAAAAGAGTGATGTCACCGCGGAGTACGCAAAGACCGCTGAGTAAAGACCCTTTACATCGTGTAATGACAGGGATGTATAGGATGTGCAGGATTAACACCAAAGGTTCTGTTCTTTGGATTTTATCCTGAATATCCTGATTGTCCCCGTGCGATCAGGGGTGAGGATTTCGGTTTTATCCAAAGAAATCTGTTTTTGATGATTATTTGGGTGTTGGCAACTTCTCCGCGCCCTCTGCGAACTTAGCGGTAAAAAACCAGCTTCTATTTATTTCCTTTTATACTGAGGTTCCGATGCAGCAGCCTTCCACCTACCATGATGTCGAATGCGGCTTCACCCTGGTGGAGATGATCGTCGTGATAGTGATCATCGGTATCCTGGCGGCGCTCGGGGGGATGTTTATCGCCCGTCCCATCGAAGGGTTCCTCGATTTATCGCGCCGTGCGACCCTCGTCGATGCGGCCGAAACGGCCCTGCGGCGTATGCAGCGCGATGTACGTCAGGCCCTGCCCAACAGCGTGCGGATCACCGCTGATGGCCAGTGCCTCGAACTGTTGCACACGGTGGACGGCGGCCGCTACCGCTTGGAGGGCCCCGGCAACGTCCTCGATTTTATCACGAACGATGGCGACGGATTTGATGTGCTCGGTGCATTGTCTGCAACGCCCGATGTAGGGGATGCCGTGGTGATATACAATTTGGCCGCCGCCGGCACCAGCGGCAATGCTTACGCCGCAGCGGCCGATAACCGGCGGGCCGTGGCGGCAGGGAGCGACGCTACCTCCATCCTACTCGATGATCCGACGCCTTTTAAGCGCTCCTCGCCCTATCAACGCTTCTTCCTGGTCGATGAGCCGGTCAGCTATGTGTGCGACACGGTGGCCGGAACCCTGACGAGGTACTCCGGATACCCGATCAATGCAGCTCAATCGTCCAACCCTGGTGGCAGTGCCGCCATCATGACCCGGCATCTGGCCGCATGCTCCTTCGACTATTACCCCGGCACCCCGGAGCGTGCCGGGCTGGTGTCGATGCAACTGCAACTGGCCGAAGAGGGTGAAACGATTACCTTGCTTCATCAGGTTCATGTGGAGAATGGGCCATGATGGCAGACGGTTTGCTCGGTTCGCAAAAAGGATTTTCCATCGTCACGGCGCTCTTTATCTTGCTGGTGTTGGCGGTGCTCGGCATCTTTATGGTGACCATGAGCGGGGTGCAGAGCCGCACTTCCCTGTGGGCGTTGCAGGGTGCACGGGCCTATCATGCGGCCCGCAGCGGCCTGGAATGGGGCGGTTTCCGGGCGCTGAACGGCGGTTCCTGCGTAGCGGGCAGCCTTGTAATCGATGGGTTTTCCGTCGATGTTTCGTGCAGTGAAGAGGCCTTTGTCGAGGGGGGACAAAATTACAAGGTTTTCAGCATCACCTCGTTGGCCGAGTCCGGAGTCTACGGCGGCAGTGATTATGTTTCGCGGCAACTGAGGGCCAGAATAACGGGAGCGACGCCATGATGGGTGTATCGATATGTAAGTCCATGTGGTGGCGACAATTTTTGATGGTGTCGGCGGTGTTGTTTGTTGCAGGTTTTTGCTTAAGCGCTCACGAGGTTCGTGGCGACGATTGTTCGTCCTATATCGGGGACATGACCATTAATGAGGTCTATGAACTGGGGAACGAGGCGTGGGTGGAAGTGCGCCTGCTGGATACTTCTCTGCCTTCAGTAGTGTATGACTCATGGTCGATCAGTCTTTGCGAAAAAAAACAAGGTTGTCATACCTATCCGGTTTCCGACGGGCAGGTTCTTTACCCGGAGAGCTACCCTGAGTGGATCCGGCTGAATGTCGGTGCACAATACGTCAATTTACAAAACAAGGGCGGTATGGATATCGTCCTGTGGGATCAGGATGGTAGGGCGGTCGATTACCTGTCGGTCAATAATTATTCTACGCAATTGACAAATTGCTCGAGTTTTTTGTATCCCACCGCCACCGGGAGTTTGGAATCCAGTCCGAAGGGCATTTACCGGAAGCCCGACGGGACCGGGCCATGGCTGGAGTTGGGCCTTCCGGGGGCCACCGGCGAGCCTACCGAGGGGTATGATAATGACGCTCAAACGCCCTTTCCGGTTGTTCCCGTTGCCGAATGGCGTTTTGACGAGTGTGGGTACGATGGTGTCGTAGCCGTGGACAGTCAGGGTGCTCATGATGCCACGGCTTATAATGGTGTTATCAGCGAAGCGGATGGCTTGGTGGGCCGAGCTGCCGGGTTGACCACCTCGAATCAAAAGTTTATCGCCAACAGCGATGTGCCGATGACATCTCTTTGGACCGTCAGTGTGTGGTTCCAATGGCCGTATTTGACCAGCGAGGGCTCTCGCTATCATGTCATTGGGGCCATGGCCGGCGGTGGCGATATCATGTGGATAGATGATCATAACGATCGGTGGGGCATCTGGGATGGAACGGAATCCTACGATGGAACTTATCAGTTCTCTTCGTTGTCCGAAGGCTGGCACCATATGGTTGTGGTGGGAACCAGGGAGTGGAGTGGGGGGAAATGGTGGGGGCATTGGGTAGAACGTAGCGACCTTTTCATTGATGGGAGTCTGGTTGATTCTATTAATGCCAGAAGTAATGGTAATTTGCACTATATCGGTACTTCGTATGATACCTGGCTCGGGAATCAGGGATTTCGTGCGTCGTTGGATGAATTTCTGGTTTTCGATGAGGCTCTTGATAGCAATGAAGTTCGGGATCTCTACGATCTGCAAGTAGCCGGTCGCAATCTGGACGGTTCCCTGCGGGAGGATATCCTGTGTGGGGCAGGTATCGACCATTTCGAGATCATCCATGACGGTTCGGCCCTGACTTGCGCGCCGGAGTCGGTGACGGTTAAGGCCTGTGCCGATGACGCAGAGCCTTGCACTCTGTACACCGAGGATGTGGAGATTACGTTGTCGCCAACGGGCTGGAGCGACAAGGATACGCAGACGCTGAAAAGCGGAGTCGGCGTGTTCCGTCTACGGCATACCACCCCCGAAACCGTTAACCTGTCGGTGACGGGTGAGCCTGCCGCCGAGCAGGCGCTTCAATGTGTGAACAGTGGAGAGGGCAACCCTTGCGCGTTGACTTTTTATGAAACCGGGTTTTTGTTTGAACTGCCCAATCTGGAATCGTGTCAAACATCTTCCTCGGTAGATATCCGCGCCGTGCGCATGGATGATGAAACCCAGGCTTGCACAGGAGACGATAGTTTTGCCCTCACCTCCCGGTCGGTGTCGTTTGCTTCGAGTTACGTTAGCACCAAGATCGGTAGCGAGCCGGTATTTGTAAAGGGCAATGACGACACCGATTTTGCGAAGCTGCCCGCAATCGCGCAATTGAGATTTGATAAAGATGCCAAAAGCAGCTTTAGCTTCAGCTATAAGGACGCCGGCAGCGTTACCCTGACCGCCAGTTTTGTCGACACCGATGGAATCGGCCTCAAGATGGCGGGAATCGATTCTTTTGTGGCTTACCCTCATCATTTGCGGGTAAGTGCAACAGCTACCGATGCAAATACCAGCACGGTTTTCGCGCTGAATAATACCTCAAGCAGCGGCGATCCCCATTGGCCTGCCGGGGAGGCTTTCGATCTCGAGGTGGCCGGGGTCTGCGATGGTGGTAGCGTGACGCCGAGTTTTGCCTGGCAGACCGCATTGAAGGCAGGTGATATCCTGCCAGTGGGCGGCACGTCCGGTACATTCACTCCCGATTCCCTGGCCGCGGATAAATTCAAAGATGGTGTCGGCAGTAATGCGGTATATTACAGCGAAGTTGGCACTGTGATCCTGCAGGCCGTAGCAGAGGGCTATCAGGAACCGGGTATCGATGTGACGGGTGCCGCCACCATCGGGCGCTTCACGCCCTATGAATTCGCCTTGTCCTGGTATCAGACTCCGGAACTGGCGCCGGGGTGCGCTCTGGGTTTCTTCACCTATCTTGGCCAACCCTTCGGCTATGTCGTCGAACCGATCGTCAAGGTAACCGCCCTTAACAAGCAGGAGGTGATCACCGCCAACTATACCGATGTTAATTGGTGGAAAATCACTAAGGAAAAACTTACCTCCGAGCGATCCTACAGTGCGTTCGAAGGGACTTTGGAGTTGTCGGGGGGCGGGGTGAGTTATTCTTATCCGGTGGATGAGGCCAACAGGGGCAGCGGTCTTCTGACTTACGATGCAAGCAGTGAAATGAAATTTACGCGCGGGGCGCTAACCGCACCTTTTCGTGCCGCCATCGATCTTAAGGTCAACGTGGTTGATGCCGACGGCATAAGTGCCGACGATCCTTTGAGTTTTAGCGATATCCCCTTTACCGGGGAAGCCAGCGGGATGAATGCGGACGAAATGCGCTGGGGGCGTCTGGCCATGAAAAACGCATACGGTTCCGAGTTGTTGGCCCTTTCCATGCCGGTGCGGGCCGAGTATTTTAATGGCACCGCGTTTGTGCAAAACCTGCAGGACGGCTGTACCTCCCTGGATCTTGGCCAATGGACACTCTTTAACGGCACGACGACCTTCAGCGGCGATCAAACCGTTCCTGTCGGTAGCGGCAGTAGCACCGCAACCATCTATACTCCCGTCGTTGCCGGCGATGCCGGATTGACCTTCAGTGCTCCGGGCTCCAACGGCTTCATCGAGGTGTCGGCCGGTCTTTCCCTGCTGCCCTGGTTGCGTTACGATTGGGACGGAGACGGCAGTCACGACGATGATCCAACCGCGCGCGCCAGCTTCGGTTTGTACAAAGGGCGTCCGGGGATGATCTATATGCGGGAGAGTTTCCGCTGAACAGGGAGCGCAAGTTGGTTTGAATTTCCTCGATCAAGAATAGCCGGGGGGAATGCCGAAAACCAAAAACCGACTATACTCACGCTCGTTTGCTTTGCTCACTAAAGCCGCAAAGACGCCAAGAAACCCGGATTTGCTTTCCTTTGCGACTTTGCGGCTTTAGCGACTGAAAGGAGCGGGCGTGAGATGCCTTTCACGGTCTTTGATCGCGTATTCTCTGGGGAATAATGGCCCTGTAGATTTCGCGGCAATTGCTGTTCCATCCAGAAAATCCAGGTGGTCTTACATTGAAGGCGGACTTGACCAAGGGCCATGATTCGTCTTTACTTGAGAAGAACTTTGCAACTTTCAATACATGACAAACCAACGGGAAAGGATCCCCTTATCATGACAGCACTGGGAAATATCGGTTTTATCGGCGGTGGCAATATGGGCGAGGCTCTTATCAAGGGATTGATCAAATCCGCGGTTCCGGCCCACGACATCCGGGTGGCCGAGCCCAACGAGTCGCGTGCCCGCCAGTTAACGGAGCGTTACGGCGTCAGCTGCAGTAGCGATGCCGGTGAAGTGGTGAAGCACAGCGACCTGATCGTATTGGCGATCAAACCACAGATCGTGCCTGCCGCCATGCCGGGTATCGCCGCGGCGTTCAGCGATGCCAAGTTGCTGGTATCGATTGCGGCCGGAGTGACCAGCCGCTCCCTTGAAGAATATTTTGATGGAGCGCCTCGCGTGGTTCGCGTCATGCCCAATACCCCGGCGTTGGCCGGCGCGGGGGCTACCGCGCTGTGTGCGGGGTTGCATGCCACCAAAGAGGACCTGGCGACGGCCATCCACTTGTTCGAGGGCGTAGGGACGGTGCATGTGGTCAGTGAAGCTCAGATGGACGCTGTCACCGGTCTGTCCGGCAGCGGACCGGCTTATGTTTACATGGTGATCGAGGCGATGGCTGCCGGTGGAGTGCTGGAAGGCCTGCCGATGGACACGGCATTGGCTCTGGCGACCCAGACGGTTTTCGGAACGGCACAGCTGGTGAAGGAAAGCGGCGAGCATCCGGCAGTGCTGCGCGACAAAGTTTGTTCGCCTGGTGGCACCACGATTGCAGCGGTCAAGGAGTTGGAAGAGAAGGGGCTGCGTGCGGCCCTTATCAAAGGCGTTTCCAAGGCGGCGAAACGTTCTCGGGAGCTTGGTAAAAGTTAGATCGCCGTCAGTACTTGGTATTTAAAACTCACTATTAGAACCACACCCCAAGACCGCGGGGTCACGCCCCCGCCCGGCGCCTTACTCTTTTAAAACGCGTCAAAAGAGTAAGCAGAAAACCGCGCCCCGACTCCTTGCCCGCCTGCGGCGGGTACCCTGTGCTACGCAACCGCCAGGCGGGCGGAGAAGATTCGCTGCGCTCAGTCCTCCGCCTGTTTCGCCCGTCGATTACTCCACTCCGGCCGCGTCACAGGGGGAATCAACGGCAAAGGCAACGCCAAAGCGTTTATCAAATCCAGCAGCGCCGGTGCAGGCAACGGCTGTGCTGCGAGCTGTGCGCATCACCTCTGTGGAAAAATGCGTCCTACGCAGACGTGCCGTTTATCTTTCGCAGCCATGGTGCCCTCACGCAAGTCCTCACGCGACAGACATAACGGCGAAGCCAGGCCATTTCTTTGGATACTTTCTTTGGGGCCTTGCAAAGAAAGTATCCCGGCTGCCGGCCGGGACCGGCGAACTTGATGTTAAGGTTTCAAGGCTTTTAACGACAAAACATCCACTTCAAGACCGCGGGATCGCGCTCCCGCCCGGCGCCTTACTCTTTTAA
>DKEW01000016.1:0-35169 GCA_002452265.1 Pelobacter sp. UBA6812 | reverse complement strand
ATTCGCTGCGCTCAGTCCTCCGCCTGTTTCGCCCGTCGATTACTCCACTCCGGCGGCGTCACAGGGGAAGTTCAAATCAAAGTCGAAGACAAAGCGAACAAAACCATTTCTTTTTAGATTGGCCTTCAACTCAGAAGGTCATGACCAGGTCGATGGCGATGGCGACTACCGACAGGACAAAAATGATCAGATAGTTCAAGCCTTCCTTGCTGACGGTCAGGGATGACAAAATGTAGCGGATGGCTTCGCGGTCGTCGTTGCCCAAGGTGCCGGCTTTGAGCTTACCCAGCAGGTCCATGCCGATGATGGTGCGGCGGCGCTTAAGGGTAATGCGGTAGCGATAAAGGAAAAACATACAGTAGCCGATGACTCCGACATACCAGATGGGGCGAAACAAAGCGGGCCACAGGCTGTTGGCCATGGGCAGAACCCGGAAGCACAGAGAGGACAACAGGCCGGTCAGAAAGAATCCGTAGATGACGTAGGGTGGTACTTCCTTGGGTGGGGTCATGGTGAGTAACTCAGGTTGTTGGACGGAGGATGAAAAGCCGTGACCTTTGTGGTCACGGATACGATATGCCAAAGGCCGTTTCCCCTGGAAACGGCCTTATTTTTTACAACGGCAAGAAGTGCAGGCCGAAGCTTCCCGTTCTTTTTTCTCCGCATATTCGCGGTTTACCTTTTCGTAAAGCTCGATCTGCTCAGCCATGGAAAGTTTTTTTTTGCCCGACCTGCCGTGCCCAAGACAGGCTGCACAGCGTATATCGGAACACCATTGACAGAATTGGCAGTCGGGACAAGGGTGTTTTTTTTCTTCCATAGCAATTCACCTCGATGGTTCATTGTAGGACCAGGCTCGAGACGTGGCAAGGTCTTTTTTGTTTTGTCTTTTTCAACTGACGAGGCGGAGGCGCTGGTGGTTGAGGTACCAGGCTTCGCAGAATTCGCATGTGAGCAGTAGAAAGATGGCCAAGGCGATACCTGGTATGGGGATGGGACTCAGCATGGCCAGCGGCCAGGCCACTGCCAGGTAGGCGACTTTGGCCACCGTCGCCCAGCCGAGGACGCCGGTACGGTGGCACTGGGCAAACACGCCGCGCCATAGATTAACCGCCCCGTAAAGGATGGGGAATAGTGCGCAGCTGGCAAGAGGCAAGGCAATATAGGCGCGCAGGTCGGCCTTAAGTCCCATGCACCAGCCCAGCACCGGTCCATTGAGAGGGTAGGCCACCGCCAGCATGACCAGCGCCATGATCGCGGCCACCAGACGTGAAAAACGCATCAGTACATGATAGTCCCGTTGGTCGCGAACCAGTGCCTGGTAAGCCTGCTGCAGGTTGCGCATGGGGCCGGCCAGCAAAAAGATGAAGCCGCGAATGACACCAAAGGCTGCCAGGGCGATGGTGGCGTCGGGCAGGCGACTGACGATGGCGCTGATCATCAGGGGGATGATCTGTTGCATGGAAGATGAAAAGGCCAACGGCAGGCTGTAGCGAAAGGTGTCGCGTACCCCATGTTCAGGGCTACCTGTGGGCATGATTCCGCATTTGCAGGCAAACCAGAGCATCATCAGACTTTCCACCGCAATACATCCCAGCAGGCCCAGTGCTCCGAGTTGTGCACCCGGGACATGTCCGCCTGCCAGCAGCAGGATGACAACCAGCGACCCGATCCGGATAAGTGTAGCCAGGGATACAAGTTCAGTGCGGTGGGCGCGTATGACTATCCCTTGACACAGGCCGCGTATACCGGTGAAGAAGGGCAGAAAAGCCAAAATAGCAATGACCTCACGAGCCCGGTTTGCAAGATCGGGTGACACGCCGATGAGTTGCTCAAAGATAAGTTGCCCAAAGGGAGTCCAGGCAATCAGGGCCAGCATCATGGAAATGCCGCAGGCGGCGGTCAGCACGAACAGGGAAACGCTGATCAGCGAGCGGCGACCGCGCACCAGGGCGAGGGCAATGGTGTGATTCTGATACCCGGGAGAAGCCAGAAACAGGTGCAGGGCGATGGCGACAGCAAAGGCGGCCAGATTCGCCACGGCATCGGTCTGGCGTGCCAGGGCCATGTTGATAATGTTATGGGAAAAGCTCATCAACTGGACATTGAGCATGAGCGGAAAGAAAAATCGCGATATCTGTCGCATAGACAGCGGCGTTGCCTGGTTCATGAAGAAAATCGGTCCGGTAAAGGGGGTGACGCGTGCCTTGCTCAGGCTGGAAACAAACGAAACAGATCCAGGGGCGTTTCGGCCAGATAGTCGTAGGGAAATCCGTCCGTCGAACCGATGCCCCAGGCGCAAAAGCAGGTTTTGACACCGGCGGCGTGGCCGGCACGCAGGTCGGTGTGATGGTCGCCGATCATGACCGCGCCCTCGACATCGGCCCGCATGTCGCGCAGCGCCATAAAGACGGGGGCCGGATCAGGTTTCTTGGGGAGATTGCCGTTGGCGCCGACGATGCTGGTAAAAAAGGCCGTAAGACCCAATTCGTATAGCAGGCGCAAGGTCATGTCGTAGGGTTTGTTGGTGACAACGGCCATGTTTTTACCCTGGTGAGCCATGAGGAAATCGCCGATCCCGGGATACAGGACGGTCTGGTCGAGCAGGTGCTCATCGTAAAGTTGCAGGAATCTTCGAAGGTGCTGTTCGGAAAAGACATTTTCCGGCAGGGCGCGGCGTACCAGCATGGTTGCCCCGTCTCCGACATAGTCGCGCACTTGATCAATGGGCAGAGGTGCCATGTCAAGCTCTCCACGCAGCAGGTTTACCGCGGTACCAAGATCGGCTACGGAGTCAACGAGGGTGCCGTCAAGGTCGAACAGCAGGGTGTCAAAAGCCATGGTGCGTGCCTCCGGTGATGAGCTTGGTTTGCGCAGCGGAAAAAGAATATTATTCTACCACGAAGATCGAGAAGGACACGAAGAAGTTCCGATAACGACAAGGCCGCCACGAACAGGGATATTCAGGATAGACAGGATGAAAACAAACGGTCTTGGGTTTAGGGGTTAATCCTGATCATCCTGCATATCCCTGTAAAAGCAAGATTGCAGAGGACAACGAGTATCAGCATATAAGATCACGAGGGGCACGAAGTTGATAGGGGTCCTCTTTTGCCTTTGCTGAGACTATCTTATTCGGATCGGTAGGGTCTTTGCCTTGATTCTCTTCGTGTTCTTCGCATCCTCCGTGGTGCAAAAAAAAAACAATAAACCTACACCTCGTTATTTGTGTCGAGGATGCTGAAACAAGTGGTTAAAAGAGATCCTTGATATAGGCGAACAGGCCCGCCTCTTCGATCTTGTAATAGAGGATAATGCCGACCGCCACCGGTGCCACGAAGCGGATCAGAAAATGCCAGGTGGGATAGATCCAGCCAGAACCGCCGGCTAAAAGCTCCTCCTTCTCCTCATGGCCGCTCCAGAACCAGCCGACATACAGGGCCGTAAGCAGGCCGCTGATCGGCAGCAGGTAATTGGAGGCGATCAGGTCGATGGAATCAAACACTCCCAGTTCCCCGATGGGGGTGAGATGGGCCAGCAGGTTGCTGGACAGGGCCGAGGGGATGCCGACGACAAACGCAAGTGCCGCCAGAATCGCCGTGGCGTGTTTGCGGCCCCAGCCCCTTTCGTCGATAAGGTAGGCGACCTGGGCTTCGAGCAGCGAGATGGCACTGGTCAAAGCGGCGAACGCCAGCAGCAGAAAGAACAGCAGTGCCAGAATGTTGCCGCCCGGCAGGCTGGAAAAAACCATCGGAATGGTTTTGAATACCAGCCCCGGACCGGCTCCGGGTTGCATCCCGGCGGAAAACACGATCGGGAAAATGGCCAGCCCGGCCATGAGTGCGATACCTGTATCGAGCAGTGCTATTCGCAGGCTGGCGTCGAACAGGTTTTCCTGGCGACTCAGGTAGGAGCCATAGGTGATCATGGCCGCCATGCCGAGGGACAGGGTGAAGAAGGCATGCCCAAGAGCTTCCAGAACCGCGCCGGGGGTCAGTTTGTGGAAGTCGGGACGGAACATGAATTCCAGACCCTGCCGGGCGCCGTCGCTGAGCATGCCGTTGATAAACAGCAGCACCAGCAATCCCAGTAGGATCGGCATGAGGATCTTGCTCCAGCGTTCGATCCCCTTTTGTACCCCGCCGATAACGATGCCGAGGCATAGCCCGATAAAGGTGAAATGCCACAACAGCTGGCGAAGGCCGTTCTTTTCCAATCCCTCGAACATGGCATTGATTTGCATGGCAACTTGAGAGGGGGCGGTATCGGGAAGGGCGGAGAAGGAACCCTGCAGGGCGCGGAACAGGTAGTCCAGGGTCCAGCCGGCGACCACCGAATAGTAGGACAGGATGACAAACGCTGCCAGAACGCTGACCCAGCCCGCAAGTTGCCAGGGTGAGCGGCGGCCCTCCAGGCTGATGAAGGCGCCGACGGCGTCGCGCCGGGTGTGGCGACCGATCATCAGCTCCGCCATCATGATAGGCAGTCCGACCAGCGCAATGCAGACCAGGTAGATCAGCACGAAAGCGCCGCCACCGTTATTGCCGGTGATATAGGGAAATTTCCAGATATTGCCGAGACCCACGGCGCTGCCGGCGGCCGCAAGGATGAAGCCAAGGCGTGAGCCCCACAGGGCCCGGGGTTGGGTGGAATCTGACATGGGCTTACCTCAATAACGTGACCCGAAGATGGCCGAACCGACCCGTACCAGGGTAGCGCCTTCCTCGATGGCTGCTTCAAAGTCGTGACTCATGCCCATGGACAACTCGCGCATCTCGACCCCGGCCAGCTTCAGCGCGGCGATGCTCTCGGCCAGTTGACGCAGACGGCGGAAAAAAGGCCGCACTTCCTCGGGGTCATCCAGGTAAGGCGGCAGCGCCATCAGGCCACGGATCCGTACGTTAGGCAGCTGCGCAATTTCGCGCACCAGATCCTGCAGCGCCGCCTCATCGGTCCCCGATTTGGTTTCTTCTTCACCGAGATTGACCTGAATCAGGATGTCTACGGGTTTGTCGAGCTTGCTCCACTGGCGATCGATTTCCTTGGCCAGAGACAGCCGGTCGACGGAATGGATCATGGCCACCTTGCCGCGCAGGTACTTGACCTTGTTGGTCTGCAGGCTGCCAATAAAATGCCATGTAACCGCGGCGGTGACTTCTTCGGTCTTGGCCACAAACTCCTGCACGTAGTTTTCGCCGAACAGGGTCTGGCCGCTTTCTGCTGCCTGATCGATCATGGCGGCAGGCTTGGTTTTGGAGACTGCTACCAGCCGGACGTCGTCAGGGTTACGGTTGGCACGCTGACAGGCGGCGGCAATGCGTTCATGGATGTCTTGCAGATTTGTCTGGATACTCATGACGGATCCTTCCGGTGACCGGCATGCGGGTCAAGATGGGGATTCCAAGTGGGCGGAGCGGGGCGGTTCGGTCTCGAACAGGCGCACGGCGCCTAAGCCTTCCAATGTCTCGATCACCTCGCACAGTGGCAACCCGACGACGTTGGTATAACTGCCTTCAATGGCAGGAATCATGAAAGCGCCTATGCCCTGAATGGCATACGCACCCGCCTTGCCGAACGGTTCGCCGGTGGCAATGTACCCCTGAATCTCCCGCTCTGTCAACTCCCGGAACTTTACCACGGTCGTGACGGCCTGTGCCACTTCCTGTCCGGTGGCCCGATCGATAACGGCATAGCCGGAAATGACGCAGTGGCTGCGCCCGGAAAGCGAACGCAGCATGGCGGCGGCATCGGCGGCATCGGTCGGTTTGCCGAGGATGGTTGCGTCGCGCACCACCACCGTGTCGCTGCCGAGAAACCAGCGCCCTGCAATTTTGGGACGGCGAGCCACTTCGCGGGCTTTGAGCAGGCTCAGGCGTGTGACGTGTTGCTCAGGGGTCTCCTGCGGTAATACTTCTTCCGGCGCGTCGCTTGGGACAACGGTAAACGCGATGCCCAATTCGGCAAGCAATTGGCTGCGGCGCGGCGAGGCCGAAGCCAGTACGATGCCGTTTTCCATGGGGGCGGAAGTAAAGAGCGGGTCAAGGTTCATGGGTATCTTCCTGGGGCAAGAGGCTGATAGCGGGGAGATGGGGCAATACCTGCTGCCGCCAGGGTTCAAGATCGTTCAGTGCGCGATCGGCCATGGCCAGTCGCCGGTCGGCCCGCTTGCGCTTGCGTCCCTCCAGGGGAGGGAACAATCCATAGTTGACATTCATCGGCTGGAAATCGTCTGGGTCGGATAAAGACAGGTGTCCGAGCAGGGCTCCCAAGGCGGTGGTTGCCGGCGGGAGAGAAACGGAACGATCCTGTAATTGCCCCGCCGCGAACAGACCAGCCAAAAAGCCGCAGGCAGCCGATTCGACATAGCCTTCCACTCCGGTGATCTGCCCGGCAAAGAACAGTCTGGGATCGGTCTTTAGCCGCAAGAGTTTGTCTAGGCAGGTCGGAGCGTTGATGAAGGTATTGCGATGCATGCTGCCGAGGCGTTCGAAAGTGGCGTTTTGCAGTCCGGGGATGGTGCGGAAAATGCGGCGCTGTTCCGGGTAGGTCAACTTGGTTTGGAACCCGACCATGTTGAACAGGGTGGCGTGTCGGTTGTCCTGTCGCAGTTGTACCACGGCAAACGCCTCGCGACCGGTGCGCGGATCGGGCAACCCCACCGGTTTCATGGGGCCGAAGGCCAAGGTCAGATCGCCGCGTTCCGCCATCTCTTCCACAGGCATGCAGCCTTCGAAGTGCACGACTTTTTCAAATTCTTTTCCCGGAACCTTTTCCGCAGCTTTGAGGGCCTCGATGAAGTCAAAGTATTCCTCGCGCGACAACGGACAGTTGATGTAATCATCCCCGCCGCGCCCGTAACGGGAAGCTTTCCAGGCAATGCTGTAGTCGATGCTGTCGGCTTCGATGATCGGGGCGATGGCATCGTAAAAGTAAAGATGTTCACTGCCGGTCAGTCGGGCGATCTCAGCAGTGAGGGCATCCGAGGTCAGCGGACCGGTGGCGATGATGACCGTGCCTTCGGGCGGGATGCTGACTTGCTCGGCGCGTTGCAGGGTGATGAGGGGGTGACGGTTGATGCGTTCGGTGATGAAGCAGGAAAAAGCGTCCCGGTCGACGGCCAGAGCACCGCCCGCAGGCACTGCGGTGGCATCGGCAGCCTGCATGAAAAGGGTCGCGCAGCGCCGCAATTCTTCTTTGAGGCAACCGACCGCATTGTTCATCCCTGCGCCGCGCAAACTGTTGGAGCAGACCAGTTCGGCCAGATCCGGATTATGGTGGGCGGGTGAAAATGTATGCGGTTTCATTTCCAGTAAAGTTACCTTCAGTCCCTGCTCGGCAGCCTGCCAGGCCGCTTCGCAGCCGGCCAGACCGGCACCGATGATGGTAAGCGTGGAGGACGTTTGATGTGTATGGCTCATAGTCGTCTCGCAGCGCCTTTTACAGAAGCGCTAAAAATGAAGAAACGACCGGGCCGCAAAGCCCGGTCGCCCGTAAGAATCGATGTGAAAAACAACGCCACTATTTGTCGTCGGCCTTGGCAGCTTTTTTGGCCGGGGCCTTTTTCGTTGCAGTCTTTTTGGTTGCGGCCGTATTGGCGGCAGGTTTTTCAGCCGCGGCCTTTTTGGTGGTCTTTTTGGCTGCGGCCGGCTTGGCAGCCGTGGTTTTTTTCGTGGTAGTTTTCTTTGCCGCTGTTTTAGCCCCGGTGGTTTTGGCTGCAGTCTTTTTAGGGGCTGCCTTGGCTTTGGGGGCAGCTTTGGCTTTCGGTTCGGGCGCAATCAACACTTCGGTCCAGTCGCATGACTCCTGGGGACACTTGCGGAAGGTACCCTGGCGCTTGGTGACTTTTTCCACCACCAGCGGGAAATTGCACTTGGGGCAGGGCTCTTCAATCGGCAGATCCCACAGGGCATATTTGCATTGCGGATAGCGGTTGCAGGAATAGAAAATCTTGCCGTAGCGGCTTTTCTTTTCCATCAGCTCCCCTTCGCGGCACTGGGGGCAGGTGATTCCTAAAGATTTGGGTTTGACCAGAGGCTGAATATTTTTGCAGGCCGGGTAGGCCGAGCATGCCAGGAACTTGCCGTAACGGCCTTCCTTGATAAGCATGGGGGCGCCGCATTTGTCGCAGGTCTGATCCGACATGACCGGTTCTTCACGCTCGCCGCCATTCAGCGGTTCCGTATAGCGGCATTCGGGAAATCCGGAACAGGCCAGAAACCGTCCTGCTCTGCCGAGTTTTATGACAAGAGGCTTGCTGCACTCGGGGCAGGTGCGGTCGGTCTTCTCGGTGGTCACATCCTGCTTGGAAATCTGGGTTTCCTTTTCTTTGAGCAGGGTGATGAACGGGCCCCAGAAATCGTGCAGAACCGGTTGCCACTCCCGCTCTCCCCGTGAGATGGCGTCAAGGTCCTCTTCCATCTGGGCGGTGAAATCGTAATCGACGTACTTGTTGAAATGGTTGACCAGCAGATCGTTGACCACCATCCCCACATCTTCGGTATAAAACGCGCGTTTTTCCAGTCGCACGTATTTGCGCGTAACCAAGGTGTTGAGGGTTGAGGCATAGGTCGAGGGGCGGCCGATGCCGTGCTCCTCAAGGGTTTTTACCAGACTGGCCTCGGTATAGCGCGGCGGTGGTTGGGTAAAGTGCTGGGAAGGCAGCACTTCGCGGCAATCGAGGGATTGCTCCTTTTCCAGGGCCGGCAGGGTGCTTTCGCCTTGACCGTCCTGGTCCTCGGGGTTGTCGATATCCTCGATATACAGCTTCATGAAACCGGGGAAACGAACCACCTGGCCGGAAGCCCGGAATACAAAGCGTTCGCCGGCACCGATATCGACAGTAGTGGCGTCCAGGATGGCCGAAGCCATCTGCGAGGCGACGGTCCTCTGCCATATGAGTCGGTACATTTTGTACTGGTCGGAGCTTAGATGAGACTTGATCTTGTCCGGCAAGTTGGCCAAGGATGTGGGGCGCACGGCTTCGTGAGCCTCTTGGGCGTTTTTGGCTTTGTTCTTAAAAACGCGCGGCTCCTTCAAAGCGTAATCTTCGCCGTACATGCGGGTAATGACTTCACGGGCTTCACTGGTTGCGACCTGCGACAACGCCACCGAGTCGGTACGCATGTAAGTGATAAGGCCTTCAAGGCCATTACCGACATCGATCCCTTCGTAGAGCTTTTGCGCTACTGTCATGGTCTTGCGGGCGGAGAACCCGAGTTTGCGGCTGGCTTCCTGTTGCAAGGTACTGGTGGTGAAGGGAGCGGCGGGGTTGCGCTTTTTGGATGTCTGCTTGAGATTTATTACCTGGAACGACTGGCTTGCGATGGCATCGACCAGTTCCTGCGCCTGCGCCTGTTGGGCGATGTCGAATTTGTCGAGAGTTTGCCCATCGACGGCGTGCAGTCGGGCCTGAAAAACCGCGCCCTGCTCGGTACCCATTTGGGCCTCGATGGTCCAGTACTCGCGCGGTTCGAAAGCCTGGATAGCTTTTTCCCGTTCGCAGATCAGACGCAGTGCGACAGATTGCACGCGCCCGGCGGATAATCCGTAGCGAATCTTTTTCCACAAAAACGGAGACAGGTTGAACCCGACCAGGTAGTCGAGCACTGAACGGGCTTGCTGGGCATCGACCAGTTCACGGGAAATATGTCCGGGGTGGTTAATCGCTTCCTGGATGGCGTTTTTGGTTATTTCATGAAATGTAACCCGCTTGATCGTTGGGGTCTTGGCATTTTCGGGGATTTCCAGTGCTTCCAGTAAATGCCAGGCGATCGCTTCTCCCTCGCGGTCGGGGTCAGTGGCCAGGATCAATTCTTGGCTCTTTTTGACCTCTTTTTTTAAAAGCTCGATGTGCTTCTGACTTTCGGGGAGGATATGGTACAGGGGGGCAAAATCATGGTCCACGTCGACGGAACCTTGCTTGCTGGGCAGGGCGCGCACGTGACCATAAGAAGCCAGAACCTTATAGCCCGGGCCAAGAAATTTTTCGATGGTTTTCGCCTTGGCAGGCGATTCGACTATTACCAGGGATTGTGCCATGAATGCCTCGATTTGAAGTTCTGTCCAGTGAGGAGGTCATGCATCTTGTCCCCGCACCAACCACGAAACGAAAAGGCTGCAGAGTATCCGCAGCCTGAGGTAGTTTCAGTGATAAAGCCGAGTCCAGTCATCATCCATGAAGCAATCGACCTCGCGCATCCATTCGTGGTGGGAATGGGAGAAGAGAGTCAACGCCGTCAGGGTTTTAATATCCTTGAGGCTGACTTCATCTTCGTCGGTGTGCAAAGCTTTCTGGATGATTTCCTCCAGAATGTTTTCGTCAATGATACCCATCTCGCGCACACGCATCAGAAATCCGCGCGCATCTCTCTCGATGGCCTGACATTCTTCGGATGTAAAAATGCGCTGACTTGGGATTGACAGGGATTGAGTGAGTTGGTCGGAATTCGGATGCAAGGACAGGTTTTCCATCCAGTGAAACGCTGCATCGATCTCCTCTGACTCAAACCCGATTGCCAGCAATTCCTCAACGAGGTCACCGTTTGCCGGCAGTTGCCCATCTTCCATGATGTAATGGGCGATGATGCTAACGATGGCCAAGACCCGTTCTTTCAGAGGGTTTCCGGTCATAAACCTCCATCTGCTCAGGAGCGCCGTTTGCGCACGAAGCGCATGCCGGGAAGCTGGATTGCTCCGTTGGCAAGTTCCAAGTGGAGTAAAATAGCGGAAACCTCCATGGGTGTCAAGCCGCATTTCCTGGCAATTTCATCGACATGCAGGGGGGAGTCCTGTAGTTCATGATATACCCTGAGGGTTTGGCCCGAGAGTTGATTTTCGATGGGGTCAGGCTCGGGGGATGGCCTGTCGACAGCCAGCCCGGGCTTGAGAACATCCAGAATGTCGGCACTTTCGGTAACCAGATGGGCGCCTTCTTTAAGCAACTGGTTGGTCCCGCAACTCCCGGGGTTGTAGGCTGGTCCCGGCATAGCGAAGACTTCACGTCCCTGGTCGAGAGCAAACCCGGCTGTAATCAGGGATCCGCTGCGAACCGCTGCTTCCACAACAAGAACGCCCTGACACATGCCGCTAATGATACGGTTGCGGCCAGGAAAATGCCTGGCCAAAGGTGGGGTGTCTGGCGGGTATTCCGAGACGATGGCACCGCCTTGGGCCGGAATATCTTCAAACAGATGAGCATTGTCCTGGGGGTAGATACGGTCGATTCCGCAGCCGAGAACCCCTACCGTAGCGCCGTTTGCGGATAGAGCCCCTTCGTGGGCGGCACGGTCAATGCCCCGCGCCAGGCCGCTGACGATGGCAATGCCTTTGGCGGCAACCTGTCGGCAAAGGGTGTGGGTGAGTTGTTGGCTGGCTATGGAGGCTTGTCGCGCGCCTACCACGGCTAGTCCGGGATGGCGAGGTAGGCGGCCTCTAACATAAAGCAGCGCAGGCGGATCGTAGATGGAGCGGAGCAGGGCTGGGTAATTCTCTGCATCCCATAAAGAGACCATATGGACGTCGAGTCGCGACAGGCTCTCCAGGGTTTCTAAAAAAAGTGGCGAATTCTCTCCTGGTAACGCCTCGGCAACAACTCCGCGTATGTTTGCTCGTTTTTTCCACGCAACAGGGCTGGCAGCAAGTGCCGCTTCGGGAGAGCCGAAAGCTTCCATCAAGCGAATGATACTGGCTCGGCCAAGCCCCGGGGTGAGATGCAGTCGAAGCCAGGATTGTTCTGTGGGAGTCATGGGCGGTTCTTCCTGCGCCAAGAAAAAAAGGATTGAATGGCTTCAATCCTTTTTTCGTTCCGATGGGTGGGGAGGCCCTCTTTATTGATCCACCGTGCAAACTTGGTCGCCGGTATAAATGGGGGTGACCGATTTCAGGATCAATGCCGCTGCCGTTTGCGGCTGGGTGCTCAAAATCACGGCGGCCCCCAGCAGTTCATCGGGTAGTTCGACCTGATGGCCCGGCAGTGTGCGGTGGGTTGTTTGACGCGGACGTGTAAGGTAAACCATGTTGCCGGGTTCGAGGCCGTCTTCGAAACCAAGATCAAGATAGATGACATCGTGTTGGCTCAAAGCAATTTTTTCACGACTGTTGGCGACAACGTAGCCCGTCAGAGGGGCGGCGGATTTTTTGAGAACGATTTCGCGGCTGGTCGGCTCTTTGGGAATCAACAGGGCGCCACGGGTAATCTCTTTGGTTACCTGGCGAATAACCGCGGTTGCTACAGGTGGAGAAATGGCGGTGATCTCGGCTTCACCAAGATAGTTGACCCGATGACCGAGAACCTCCTTGGTGACGGGATGGGCGATCTTTTCGCCTACCTCGACCAGGGTATAGATATCCCCGGGTTGCAGGTTGGGGTCTTCGATTTTCACAAAAATCTGATCCTGGTAACTTAACAGGATACGATCATCGGTGGCGTCGACCAGGGTCCCGGCGCTTTGAATTTCATCCAGAGTGATAAAACCTTCGCTTCCCGCCATGCCTTTGACGGTGATTTCTTCAACCGGTTCGATGGGCATGCTGTCCATCGAGTCATCGACAGGTTGCTTTACTGAGGCTTCGGCCTGGCCCGGCAGGAGAACCAGCCTGCCATCGCGAATAGCGACTTTTTGTCCGGGATAGATAAAGTGGGGGTTTGTGATAAAGGGATTGTTTGCCCATAGGTTGGGCCAGTAATAGGGGTCTTTGATGAACCTTTTTGAGACGCCCCACAGCGTATCGCCCTTTTTGATGGTGTAAATCTGCTCCGGCGTTTGCGCTGTGGCTGCAAGCGGAAACAGCAGCACACACATAACGATCAGTGCTTTGCAGATGGTCTTCATGAAATATCCCCCGTGAGATGGCAGTCAGGAGAAAACCGTCACAGTCTCCACCTGAGCGATTAATGACAAATCCTTGGTATCAGGGCTCGATCAGGGCTTTACGGGCCGCAGCACTGTTCGGGTAGCGTTGCTGCAGCGTTTGCAGGACCTGCCGGGCATTTTCGTATTGATTAAGCTGACGCAATGCCGGTGCCATGCGCAACAAGGCATCCGGCGCTTTACCGCTTAGCGGGTAATTGTCGACAACTTTCTGGAATTCCTGAACGGATCGAGCATATTGACCAAGTTTGTAGTAGCATTCTCCGAGCCAAAACTGGGCGTTGCCTGCATAATTATTGGAAGGAAAGTGTTTCAAGAAGGTTTGAAAGCCTTCGATAGATTGGTTGTAGCGGCCTGAGGCGTAATCGCCAAAAGCTTTGAGGTAGGTTTCGGTCGGAGAAATGGCTGCTTGTTCGGCCTCGGTTGCGGGCGTCTGGCCTGTATAGCCGGTGTTTTCCCCGATGGGGGTGACTTTTTGTGCCGTCAGGGCGGTCTGCAGGGCGCCGATTTGTTGTTGTTGCTCGGCCAGCTGTTGCTCCAGTCTGTCCAGGCGCCCATTATGTTGATCTATAAGGCGGCTTTGATTTTCTAAGTTTGCTCGCAGCGAAGACAAATTACTGTCGACCTGCGGCTTACGGGCGGGGGAGGTCATGGCGCAGCCGGAAAAGAGGAAAAGGGCAAGGGCTGAAAGGGTAAAAAGGCGAGTCATGGCAACATCCCCGGCTTGCGGAAAACCCGGAAGCCAAAAAAGAACACGGTAATGTGAAAATTTGCTAAAAAAGTATAGGCTTTTTAACACCTTGTCAAGCGGAAAGGGTTTTCTGGAGGGGGAGATGCTGTTTCACCGGGGGGCTGTTTCATGTTAATGTCGATTCGTTTCGCCTGAAGAGGGAAATCGAAATTTTAATCCCGACCGGGTTTACGCGTTAAACCCGGTATTCTTGAAAATACATTCCGATACTGCCTTGGAGTTGCCATGAAATCGCAACCTGAATTGCTGGCGCCTGCCGGTAATATGGAAAAACTTGAAACCGCCCTGTTGTATGGAGCCGATGCTGTTTATGTAGGCGGAGAGCAGTTCGGTCTGCGAGCCCAGGCAGGAAACTTTACCCTGGAACAGTTGGCCCGGGCGAGGGAACTGACCCTGCGTATGAACCGGCGATTGTATCTGACCTTGAACGCGTATCTCATGCCCGGTGAAACGGATGCCTGTGCCGCCTATCTTGAGCAATTGCGCGAACTGGATCTGGATGCCTATATCGTGGCCGATCCCGGGGTTCTTGCGCTGGTGCGGGCCGGTGACCCCGACCGGGAAATACATCTTTCCACCCAGGCCAATACCACCAATGCCGAAGCAGCCCGGTTCTGGGCCCGGGCCGGAGTGCGGCGTATCAACCTGGCTCGCGAATTGAGTATGGAAGACATCCGCGCTGTGCGCTCCGCAACCGATGTTGAGATTGAAGTCTTTGTGCATGGCGCCATGTGCGTGGCTTACTCCGGCCGTTGCCTGCTGTCGGCGGCACTGACCGAGCGCGGTGCCAATCGGGGCTTATGCACCCAGCCCTGCCGCTGGAGTTACGCGCTGATGGAGAAGACCCGCCCCGGACAGTATTTTCCCATCGAAGAGGATGCGCGTGGCAGCTATGTGATGAACAGTCGGGATTTGTGCCTTCTTGAGCAGTTGCCCCAACTGATCGAAGCTGGCGCAGATAGCCTCAAGATCGAGGGGCGTATGAAAAGTCGCTATTACGTGGCGGCGGTAACCCGGGTTTACCGGAAGGCGCTGGACTCTTACCTCAAGAGCCCTGCCGACTGGCATTGCCAACCAAGCTGGCGCGAAGAACTGGAAAGTGTCAGCCACCGGCCCTACAGTACCGGCTTTTTTCTCGGCAAGGGCGACCCGCAGTTGCAAACTGATCATGGTGGTTACATCCGTCGTTGCGATTTTGTCGGAGAAGTGTCCCATGTGGATGCTGACGGACGGGGACTGGTGATCGGGCGCAATCGCTTTTTTCCGGGGGAGACGTTGGAGTTAATCGGACCGGATATGCGCCAGGCCAGTTTTGAAGTGCGCGATCCGATGACCGAGGGGGGGGCGCCGTTGTCGGTGGTCCAGCCCAATGCCCAGGTGCTGCTGCCTCTGCCTGCGGGGGCCAGAGCGGGAGATCTGTTGCGCCGCAACCGGGTGGAAGGGTAAATATCCTGTGGGACTGCATGGTTTTGGGAAAGAGTGTTTCACCACGCATATCACGAAGAGATCAAAGACAAGGATTTGAATCGACATCTTAACCAAATTCATGACTCGTGTTTTTAACGTTTTCGATATACTGCTTCCGGAAACTTTCAATTCATGCATTAACAGGGATATACAGGATACTCAGGATTAAAACCAAGGACCTTTGGGGGTAAGATCTCATCCTGAATATCCTGATAATCCCTGTTCGTATTGGATTTATTGTTGTTGAGCGATTCTTCGTGCCTTCTTCGTGGTGAATAAGAGAAAAATTTTCAAGTATGCACGCGACTGAACAGACGTCTGGCTCAAAGGTTCGGCTCGCGTGCCTGCCAGATGCGGCGGGTCCCCAGGTCGCAGGCAGTCAGAGTGCCGCCGTAAACCGCGCCGGTATCCAGTCCGATGCGGCGCGGCCCTAAATAGGGTTTGCGCAGGGGAGTGTGACCGAAGACCACGGTTTTTCCCCAGTCAGCGGTCGATGACAGAAAGGCGTCGCGAATCCACAGCAGGTCGTCTTCCGTTTGTTGCCCAACGGGATATCCCGGGCGTAACCCGGCATGCACGAAAATATGCTTGCTCGTTTCGTGGAAGCGTTGCAAGCTGTTGAAGAATGAGCGATGGATGGCAGGCATTTGCAGGTCGCCTTTGTCCAGATAGGAAAGCAGGGTGACAAGCCCGCCATTGGCCAGATACAGGGGCAGGTTGCGGCCATCCAACACATCGAGCAGCATGCGCTCGTGATTGCCCATTAAGAAAATGCACCGGGGAACCCTTTGGCGCAGGGCGAGCAGAGTTTCTACCACGCCGTGGGGGTCGGGGCCGCGGTCGATATAATCACCGAGAAACACAATGCGGTCATGACGGGTTGGCCTAATTCGAGCCAGCAGGTTTTGCAGGGCACCTCGGCAGCCGTGGATGTCGCCGATGGCCAGCAATCTTCCGCGTCGTTTCATGAGGATTTCTCCTTCAGGGGCTATTGATAACCACCTGATATTACTATAGCTCCAGCCAAGATTCCCGGCAAGGAAGCCGAAGGATGTCTTATGATTGCAAGTCCACGTTCCCGTTCCGTATTTTTGGCTCAGAATGGTACCCTGCTGTTTTTGCTGGTGCTACTGTTTCTGTTCGCCCGAGGACCCGATCTGCTGTATGGAGCCTTGAGTCTGGGATTGCTGGCCGCCTATCATGCTCTGGTGAATTATTATTTCACGCCTCGTCAAATCCAGCAGGCTCGCCTGATGACGGTGCACTTGGGCACCTATCTGCTGTTGTGTACCCTGGTTATTCGGGCTACCACGGGGGCGGATGAGGAAAGTCTCTATTGGATTGTTTACCTTCTGCCTATTACCACTGCCGCTGCCAACCTGAACCTGCTGCGGACTCTGGCGGTCTGCAGTCTTTCTTCGTTGTTGTATGGCGCACTTTTTCCGCAAAGCCTCTACCTGAACCCGCAATCGCGCCCCGAAGAACTGCCGGAACTGCTTATCCTGGTGACGACTTTTTTTATCATCGGCGTTCTGGTGCAATCGTTTTCCGAAAGCCAACGGCGCAGCCTCGATCAACAGGAAAAGCTCAATCGGCGCCTGATTAGCAATAGAAAGACCTTGCAGGACTCCCTGCGCAAACTGCGCAACGCTGAAGAAAATCTGAGACGTAAAGACAGGTTATCCGCTTTGGGTCGCTTGTCCGCGGGTATGGCGCATGAGATTCGCAACCCTCTGGGCATTATTTCCTCATCGGTGCAATTGTTGGCCAAGAAGCTTGAACCTCGCAGCGATGACATTGAGCAACTGGTGTCCGTGGTGCAGGAAGAGGTTCAGCGACTCAATGGCCTGATCAACGATTTCATCAAATTCGGCAGGCCCGCCGCGCCGGATCGTCATGATGCCGATGTCCGGCAACTGGTAGAGCGAACCGTGCAAGAGTGTCAGCCCCTGGCCCAGCAACGCGAAGTACAACTGACGTCGGATTATCCTGTCGGGTCCCTCGAAGCCTGGGTGGATGGCGGTCTGCTGCGGCAGGCGTTGCTTAATCTGGTCATCAATGCCCTGGAGGCCACCCCGCCCCAGGGTAAGGTGCAAGTACGCTTGCGAGCCGCTGGGCAGGGGGTTCGGTTTGAAATTCACAATACCGGTTCGATTATCCCCGAGGAGATGCAATCGCGCATTTTCGATCCCTTTGTCACCACCAAGGACCGGGGTTCAGGGCTGGGGTTGGCCAACGCTCACCAGATCGTCATAGGCCATGGAGGTGAGATGCGAGTACGCAGCACGCCGGAAGACGGAACGATGTTCAGTATATGGATACCCCTGCGGGAGGAGACGGATGAATCACATCCTTGTGGTTGATGATGAAAAAAACTACCTGGTGGTGCTGTCGGCATTGCTCAGTGATGCAGGTTACAAGGTGTCCACCGTGGACAATCCATTTGCGGCCCTTGAGTTGCTATCGCGAGAACAGGTATCTCTGGTGATGTCCGATTTGAAGATGCCGCGCATGGATGGCCTGGAATTCTACCGTCGCGCACAACAGGAATACGGCCCTGTGCCGTTTATCCTTCTGACGGCTTTTGCCACCGTGGAGAGTGCACTTGAAGCGATAAAGGCCGGCGTTTTCGATTACCTCATGAAGCCGTTCAATAATGAAGAGATTCTTCTGACGGTCGCCAAGGCCCTTGATTTTTTCCGTTTGCAAAGTGAGAACGCTTCCCTTAAGCGCCAATTGGAACTGATACGGAAGGGAGACCTCATAGGGGAAAGTGTACCAATCCGCCAGTTATTAGAGGACGTTGCTCGTGTGGCGCCGGCTCGTACATCGATCATGATCACGGGCGAAAGTGGATCCGGGAAGGAACTTGTCGCCCGTATGTTGCATCATGCCAGCCCGAGGGCGGATGGTCCTTTGGTGAGCGTTAATTGCGCAACGTTTACGGAAACCTTGCTGGAAAGCGAGCTTTTCGGCCATGAGCGCGGCGCGTTTACCGGTGCGGTGGAACGAAAACGGGGGTTGCTTGAAATTGCCAACGGCGGCACCCTGTTTCTTGATGAAATCGGCGAATTTCCTTTGTCCCTGCAACCCAAACTGTTGCGGGTCCTGCAGGAACGGCGGTATCGCCGGGTCGGCGGCACCGTAGAGCTTGAAACCGATGTGCGCCTGGTGGCTGCTACCAACCGCGAGTTGCGGGCCATGGTCGAGGACGGTAGTTTTCGTGAAGATCTTTATTACCGGTTGAATGTGGTTTCGTTGCAGGTGCCGCCGTTGCGTGAACGTGGTGACGATATTTCACTTTTGGCCATGTACTTTTTGCGACGGTTTTCCCATGAACTGGGCCGGGGGGTGACCGCCATAGCCCCTGACGCCTTGACGCTGATGCAGCAATATCCCTGGCCCGGCAATGTGCGGGAGCTCCAGAATGCCATGGAGCGCGGCGTGCTGTTCTGCAAAGGGACTGTGCTGCAGGTGGATGATTTGCCTGAGGCTCTCAGACCTGAAAGATCTTCCGACCAGTTAACGGAATGTATCCTTCCCGGGGCAGACAAGCCCTTGCCTGACCTGATGGAGGATGTCGAACGCCAGCTTATCCACCAGGCTTTGGTGCGGGCCCGCGGGGTGCAGGCCCAGGCAGCCCAGTTGTTGGGTATCAGCCGCAGTAATCTGCAGTACAAGCTCAAGAAATATCAGCTGTTGTAGTTTGAACCCCGTTCGGATAATCCTGCTTTATCGATTCAGGGTTTTTCAGGCAATGGCTGCGTTGTTTGTTGAAAACTTTTGACATATCCTCCTTGAGGCCTGGTTGGTGTAAAGAAATTTATACATTCATCGATCAGGTACTCCCGTAAGTTCCTGAATAAACATGTATTTCACCTTGGCCCGTAGGTTGCTAAGTACTTTGCCGTGAGAATCGGTCACCAGACTGGCTCTTATCGCTCGAAAGGATTAGCTTCTGACGTTGTTGGGGAGGGATGTGTGGGTAAGGAACTTGAAAGCAACAAATTATCGATAACAGAGAAACTGCGGCCGCTGGTGTTGTTGGGTTTGGTATACCTTGGCCTATCGATGCTGTTGAGAGTGGTGTTGTGGTGGCAGTTCGGTCTCGATGAAGGTGTGGCCCCCCTTACTCTTCCGGCTGTCCTGGCCTTGGGGGCATGGCAGGATGTTTCGGTCCTGCCGTTTGTGCTGGGACCGTTTGCGGCCTTGCTGTGTCTGCTTCCGGCAGGGTGGGTTGAGCGGCGCTGGTTGCAGGTCACGCTGGGCAGCCTGCTTTATCTGTTGCTGTTCGGGTTGATGTACTTGCCGTTTGTCGAATTTTTCTTCTTCCAGGAATTCGATGCCCGCTTCAATCTGGTAGCGGTTGACTATCTGATTTATCCCCACGAGGTTCTTGTCAATATATGGGAAAGTTATCCGGTCGGGTGGGTGTTGCTGGCGGTTGGCACCGTAGCTCTGTTGTTGCACCGTTTGTTGTGGCCGGCGTTTCGGCGCGGGTTTCAGAGCCGCTGTTCGGTTAAGGCGCGTTTGCGCTTCGGCAGTGCCTGGCTGTTGCTGGCGTTTGCCACCGTCATGTTGCCCGGTTTTGGCGCCCGATCTTCCAATCGGGTTGCCGCCGAACTGAGCGCCAACGGCTTGCGCAGTCTGGTACAAGCCTTTTGCACCAACGAACTCAGCTACGTCAAGTACTATCGGACCATAGAGGATTCTCAGGCCTTTGCCCTGATGCATCGGCACTTTGGAATGTCTGAGCCCACGGCGGCCCCATACGATCTCAACCGGACCGTGCCCGACAGAGCCAACGGCTTAGGGCCCATGAACGTGGTAGTGATTGTCGAGGAGTCGTTTGGTGCAGGGTTCGTGGGGGCTTACGGCGACGAACGCGGTTTGACGCCGAACTTCGATCGACTGGCCACCGAAAGCTTGCGCTTCGGCAATGCTTTTGCTACCGGCACCCGCACCGTACGCGGTCTTGAGGCCATAACCTTGTCGTTACCTCCGATCCCCAGTGAGTCGGTGGTGAAACGCCCCGGTTGCGAAGGACTGGCCAACTGGGGAGAGGTCATGAAGGCCCATGGCTATAACACCAGTTTTCTGTATGGTGGTTATGGGTACTTTGACAATATGAACCACTTTTACGGTAACAACGGCTTTACTCTCAGCGACCGCACCGATATCGCCGATCCCCGTTTTGCCAATATCTGGGGGGTATCCGATGAGGATCTGCTGGCGCATGCGCTTGGTTACTATGATGGCCAGCATGCCGACGGCAAGCCGTTTTTCTCCATCGTCATGACCACCTCCAACCACAGTCCCTACACTTTTCCTGCAGGGATTCCCGGCATTCCTGCCGAGGGCGGCGGCCGTAAGGCTGGAGTGCGGTACGCCGATTATGCCCTGGGGCGTTTTATGGATGCCGCCAAGAAGCATGCCTGGTACGACAATACCCTGTTCGTGATCGTGGCGGACCACGATGCCCGCGTGTACGGCCGTGCTCAGGTCCCTGTTGAACACTACCGTATCCCTCTGCTGTTTCATGCCCCTGCAAGACTGTCTCCTGAGGTCTGCGAAACGGCCATCAGCCAGATGGATATTGCTCCGACGGTACTTGGTCTGCTGGGTCTGGGCTATACGGCTCCCTTTTACGGCCAGGATGTACTGCATCTGCCGCCGGGGGCAAAGCATCCGATTCTATTGAATCATAATCACGATGTGGCGCTACTGGACAAGGGGCAGATGGTGGTGCTCGGGCTTAATCAAAGTGTCGATAGTTACGACTATGATGCGCAGCAGAAATCGTTGGTTAAGACGCCGCCGCTGACGGAGTTGACCGATCTGGCAACGGCCTATTATCAGACCGCCTTTGAACTTTTCAAGCACCATGGATATATTCTTCATGATGAAAAAATTTGACAGACAATTCTGGTGGCGGCATGCCGTGCTGCCGTTATTGCTGCTGGCGGTCGGGGTCGCGATATTTGAATTGACCGATCTGGACCTGCGTTTTTCCGATCCATTTTTCGATGCGGTGCACCACGTCTGGCCGGCAAAAAAGAGCTGGTGGGCAGAAACGCTCATCCATCGCCGTGGCCGTGACCTGGTTTTGTTCACCGCCGCCAGTTCATTGCTGTGCTGGCTGGCTTCCTTCTGGTGGGTGAAGTTGCGTCCCTGGCGACGGATGGCCTTGTTCCTGGCTTTATCCATTGGCCTAAGCACCGGTCTGGTAGCCCTCGGTAAAGAAGTCACCAACCGCCATTGTCCTTGGGATTATCAGCGTTACGGCGGGGATGTGCCTTATTCACGACTGTTCGAAGGGGCGCCACAGGCATGTTCGAATGATGGCAATTGTTTTCCAGCCGGACATGCGGCGGGTGGTTTTGCCATGCTGAGCGGATATTTCCTGTTTTATGGTCGCCGTCGTCGTTATGCCGTTGCCGCATTGCTGTTCGGGGTGTCTCTCGGTAGCCTTTTCGCGTATGGGCAGTTGGCACGAGGCGCCCATTTCGTATCGCATAACTTGTGGAGTGCCGCCCTTTGTTGGTACATAGCTCTGGCATTATACGTTTGGGGCTTTCGCGGACGTCTTGATACTGCCGGGTCCAGCCATGGCTGAGGGCATGTCGTGGATGGTGGCACGACCAGGGAGGCACGGATCATGATGTTTCGGAAATGGTTCGCTCGTTGCCGGGAAATCTGGCCGGAAGCATGTTATGTCGGCATGATCTATGTCCTTCTGATTATGCTGTTCAGTCTGTTGCGCGGACTGTTGTTGTGGCGCAACCTTGGGGCTGCAGCGGAGGTGCCTGAGGTCTTGCTGGTGCAAAGTTTCCTGGTTGGCTTGCGGTTCGATCTGGCGGTTACGGCTTATCTGGCATTGCCTTTAATGTTACTGCTACTGTGGCGTCGAGGACGTAAGTGGCGTGTTCTTTTACCGTGTTTTTATGGATTGATTGGACTAACGCTGTTGCTGGGCTTGGCAGAAATAGAGTTTTATCATGCTGTGGGCAGTCGGTTTAATACTTTGGTGTTGAATGCCATGGGACATCCGTGGCGGTTGGCCGGGCTGCAGTGGCAGACATTCCCGATGTGGCCTTACCTGGTGCTATGGGGAGGACTGATGTTTATCGTGATATTGGTTGCTCGCTGGGTGGAGAAAGGTCTGCAGGGTTTTTTCACCCGTCCCGGGGGAACAAGAGATGACATGCTGCATCTCATGGGGTCAGTGGTGGTATTGGCTTTGCTGGTGATCCTCTCGCGTGGCGGGGTTGGACATCAAACCTTGCGTCAGGGAGATTCGGTTTTTTGCAAGTCACCATTTGCCAATCAATTGGCCCTTAATGGACTCTTTGCTTTGGGCCGGTGTGCGTGGGAAGAGCAAAAACAGGCGGTGCTTCTTCCAACCAGCCATGCCGCTTATTAGTTGCCGCACCTGCCGTGGGCGGATGCGGCGGCAGAGAGTTGCCTTGCGTGGCAGCCTTGTATAGATAAAATGCGGTCTGCTATGTTGCATTTTTAATAAATGTGGATAACTCCGGTATAATCCTCTCAACTATGACTATCGGTCGCGCAAACTTTCCTTTTTCCCATGCTTGCTCTTATTTATTCAGGCTGTTAGGGTATTGAAAAACGAAAATTGACGATCAGGGCTGGTACTGGCGGTTAGCTGGCTATCAGAGATGAGACATATATATGAAGATCAAACTTATAGCCAATCCGGCAGCCGGCAGTGCCGCTCGTGATCGAATTGAGCGGGCGGTCATGCTGCTCGAACAGCGCGGTGCAACCGTCGATGTGACCCTGACCGGAGCTCGTGGCGATGCCGTGCAAGCGGCGGCTGCCGCCCGTCATCAGGACTATGATCGCATTGTGGCGGCCGGTGGTGATGGCACTCTCAATGAGGTCATCAATGGTCTGGCACCGAGTGTTATCCCCCTGGCCTTTATTCCTCTTGGCACCACCAACGTTTTTGCTTTGGAAACGGGGATTCCGTTTGACCTGGAACAGGCTTGTGCCCTGGTATTGGACGGAATGTCGCGTTCTATATGTATGGGGAAGGCCGATGGCCATCGTTTTCTGCTCATGGCAGGCATCGGATTCGATGCGGAGGTGGTGCGCGGAGTCAGCCTGCCTCTTAAACGCCTGGTTGGGAAAATGGCCTATGTCGTCAGCGGTCTGATCACCCTGTGTCGCTATCGACCGCACCTGTTGGAGGTTGTGACCGAGGCCGGGGTGCGTCGGCAAGCCTACGGGGTCATTATCAGCAACGGCCGTCTTTACGGTGGCCGTTTTGTCGTGTCGCCCAGTGCATCTTTGTACAGCAAATCCCTCAGCGTGTGCCTGCTGTTGCGTAAAACCCGGCTGGGCCTGTTGCGTACCATGGCCAAAATCGCTGCCGGTCGCCCGTTGTTGGTGGATGAGGCGATACAGTTGCGGGCGCGCAAGATCGTTGTTGGCGGCGTTGGGGTACCTGTGCAGGTGGATGGGGATTATCTTGGCGAATTGCCGCACGTATTTCAGGCCACTTTCGGGGAGCTTCAAATGGTACTGCCGCAATGGTCTGCTGATGTGGAAGGTGGAACCCCGTGAGCCGATGCATGAAACCGATATTTGATGGCAGAATTATTTCCGTGGCCCTGGAAGAACATCGACTTCCCGATGGCAGAACCTCTACCTTTGAAATGGTCCGACACCCCGGCGGTGCGGCCGCCCTGCCGGTGCTGGATGATGGGCGTGTGATTCTCATTCGCCAGTTCCGGCCAGCAGCCGATGGGCTGGTATGGGAGATTCCCGCCGGACGCCTGGAGCCTGATGAGGATCCGGCCGATTGTATTCGGCGTGAACTGGAAGAGGAAATCGGCTATCGTCCCGGCACTCTGACGCCACTCTGCAGCATGCTTTCCGCCATTGGTTTTTGTGATGAAAAGGTGCACCTGTATATCGCCAGAGACTTGGTGCCGGTTCCAAGTGCCCCGGAAGCCGATGAATTCATTGAACCGGTCACTCTGTGCCTGGATGCTGCGCTTAAAATGCTGGAAACCGGCGAAATTGTCGACGCAAAGACCCAGTTGGCGTTGTTGTTGGCGGATCGCCGCCGGTGATTTGGTGGTCGAAAACAATCTCGTTAATTTAGGGGGATTTTGTGACTGGCACCGATACCTATTTTTCATCTCCGTTACACCTGCCCTTCAACAGCAGTTGTCTGCAAGAACACTTCCATTACGGCACCCCCGATCAGGATTCCGCTGGCCCCGGATACTGGGTACTGCTGCGTGGATCCGAATTATTGCTGCAACAGCATGCCGATGGCGTGCAATTGCCTTATGGCCTGCGCTCGTCGGACTGGCCGCTGTTGGTTGACGAGTTGTTCATCGGCACATGGCAGGGGGCGCCCTGTCGCCTGCTGAATTGGCCGGAGGACATTCCCCTGGCGGCGGGTCTTGCGCCCTGCCAGTTACGGGATTGGGGGACCAGCCTTCCCATTGAGATCTTGTCGCTGGGTGGTCTGGCCAATCAGATTGGGCACTGGGAAAGCAACAGCTGTTTCTGCAGTCGCTGCGGCGGGCCGATGGTGCGTTTGCCGCGTGAGTGGGGCAAACGCTGCGAAGCTTGCGCCGCCGTTCACTTCCCGCATATACACCCCTGCGCCATTACCCTGGTGCGCCGTCCTGGCGAAGTGCTGCTGACCCGCAAGGCGGAATGGCCCGACGGGCATTACAGCCTTGTGGCAGGGTTTGTCAATTTTGGCGAATGTCTGGAAGAGGCGGCTGTTCGCGAGATCGCCGAGGAGACCGGGGTACGGGTCAAAAATCTTCAGTACGTCGGTAGCCAGTGCTGGCCTTTCCCTGCCCAGTTGATGGCGGGTTTTATCGCTGATTACGAGGGTGGCGAGCTGGTTGTCGATTATGGCGAATTGGCCGATGCCCGTTGGTTTTCCGTCGATGCCCTGCCGCTGATGCCTCCGCGGCGCAGTATCTCCCGTTATATACTCGACAATTATCTACATATGCAAGACTCGACAGCCGCAGCCTGCTACAGATCAACGGTCTGTAAAAATTTCTGACAGATATGGAGTTTTCCATCCTTGCGGGTTGCCGGATGATAAATCTCGGGCAAACTGTAATGAGTGAGATCCTGTTTGTGTATTGATGGGGCTACTTGCTTGCAAGGGAGGTCGGGACATGTTCATGGATTCCGTAAGTGCGTTGCTCGGTGATAGTCTGTATGAATGGACTTTGCAATTGGGGCAAATGATGGATTGGCTATGGAATTCGTTGTTAGTCTGGCGACTTCTGGTGCTTGTGTTGGTTATCTGTCTACTTGGTAAAAGTTATTCCCGACCGAAGTAGGGGGGCAGGTTTTTCCGGATTTTAAGCGCCCGGGGAAAAAATTAAAAAGGTCATCTGAAACAATTTTCCATGCTTCAGATGACCTTTTGACGTTTTGGTATCGATGCGGCGGCTTTATGGCGTGCATTCACTGTGGAAGTTTTTCCACCTTGCACATGAAACAGCGATTGGACGGGGTGGCGGTGATCGGGTTTCGGCAGGCATCGTCGGTCAGGTTGTTGAGGCTAAGTTCCAGATCGACTTCCCCCCAGCCCCAAGCGATGAGGATGGAACCGACGTGTACCACTTCCGAAATACGGGCTTTCATGCGGATGGAGCCGTTGGGGCTTGAAACCTGCAGCATGTTGCCATCGGCAATGCCGAGTCTTGCGGCATCATCGGGGTGGATGTCGATAAGTCCCTCCGGTTCCTGTTGCCGTAAGGATGGGATCTGGTGGAATTGACTATGGGTGTAGCGGTTGCTGCGTTCGCCGCTGATGCCGATAAAAGGATATTCCTTGTCACGGTCGGCAAAACTTAAAGGGTTGCCGCCAAAACCTTCCCCGAAGGGTACTGGCGGAAAACCGTGTTCGGCCAGACGGCAGGAGGAAAATTCCACTTTGCCGGAAGGGGTGGGCAAACCCTGCTTACGAAATTTCTCGAAGGTTGCTGTCCCGGTTCGCACTCCTTGAGGGTTTGCGCGCAGTTGCTCCACTGTGATGCCTGTCGGTTCCAGTTGATAGTCGATGGCTTGTTCGACGGTCCGCCAGGGGAATTCATCTGTCAAGCCGAGCCTGCGACCAAGTTCAAAAGTGATTTTCCAGTCCGGCCAGCTGTCTGCGATACCGTCGATGACTTGATCCTGCAAGACCACCAGGTTGTTGCGTAAAGCCGCCCGGTTGAGCTGGGTTTTTTCAAAACACCCTGCAGCGGGCAATACAATATCGGCCAATCGGGTGGTTTGGGTGGCAAACAGGTCGATGGCTACCAGAAAGTCCAGTTTTTGCAGTGCCTTGCGCACCCGTTGCGCATCCGTCATGGTGACTGCAGGGTTGCCGGACTGTACGATCAGCATATGGATGGGGTAGGGCCGTTCCTCCAGGATGGCATCGATCAGGGCGGATTGGGCGTGCAGTCCCCAATTGGGATGAAAGCTGCTGAATAGGGGATAGCCGTGGGCTACCGAAGGGGTGTCGCTGGTTAACCGTTCGGCAAGTTGAATGTTGCGTGCCGGTACCGGTTGCGGAATCAGATCGCCACCTGGCCGGTCGAGATTGCCGGTCAAGGCGCGCAGCATGCAAACCGCGCGGGTGGTGTCGAACACATGCAGCTGCATGTCGAGACCGTTGCCGTCGACGATGCAGGCCGGTGAGGTTGTTGCGTACAGGCGTGCGGTTTTGCGGATCATGGCAGGTTCCAGCCAGAGATCGGCGGCGACTTTTTCGGGAGCGAAGGCCTGTGCGGTGCGCCGCAAATCATCAAAACCGGTGCACCACTGATCCACGAAGTCCTGGTCGTACAGCCGCTCCTCGATGATGGTCTGGATCATGGCCATGGCCAACAGGCCATCGTGGCCTGATTTGATCTGCAACCAGATGTCGGCCATTTTTGCCAGCGGCGTGCGCACCGGGTCGATGACAATCAGGCGGGCGCCCTGTTGCCGCGCCTGCATGATGGCCTCGAAGGCAGGAGGGCAGGTGTTCTGGTCGTTTTTTCCCCAGACCATGATGCATTGCGATTCCCTGGCCTGGGGGATGGTCATGGCGCCGTAAGTGAAGGTGTGGGCCATTTCGCGCGCGACATGGCATACCGAACCGTTGCCTATGGCGTTGGGTGAGCCGAAGGCGTGCATCAGGCGGCTGGCGTAATCCCATGGCGCGCCCCAGTCGGCGGCCATGCCGCGCAACCAGGCGACGGATTGCGCCCCGTGGTCGTGTTTGACCTGTTGCATGCGGTCGGCAATGGTATCGAGAGCCTCATCCCAGGTAGCTTCACGGAACGCGAGCTGGCCTCGGCGACGGTCTCTGATCAGCGGTGTCGTCAGGCGTTTGGGAGAGTAGGTGATGTCGGCAGCCGCTTGCAGTTTGGGACACAGCAGTTGTTGTTCGGATGGCAAAGAGGATTTACGCCGCACCGCGGCAAGTCTGCCGTTACGGATGTCGGCTTCCACGGAGCAGCAGGCGGAACACAGACGGCAGACGGTAGCCTTTTTCATGCTAGCCTCCTTGTTTTTTTCTATCGGCAGGCCTTGATGTAACAACTGCGGATCAGTTCGAAATGATTGGCGTGAGTCCGGATTTTCCACCAGACATGGCCCTGCCGCTCGATCTGCCAGGCTGCTCGCAGGGCCTGCTGATCTCCTCGCAGCAGGGCGGTAATATTGTCCAGCCCGCGCCCTGCAAACGGGTGGCTGGTTTTGCCACCCAGCCAGTGGTGTTCTTCGGCGGCCTCAAGCGACCAGGAAAACGGGTCGGATACTAGTGCCTGGGCATCGTTGCGGCGCGCTACGCGATCCAATTCGATCAGATGCTGCAACGGCCGGGGAAGTTTGTCGACCAGGTTGAGCGAGGCCAGACAGGCAAAAATGCCGGAACGAAATGGCAGCGCATGGGCATCCCCGACAATGAATTCCATGTTATCCGCATGCCAGGCTTCAGGCAGTTGTAGCGTGACCTCGCGCTGTAGCTTTCCTTCTTCCGGCAGTGAGATGACTTTGCGCCGGCGGGTCAAGAGCTCCCGGGCCGCGCGAATAAAGGATTCGGACTTGTCGATGCCGATGACGAAATCGCACTTGTCCTGGATTTCAAAGGCGAACCGTCCGACCGCCGAACCGATATCGAGGACCGGTCCGTCAGTGGGGGCGATCAGAGCTGCCCACTGGCTGTATGCATCGGACGCCTCGGGGTCGTTCAGCATGTCGCCATAATGGCTCCACAAATAGGACGCCAAGGCTCTGGGTGACTCGTAACCGATACCCTGTTGTCGAGGAGCCGCGGAAGGAATATCCAGGAAAGCCAATCCGTCGCGAATCGGATATTGCCCGCCACACTTATCGCAGCGTAGATCGCCTTCGAGGATCTCGTCCTTGTCTTGCCGGCGAAGGGTTACGGCCAGAGGGATTTCAGCGGGTAAGCATGCCGGGCAGATGAGTATTTCCAGTAGGCGCGTTTTCATGGGTCATCCATTTAAAAGGATAGGCGGAACAGAATGGCCGTAATCAGCAGCAGGAGCCCGGCAATAAACAGGGTATGGGTCAGGTAGGCGAGTATTGCCGGAACCGCCTTGTAATCCTGCTTGGTGACTCGTAAGGGCAACTGGTTGAAATTGTCTAAATCGTGCTGCGATATGCCCAGCGGTGCGGCATGATCCCTGATCTGCTCATGCCGTGCTTTGGCTGCCAGCAGCAGATGTTTCTGAACGTGGCCGCACAATATCAGGTAAAACAGGCCAAGCGCCAGGCAGAGCCAGAACAGATCCTGATGACCAATGCCGTACAAAACGATAGTTGCCAATGTGTAGACAATGATGCCGATTCTTCGCAGCCAGCCAGACATGCTTCACCTCAATGCAGGATGGGCGGATATTGTTGTTGATACAAAAATACCATAAATGTCCACCTTCGCTTGTTTGAGGTTGCGACATTGCTTCAGTTTGCAGTTCGGACAAGCTGCTAGTTGACAATCCTGAATTCGGAGTTCAGGATTGTCGTTAGTGATAATATCTATCTGAACTGCATAGTTATTTTGATTGCTGGACGACAAGGATGCACATGGAGTTGACTGGATTTTTATTTACATATTGACCCGTCTGGAAAGTGAGGAGCATGTGAAAATAATCCGGGAGGATGGTGTTTCAGAGGACGATCATCCGGTTGGCAGGGCTATGCCCGCTGAGGGGCACAGCGGTCATTTTGGTGGATTGATGCTCGCGGCCCTGGGGGTGGTATTCGGTGATATCGGCACCAGCCCGCTTTACGCTATCCGCGAATGTTTCCACGGGGAGTACGGAATAGCCGTAGAGCCGCAAAACATTTTGGGCGTGTTATCGCTGATGTTCTGGGCCTTGTTGCTGATCGTGACGCTGAAGTATCTGACCTTTGTGCTGCGCGCGGATAATCAGGGTGAAGGTGGGGTGATAGCATTGTCCGCTCTGGTGAAGTCCGGGGCTGGACGGGCACGGCGCAGCCGTCGTGCTTTGGTGCTGGTGGGATTGTTTGCTGCCTGTCTGCTGTATGGCGATGGCATGATCACGCCGGCCATATCTGTGCTGAGCGCCGTGGAGGGTATTCGCATTATCACCCCATTATTCACGCCGTACGTTGTGCCGCTGACGGCCTCTATCCTGATAGGCCTGTTTCTGCTCCAGCGGCACGGAACGGCCCGGGTGGGTCGGTTGTTCGGGCCCATTATCCTAATATGGTTCTGCGTGCTGGCTCTGTTGGGTGTCATGGAGATTGCGCGTTGTCCCCAGGTGCTGGAGGCGCTGCTGCCATGGTACGGGGCCAAGTTTTTGTTTATTAACAAATTGCATGGATTTATTGTTCTCGGAGCGGTTTTTCTGGTGGTAACCGGCGCCGAAGCGTTGTATGCGGACATGGGGCATTTTGGCCGACGCCCCATTCAACTCACCTGGTTTTTCCTGGTATTCCCGGCACTGATGCTGAATTATTTCGGACAGGGTGCTCTATTGATGACGCAGCCGGAGCAAACCCATCATCCATTTTATGCCATGGTGCCGCACTGGGCCATGGTGCCGATGGTGATACTTTCAACCCTTGCCACCATTATTGCTTCCCAGGCGGTTATTACCGGGGCCTTTTCCCTGACGCGCCAAGCCATTCAGCTTGGCTACCTGCCGCGCATGAAGATCGTGCATACCTCTGTCGGTCAGATCGGTCAGGTCTACCTGGCGCCGGTGAACTGGCTTTTGATGGTTTGTACTCTTGGGTTGGTGGTCGGGTTTCAGACCTCCAGCAAATTGGCGGCTGCCTATGGTGTGGCTGTGACTTCGACCATGCTCATAACTACGACCCTGTTTTACATGGTAGCCCGCGACTGCTGGGGTTGGAGCCGACTGAAGGTCATGGCTTTGACCGGCCTGTTTTTTGCCGTTGATCTACCGTTTTTCTTTGCCAATATCAGTAAGATTTTTCATGGCGCCTGGTTCCCACTCGTCATTGGAGCGGTGTTTTTTGCTCTGATGCTTACCTGGAAACAGGGCCGTCGTATACTTGCAAGTAAAATGACTGAGTTGACGCCCTCCCTGGAAAGCTTTCAGCAAGAACTCGAGAACAGTCCGCCGCAACGGGTGCGTGGCCGGGCCATATATCTGACCGGTAAACCTGGGCAGGTTCCTGCAGCTTTGCTACAAAATCTTAAACACAATCGTATATTGCATGATGAGGTGGCCTTTTTGCATATAATTATTGAAAATGTGCCTCGGGTACCTAACTTGCAAAAGGTTGAAACTGAAAAGCTTGGTAGGGGGATTTTTCGGATTACGGCACATTACGGATTTATGGAGGAACCGCAGGTCGCCAAGATTCTGTCGTTGCTTCCAGGAGATGTCAAACAGTTCAGCCAGGAGGACACCAGCTTTGTTCTCGGTCGAGAACGCCTAACCATGGGGGATGAGCCAGCCATGAGCCGTTGGCGTGCACGATTGTTCGGTTTCATGTCTCGCAATGCCACAGATCCGGCAGCATTTTTTGACTTGCCCCCCGAACGTATCATCGAGATTGGTGTGCAGCTGTCTTTGTAAGGCGTGGTTTGGAAAGTCAGGGGGAGTGGCCAGCCGGGATCTTGACAGTCCGGATGCTGGCCCGGCATTATCTTAATATGATGAGCATTCGTGAAAAAATAGCATGTACGGCCGTAGCCTCACCGGTTGTCGGTCGTTTTGCGCCCAGCCCGACGGGAGCGCTGCATTTCGGGTCGTTGGTGACCGCAGTGGGTAGTTATTGTCTGGCCAAACGTGCCGGAGGTTTGTGGCTGGTGCGCATGGAGGATCTGGATGGACCGCGGGTGGTGGCCGGGGCGGCAGCGGAGATCCTGCGCAGCCTGGAGATGCTGGATCTGCACTGGGACGGCGAAGTGCTCTACCAGAGTCAGCGAACAGCGGCTTACGAAGCGGCCTTGGAGCGGTTGCGCAAGGGAGGTCATGTCTTTCCCTGCGCCTGTTCGCGCAAGGAGGTATTGGCCAGCGCGCCTCATCGTGGCGAAGAAGGACCGGTCTATGCGGGGAGTTGCCGCGAGGGTCTGCCTCCCAATCGCGAAGCACGCGCCTGGCGCATGCGTGTGCCGCATCAAACGGTCGCGTTCCGGGACTGTCTGGGCACGCATCATCAGCAGTGCCTGGCCAGCGAGGTCGGTGATTTTGTGCTGCGCCGAGCCGATGGTCTGTTTGCCTATCAGTTGGCAGTGGTGGTCGACGATGCTGAATCTGGCGTCACTCAGGTGGTGCGCGGCGCCGACCTGCTCAGTAGCACCCCCCGGCAAATTTACCTGCATCATTGCCTTGGTTATGCCGTGCCCTGCTATGCGCATCTGCCCCTGGTTTTGGCGCCCAACGGCGAAAAGGTCAGCAAGCGCCACGGAACGATTGCTCTGGATGATTCCAATGGCGGCAAATTGATATGGCAGGCCTTGCGGTTTTTGGGGCAGCAGGTTCCCGAAGCGTTGCAGGCGGCACCGGCCAGAGAAGTGCTGTTTTGGGGAGTGACGCATTTCGACATGACGCAGGTGCCGAGTGCTGAGTGCTGAGTGCTGAGTGCCGAGTATCCGAAGGCCGAAACCTGTAAAGGTTTCGGCCTTCGACCTGATTCAAAAACTTACCAATCTGACGGCAGCTCAAAGGGGACGGTGAGGCCGGTGCGCAGGCTCCAATCCTCGCTTTTGCTGACATAGCCGACGGAGCCGCCCAGATCCCAGATGAAGGGACCCACTTGGGTCCGCACTCCGGCCCGCAGTGCACCGCGGTTGTTCACCGAATCGTCCCCTTCCATTCCTTCGATAGAGATCAGCGCGTCCATGGTGTCCTGCAGTACCGGAATTCGCACGCCGACACCGTATCTCCATACGTCGTCCTGACCGTCATTGCCGGAGCGCGGGTCCCCAAGAATTGCCATTCCGGCATTCACGTATAGAGTGAACAGGGGGTAGTTGCGGGTAAACAGGGCATCGATAAAGATGTCGGCTTCGTCGGTACCGAAATCATCCTCGTTGTCGGCGTTGGGTAACTTGGTGGCAAGCCGCAGGGCGATAGCCGGCAGCCGCAGCGATTCCTGCCACAGGCGAACCTTGAGGCCGAGGGTGACGTCGCCGCTACCCCACTTGTCGCCCTGGCCATTTTCACGCAGATGCAGATAGCTGTATTGCAGCTGTGCCTCCACCCGTTCAGCAAGGCCCAGGTTGAGAGTCAGGGATGGCACTTCCATGACGCGGCGGTCACGGTCCTCACTCTGGAAAAGGTTGCGCATGTCGTCGGCATAAGAAAAGCCGATGCGGAGCTCGGCCTGATTTTTTTGCAGAAGTTGGCCATCCTGCAGGCCGGTCGGTTCAAGGCTGGCGGCCAAGGCAGGACTGGCGATGACTAACAGGGTGGCAGCAGAAAGAAACATCTTGCGGATGGCAGCATATGGTGCGTTCATGGAGAGATCCCTCCTGGAAAAAATAAAAAAGTCTGAAACAAAGTCAATGCCGAGGAATTTAACTCCTCTGTTCGCGACTGTCAACCGTCCAATGGGAGAGTTTTATTAATGTGCATTTGGGTGAGGGATGCACGGGTAGCGGGACGCGAAACTGTTGGATGTGGGCTGCGTAATGTTTCTGTTTGGGTATGGGTCGTATTTTGACGACGGATGGTTTCCGTGGGGGTTTTAGTGCAGATCGCCACTGAAAATTTCCAGGGAATGTGCTAATGTTCGACGAAACATGTATCCAATCTATTCCAAGGAGAAAAGAGTCTATGCGTCGAATACTGTGGGCGGTGTTGGGGATTTTTTTGGCGGCGGTTTCCTCCGGGTGTGCCGGTGGGGTTTATAACGTTCCCAAGGATCAGTACCAGTCGATCGTCAAAACCTTGGGGATTCTGCCGCTTATGGTCGACAGTGGATCAGCGATTCGCCATCCCGAAAGCGGGCAGGTCATAGATTTGCTGCGTCGTAACAATGTTGGCAAAGAGGATGTCCTGATTGAGTTGTTGCGGGAGAAGAAGGCCTACTTTGATGTGCGGGCGGTGCCGGGGGAGCCTTCGGAGTTGCTGCGCCAGATTGCTGTCTCGCGTAAGGTTGCAGAAGATGAGGACGGAGGTTATCTTTATCGTTTCCGTCCTGCCGCGGTAGCGGAGCTGACTAGGGCTTCAGCGACTGATGCGCTGCTGGTCATTATATTTAATGGTGCGCCGCGACAGGAACGGCGTTGGGATCGCACCAAAATAAGTTATCTGGATGCCGTGTACGACAGTGTACTGGTTTCGGCGGCTGTGGTTCTGCCTTCGGGGGAGATCGTGTGGGAATATCGTAGTCCGGTTGGCGGTGCTTTTCTTAATCTTCAATATCCTGATTTTGATGAGGCTTATTACAATAAAATTGACCAGGTCGCTGCTAAATATATAACCCTTGCGGGGCTCGAACGAACATTGAATGAACCTGACAAAAGCTGGTTCGGAAAAAGCCAGGTTCCGGTCCCTTATCACGAGTTATTCAAGGAGTTGGCCTCCGGGCTCAAACCCGGGTTTTTAAATCCTTTTAGCAACTAGTCTGAACACGGGTGACAGGTTGAAATTCAGGGTGTGCCGAACGGGGTGCAGGGGGCTGGCCAGTACAGTTCCCTGCATTCTTTACACAAAAAGGTAATTAATCCATTGACAGGCTGCATTAAACAAGGTAGATAGTATAGATATTCATCGTTCGATACTTCAGAACAGAAATCCCATGCCAAGATACCTTTCGGAACATCATCCCGTAATCAATAGAGCTTTTGTATAATTGAGAAAAATTCCAATCGTTCGCCGCGGCAGTGCTTTTCCGCGTGCTGCATCCATAATAAGGAAAACCGTTCTACCCTTTCTGTAACCATTCCAATAGCTGTAACATCACGACGGTCCCCGTTGACCTTAACGACAGGCGAGGGTGGCAGGTGGCGTGCCCCGCAAGAGCCGGCAGGTATGACAACCTAGTAAGGCTTGTCATGATCGGCGTGCGGTTGAGGAGAAAAAATGAATTTAAAAGAACTCAAAGAAAAGAAGATTACCGAACTGGCGGCCATCGCCAAGGAACTCAGGATTGAAGGTGCTGCGGGCATGCGCAAGCAGGATCTGATCTTCTCCATCCTCAATGGTACCGCTGAGAAAAACGGCGCCATTTTCGGCGAAGGGGTGTTGGAAATCCTGCCGGACGGATTCGGTTTCCTGAGGGCGCCGGATGCCAACTATCTACCCGGGCCGGATGATATTTACGTATCCCCATCACAAATTCGTCGTTTCAATCTGCGCACCGGCGATACGGTTTCCGNNAGATCCGTCCGCCCAAGGAGGGCGAACGTTATTTCGCCCTGCTCAAGGTTGCCGAGGTTAACTTCGAAAACCCCGCAGTCGCTCGCGACAAGACCCTGTTCGACAATCTTACGCCCCTCTATCCTGAAGAGCGCATTGTGCTGGAAACGGCTCCGGATAATCTGTCCATGCGCGTCATGGATCTGGTGGCGCCCATCGGGAAGGGGCAGCGTGGTTTGATCGTCGCGCCGCCGCGCACCGG
>DKEW01000034.1:117044-154481 GCA_002452265.1 Pelobacter sp. UBA6812 | reverse complement strand
TTCAAATCCTGTCCCCGCTACCAAATAAAATAAAAGGGACTTGCAGAAATGCAGGTCCCTTTTTTATTTTGCCTTGAGCCTTATCAATTCACGACATCCGAGTTGCGGATGGACATTGCCTAGAAGGCACTTTTCACCCCCTTATTGAGGTCCCTAACCATGTAGGTTCCCTCCGGGGTACCGTCGCTACGCCATAGTTCGCGCCCGTGCATGCTATCGGTAGCGCGAAACAACAGTATTCCGTTGGTCTTGGAAAAATTAGATGGCCAGGAATTATCGCTACCGGCGTAAATATCGTAAACCAGCATGGTACCTTCGGGGGTGCCGTCCGTACGCCACAATTCCCTGCCATGTATGCCGTCATCGGCTTCGAACAACAGCACACCATCAACCTCGGTGAAATATCTTGGATTGGAACCCTTGGAACCCGGATAGATATCCAGGATCATGCGGGTATCGTTAGCGGTACCCGCCGAGCACCACAGTTCACGTCCGGCACTGCCGTCATCCGCTCCGAAACAAACCAGCTTGTCCAAAATGGTGATGCCGGCCGGGAAAGAACCGGCCGGGCCATCATTGATATCCGCCACCATCTGAGTGCCGGTGGCACTGCCATCGGAACGCCACAACTCAAAACCATGACTACCATCGTCTGCGCCAAAATATATAAGCTCATCCGTTGCTCTGAACTGATAGGGTTGCCCCGAGTTACTGCCAGGATTGATATCACGGATAAGCGCAGTCCCCTCGGAAGTGCCGTCAGAACGCCATAGTTCCTGCCCCCAGGCAGCACTGTAGCCCCGAAAGCAACTGGCCAGAAAACCATTCTGGAGAATCTTGCCCTGAGACACACGAAACCCGCTGGCGACCCCGATGACAAGAAATGAGATGAGCAATAGAGATAGAAAACGACACATATTAATAATCCTGTATTTAGCGTATTTAGAAAAAGCCAGTAAATTTGAACGGTATAATAGTGAATATATTCTTATTTTACCAGCTTTTTTTAAACAATTCTCAGAAGGACAAATTTACTGGCAAAAATTATCTGCGTTTTATATTATGACAAGGCTTTTCAAGTCCTGGAATCGGGCAGACTTTTCGGTGAGGCCTGCCCAGACATCAACCCTAACCCGACCCCGAGGCACCCCCTTCGGACATCCCATGCATGTCCTCTCCGCCCCCCGGTCAGACAGTTGCTTGAACACAAAAGGAGCTACAATGAAAATTCTGGTTGCGGAAAAACTTGCCAAAGAGGGACTCTTGATTCTTGAAAAAGAACCCCTTATCGAGTTGGACGTCAAAACCGACCTTACCCGGGAAGAATTGCTGAACATCATCGGCAACTATGAGGCACTGGTGATTCGCAGCGCGACCAAGGCGGACCGTGAACTGCTCGAGGCCGGGAAAAATCTCAAAGTCGTCGCCAGAGCCGGGGTTGGGCTGGATAACGTCGATCTCAAAGCGGCCAGCGAAAAAGGGATCATCGTCTGCAACGCACCGTTCGGCAATATCAACAGTGTCATTGAACACGCTATGGCTCTTATCCTGGCGGCCTGTCGCAAACTGGTCAAAGCTGACAACAGCATCAAGAGCGGCGAATGGAACCGTTCCATCAAAGCCATGGAGCTCAAAGACAAGGTTGCCGGTGTCATCGGGCTCAATAAAATCGGCGGCGGCGTGGTCACCCGCCTGAAGGCATTTGGTTGCGAAGTTATCGGCTGCGACCCCTACATCTCGGAAAAACGGGTACAGGATCTCGGCGTAAGGCTTGTTTCCCTCGAAGAACTGATCAAAACCTCCGACGTCATTTCCGTACATGTACCTCTCAACGACGAAACCCGCAACCTCATCGATGCTGCCCAATTTGAACAAATGAAAGATGGCGTCATTCTGGTCAACACTGCCCGCGGCGGGATCATCAATGAGCCGGCTCTGCTGGCTGCTCTGGAAAGCGGCAAGGTCGGCACGGCCTGCGTCGACGTGTGGAGCGAAGAACCCCCCAAAAGCGACCACATCAAACAGCTTATTGCGCACGAGCGTATGCTTGCCATACCTCACCTGGGCGCCTCAAGCGCCGAGGCCCAGATTAACGTGTCCATCGACGTGGCCAAAGACATCGTGCGGTTTGCTAACGAGCAACCCATGGAATACGCCGCCAATATTCCGCGTTTCGACAGTTCGCTGATGGGGCAGATGCGGCCGTTTTTGCGGCTGGTAAATATCATGGCCGATTTCGTGTCTCAACTGACCGATTCCAACCTGAACAAAATCACTTTTACTTATCAGGGCAATGTTGCCAATTTCTGCTGCACACCCATTACCGTCTGTGGTGTAGCGGCCCTGCTGGATAACAAAGTGGAGCAGGATGTCAATATGGTTAACGCCGCCCTCATCGCCGAAAACATGGGCATTACCATCGAGGAAGTCAAAAATCCTGATCCCGCGGCATTTGCCAACACCGTCACCATCGACATTGAGGGCCCCGGCATGCGCCGGTCCATCGTCGGCACCCACTTCGAAGGTCAGCCCCGCATTGTGCGTCTGCGTGACTGTCAGGTCGACTTTGCTCCGGAAGAACACATGCTGGTCATCACCTACAAGGACCAGCCGGGCATGATCGGCAAAATCGGTCAAATCATGGGCGAGCACGATATCAATATTGCCGCCATGAACCTCGGCCGCCAGGAAAAACGGGGGGAAGCCATGGTTATTCTGTCCCTGGACTCAGCTGTACCGTCCAACGTGGTGGACGAAATCGGCTCCATGGTCGAGGCCAGCTTCATCAAGTATCTGCATCTGATTAAGGCTCGCCCGGAAGAATAATTTCATCCACAAAGGGCCGGTGCCATACGCACCGGCCCATTTTTCAGGTCCCAGCCACCGGGCCCTGATGACCTGCTTTGTCGGGAGCATGTTCCGTCTATGATTATAGGAATTCCCAAAGAGATCAAAACCCGTGAATACCGGGTCGCCATGACTCCGGCCGGAGTGCGGACTTTAACCGAAGCCGGCCACACGGTCCTGGTAGAACAGGGGGCGGGAACAGGCAGCGGCCTCAGCAACGAAGAATATCGCCGGGCAGGCGCCGGCATACTGCAAACCGCTGACAGCATCTATGCGGCGGCGGAACTGATCGTCAAGGTCAAGGAACCACTCCCCGAAGAGTACGGGTTGCTGCGCCCCGGACAATGTTTATTCACCTATCTGCACTTGGCTGCCAACGCGGAACTGACCTCTTCGCTCCTTAAAAACCGGGTTACCGCTCTCGCCTACGAAACCATCCAGCTTGATGATCGCAGCCTGCCCCTGTTGCAACCCATGAGTGAGGTGGCCGGTCGCATGGCGGTTCAAATTGGCGCCCAATTTTTACAGAAAGAACATGGCGGCAAAGGGGTATTGCTCGCGGGCGCCCCGGGAGTACGCCCCGGGCGCGTCGTGGTGTTGGGAGCCGGAACCGGGGGCAGCAATGCGGTGCGCATAGCTGTGGGGATGGGTGCTGATGTCACAGTGCTTGACATCGAACCGGCACGACTGGCCATCCTGGACGACCACTACGGCAACCATATCCACACGCTGATGTCGAATTCACAAAATATCGAAGAAGAAGTTTCCCGCGCGGACCTGGTTATCGGAGCGGTATTGATCCCGGGAGCCAAGGCGCCCCACCTGGTGTCGGAAGCCCTGGTAAAAAAAATGGAAGCAGGCAGCGTAATTGTCGATCTGGCCGTAGATCAAGGTGGTTGCGTGGAGACGATTCGCCCGACCAGCCATGACGACCCGGTACGTGAAGTGCACGGGGTTTTGCACTACGGTGTAGCCAACATGCCCGGCGCCGTCAGCCGTACCAGCACCTTCGCCCTGACCAATAGTACCCTGGCGTACATCCGCGACTTGGCAAACAAGGGACTGCAGCAGGCCTTGAGCGAAGATCCGGCGTTGGCTAAAGGACTGAATCTTCACCAGGGTCTATTACATAACCAGGCTGTAGCAAAAGCCCTGAATTTGCCCTTTACACCTTCAGTTTTTTGACCCATAGACCATCAGGGCTTCCATTCGCCCAATCGGCAACAAACAAATAGATGGAACACCATGGGACTCGATCCAACGTGCTCCCTGTTTATTCCACGCATGAACAATCTTCATCCACCGCTTACGCAAAAGAGCCGCTCTCAGTACCTGAAAGCGGCTCCGTATTTCTAACACAAACACGACTAACGCGACATGGGCTTCCCATTCAAGCTTGCCTTACCATCGGCAAAGGACAAATCGGCCCTCAGACCACCATCCCCGTCCTGAATCAGAACCCCTTGCGCCAGCAACGACTGCGCAAGCGTTTCCGCCTGAAGGGAAAGATCTTCAGTGGAATTGCGGTTTCCACGCATGGCCCTTGCCAGGCGATAGCCGTCAGCAAAAGCACCCTCATCAAAATGCAGTTTTACTTGCGCCTCGATATTTTTTAGATCAAAGGCAGGCGTAGCTCCATCTTCCCTTTTCTTCAGATCAATAAATCCTTCAGCGCTCATCGACCCATTGGCATGCTCCAACCTCAGGGTTTCAAGCTTGAATTGCATGCCCTTTTGCAACAACTCCATACTCTTGGACATAACCTGCAGCTGCAACATAAAGGGATCAACACTCCCCCCACTGAAAGCCTCTGCCGAAGAGGCCCGATAAGCATCGCGAATAGCGCGAACGCTTTCAGCATCCAATCCGGTGATATCGAACTTCAACTGGCCGCCCGAACAAGATGCGTCTAAAACCGCTATGTTTCCAAAAGTGATATCCACATATTCGTTTAAGGTCTGATCCGTCAGGGTACTGTTGAAACAACAGATAACTTTTTTCAGTGCATGGGTAACCATATCGCCATGCATAGCCTGCATGTCATCCAGCTGAAACGCCCCTTCGCCGAGGGGGAAACCGTCCACCTCCCGATACGTACCCGAGTAGCGCAACCCGGCAACGGCAAGCTCTTTCTCATCGGCAGCCTGCACCTGCAGGTTTGCGATCCGTACATCGAAATCCCCCCGATCCATAGCGGCATTGAGTCCACCGGTCAGGCCAATGCCGGCAAAACTAATCTTTATACCATCCTCTTCCATGACAATGGCCGGGATTTCCACCTTCGCATCGGAACTCCCAGTCATGCCAAAATGGCAGACTATTTTCAACTGTTCCAAGGGGAGAACTTCACTGATTGCAGAAAGCTGTTCCGGCGCATAGGCTTGTTTATCGACAGTTGTCACCATCTTCGCCCCCCAGGGCAGATGCGTCATCCTGTGAAACAGATGTAAGCGTTGAGCCTTCCCCACTTGCATAGAAGTCTTGGCACGGGAATGAAAAAAACCGCGTTCATAGGCATCGAGGCTGACACCCAACATCGGACCGTAAAAATTGTCCATCTTTTCCGTTTGGGCGGCAAATACCCTTTCAGTTTTTACGCTGGAATAGCAAGTCGCCCCAAACATAGCTGCGACAATCAACCCCGCGACGAGAATGGCCGATTTTTTCATGGTCTCTCCTGTGAGCAAATATTTCTTAACATTGTTGGCGAAGACACACGGTTTTCCGGCCCACCCTTACCAACGGGTGGCAAGGTGCCAACAGCAGCTTCCGAAAAGTTTACTTCTCTCGGGCCGTGTATCCGCCCCCCTCGGCCGCAACCATCTGCATGTGATTCTCGATACAGGGTATACGGTCGTCCGCATGATGGGTCACGTAAAGAAGCTGAGTCTGGCCGACCGTACCGAGATGGTCGACAAGCTTCAGGACCATCTCCCGATTGACTTCGTCCAACCCCTGGCACGGCTCATCGAGAATCAACAATCTTGGCTGCTTTACCATGGCACGGGCCAACAAAATCAGGCGTTGCTCCCCATAGGACAACCCACGTAACGGAGCGGAGCGTTTGTCCTGCATATGCAGGATTTCCAGCCACTGCAAGGCGATATCCCGCTGTTTGCGGGTATAACTGTCATACACTCCGATACTGTCGAAAAAACCTGAAATAACCGCAAGTTCAGCAGTAATGCCGACGCGATAGTTCTGTTGAAAGGAGGTGGAAACCAACCCGATATGTTTTTTGATATCCCAGACACTCTCTCCCGTGCCCCGCTGGCGTCCAAAAAGACGAATATCATTGGCATAAGCTTGCGGATTATCGCCGGAGACCAAGCTCAGCAAAGTCGATTTGCCGGAACCGTTGGGACCGGAAATTTGCCAGTGCTGCCCGGGAAAAACCTTCCAACTCAGTCCGTTCAAAACGTATTTGCCATCGTAGCGCACGACGACGTTTTTCATTTCGATAAGCGGCGCATTTTCTGCCAGAGGCATAGGCATGGGTACTGCGCCGATATCCGGCAGGTGCGCGGGCAACGTATAGTGAAAGGAGTGAAGTCGCAACAGCGCCTCGGATTCCAACATGGTATCCCGGGGACCACTGGCAACAATGCTACAGTCGCGGATATACGCCACGTGGGTGATACAGGGCAGGATTTCACTGAACCGGTTCAGCAGCAAAACAATGCGTACTCCTTGGCGCGCCAGGGAGTCGATCAGACTCCGCACCACAGCGCAGGAGGATTGATCCAGGCCGTCAAACGGCTCGTCGAGCACCAGCAGTTCCGGTTCCTGCAGCAAAGCCCTGCAGATCACCACCTTGCGCATTTCGCCGGTCGACAAAAATCGGATACCGCGATCAAGCAATCTGCTAAAATCAAGCTGTACCGCGAGGCCATGGAGTCTCTGGATCGCGGATGGCTGGCCTTCCAGAATAAACTCCCGTACCGGCGTGCCCTGATCGATGCAATCGAGAAAATCGGTATCGTCGTTGTAATGCTCGATGTCGAGAATCTCGTTGACCGTTTCAAAAGCGATATAAGCCGATTTGGCGACGGTGTCCCGCGTGCCCGAAAGAATCTCGAGCTCGCCACACAAAAGCCTCCCCAAGGCCGATTTTCCCGAGCCGTTGGCACCGATGACCGCCCAATGCTGGTCGGTTCCGATATGCAAACTTACATCCTTCAGACTGGCATACTTGCTGATGCGTGCGACAACCTGGTTGAGACTGATATCCGCCAACTGATGCTCCCGTGAATGACTGTTATTTGATGGGCGTAAAAACACGTCTCACCTGCTTGAAACGCCTGACGGCAATCGTATCGTAAAGCCCCTTGATGGTCACGGTCAAATAAGCTTTGGAGGCATCGTTTGTTACCGACAAGTCATGGGTAGTGGTGGCGGATGCGGGGATAATCAGGGCCTGTTTATGTAAAAGGGCGGGACGCCCCCCCCTCCAAGGTTTCAGAAAAGCTCCATTGAATGGTACACTCCTCGCGGAAATCCTCGACTGTCGAATTCTCGATTACCACAGCAAGCTTCAATCCGCTCTTATCCTTAGCAACCTTGCGGGTAACGCTGCGGATAACCGGCCCAAACTACAATCATTAGAGACCTTTATGCAACATGCGCTGATCGATGTCAAGAGGACCTGGTACAAACAGGAATAAACGCCCTATCCGACAACGATCTTCGGGACAAGATTGCGCACCAACACAGTTAACTCACATATAGTAATCGTGTATGCGAATTCAGGCGTAGACTACTTCGGCCGGAGGACTGGAGATGAGTCTTAAAATCAACCGGAGAAAAAACATCAGATGAGGCACAGAGGATAACGTTGACGGGCCTGCTGTAAACAACTGCGAATTTTCACAAACTCTTTAAAAAAGCCCCTATGCAGAAGACGTCAATAAACGAAAAACATGAGCGTCGATGCCCCCGCCTGGGTCAGGTAGTAGCGGTCGGCTTTGAAGGTTTCTTATCAGGCCGACGGGTTGCAGCTGCCGGCGCTTTATCAGCTGTAAGTCCGCCGGTAACCACAAAACCCATGGCCCGATGGGTAGAAATATCCACCGGCTTGACCAAGGCACGCGGCACGATCACCGTATAACCGCCGATCTGATAGCTCAAGGGGAGATAGACGGCAACCTCATCGGACGCGCCTATTCCTGCGGGGAGGTTGCTGAAATCACTACAGGTCACGAAACCGAGCATGCGCATGGGCATACCGCCAAACTCCAGGTCTACGGTAACCACCTGGTTAAACTGCGTGTCACGCTTGGTCGCAAAAAACCCGATGAAGTCCTTGAGAGAACCGTACAGTATCTTGACCAGTGGAATACGGTTCATCAGTGCTTCGCTCAAACTGAGCATCTTGCGCACCAAAAAGGCGTTCAGAGCCATGCCGAACAAAAAGGTAACGACAAGACCGGCAACTAATCCCATACCGGGGACATACCAGCCGGAAGGTAGCAGCAACGTAAGCACGGAGCCCAGAACCGTCTCGGTAGAGCGAACCAGCCAATAGAGAATATAAAGAGTCAATATGGCCGGCAGCATCGCTACCAAACCGCGGAACAGTGTTTTGCCAAAGTGTTTCATGAGCATAGGGGATCTCCGGTACTGCCTTGTGACGCAGCCTACCCCTCCGGATACGGCTTGTGAGGATCTGCCTTGAGGCGCATGTCAAAAACCCCCAGCAGAGCCCAGGCAGCGGCCCGTGGAGGCAGGTGCAGAAGTTTGCGTTGAAAGGTTGTCACACCACCGGGCACATTGGCAAGCAGATAATCGATAGCAAACCTCTGGTCAGGGTGCCACACCAGTTGCATCAACTCGTCAGCCGTATCCTCGTGTGCCAGACACGAACAGTCCGCCAACCCCCAAGACATAAGCTGAAAGACCGGCAGCACCGAAGGATGCTCGTCCAAACCGGCAACCTTGAGCTTAAGGGCCGCCAAGCGATTAATCGGAGTCAGTCGTAAAGCTTCGGATCTGTTGAACACCTTTTTATCGCACATAATCTTGCGCCAACCATAATTTGTCGTTCAGCCCCTCCCCAGACACCGGAAGGGGCCAACCAGCAGTATCACCGGGTAATAATCGCATCAAACTTGCATTTTTCCTGACATGCACCGCACTTGACACACTGACTCTGATCAATGACATGCACCTCTTTCGGTGCCCCGCTGATGCACTTGACCGGACAGATCTTGGCACAAAGGGTACAGCCAACACATTTTTCTTTCAAAATGACGTATTGCAGAAGATGCTTGCAGACTCCTGCCGGGCAGCGTTTATCGCGGATATGGGCAAGATATTCATCACGGAAAACCCGCACCGTGGACAATATAGGGTTGGGCATGGTCTGTCCAAGACCGCACAGAGCGGCATCCTTGATGGTGCGCGCCAATGTGACGAGTTTTTCAAGATCATCCTCGGTAGCCTGGCCGATGGTAATTTTTTCCAGCAATTCCCAGAGACGCTTGGAACCGATGCGGCAGGGGGTGCACTTGCCGCAGCTTTCGTCCATGGTGAATTCGAGGAAGAACTTGGCGATGGCCACCATGCAGGCGTCCTCGTCCATGACGATCATGCCGCCGGAGCCCATAATCGATTCGCACGCGGCCAGGCTTTCGTAATCTATCCGGACATCGAGATCTTTGTAGGTCAGCACTCCGCCGGACGGCCCGCCGGTCTGCACGGCTTTGAACTTCTTGCCACCGGGACAGCCACCGCCGATATCGAAAATAACTTCTCTAAGAGTGATGCCCATGGGCACTTCGATAAGGCCGACGTTGGTGATTTTGCCAACCAGGGAAAAGACTTTGGTCCCCTTGGCCGTGGCGGAGCCGATACTACTGAACCATTCGGGTCCCTTCATCAGGATGGCAGGGACGTTGGCCAGCGTCTCGACGTTGTTAACAATAGTCGGCTTATCCCAATAACCGGATTCGGCGGGGAACGGCGGTTTGGTATAGGGCTCGCCACGATTGCCCTCGATAGAGCGGATCAGGGCGGTTTCTTCGCCACAGACAAACGCTCCAGCGCCGTATTTAAGCTCTATGTCGAAGGAAAAATCGCTACCAAGAATGTTTTCCCCCAGCAACCCGCATTCCTCTGCCTGTTCGATGGCAGTACGCAGGCGTTTGATCGCAAGGGGATACTCGGCGCGGATATACACGGCGCCATGCCTGGCACCAATAGCATAACCGGCGATGATCATGCCTTCGATAACGGTATGGGGATCACCTTCGAGAACGGCGCGATCCATATATGCGCCGGGGTCGCCTTCATCGGCATTGCAGATGATGTACTTGGTATCCGACTGGTATTTGGCGGCAAACCCCCATTTAACGCCGGTGGGAAAACCCGCGCCACCGCGCCCACGCAATCCGCTGCGAGTCATTTCGTCGATGACCTGCGTTGGCGTCATGTCAACCAGACAGCGCCCGATGGCCTGATACCCACCGACGGCGATATAGGCTTCGATACTTTCCGGATCGATGAACCCGGAGTTTCGGGTTGCAATACGCAGTTGTTTTTTTTCGGTCACGGCGACTCTCCCTCATTGAATTGGTTATTGCTGCTGGACATTTCAAATCCGCCACAAAAAACAAACTCATAGAAGTATGCCGCATTTTCCCATTTTAAAAAGCGAATGAATACATTTTGTAGGGAAACAGGATTTTTTTAGGACAAGAGGTTTCGTATCAGGTGAAAGGAATTATTCGTGGTAAAAAACGAAGGAACCTTTGCGTGAGTGTTTGACCTTGTACATGGCAGCATCCGCCCGACTGATGAGTTCATCCGCCGAGTTACCGTGTTCCGGGTAAACACTGATACCAATGGACGCACCGATATAACAAGACTCGTCCCGAACGACAAGGGGAGCAGAAATAGTTTCCAGCACCTTTTTCGCCACAAGTTCGGCATCTTGCCTACCACTTATCTTTGACAGGACGAGACCGAATTCGTCCCCCCCCAAACGTGCGGCGGTATCGGCTGAACGCAGAAGATTTTTTAACCGTCTGCCTATAATCTCCAACACTTCATCGCCAGCCTTATGCCCCAGACGATCGTTGATTTCCTTGAAACCGTCAAGGTCGATAAACAGCATGGCAAGATGCCCGCCATTGCGTCTGCCCTGGGCCAAAGCCTGTTCGAGACGGTCGATGAGCAGGCGGCGATTGGGTAAACCGGTCAACATGTCATGGGTGGCCTGCTGCTGCAATTTTTGATTGAGAACCAGAAGTTGCTGCTCGGCATTCTTTTGCGCTGTGATATCGGTGGCTACCCCCGCAAGGCGATAAGGGTTTCCATGGACATTCAAAACCGGAAAGCGCCGATCTCTAACCCAGGATATGGAACCGTCGGGTTTGACGATACGGTATTCGAGTTGCAGACTTTCGAGGGGAGGCTGCTCCATGAGTGAGCGAACCGCCTCGCGATCGAGCGGATGCACGCTCTCGAGAAACGAAAATGGGTCGTGATGCAGATCCTCCCGCTTACGCCCCCAGATTTTGTCAAAAGCAGGACTGACATACAGCAACTCCTTGAAATCGGGGCTGCTGAGCCAGAAAACATCGTCAATACTTTCGGTAACCAGGCGGAATTTCTCTTCACTTTCCAGTAGTTGTCGTTCCATGGCATGTTTATGCAACGCCATTTCGATGCCGATGCGCAAATCTTTTTCCTGAAATGGCTTGAGCAAAAATCCATAGGGATCGGTCCACTTGGCCCGCTCAAGGGTTTCCTCATCAGCATGAGAGGTGAGATAGACTATCGGTATCCGGGTTTTCTTACGAATCAACATGGCGGCCTCGACACCACTCATCGATCCCTTTAGACGGATATCCATCAGCACCAGGTCCGGCCGCATGGCTTCAGCCTGCAGGATAGCATCCTCCCCGTGCGAGACCACACCGCATACATCATAACCCATCTTCTGAAGGCGGGTTTTGATTTCCAAAGCGATGAACGCTTCATCTTCAACGATTAGCAGTTTCGCCTTCACCGAAAATGCGCTCCTTTTCGCGGCATTCCCTCTCGAGGGCCACCTGTCTACCTTATCCGGGGAAGGAAATCGTAAATCGGGTTCCGCCATCCCTATCCACCGACAAGTCGCCGTCAAGCTGTTCAACCAACGCCAAGACCAACTGCAACCCTAAAGTCTGGGCTTCAACATAATCCAGAGTTTCAGGCAATCCGATGCCATCATCCGCAACCGAAAGGCGTATTCGTCCGTTTTTCTTTGTCACTTGTATTTCTATCGTACCGCACCGGCCATCGGGAAAAGCATGTTTAAAAGCATTGGAAAGCAATTCGGTGATCAGCAGTCCGCAAGGAACCACCCTCTCGATATCGATCTCGATTTCATCGACAACAACACGGCATGTAAGGAGAGACTCCGTTTCCATATAAGCCTGTTGCACATGCGACACCAGGCTTTGCACATAATCGATCAAACTGATGTCTGAGAGATTTTGCGATTGATAAAGCTGTTCGTGAGCCAGAGCCATGGAGCAGATGCGGTTCTGGCTTTCAACAAAGAGCGACCTTGCTTGGGGATCCTGCAGCTTTTGGGATTGAAGATACAGCAAGCTTGAAACCACCTGCAGATTGTTCTTAACCCGGTGATGAATTTCTTTGAGCAGAACCTCCTTTTCGGCCAAAGACGCCTTGATGCACTCTTCGGCATGTTTACGCTCGGAAATATCTATCACAATACCCTGATAGTGCGTAATCTGGCCCTCGCCATTACGCTCGGCAATGGTCTGGTCACTAACCCAGCAAACCCTTCCCCCCTTGCCGAGAATTCTGTACTCCTGCTCAAATCGATCAACACCCCGCGCAGCGTAGACTTCGACTTCACGCGCCACCCGCTCCCGGTCACCGGGGTGAATGATGGAGCTAAACGCAAGGGTACCACTCAGGAGTTCCTCGGGGTCGTATCCGAACTGGGTGATATTTTTTGACACCAGAACCACTGGCCAACCGGGTTCGGCCTTCCACCGGAACAGCACTACCGGGCTGTTTTCCACCACCAGATTTGACTGCAGCAGTTGCCTTTCAACCTGTTTGCGCGGGGTGATATCCAACAACAGGTTAAGGGCGCCTACCAGCATCCCATCTGAATCATAAAGGGGTTCGGGGTAGGCCACCACATGAGAGTATCCATCGTTGGAATGTTCAATCAGCATTTCCTGCCCCTGAAACTTTTTACCATGCTTGAGGGTCATGGCCATGGGGCAATCATCGAACGCCATCGGCTTGCCGTCGGGATACCATAACCGGTGGGAACCGCACCAGCGGTCCACGTTAAGCTCAGGCTTTCGCCCCCAGAGTTCCACGGCGTTGCGGTTGAAAAACGTAATCCGCCCATCAGCATCGGTGGTATAGGCGGCAATGGGGAGGACCTCCATCAACTGCCGAAAGCGTTTTTCCGTTTGCTGCCGGATCTCCTCTGCGGCTCTACGTTCGGAGATATCGGTAACAAAGGTACAATGATATTCCTTACCGTCGAACTCCACATGATTCACCCGCACTTCGACCGGATAGACCCTGCCGTCTTTGGAACGATGCCAGGTCTCCAAAATGCGTGAATCACCTGCGCGCAGTCTTTTCCAACCCTGCCGGAATTCATCGGCAGGATAGACCGGGTCGAAATCGAAAACGGACATGCCTACAAGTTCATCCCGCGTATAGCCGAGCGCCCGGCAGGCTGCGTCATTGACATAAAACACCTTGGCATCCTCGGTCAGCCAGAATGCCTGATCAGAAGTATTATCCACCACGTACTGCGTAAAACGCAGTGCTTCATCGGCCCGTTTGCGTTCGGAGATATCTTCGAAAAATCCCTCGATTTCGCCCTGCGCATCCGGAGCCTTGCGCAACCGTACACAGCAATCTATGAAACTGTCATCCTTGCAGCGAAAACGGCCCTCATAAATCTGCCATTCGTCTGACATGAGGATGACAGAAAGAACATCCTGACGCTGACTGGAATTAAGATAGAGGGTATCGGCAAGTCCGTTGCGATTGACAGCATCCACCAACTGTTCGGGAGAATCGTACTTGAACATGCTTGCCAAAGCCGGGTTGACGGTCAGCAACTTGCCCTCTAGATTCGAGCGAAAAATACCCAGTGGCGCATGTTCGAAGATATTCTTATAACGTTCCTCAGACGCTTGAAAGGCCTGATCAACCACCCTGGCACGCTCAATCACGGTGTCAACGGTATATCCGTGCCGACAAAGAAGGTCGCCAAGAACATCAGGGTCATATCCGCCGCCTTCAAGTGTCAAGATTGTTTTCATGCCTGCTCCATAAGGATTCAGTCGTCATGCCCGCGAAAATCCCTTTGACCAAAACGCAAAATTATCTTATTGTTTTCTTTTAAATTTCAAAGGTTTTACAATCCGATTCCCTGCAAGTTTGGTCGTAACCATCCAGATTTCAGTCTATTTGATTATTTGTTGAAGAATCAATCAAAAAGTGTTTTAAAAATCATCCTATAGTATACATTGACTCGGCTACCCTATTTATTGGCTGACATTAACGTCGAAAACGAAGTACTATTCTTGAGGGGCATGCACATACAGTATATACTGTCTATGTTCATACGTGTCAGACATCAATCGTTCGAGATCAAGAATATTGACAACAACAGAACCATAGTTAAAAATCCATTATTTACAATCTACAAGGAAGTTTTCATTTTGACATACAATAATAAAACAGCATTCACGATCAAACTACTTCTCGTTGAAGATGAGGCCATTACTGCCCTGGCCATGATCGGAGCACTGCAAAGTATGGGCTACATTACTTGCGATCCGGTTGCTACGGGAGAGAAGGCACTTCAAAGCCTTCATATTGAAAAACCGGATGTCGTACTGATGGACATCAGCCTGACTGGCAACATGGATGGTATTGAGACCGCAAAAAAAATGATGGAAACCGGACACAACGCCATTATTTTCATTACAGGATACTCTTCCGGCGAACTGTACGAACGCGCCAAAGCCCTTAACCCCATAGCCATTTTTACCAAGCCGGTCAGGCCTCTCGACCTGAAATCCGCCATCGATGCCGCGGCTTGTTCCTAAAAACCATCGTTACCTGAGCTTATCCGGGATTTCGCCTCCACCTTAGCCCCGCCCTTTGTTTCGCGCCAGCCAATGAAATAGTCAAAAAAACCCGCATCCAGTATCCGATCAAAAACCGGACCAGAAGGCGAGCAAAGGTATTATTCCGAACTTTCTCCAGCTACAGACCACTGCGCAAATGGAGCTCGATCGGATGCGGATGCAGATAGATCTGCTCATCGAGCCAAGGCGGCTGGTACTTGCGCACATAATGGTTGAGCAGCGTCAAGGGTACGGCAAGTGGGACCTTGCCTTGCCGATATTGTTCGATGAGATGCAACATTTCATGTTTTTCATCCCCGCTTAATTGTCGCTTGAAATATCCCAGGGCATGCTGCAGAACATTGCTGTGCTTGGCAGGAGTTGCCAGGGTGCGCACGGTCTGCATAAGCAGTTGCTGGTAATCTTTCAACAACCGATCGCTCGGCAGTTCCCCGGCACGGGCGGTCAACCGGCCCATCTGCCGTGCCAGTTCCACGCTGTGAGACATAAACAGCAACTTATGTCGGGCATGGAATGCAACCAGTGTCGCGGCGGAAGCACCATCAGCTAATAGATCACGCCAGCGGCGGAAGGTAAAAATAGCCTCAATAAAATTCTCACGCAAACGAGGGTCGTGCAAACGTCCATCTTCCTCCACCGGCAACAAGGGGAAATGCTCCATAAACATGCGGGCAAACAAACCGATGCCGATCTTTGCCGGCACCCCGAAGCGGTCATAGAGCTTTACCCGTTCCATACCACTACTCGGAGAGCGCCCTTTGAAAATAAAGCCGCACAGGTCCTCCTTTTCAAGGGCGGACAGACGCTTCCGGCCCCAGGCCGTCATACGCTCGGTGACATCCTCCCCGCTCCGGGAAAACACCAGACGCGGACCTTCATGGGTTTGGACCAGGCGCAGGGTATCGCGAGGGATGGGCAAGCCCATCTCCACCTCAGGGCAAACCGGCACATAGTCCACAAACTGGCCGAGGGTGTCACGCAAAAATCGATCGAGTTGATGCCCCCCATCATAACGAACGTTCTGCCCGAGCAAACAAGCACTTATACCAAGACGAATTTTTTCCATTACTACCCTCCTGCGGTTGAAACGCTCCCATGATAAAATACTTGCTGCCAAACGACTCTTATTAGTTTAAATTCTAACAGACTAATAACTTCCGCCTAGCTTTTCCAAAGGAGAAACGATGGCAGCCAAAAAGCGTCGACAACAGCAAAAGATCGTCATGCGAAAGTTGCTGCATAAAACTTCCCAAAAAGCAGGAAAATCCCCCGGCACTATGGTGCATATCGGCAAGGAACGGGTTGAGCCGGTAACCATAAACCTGATCGATTACACTTCCGACCATCTGGAGGAACGCGAACTGACTTCGGCGGATCAATGTCAGCCTTTTCGCCAAAGCCCCACCATCAGCTGGATTAACCTCGATGGCGTCCACCAACTGGATAGCCTGGAAAGAATCGGCACCGATTTCGGGCTTCATCCGCTGGTTTTGGAGGACATCGTCAATACTACCCACCGGCCCAAGTCGGAAGATTTCGAAGACTATCTTTTTCTGGTGCTGAAAATGCCGCGGTTCGATAGTGAAACCGTCTCCGTCACCACCGAGCAGGTCAGTCTGATCCTGGGGCATGGCTATGTGCTGTCATTTCAGGAACAGAAAGGGGACGTATTTGACGGGGTGCGTCAACGCCTGCGCAACAACAAAGGGCGTCTCCGCAAAATGGGAGCGGACTATCTGGCCTACGTGCTGCTCGACTCGGTGGTGGACAGCTATTATTCCATACTGGAAAACCTCGGCGAGGAAATAGAGAAACTGGAGGAAGATATCATCAACCGTCCAAGCCAGGATACGCAGTCCCGCATTCACCATTTTAAACGCGAAATGATACTGCTGCGCAAGGCAGTGTGGCCCCTGCGCGAATTGATATCCAGTTTGCAGCGCGAAGAATCACCCTTGATCACAGATACCACCGACATCTTTCTGCGAGACGTGTACGATCACACCATCCAGATCATCGATACGGTGGAAACCTTTCGCGACATCCTGTCCGGCCTGCTGGACCTGTACATGACCAGCATCAGCAATCGCATGAACGAAGTCATGAAAGTGCTGACCATCATCGCCACGGTGTTCATCCCGCTGACCTTCGTTGCTGGAATCTATGGAATGAATTTCGAGTACATGCCGGAACTTCACTGGCGGTGGAGCTATCCTCTGCTATGGCTGGTTATGCTCCTCATAGCCCGTATCATGTTCATCTTTTTCAAGAGAAAGCAATGGCTGTGAAAGAATCCGACTGCCAGGAATATTTAACACAGCTAGCTGGCCGGGACAGTTTTTTCAGCGCTGTTGATCAACAGCCACAGCTCGACAGCCTGCTGCAGAAGCTGGCCGAAGCCATCGACAAAGCACTTGAGCAGGGCTGTGCCGAACTGGCTGCCGCAGATGCAATGCTCGACAAAGAAATGGCCGAGGTTGGCGCGCACCTGGCAAGCAGTGCCGAACTGATGGCCCAGGCTTTCGATGAGGTACGGGAAACCACTCCCCTTGCACCCGAAAGTCTTTCCCGGCTGGCGCGCACCATCGAAGGACGTATTTTATGGTTGTACGACCGGGTTCGATTGCGCCAGGAACGCAGCCTGAATCAGGTCCGCCCGAAAAACCGCCTCTGGAACAAAATTGTGCAAAGCGTTGGCGACGCCCTGACGCAGGTCAGCCGCGACCTGCCGGAAGAACTGATCTTGATCCGGGACCGCCTGCAGCAAAACGACTTGAAAGGGCGCAGCATCTGGCAGGTCGAGGGGCCGGCGATCTTGCAAAAGGCCTGTGCCGGGAGTGCGAAACTGACGGCCCGCATCCTCTATTTGCGGTTTCGCTACAAACTGGGACGGCGCTACCAGCTTCTGCAACCGGTATTGCAGGAAGCCTTTGACCGCCATCGCCCTGCCATACTGCAACCGGACCACATACCATCTTCCGGAGGCTACGCACAACGTCACGAACAGGTCAGCCGCAGCTGCGCCGACATGTGGCGGGGACTGCGCTTCAATCTGGAAACCGCAGCTGAGGATTGTGCCCGATTGGCGGATGAAGCCAAAAGCGATACAGCGGAGAATTCAGTCCTCCTGCAGAAGCTTTCTGAATCTGCCCGACTGGTAACGGAAACCCTGACCCGCACTGAGCAGCAAATGACAACAGTGGCCGTTCCGCTCAAAGAGCTTTCCCATCAGTTACTGGAAGAATTGGCGGAAGAATGCCGCGAAATGTTGCGACTGATCCCGAAGGATCTGCAACGCATCCTCAGTCGCCAGGAACGACTTATTCATCATCGGCGGCGCCTGCTCCGCATCTGGCGACAAAAATACCGCGCATGGCATGAAAGCTTGCAGGAACCGCTGGAAAGGGCATCGCTTTCCTGGCAGTTTTTATATCAGGCCATCACACGCTGGTTGCCTGGCACCAAAATGGCGGCCAACGGCGATGCGATGCTACGCAGCATCGCCGACTTGCCAACCCCTGATAACATTCTGCAAAAAGCCGCGAAACTGCCTCCGGTCTGTCGGCGTCTGTTTACCAGCGGGGCACTGAAAAACCGTGAATTCATGGTCGGTAAGAATAAAGACCTCGACACGCTGAGGGAATTGTTTCAGCGTTGGCAGGAGGGGCTCTTATGCAGCATTGCGGTGACCGGTCCCGACGGCAGCGGCAAAACCTCGCTGGTCAATTGTTTTCACAGCGAACTGGGCAACGCGATGCCGGTTATTCGTCTCAACCTGGACAAACGTTTAACCAGCGAAACACAACTGCTTGAGGCCTGCCAACATTGGTTCGGCCTGCCGGAGTTACCGGTCGATCTCAGTACAGTGGAAAGCCATTTGAAAACCATGCCGCGCACTGTCATCATCGTCGAAGGACTCCACCACCTGTTACTGCGTACCGTTGGCAGCCTGGAAGCAGGCCGCGGTTTCTTACGTCTGGTCCTGGCAAGCCGCCACCGTCAATTATGGGTCGTTACGGTACGGAAATACCCATGGCACCGCATGGACCACCTGCTCGGCATCGATCGTTACTTCACCCACCAGGTTCATACGCTCTTCAACAGCCAGGGCGAAATCAGAGATGCGTTGTTGCTGCGCTTGCAAACCAGCGGTTATCCGGTCACCTTTCTCAACGGGAATAAACCCCAAAAGGCTGGTCCCTCTTCCGCCAAAGATGACCAGGCCAGTCGCCAGGAGCGTTTTTTTTCCGATCTGTTCGCCGCCACGCGCGGCAATATGCAGGCCGCACTTTTTTACTGGCTCTGGAGCCTCGATTACGACGAGCAGCAACAGACTCTGCAGGTAACCCCTCTGGATAAGCTCGACTACGGTTCCTTGCGTAATCTCGACAGACCCCAGCTTTACGCTTTGGCTGAAATTCTCGCACATGGCGGACTTACTGCCCGGGAACATGCCGCAGTGTTCGGCGGCAGTTCCATGCAAAGTCGTACATTGCTGGACTATCTGGTGCAGATCAATCTGCTGCAATATCCGCAAGACGAGGAACCGTTTGCATGCTACCAGATCAATCCCCTGTTTTTTGCCCCCATATCTTCTCTGCTGGAAGCTCGTAATATCATTCAATAGTGCCGCGAGGACACGATGAAAGACATACAACTACCTGAATTGCCACAGTTTGTCGAACAGTACCTGTCACGCGATCGATTGGTGATGAGCCTGATGGTCATCGTCGTGACGGCTGCGGGATTATGGGTTTTGCGGCGTGCGTTGCAAACCCTGGCGAACCGTTTCAGCCGCTACCGTCTGCTGATTTCAGGAATCTACCCGGTACTGCGCCTTTTGACCTGGATCGGCGCTTTCGCCTACATTGTGTTTGTCGTCATCCATCCACCCCTCAATACGCTGCTGACCATTTCCGCCTCGGCCGGACTGGCCATCGGTTTGGGTTCCCAGGACCTGGTGCGCAATATCGTGGCCGGCATCCTGATCCTGTTTGAGCGCCCGTTTCATGTCGGGGACATGATCCAGGTCGGAGAACATTATGGCGAAGTGGTTAATATCGGACTGCGCTCAGTGCAGCTTCGCACTTTCGACGATTCGGTAGTGACCTTCCCCAACAGTCTTGTACAGACCGGCAGCGTCAGTAACTCCAACACCGGCCAACTCAACGAAATGGTGGTGGTGCGTTTTGTCCTGCCGGCTTCGATACCCATCGCCCCGATCAAACAGATTGCCTGGGAGTCAGCCGCATGCTCGCCGTATGTGCAGCTCGACAAACCGATCACGGTGCTGGTGGAGGATCATTTTGACTTCACCTTTTTGACGCGCTTCACCATCAAAGCCTATGTGCATGAAATCCGTCTGGAGCGGGTACTGGCCAGCGATATCTCCGAACGGGTTAAAACCGCCCTGCTGGATCGGGGAATAAAGCCCGATACTATAGGTTCTGCAAAAATCAACGCGGGCATCCCTTCGTCATAATTCCTTTCCCCACCTATTTATCAACCTTCAACGGTCTTGTTGGCTGCGTCTATGGATCTTTTCGCACTTCTGATATTTATCCTGGTTTATTGCGGTATGTTTCTCGGACGGCTGCCCGGGCTGGCCCTGGACCGCACCGGGATTGCCCTGCTCGGGGCCCTGCTTATGGTGGTCGGCCAGCGTCTCGACCTGCCGACCGCCTGGGCAGCCATCGATCTGCCGACCATGGCACTGTTATTTGGATTGATGATATTGTCCGCACAGTTGCGGTTAGGGGGCTTTTACAGCCAGCTGACCCGTCGGCTGACCACGGCAAAGCTCACGCCCGGCGCCCTACTAGCCCTTTTGATCGCTATCAGCGCGCTGCTGTCGGCTCTGCTCGTCAACGACATCGTCTGCCTGGCGATGGCACCGATACTGGTGGAGGGTTGCGCCCGCAGACACCTGAACCCCGTCCCGTTTTTGCTGGGCCTGGCCTGCGCTGCCAATATCGGCTCTGCCGCTACCCTTATCGGCAACCCGCAAAACATCCTCATCGGCCAGACGCTGCAACTGTCTTTTGGCGGATACCTGCAGCTGGCAACGGTACCGGTTCTACTCGGGCTGGGCATCACCTGGATTGTCATCACCCGCGCGTACCGCCAACGATGGAAGTTAACTATTAGCGCCGACATCACCCCGGCAACGGCATTTGACCCATGGCAAACAGTTAAGGGACTGGTGCTATTGGCTATGCTCACCAGCGCGTTTTTATTCACCGCTTGGCCGCGCGAACTGGTAGCGCTGGCGGCCGCAGCGTTGCTACTGGCCAGCCGCCGCACCGCCTCGCGCCAATTGTTGAATCTGGTAGACTGGCAATTGCTGTTATTGTTCATGGGCCTGTTTGTCGTTCACCAAGTTCTGGAAACCAGCGACATGCCCGTGTACAGCCTGAACGTCCTGGCCGGATACGGTATCGACATCACTCGGCCGAGCTGGCTGTTCGGATTGGCGGTTGTACTGTCCAACCTGGTGTCTAACGTACCGGCGGTCATGCTGCTGCTACCTGCCGCTAAACATCCTGCTGCCGGCCCGCTACTGGCCCTGGCAAGCACCCTGGCGGGAAACCTGCTGGTCATCGGCAGTCTCGCCAATATCATCGTGGTCGATCAGGCTGCCCGACTCGGCGTGCCGCTCGGTTGGCGGGAACATGCCCGCATCGGGGTGCCGGTTACCCTGCTGAGCCTTGCCGTGACCGCCGGATGGTTGTGGTTAATGGTTCTGTAAAAAATCAGGCAAAGTAAGCAGGACGAAATTCTTCAGTCCTAAGCTTTTCCTGAGAACCTGGGCAAAAAAAAACGGAAAGCAACCATTGCCATCCCCTGACAAATCCGGGATAACATAACCTTTAGCCATGGAGATCTGCCCATGCCGGTTCCCGACATCCGCATCGAGACCTGCAACAATCACCCGCCGCGAAACGACGGCAGCTATATCCTCTACTGGATGCACACCGCACGCCGTCTCGGCTGGAATTTCGCCCTTCAGCGCGCCGCGGAATGGGCGAAAAAACTGCAAAGACCTTTGCTGATAGTGGAAACTCTGCCCTGCGCAAGCCCCCACGCCAACCTGCGTCACCACCACTTCGCGCTCGACGGCATGGCCGACAACGCCCGCAGCATGGCTGGCCACCTGGCGGCCTACTATCCGTTTGTCGAACGCAAGCCAGGCCAAATATCGGAGCTGCTTACAGAATTGGGCAAAACAGCCAGCATGGTTGTCACCGACCTGCACCCGCTGCGCGAAGCTCTCAGAGACACACAGCAGTTGGCCGCTCGGTTGCCGGTTTTACTGGAGCGCGTCGACAGCAATGGCATATTGCCGCTTAAAGCCGCCGACCGTGAGTTCACCACGGCTTACAGCCTGCGACGTTTTTTGCAGAGAAATGTGCTACCCCACCTGCTGCACATGCCGCTGGCAGATCCTCTGGCTGATGCTTCCCTCATGCCGCCGCCCACATTGCCAACAAACATTTATGAACACTGGCCTGCCGCCGGGGATGATTTCCTCACGGGAAAACGTGGCGCCCTGCGCGACCTGCCCATCGGCCAACACACCGGATCGGCTGCTATCAAAGGGGGATCTGATAGTGCGTGCCAGGCCTTGGATGTTTTTCTGCGTGAACATCTTGCCCTCTACGAGTCCCATCGCAATCAACCGCAACGGGATGTCACCAGCGGTTTGTCGCCCTTCTTGCGCTGGGGACATATCTCGAGTCACCAAATCGTGCAACGGCTTCTCGATCACGAAAGCTGGCATCCATCGAACCTGTCCCTTGAGACGCGCGGTCAACGCAGCGGCTGGTGGGGGCTGAGTACAAACGCGGAGGCCTTTCTCGATCAACTGATCACCTGGCGTGAACTTGGCTACCTGTTCTGTTTATGGCGCGACGATTACGATCGTTTTGATGGATTGCCCGACTGGGCCCAGGCCACCCTGCTCGATCACGCCGCCGATCCTCGCCCTTACCTGTATAATCGACAGGAACTTGATACGGGCCAGACCCACGATCCGCTGTGGAACGCCGCTCAAATGCAACTGGTCAGAGAGGGGCAACTGCACAACTACCTGCGCATGTTATGGGGTAAAAAAATTCTGCAATGGAGCGCCACTCCGCAACAGGCCATGGCCACCATGATCGAACTCAACGATCGCTATGCCCTGGATGGCTGCGACCCCAATTCATACAGCGGCATCGGTTGGGTGCTGGGACGTTTTGACCGGGCCTGGGGACCGCAACGACCGATTTTTGGTAAAATCCGCTATATGAGCTCGCGCAATACCGCGCGCAAGGTGGCTGTAGACCAATACATCGCTCGGTACCAACCATGAAACTGACCTTTCACGGCACTCTCAGTTCCATCGCACAGGGCAACCCCCGGCATGCCCATCAGAGCCTGTTGGAAGTGGCCTACGGCGGCCGTCAGCTGCTCATCGACTGCGGCAGCGACTGGCTAGGTCAACTGCCGATAGCCGACCCCGTGGCGCTGCTGTTGACTCACGCCCATCCCGATCATATCGGCGGGCTGGTTTGCGGCGCCCCGTGCCCAATCTATGCACATGCCGCAACCATGGAAATAATCGCGGCATTCCCTCTGTCCCGCCGGGTGCTGATTACTGCGCGCGAGCCCTTTTATGTGGCAGGTTTCCGTCTCGAGGCCTTCTCCCTTCAGCATTCGCCGCGCGCGCCAGCCGTCGGATACCGCATTCAGGCTGGACGCAGCGCGATTTTTTACTGCCCTGACGTAGCCGCTATCCCTGAGCGCCACCAGGCACTTTCAGGCATACAACTTTACATCGGCGATGGCGCTTCATATCGCCAATCACTGCTGCGTTGGGAAGATGATATGCTCTATGGGCATGCGCCCCTGCTGGACCAGCTGAGCTGGTGCGCTGAGGAAAAGGTCCCGCGCATGCTTATCAGTCACTGCGGTGAGGAAATCATCGCCAACGAAAACCGGATCGCGCATCAACTGCAGAGCAGCGCACGTAAGCTCGGTATCAAGGCCGGGATCGCCTACGACAGCATGACCCTTGAGCTGCGTTGATGTGCGAACCTTATCGAGGAGGCTACGTCATGGTACTGCAAAATAAACGTATCGGGGTCCTGGTGGAAGATCTTTACGAGGATTTGGAATTATGGTACCCGGTCCTGCGGTTTCGCGAGGCAGGGGCCGAAGTAACGGTTATCGGCCCGCAAAAGAAAGGCTACAGCTCCAAGCATGGCTATCCGGTAAGTGCCGACGTATGCATGGATGAGGTCCGCGGCGACCTGTTCGACGCCATAATCATTCCCGGGGGCTATGCCCCGGACCGCATGCGCCGCTTCGACACCATGGTCGACTTGGTGCTGCAGGCTCACAAGGCTCAAAAAATCGTGGCGGCCATCTGCCACGGCGCCTGGCTACTGGCCTCGGCCCGCATTGTCGAAGGCCGAACTTTGACCTGTTATTTTGCCATCCGCGACGATCTGATCAACGCCGGTGCGCGCTATGTCGACAAGGAAGTGGTACGCGACGGCAACCTTATCACCTCGCGTATGCCCAAAGATTTGCCGGCGTTCTGCCGCACCATCGCCGAGGCGTTGGGGGAAGCCTGAGCCGGGTTTGCGGAGTCCACGCAAAAACGGCGCTGCATTTCGCCAGCGCCGTTTAACCAATCACGAATCACCAATGACTGTTTCTTACATAAAATCGAATTTCTTCATGCGATAGCGAAAGGCGTCGATCCCCAGATGCAGCAACTTGGCCGCCTGGGTCTGGTTGCCTTTGGCCATCTCAAGGGCCTGCCGAATAAGTTCGCGTTCGATATCCTCGATGTTGACACCTTCGGGGGGAAGCTGAAAATTGAGTGGACCAATATTATCGCCCACCGATTGGGCCACCAGCTCACGGGGAAGATTTTCCACCAACAGCTGGTCTTCGCATTCGAGGATGATGGAACGCTCGATGACGTTGCGCAACTCACGGATATTGCCGGGCCACGAGTATTCGAGCAGAATCTTCTGCGCCATGCGGGAAATACCCTGCACATTTTTATGGAATTCACGGTTGAACTGGCCGATGAAATACTCGGCCAGAGGCAAGATATCGTCGCGACGTTCGCGCAACGGCGGCAGTTGAATGGGGATAACGCCGATCCGGTAGTAGAGATCGGGCCGGAACGATTTATCTTCCATGGCCCTGCGCAAATCCCGGTTGGTAGCCGAAAGGATGCGCACATCGACGGTGATGTCGCGGGTCCCGCCAACCCGACGAAAGGTCCGCTCTTCCAACACACGCAGCAGCTTGGCCTGCATGGCCGGATCCATATCGCCGATTTCATCGAGAAATACGGTACCGCCATCGGCCAACTCAAACAGATCTTTTTTAAGGTTCTTGGCGTCGGTGAAGGCGCCTTTTTCGTGCCCCATCAACTCGCTTTCAAGCAAAGTCTGGGGCACAGCGGCACAGTTTATCGCCATGAACGGCTGGTCGGCCCGGGCGCTCTGGTAATGAATCGCCCGCGCCACCAGTTCCTTGCCGGTACCACTCTCCCCCTGAATAAACACCGTGGAGGCATCGCTGCCGGCAACCTTCTCGACCATCTCCAGCACCTGGCGCATTTCGCGACTGCAGGCGATAATCAAGGGCTGGCCGAATCTCTCGCTCTTCTGGTTACGAAGACAAGCCACTTCCTTGCGCAAACGGCTGTTTTCCAGGGTGCGCTGCACAACTACCGTCAGTTCCTCGGCGGAGGCTGGTTTGCGCAGGTAATCGCCGGGGCCGTTTAATAAAGCGGTAACCGCGTGTTCCGGAAGCTCCCGGGCAGTGGATACCACCACCGGACAGGCGTCGCCAAGGGCACTGGCCTGTTCCAGCACATGCCATCCGTCGACATCGGGCAGCTGAAGATCGAGGATCATCAACTCCGGCGTCTCGCGCACCAGGATATCCAAGGCGTCCTGCCCGGACGAGGTCCGTTTAACCAGATGCCCCCGACTGCTGAGCATCTGTTCCAAAGCCTGGCTGAGAGTCTGATCGGCATCGACGATCAAGATGTTGGAATGGTGTTCCACCGGTTCTTCCCGTCTTGGTATGCGGCTCAAAACGAATTATCGGACTTTGCGCTGCAGGATGCGCTCGGCAGCTTCTACCAGTTTGTCGGCGGTCAAACCATAATATTCCAGCAGCTTATCCGCAGGACCGGATTGGCCAAAAACATCGCGCATGCCGACACGCTCCACGGGGGTCGGGCAACCTTCTGCCAGACACTCGCATACCGCGCCGCCAAGACCGCCGACCACCGAATGCTCTTCGGCGGTGATGATAGCGCCGGTTTCCCGGGCAGCCTTAAGCACCAGATCCTCATCCAGTGGTTTGATGCTGCCGATATGCAGTACCCGCGCATCGATGCCCTTGCCAGCCAGTTCATCGGCCGCTTCCAGTGCCATGGCTGTCATCAGACCGGTTCCTATCAGGGTAACGTCTTTACCCTCCCGTAGAGTCACACCCTTGCCGATTTCAAAAGAACAATCCTCAGGGAAGACCACCGGCACCTTGCCGCGCCCCAAACGGATATAAACCGGGCCTTCAAATGCCGCAGCGGCGCGGATCGCGGCCGCTGTTTCAGGTCCGTCGGCCGGGCACAGCACAGTCATATTGGGCAGGGAGCGCATAATGGCAAGGTCCTCAATCGACTGATGGGAACCTCCATCTTCGCCGACGGTGATGCCGCCATGGGTGGCGACCACCTTGACATTCAGGCGCGGGTACGCCAAGGACTGGCGAATCTGCTCAAAAGCCCGTCCGGCGGCAAATACCGCGAATGTCGAAGCGAAGGGAATCATGCCGCCGGCAGCCAACCCGGCAGCCATGCCAACCATATTGGCCTCGGCGATCCCGGCGTTGAAAAACCGCTCGGGAAATTCCTTGGCGAATTGGGCGGTCTTGGTCGAACCAGACAGGTCGGCGTCCAGGGCGACAATTTTCGGATTCTGACGACCAAGCTCCAACAGAGCCTTGCCGTATGCATCTCTGGTTGCAATCATTGCGTTATTCGCTTTCTGTTTAGCAAGCCCGCAGTCATAAGCGGGCAATATCTGTAGCAACATCACCTTGAGTCTGTTTACCCATGAAGCACGGTTGACACCCTTGGCACACAGCGCCAAAGACTTCATGCATAATCCGGACTAAAGCGCCCCCAGCACCTGGAGGGATACTTGCAGCTCTTCGTCACTCGGTGCCAGACCATGGTATTTGGCTTTGTTTTCAAAAATCGAAACGCCTTTACCCTTGATGGTCTTGGCGACAATCACGACCGGTCGCTCGGACACCTCGGCAGCGGCGAAAGCCTGCCCCAAGGAGTCGATATCGTGGCCGTCTGCTTCGATGACATGCATATTGAAAGCGGCGAATTTAGCCGCCACCGGACCGACATTCATGACGTCTTCGGTGAAGCCGTCGATTTGCAGCCCATTGCAGTCGACAACGATGCACAAATTGGAAAGCTGGTAATGGGCCGCGCTCATGACCGCTTCCCAGATCTGGCCTTCCTGCAACTCGCCATCCCCCAACAGGGCAAAAACGCGCGAGGTACGACCTGCCACTTTATTGGCCATCGCCAGTCCGACAGCTTGTGACAGCCCCTGACCGAGGGAACCCGTACATACTTCAACACCGGGAGTCTTGCGCATGTCAGGGTGTCCCTGCAGATGGCTGCCAAGCTGGCGCAAGGTGGCGAGATCTTCCTTGGGGAAATAACCGGCACGCGCCAAACAGGCATAAAGGGCAGGTGCGGCATGCCCTTTGGACAAAACGAAACGGTCACGCTCCGACCAGTCGGGGCAGCTCGCGTCATGTTTCATCTGGTGGAAAAACAGCACAGCCATGATATCAATGGCCGACAAACTGCCACCGGTATGTCCGGATTGGGACTGATGCAGCATTTTGAGAATGTCCACACGCAACTCCCGAGCTGCTTGCTCGAGTTCCTGGACTTTTTGTTCGGTCAACATCGTTACTACTTTTCCTTTCCTGAAAAAATCAGACCCGTCGTGCAACGCAGGCCGGGGTATCGGCAAACGCCACCAACGGGCAGGCAATTACGATTTTTTATAGCGAGGGTCGTTGCCGGCCAGATAGGCGAACACCAGTTCGTCCAGAGAGCCAGCCTCCGGCAGCTCTATCTCGGCCGCGGGAACTTCCACATGTTGATTTTGGTTTAAAATCCCTGAAGCGCCGGAAGATGAGCAGGGGGGGGCGTCGGGTTGTACATCGGAAGCGGTGGGAAAACCGGCCTTTTCATCCAGTTCGCCGTCCTTCAAACGTCGCAGCATCTCTTTATGCTGGGCTTTCATACGTTGTTCGACCTGCTGCCGGTAGTCTTCCGCACCCAGCAGGTCGGCATAGGTGCTCTTGCAGGACGCCAGGATTGTGCCGCCTTCGTACAACAGAGTCACGATCTGAGATTTTTTGGAACCGCCGTCCTCGGTCTGCACGTGAAACACGCGCCCTTTGTAACGAAAGTTGTGATTGTATCCACCTATCATGGATTCCTCGCGTATCGCCCGGACTGGGGAAACGGCCGCCTATAGTTATCACAGCCGGTGTTTCGGTGCAATAGCCTCGAAGCCGGATCAGCGCCCCGGCGCCAATAGTTGCTTCGCTTTTGCCACGGCCTCCAGCGCATCGGCGGCATACATATCAGCACCGATTTCATCGGCGTATTCCTGAGTGACGACGGCTCCGCCGACCATGGTAAAGACCTTGACACCGGCCTCGCGCAACCGATCAACGGTCACCCGCATCTGCTCGATGGTGGTGGTCATCAAAGCCGACAACCCTACCGCATCAACTTTAAGGGTCACAGCCTGCTCCACTATACGATCGGCCGATACGTTTTTGCCCAGGTCGATGACTTCGAAACCATGATTTTCCAATAGGGTACAGACAATATTCTTGCCGATATCGTGAATATCCCCCTCGACGGTCGCCATCAGGATCCGCCCTAAAGAAGCGAAGGAACCTCCCTGCATCTCGTGCTTGAGGCGGGCGAAAGCGGTTTGCATGGTTTCCGCCGACTGCATGACCTGCGGCAGAAAAATACGATTTTCGCCGAAACGCCGCCCGACCTCCTCCAGACCGGGAAGCAAGCCCTCGTTGCTGATCGTCGCGGTGTCAAGACCTTCACTCAGGGCCTGCTCAACCAGGGCGACTACACCGTCCTTGTCCCCTTCGATAATGGCGGCGGCCAACCGTTCGCGGACCCCGACCGGAGCGGCATTCGGATCCGTGACGACCGGTGCGGCGGCGATATCGGCATACGCGGCAATATAACTTTCAGCCCGCACGTCTTTACCCAGCAACACCATGGCGGCTCGATAGGCATCCATCATGCGTTCGTCACGAGGATTGATAATGGCGGCCGACAAGCCGGCATCCAAAGCCATGGCAAAAAACACCGAGGATAGAACCGGTCGGCACGGCAGCCCGAAGGAAATATTGCTGACCCCCAGAGCCGTGGGCAGACCGAGTTCATCACGTACCAGGCGCAATGTGCGAATGGTTTCCATGGCCCGCTTCTGCTCGGCTGAAACGGTCAGGGTTAGGCAATCGACCACGATGTCCTCGGGCGCCAAACCAGCGTCCAACGCGGCATCGCGGATACGCCGCGCCACCGCCAGCCTCTCCTCGGCGGTTTCGGGGATTCCCGAGCCATCCAGGGCCAGGGCTATAACCGCCGCGCCATATTTTTTGGCCAGCGGCAGAATGCCCTTAAGACTCTTTTCCTCACCGGACACGGAATTGATCAGCACCTTACCATCGGCCACTTTCAGGCCCCGTTCCAAAGCCGCCGGATCGGAAGAATCGAGCACCAGCGGCACTTGCGTCACGCCTGTGACAGCCAGCACGGCACGCTCCAGCGATGCCGGTTCGTCCACGCCGGGAGCACCGCAATTGATGTCCAGCAAGTGCGCACCAGCCGCCACCTGGGCCTGGGCCTCGCGCCGGATATAAGCTGTTTTGCCTTCACGCAACTCTTGGGCGTAGGCCTTGCGGCCGGTGGGATTGATGCGCTCACCGATGATGGCACAGGCGGCTGGTCCGCCGATTTCGGCCACCTCGGTGCGACTGGACAGCAGGCTACGCCGGGCCGGCGGGGTCCAATCCTGAGGCATCCCCTGCAGCGCCTGCTGCATGGCCCGGATATGCGCCGGGGTGGTTCCACAGCAGCCACCGATGACCCGCACGCCGATATCCAACAGACGCTGATGATAAACCACCATGTCTTCAGGAGTGGCATTGAATACGGTCTGACCGTCGATGAGTTGAGGCAGACCGGCGTTTGGTTGGGCGATCAGTGGGATCGAACAGACATTGCGCATGCGCGCCAGCATCTGGTAAATCCCCTCCACCCCCAACCCGCAATTGGTTCCGATTACCGACACGCCAAGCGCCTCAAGGGTGACGGCAGCGGCTTCCGGCGAGGTGCCGAGCACGCTGCGTCCTTCATTCTCAAAGGTCATCAGGGCCATGATCGGCAGGTTGGAAAATTCACGGCAGGCGATCACTGCCGCCCGCAATTCAGCGATATCCAGAAAAGTTTCCATGGTGATGAGGTCGGCGCCGGCCTCGGCAAAAGCGCGCACCTGCTCGCCAAACACCTCCACCATTTCGTCGAAATCCGCGTCTCCCACCGGCCGCAAAAACTTTCCGGTAGGCCCGATGGAGGCGGCGACAAAGCGATCCGGACCTGCGGCGCGCCGTGCCAGCTCGACGGATCGTACGTTGATTTCATGAACCTGCCCTTCAAGACCATAATGGGCCAGCTTCAGACGGCTGCCGCCGAAACTGTTGGTGACGATAATATCGGCACCGGCCTCGACATACTCGCGATGTACAGCCTCCACCACCTCTGGTGCCGTCAGGTTCATTTCCTCCGGGCAACCACCGGCTTTGAGTCCGCGCTCCTGAAGCAGGGTACCCATGGCGCCGTCCAGCACCAGTACGCGTTCCTTGATTGCGGCGATGAAGTCGGCCATGCTATGGATTCTCCTGTAAGGTCGAAGCCTCATCCTCAGTGGACGGGCGGGCAAAACGAAAATCGGCGGCAATCGGCTGGCGCAGGTCGACATGCCCTTTAAGGGTTTCCACCGGCTGCGCTTCAACCAAGATACGCACCTTGCGAATATGGGGTAAATTGACGGCCAGAGTGTTTACCAGTCCATAGACCGTCAACAACTCCGACATGCTTCCGCCGGGGTGTGCGGCAACCAGCTCTTTGCTGAAATCAAGGGTTGCGATCCCCTCTTGCTGGCTGTAGCCAAGCAGGCGGGCCCCCGACGGCAAAATCGGACTCAGCGAAGCACGCGGCCCGGCTCCGAGAGCTTGTATGATTTCCATCACCAGTTGCCCTTCCTCGGCCTCAGGCACGTCGCGCGCTTCGGTAATCAGGCTAAATCCGTCTTGGCTGGCGAAATACAGGAGCACTTCCCTTTGCGGTAAAAGTTCCTCCGTACCAGCCGTATCCTGCCCCACCTGTGGCACCCGATGCATGATGCGATAAGTGAACAGGCCGGCCGCCAGCAGTATGAGGATCGAAATCGGAATCAGATACCGACTGGATGATCTTTTCATGTCATTTGCTCCATGGCAAGTCGACCCGGTGACACGCCGGGTGCTCTGCCTCAATCGATAGAGACCTGCTCCACACCTGTCAGCAGATGGCCAAGGAATTCCCCACCCACCCGCTGAAAGCGCTCGGGCACATCGGTAACAAAGAACTGCGAAGGGACCGCTGGCCTTATTGGACGCAACTGACTCCGCCCCTGCAACCGGGTAGCCACGGCAAAGGCGGTTTCTTCTGCCGAATCGATCAGAACAACTTCCGGGCCCAAAACCTCCTGCAGCACATCCTTGAGCAGCGGATAATGGGTACAGCCGAGCACCAAAGTATCGATCCCATGCTTGCGCAAGGGCCTGAGGTACTCCTCGGCAGTGAGACGGGTTACAGGGTGATCAAGCCAACCTTCCTCCACCAGAGGCACAAACAATGGGCAAGGCACTCCCACCACATCCGCATCGGGAGCCAGTTGCTTGATAGCAAGGGTATAAGCCCCGCTCTTGATGGTGCCTTCAGTACCGATCACACCGATACATCCGGTCCGCGTCACCGACACAGCCCGCCTGGCACCGGGTTCGATAACACCGATAACCGGTATTTGGAAACAGTTCTCCAGCTCGAGCAATGCCACCGAAGAGGCGGTATTGCAAGCGACAACCAGCATTTTGACCCTGCGCCGGGTCAAAAAAGTGGCCGCTTCCATGGCGTAACGTCTCACCGTCGCGGGGCTTTTGGTCCCATAAGGCACACGAGCCGTATCTCCGAGATAGAGAAGTTCTTCCCCCGGCAGCAGGCGCTGTATCTCCTTGAGAACCGTCAGTCCCCCAACCCCTGAATCAAACACTCCAATAGCCCGATCCGGCAACCCTTTTCCCCTCTCCGCGAGATACATCCAAAAAGGGGTATACTAGGTTCAACCCAAACGTAAAGTCAAGATGCATCAGCATTTTAAGCTTTGGATTAGACCAGGCCTCTGGTATATTGACAAATCGATCTTTTAAACCGTGGAGTTCCTGATTGGCCCGAAAAAGGATAACCGCCTATGGACCTTTCAACAGTCAAGGATTTCTTAGAACCGTTGCGCACAGAGCACGTTATGGAGACTCTACGCAATGTAAATCTTGGCGACCTGATCTACAACCCCTGGTTTTTGACCATACTCGGTATCATCTGCCTGGTTTCCATTATACTGAAACGACAGGCACTGTTATTCATGATGCTTACCACGGTAGGGTACGCCTGCGTTATCGATTACACCCTGCAAAAAAAACCGTCCATTTCAACTGTCGGCAGCGAGCCGGTTCTGGTTTTCGCCGGTGGTGGGGCTGTTCTGGTCTTCGTTTTCATTTACTACCTGTTTATAAGACAGGACTAACGGACTTATCAAAGCATTCTTCATATGGTTGGATTCACCACTACTATCCCCCTCGAAATCGTGGTTGCGGCAGGCAAACGCCCCGTTGATCTGAACAATATCTTCATCACCGACCCTGCCTGCCAGAACCTCATCGACGAGGCCGAAATGGCCGGGTTCCCGCGCAATTGCTGCGGCTGGATCAAGGGCCTTTACAGCGCAGCCTTGCGCCACGGCATACGCGAGATCATCGCCGTCACCGAAGGGGATTGCTCGAACACCAAGGCCTTGATGGAAGTTCTGCAACTGCAGGGCATCACCACCATCCCGTTCGCCTACCCCTACGACAGGTCCCGGACCAGCCTGGAGCATGAAATTGCCAAGCTGACAGCCCATTTCGGCGTCACTCCGGAGCAAACCCATCAAGCCTGGCAGCAGCTTAACGCCATCCGCGCCCGGGTCCATGAAATCGACCGCCTGACCTGGGAGGAGAACCGCGTCACCGGCACGGAAAATCACACCTGGCAGGTCTGCACCTCCGATATGAACGGCGATCCGCAAACCTTCGCAGCACAAGCCGACGCCTTCCTGGACCAGGTCCGGCACCGTACCCCCTTGCCGGAAGGGCTACGCCTGGCGTACATCGGCGTACCACCGATATTCACCGATATCTATACCGTGGTTGAAGAACTTGGCGGGCGCGTAGTGTTCAACGAAACCCAGAGGCAGTTCTCCATGCCCTACCAGGTGGCGTCGCTAGTGGAACAATACCAACGCTACACCTACCCTTACGACGTCTTCGTGCGCCTTGACGACATCGAAAAAGAAATTGAACAGCGTCGCATCGACGGGGTTATACACTACGTACAATCGTTCTGCTTTCGCCAGATCGAGGACCTTATCGTACGCAAACGGCTGCGCCACCTGCCCATTCTGACTCTCGAGGGAGACCGGCCCGGGCCGCTCGATGCACGCACCCGCATCCGACTGGAAGGCTTCATGGAAATGATTAAAGCGAGGCGCGCATGACCGGTATAGGCATTGACCTTGGCAGTCGCCAGGTTAAATTCGCCGCCCTCGACGGCAACAACATAGCCAAACTGGAAAGCTTCGACACTATCCCCTTCTACAAACGCTACGCCACCCGTCACGGTGATCGGCTCATACTGGCTTACGAGGACCTGGGGCTGCTGACTTTGAAGCAATGGCAAAGCACGCCGCTGACCGCTACCGGCTATGGGCGCAACACCATCAACCTGGCTGGTGCCAACGTGGTTCCGGAAATCCAGGCGCACATTGCCGGTGCACGGTTTCAGACCGGGCTGGAAACCTTCACCCTGCTCGATCTCGGCGGCCAGGACAGCAAGGTCGCTCGACTAGAAGACGGCATTCTGGTCGATTTCCTCATGAACGACAAGTGTGCCGCTTCCTCCGGTCGCTACCTGGAGAACATGGCCAAAGTTCTGGATATCTCCCTCGAAGAACTGGCCCGCCACCATGAGAACCCCGTTTACCTCGATGCCACCTGCGGCATTTTCGGTGAAAGCGAACTGATCGGAAAAATTATCGAGGGGCATTCCCTTGAAGCGTTATGCGCCGGAGTCAATCAGACCCTGATCAAACGCGTCGCGCCGATGCTGGCCCGTTTTGCCCAGGACACCATCGTGCTCACCGGCGGAGTAGCAAAAAACGGCGCCTTCGTGGCCCTGCTTCGCGAATTCAGTTCTGCCGACATCGTCATCCCCGCCCACCCCCAGCACAACGGTGCTATCGGCTGCGCGCATCTTGCCGCCACCAAAAAGAACTGACCTTCCCATTTTCCAAAAAATCAAAGGGCCGCGACAGAATCTGTCGCGGCCCTGTTTATTGATATTTAATCCTCAGCTCTCAGCTAATAACTGATAGCTTACAGCTGCCTTTCAAACCCCTCGCAATACCACTTTCGGAACAAATTCCCGTGCCAGTTCAGCGAAGTTTTCCAAGAGAGAGACCGGATACGGCTCAAGCACCCGATACGAGTCGGCCAAGCTGTAGTGGGGCACAAACTGCTGCAACACCCAGCTTTGCGCACCACGCAGCAACGCGCCCAACTGCAGGATATCATCTTTCCCCACCAAACCTGGAACACAGGTCGTGCGAAACTCACAGGCCACAGAGCCCTGCAGCAGCAAGGTTACACTGCGTGCAAGCGCCGAACTGTCAACCGGCCGGTTATGCAGTTCCCGGTAACGCTCCGGGGAGGTTTTCAGGTCCAGAGCCACCAGATCCGCCAAGCCCTGTTGTAGAACCTCGGCAAGCACCTCAGGCAACAGACCATTGGTATCGAGCTTGACCTGCAGCCCCATGGACTTGATGCGTTGCATCAACGGTAACAGCTCCGGGAACAGCGTCGGTTCGCCACCCGAAATAACAACGCCGTCGATAAAATTCCGACGCTGTTCCAATTTTTCGAACAAAGGCTCCAGGGGGTAATCCGGCAAATCCTCCGGAGCTTCAACAAGGGCGGGATTGTGACAGAACGGACAGCTCAGATTGCACCCACCCAAAAACACCAGGGAAGCGATACGACCGGGAAAATCGAGCAGGCTGGTACCCTGAAACCCCTTGATGCCCACGCTGACCTAACCTTTCATCGGGTGATTTTCGAGCATGAATTCGCGACGATCCTTGAATTCTTCTTTCTTGCCGCGATTCCACTGCTGAACAGGACGGAAAAACCCACAAACGCGGGAATAAACTTCAGTCTTGGCGTCACATTTTGTAGCCATGTCTGATCTCCTCATGAAAAAGTTCTTTTATTCTGGCAAATATAATCAGGCTGCGCCGGCATCGTGCTGATGGGGGCAACTGAAGTGCTCACCGGTGATATAACCGTGTTCAGGACAGATGGTAAAGGTCGGACTGATGGTAAAATAGGGCAGATGAAAATTCTCCGCAATGCGCTGCACCAGCAGACGAGCACTCCCCCAATCTTCCAGCCTTTCCCCAAGGAAACCATGAAACACGGTGCCGCCGGTATACAGGGTTTGTAAAGAATCCTGATGAGTCAAAGCCTCGAAAATATCGTCGGTACTGCCAACCGGTAACTGGGTGGAGTTGGTGTAGTAAGGCTCCTCTGACCCGGCAGTGATAATGGCGGGATAGCGCTTTCGATCCTGATTGGCCAGACGGAAACTGGTACCTTCAGCCGGAGTGGCTTCAAGATTGTACAAATGCCCCGACTCTTCCTGGAAAGCTTCCAGCTGCAGGCGCATAAAATTGAGAGTTTCTACCGCCAGAGCTTGCCCTGCGGGCGTATCGACCCCCTCACCGATGAGATTGAGACTGGCTTCGTTCATGCCGATCAGGCCGATGGTCGAAAAATGATTGCCCCAGTACTGACCCATACGATCCCGGATATCCGACAGGTAAAAACGGCTGTAAGGATACAAGCCCTCCTCGGTGAGACGCTCCAGCTGCTTGCGCTTGATCTCCAGCGATTGATAAGCCAGGCGCATCAGTTCGGAAATGCGAACAAAGAAAGCCTCCTTATTCTCGGCCAGATAGGCCGCACGCGGAAGGTTGAGCGTCACCACCCCCACCGAGCCGGTCAGGGGGTTGGAGCCGAACAGACCGCCGCCACGACGGCGCAGTTCGCGGTTATCCAGCCGCAGCCGGCAGCACATGGAGCGGGCGTCTTCCGGGTCCATATCCGAATTGATGAAGTTACTGAAATACGGAATCCCGTATTTGGCCGTCATTTCCCAGATAGCCTGGAACCGTGGGCTTTCCCAATCGAGACCCTGGGTGATGTTATAAGTCGGGATGGGGAAGGAGAAAATCCTTCCGGCATGATCACCAGCCATCATCACTTCGCAGAAGGCGCGATTGAAAAGGTCCATCTCCTCCTGAAAGTCGCCGTAGCAGGCATCCATCAACTTCCCTCCGAAGACTACCGCTTCGTTGGCAAGATTGCTCGGCGCGATCATGTCGAGGGTAATGTTGGTGAAAGGTGTCTGGAAGCCGACCCGGGTCGGCACGTTCATATTAAAGATAAACTCCTGAACCGACTGCTTGACCTCGCGGTAGGAAAGCTTGTCATAGTGGATAAACGGTGCAAGCAGCGTATCAAAATTGGCAAACGCCTGAGCCCCGGCCGCTTCGCCCTGCAAGGTATAGAAGAAGTTGACGATCTGCCCGAGGGCGGTGCGGAAATGCCGAGGTGGCGCGCTCTCAACCTTGCCATAGGCACCGGAAAACCCGCGCATAAGAAGGTCGCGCAGATCCCATCCACAGCAATACACCGCCAACGTACCGAGGTCATGGACATGAAAATCAGCGTTGCGATGCGCATCGGCAATTTCGCGGGGGTAAACCTTGTTAAGCCAGTAATTGCTGGTGATATTAGCTGCTATATGGTTATTGAGGCCCTGTAGGGAGTACCCCATATTGGCGTTCTCGTTGACCCGCCAGTCTTCCTGGGTGAG
>DKEW01000034.1:49526-117020 GCA_002452265.1 Pelobacter sp. UBA6812 | reverse complement strand
CCGGTAGAGGATATAAGCCTTGGCGGTTTTGGCGTGACCATTCTCAATCAGAATCTTTTCCACAAGATCCTGCACGTTTTCAACGGTCGGAACCCTGTCCTGCTTGTAGATTACCTCCAGAATGCCTACCACTTCCCTGGCAATCTTGTCCGCCTTGTCCATATCGGTGCCATCGACGGCACGCACGGCTCTTTGAATGGCGATAGTGATCTTGCCCTGCTCAAACGGTACCAGTCGACCATCTCTTTTACGAATGTATTCGATCATCCTCTACTTCCCTCCGGTGTCGATTTGACGTTTGTGAATGTAACACAGCATCACCGGGTGTCAAGCCAAATTAGCACTATATCTAGGGATTTTTTTTGATTCTATCCCCAACATATTGTGTAAATAGCAGGGAAATGGTGTGGATAAAGAGTGGATAAACCAGGCTCAGAAGAGGAAAAAACCGGATGAAAAACCGTTAAACGGTCTAAAAAACAAGGGAAGAGCGGTACACGCCATTACGGAGAAATTCTTTAAGTTTTCATCAACAGGACAGCCACCATGGCCATAACCATCCCTGCCATATTGCGCAAACTTGGTCGTTCACGGTACACCACGGCCGCCAGTATAATCGCTATAACAAAATGCAACCCGGTCAACGGGGCAATAACTGCCAGAGGACCGGTTTCGAGCGCCAGCAGCAGCAGATAAAAACCGACCAAATTCAATCCGGCCATGGCCAGTCCAATAACCAATGTGGCACGCCATGGCCCCGAAGGCAGTCGGTTCCATTCCCTGCGCCGCATGGCAACGGCGGCACAGGTGCTAAAGCTGTAAGATATCGCCATAAACCCCCACTTATCAGCCTGCAGCGCGGCAAATTTACTGGAAACGGAAGCCACGGTGCCGGACAACATGGCGAGCAATGCCAACATCACCCCCCAACGATAGCGGGCATCTGGACGTTGCGCACCGACTGCACGCCCCCGCGCACAGAGGAATACGACGCTAACGGCCAGGAGGATTCCCAACAGCTGCCTTGGTTGTAAACGATCATGAAAATAGAAGATGGAAAAGACGGCTGCAAGTACCGTACTGAGACGGGTCAGCGAATAACCGGCGGCGGCGGGGACATGCCGCAGAGCCTCCATGGTCAAGGCGGCACTACCGAGGAACGCCAGGCCGTTGACAAGCCCCCACAACACCATGGCGAGAGTCGGGACGCCCCTGTCGGCACCAAGTAAAAACAGCAACCAACTAACCGCAGCAACCGATCCCATGAAAACCACGCTGGTCAGGGCCGTGCCACAACCGCGCTCCGCAGCGACTTTATAAAAAAAGCGCTGCAGGCCGATAAACAAAAGAGCCAGCAACGCCTGAGCAAACCACGGGGCCATGCTTTACCCCTTTACCTGCATCGTAGATACGACGCGGCAAGCTGAATGGGCAGGCACCTGCAAGGGTGCCCGCCCAGGAAACACTATCTATAAAAACTGCGTAACTGCGCCAACATTTTTTTTGGCAGCACATCCGGCTCATCCCGGAGCAACTGTGCCAGGGCGGAAACGACAAAATAGCCGTGCCCCGCATAGAGTTTCTGTAAACTGCGTTCGGTAAGTGGCAACCAGTTTACCGTACGCGCGTCGCTCCCGGCTTGAGGTTCCAGGGTAGCGGCTTCTGCGGTATCCAGATGCAGATGCCGAACCGTGGTTTCGATCCAGGCATTGTCGGTGTTACGCGGGTCATCAACATAGCCGCGATAGATCAGTCGACCGCGACTCATGTCGAGGCTGACGCCGGTTTCTTCCGACAATTCGCGCGTTAAAGTGCGACTGATTTCCTCACCCGCATCAACCATGCCGCCGGGAATGGCCCATTGACCGTTATCCCGCCGTTGAACTGCCAGCATCTCGACGTCTCCAAACTGTGCGTTTAACCGTGTCACTATAGGATCGGCTGCATAGTTGGGTCCCCACTTGCCAAGCAGTCCGCGACCCGCAATCCCGGTACGCCCCCGCGGATTCAAAGGCCGCCCCATGGCATCGAAACGAATGGGTCCCTCAAAACTTTCCTTCGGCAATTCGCCAGCCGCCCCGATATCTTCAGGGTCGGCCCAACCGCCAGATTTACGAGTCCGGTCATTCTCAAGAACCTCGGGAGCGACATAATAGGCCGGATCGTAATCGGGATAGTCAGCATCCCATTCTACCAGTTCATCGGAAACCTTGATACGCCGCGGATAGCCATCCGGCCACTCAAAACGCGAGCGCCAAGGCTCCACATACACATGCAGATCGTCCGCCAGCCAATCCCGGCTTTCTTCGGTACCGCCAGAGGCAAACACCGAAGGCTTACCGCCGGCACATCCCTGTTTTTTTTCCATTGTCATCGTCTCCCCACAGCTACCGCTTTATCAGCAGACAATTTACCCCAAAGCCGCTTTAATTTTGGCCCTATCTGCCTCACTGGGAACCCAAACGAACTCATTGTGGTATTCCCGACCGAGATCCTTATCTGTGTGGCAGGTGGCTGCGGCTAATTTTTCTTCATCCACGAAACCGTCCTGATCGAAATAAACGAACTGGCCGTAAACATCTTCCAGGGTCGCCGGTTGCTCACCCTGCCGCATGAGCATGGCGCCAGCAAGCTTAATACACTGGCCTTTGAATTCCGGCAATGGCTCCCGATGCTCAACGGCTGCATCATAGCGCTTTTTATCCAAAGTAAATATCCCGCCTTCGTCATCAAAAACAAACAATCGGACTTCAATCTCCATCGCGAAGCTCCCTTGCAAAAACTCGAAAAGTCGCCACAGGCCACAGAACGTCCCAAAGAGTCATGTAGTCATGAGGCGAACATCACTTATGTCAAGATTGAAAAAATAACAGGATTAGCGCCTTCATGCAAATCAAAACACCCCGTATACGCATGCCAAGGGATATCCCCTGACTTCGATACCTTGCTACAGCTTTTTCATGGCACTACCGGCTGCGTTGTCCCGCCAGTCTTTGCTCCACCTGGACAGAACAGTGCACAGAAGTTTAACCCAAGAGACACGCATGCGATTTGGAGAAGGGACTCAGAAGAAGAAAACACATATCCATATTACACGGAAGGACTGTCACACCGAAGATCGGGCAAACCCTGTTCAAGACCCGAACATATTGAGCGGAGCAGTTTATCATGGATAAAGATCGAAGATTGGGCGCAGCCGAACAGCGGCCCCTGCACCAGGTCACATCCTATACTGTGCACAACGGAAAGCTGGTCAACAGAACTGACACCGGCCATAGCCACTTCCATCTCCAGACTATGGGCTGCGGAAACCATGAGACTCATGCAACCAGCAGGTGTCTCACTGGACCACTGATTACGGACAACACTGTCCGCGATTTTAATCAAGGACACGGGCAGATCAGCTAAACACTTCAAACAGGAATCATTGCCACCGAAATCAACCACCGCCAGGGTATATCCGGCGGAATGTAAACTATTCATGGTGCGCAAAACCGAAAGAAGTTCTTTTGCTATCACTTCCTCACCAATTTGTAGCACTATCTCACCCGGGCTGACACCTGACTCTGCGCGCAGATGCTCGATTCTTTCCAACAACAAAGGCGAGCCAAGTTGCTCCCAAAAAAGAGACACCGCAATGCTACCGGAAAAACCCAATTCTTGCTGCCATCTTTTTACTTGTCTGCACACCGCAGAAAAGTACCACTCCCAAAGAGGAAGAAGAATGCCTGCTTCCCTGGCCCAGGCAAGAATTTGTGGTGTGGAAACCTTGCCTCGAACCGGATGTTGCCAACAAAAAGATGCCTCGAGTCCTCTTAATGTACCGCTTGCCAGATCCATTCTTGGCTGATATAGAATTTCCAGCTCATTTCTTTCGAATGCCTGCCTAAGACGCTCTCCCATCAACGCTTCGGACATGGCACGATCGTCCGCTGTCCATGAGAAAATCTGATACGTGTCACGACCTGACTTTTTGGCTTTACACATGGCCAGATCAGCAGCCTGCTGCAGCTTCTGGACGTCAACTCCTCCCTGCGGCAGGATGCTTGCGCCGATGCTGGCCGACAAAGTGTGGCTGACACCGTTGATCTCCATCGGTGCCCCCAAACAAGACTGCAACTTGGCAATTACGATACGAATATCATCGTAAGATTTAACTTCTTCAAGAATAATCATAAATTGATCGCCACCGGGTCGAGCCACAGTGTCCGTGCTACGCAACACCTTCTTCAGACGCCGAGCCGTCTCGCACAGCACCTTGTCACCCACTTCGCGACCATGGCCATCGTTAATATGTTTAAAACGATCGATATCAAGACACAACAACACCAGAATACCTTCCAACTCCATGCTTCTTAGCATTGCTTCCTTGAGTTGGTTCTGAAACAAAAATCGGCTCGGCAGGCCGGTTAAGGTATCGAGACGGCTCAACGACTCTTGTGATATTGCACCGCGAAGAGGAATTGTCGCCACTTTTATGGGAGGCGACTGTTCGACCGCCACCCATCTGATACCCATAATTTGCCCTTTACTACGCATGGGGGAGCCTGAAACCTTGACGGCTACTTCCATTGCATCTTTTGTAGCTACAGTGAATGTTTCCTCAACCCGGTTACCCTGTATAACCTTTTGAAAACACTGAGATGCCCGTTTCCGCTGTTCAGGAATAACCAAATCCAGAACTTGCCCTCCGATAGCAAGTCCTCCGGGCAAAGTTGACCTATCGGCGCCTTGTGCACGCACAAAGGAGAGAAAACCATTCGCATCTGTTTCAAACAGAACATGCGGAACAAACCGCTCAGTTTTTCGATAACGGTTTTTCCAGAAGTGAAGCTCCTTCTGGGCCTTTCGTCGTCCGCCGATTTCATAGATGAGACGTTGGTGCGTCATCTGCAAAACATCTCTGACTTTCCGATCCCTCCATTTCAGGCCGAAAAACAAGGCCGTAATTACCGCCAAAATACAACCGTAGATCATAGGTAAAATAAAGGAATAACGAAACTGTTGTCTCCAGTAAGAGGTCTCTACATACATGCCAAGCACAGCCACCACATGACCGGTTTGCGGATGCACAACAGGTGCGCAGGCAGCTGTCCACCGCCCCCAATTATCTTTGACATCTTGTTCCCCTTCCGCCCGACCACGACTGAACACAGACATCACAATCTTCGGCGCATCAGAATATTTTTGTCCAGCCTCTACAGGCTTGCTGCCCCCCGACGCAGCCAGAAAAAACACTTCACCCTTTTTTAAACAAGTCAAAAACGCGCGTGAATGACCACGACCAGCCCCTGCTAACTGAGTCAATTTCCCACGCATGTTTCGATATAAATGCTGGTTATTTTCGGCAGATACGCCATCCAGCTGACGTAATTCTTCGGCAGTGAATGAAAAAGCGGCTGTCCGAGCACGACATATCAAAGCCTCAAGTCCATGTTTTCTGGACTGCACATCCATCAGCATGGCTGCACCCAGGCTTAGAGCCAGTACCAAGCCAACCGCCAGCGCAACCAGCACACAGCTCCGCCTGTTTTTGATCCGATCGTACATCGTGCCCTCTGATTATCTGAATTTGAAATCTTGTTTCATTAAATGTTACTACACATAATTTATCAATAGATTTTTTGTAACAAGGACATCGATACGCTTGATTTTGACATGAGGTTTTTTGCCAATATCCCACTATTTTTCAGGCATCTCCAAAGGGGACATCGAGGAAGCACTTACCGGGATCTTTATTGACAATTGGGTTAAAACAGGCTTACAGGAGGGAGGCGAACGGCAACATCAAACATGGCAACGGGCAAGCCGTCCAAAAGTTGTCGCCGGGGGCACGTTTAACCATTAGCCCCGCATTGGGACGATAAAAATATTAGACCAAAAACAAAGACAAGGGGATTTTCAGAGGCAGGCAGCTGGACGAGATCAAAAGCGGGAACAGAGGTACATCCAAACCTCGGTTCCCGCTTGGCTTTTGCATTAACTCTACCCGGAGCTCCTGATATTTATCAGGGGAGGATCGAGGTTGCTCGACAGGCCGGACAGCGCATCCGTTTTCCTGACAGCCTTTTAGGATAGGCGATCTTGCGCCCGCACTCCCCGCAACGCGCCACACCCACTTGGGGTCGATCAGGATCTCCAGGCAAGGGTTCGAGGGTGGTAATCTGCGGAGCAGGCTGCGATGTAGCCGTGCTATCTATTGCTATCTCGCTCGGCGATTGACCGGTTGTCTCCAAAGCGTCATCGCTTGATGATTGGACCGCGGGGGGCGGCTCTTCCCGGGACTCGGATTGAGCCAGATCGACTGCATCTCCCTCAGGAATCTGCCCTCCGGAGCCAAAAGTGAATGACTCCAACTCTTCGGATGACGAAAAAGAGGCTTTTTGTTCATCCTCTGCCCGCTGCTCTGTTTCCAAGGAAGATTCCTTGTCGGCACCTGTGCCAAACTGGAATTCGTCGAAAGCTTCTTGCGCCTGGGCAGCGTGTTGTAACTCCCCGGGAAATTCCCCGACAATGTCCGGCGCAGGGCCTTGTTCAGACTCGGTAAGATCCGCGTCATCCCCAGTGCCCGGCGCGACAGTATAACCGTAGGTATCCTCACCGGATACTTCCGGCTCCTCGGCAGCACCCGGCCATTCAGCCGGTGGTTCGCTGGCCGTATCCGGCATGAACAAGGCTCCGGCTTCGGTCAGGTCCGCGTCATCCCCACTGTCCGACGCTGCAGCATAACCGTAAGTATCCTCACCGGATACTTCCGGTTGCTCGGCAGCACCCGGCCATTCAGCCGGTGGTTCGCTGGCCGTATCCGGCGTGAACAAGGCTCCGGCTTCGGTCAGGTCCGCGTCATCCCCGCTGCCCGACGCGACAGCATAACCGTAAGTATCCTCACCGGATACTTCCGGTTCCTCGGTATCGATAGATGCTGCTAAAGCCAGAGAAGCCCTGTCCTCACCACCTGCGGCAGAAATCGAAGTCAATGCTCCATGTACTGTATCCAAACGGTCTGCAAGTTGTGTCATGGTTTGACGCATTTCCGCCAAATCATTACGGGTACCTGCTGCCAGTTTGCCAATTCGCCGATAAACCAACAATATCAGCAACAATAAAATACCGCCGCCAATCAATAACCAGCCTTGCGGCCCGCTCACCAGAGCCAGAATGTCCTGCAGGTTCATGATCAACCCTCCTCAAAGCCAAAAACCAGTACGCTATCAATCCGCCGACTGCACATCGACCTTTTTTAAAATGGTATCGTTCCTCCAGCCTGCAACCGACTGACCCTATTCCTTGTCCGCCAAAAGGATAAATACCGGATGGAAAGCCTCAAACATTTTATAATCAGTCGAAGGTCGGGTACGCGCAATGTTGACACTGGTTACTTCCACCCGGTAACCGGCATTTTCCAAAAATTCACTGGTAGCCGAAAGAGTATCCAGGGTAATGGCATTGACCACGACGCGACCGCCGATGGCCAGACGCTGGTCGACAACCTCCAGGATGTCCCAGAGATTACCGCCTGAGCCTCCGATAAATACCCGGTCGGGGTCCGGCAGCAATTCAAGACAGGCTGGCGCTTCGCCTTCAACGATCGATACGTGCCTGGAGTGAAACTTGCGCAGGTTTTCCCGGATGAACTCTTGGTACTGCTCGTTTTGTTCGATTGCGAATACTCTGCCGTTGGGCATCAAATGATCCGCCTCGATACTTACCGAGCCCGAGCCGGCACCGATGTCCCAAAGCACCGTATCGTGGCATAACCGCAGCTTGGCCAAGGTTATGGCACGGACTTCTTCCCGCGTGATCTGCTTCTTAATGGCGCTGAAAGTGTCATCGGGAATACCGAGCACGGGACGAGAGGCTTCGGCAAAGGCTTCGTATTGCTTTACCAGCACCAGGACATTGAGAGATGCCACTTGTGCATCAAGCAAGCCACGGACATCGGTCCGTACGATACGTTCTTCGGATGTACCAAGATTTTCGCAGACATAGGCCGCATACCCATCGCGACCACGGAGAATCATCTCCCGGGCAATGGCGCCCGGAGTGTTCTGTGTGTCCGTAAGCAGCGCCGCTTTATCAGAGGCGATGATCCGATCTACCACATCTTCGGTTGCGTGTCCCTTGCAGGACAGAAAAACAGCATCGTCCCAGGGAATGCCTAACTTGGCAAAAGCATACTGCACAGAGCTGACATTGGGCACGAATTCCAATTCGTCTTCCTGGAAATTGCGCAGCAATTGCCGACCAATGCCGAAAAACAGGGGATCACCGGAGGCCAACACAACAACCCGGCGATCGGTTGCCTTAAGCTGATTGACCACATCCGAAAAATTCTGGTCGGTATTGACCTTTTCTCCAGGAAAATCGGGAAACAGCGCAAGCTGTTTGGGGCGTCCGAATAAAATATCCGCCTGCCCGACGAGATCCAGGGCCCTGCGACTGAAACCCTCCTGCCCTTCGACTCCAGCACCGATCACATAGATTTTTTTCATTCCTGCCAGTCTCCACAACCGCTTGATAGCAAGCGAAACAACAATCCATCTTGCACAACCGTTGCACCGTCGATGAGAAGGTGCATTACGCTTAAAAACACACTGTAACTGCCATGCTCCCTTGCGTCAAGGAGAACAACTTCCTGGCAAAAAAGCACAGACAGGCACTTAATCTTCTTTGGAAACAAGCCAATGCGCGGTTTTAACACAATCCAAAAACAGTTCGCAAAGTACCCCCCCTAGCGCGGGATGGGCACCAAGAAAATTCGCCTGTAGAATCTGTAAGTCGGGAAAGGTCTGACGGGCCGCCGCGACCTCACGGGGAAGGTCAACTGTCACATGCACCCCGGGCGACAAAAAGAAAGGGATCACCACCAAGCGACGCACCCCTTCTGAAAAACAGTTTTCAATGGCAGAGGCGACATCTGGTTCGCCATTTTCAAGATAGGCGATATCCACTCGGGACACCCCAAGCCGCTGCCGAACTTGAACCGCCATAACCTCAAGAAAATCAACAGCCTGCGCACGTCGCGAACCGTGAGCTACAATCAGCACTGCCGGGTTATCGCCCATCAGCTTTCCCGCCCCCATCAACCATTTAAAAGCTGCACGGTACTGGTACCATCCTCAAGGTAGTCGATGATATTGAGACAACCATAAGCCTGCTCAATGCGGAACGCCGACTGCAAGGACGCCCCTACGGCATCGAGCAGGATGACCCGGTTGACGGCTCCGTGACCAACCACCAGGACTTCTTGCCGGACATGCGCCGCCAGCAAAGATTTGAGAGCAGGCAACACACGTTGGGACAGATCAAGCAAATTTTCACCGTCGGGCACCCTGTAATTCACAATATCCTTGAGGCGCTCCTCCCATTGCCGCGGAAAACATCGCTGCAATTCCTGCCAGGTAATCCCCTGCCACTGACCAATATGCAATTCGCGTAAAGCCGGCAAAGGGAACGGCTCCAGCCCATGTGGCTCGCCAAGCAACCGAGCACCCTCCAGACACCGTTGCAAATCGCTGCTATAAACGGCCGCCAACGGGCGCCCCTTAAGACGACCTTGCAATAAACGGTACTGTTGCCAACCCAGGTCGGTCAAAGGCACATCGGCCTGACCGTTGTAGCGATGCTGCTCAAACCCTTCCACTTGTCCATGGCGCACCAGGTAAAGTCGGGTACGTCCTGGACGCGGCGCTTGCTCTACCCGATCCGTCACAGATAGTCCCACTAAAAACTCCTGTTATTCTGCATCGTGTCCAGCTTCTTCGATCTCTTGATCCTCGGACGAAAGTGCCATTTCAATACGTTGCAAAACGTCCTCCCGCCCTTCTCGCGTGTGGGCGGAAAAAAACGAAAAAGCATCCTGCGGCAGCCCGGTGGCCTCCAGGATCGGCCTGATCTGGGCGCTGCGTCGATTTTTAGAAATTTTATCCACCTTGGTAATCACGGGAATAGTCGGGATATTCAACTCTTCCAGCCAATCCAGCAACTGCAACTCTTCCCCTCGGGGTACGCGCCTGATATCGAACAGCAGTATCACAGCTTTTAGATTGGAACGATTTTCCAGATACGTTCTGGCCATGGCCCCCCAGGCATTTTTGACTGCAACCGGCACCTTGGCGAAACCAAACCCCGGAAGGTCGACCAGCATGAACTCCTGATTAACCTCAAAGAAATTCAACATTTGGGTACGCCCGGGAGTGGAAGAAGTACGCACCAGCCCGCGACGATTGACCAGCACATTAATAAGCGAACTCTTGCCAACGTTACTGCGCCCGGCAAAAGCGATTTCAGGCTGGTCGCCCGGCGGATAGCCTACGGGCTTGGCAGCCCCCTTGATGAACTCGGCGGATTTTATCTGCAATCTCAAGCACTCCCTGTTAACGGTCAGCCTCTGAAGAAGCCAAGCCGGATATCTGCGAACGATACCGCATACGGCATATTTATACAACAAAAACGGGCAATTAGACTTCAACTCCTTGCATAAGGGCCATTTGCAGGGATCAACCTTACAGTTTGGGCCGGGGAAGATAATGGCGCAACCGCGCAAACCAATGGTATCCCACCCGAGCCAGCAGATGAATCCCCGGAAAACCGGCGAGAGTAGCCAGAAATGGATAGATCACACCAGGCATGCCCCGCCACAGGGCACGAAAAGCCTCAACCCCGACAAAAAAACGCCCATTTGTATCCATGACATGCATCTGGGCCATAAATTCCTGCCGCGAGCGCCCATAAAGAGTCGGGTCGAAGTCAGGTTGACTGATATCAATAAAAGACAGCCGGCCATCGCATACCAGGCGTCTGTAACAGGCAATTTCCCGGGCACAGACGGGACAGCCTCCGTCATAGAAAACGGTCAAAGGATATATCGGTCGGACATCACTCGTCATACGACTCTCCTCCGGTAAGGCGGCTACACGTCAGCATACCAAGCTTTACAGGAAGAAGTCCATGACACACTCCAAAGTCGTTACTCCATCTAAAACCCGTTGACAAGCCCGTGATTTGGGATAATTGTTAAATAGGGATACAAAGTAGAGCCGTATGTCCAAGGGAGGTGAGAACCATGCCCAAACTGCCTGATTCCGCGATTCAAGAAGCCATCAAAAGCTCTCTGCAAACCGAAAAAAATGCCATGAATTTTTATCGTATGGCGGCCGGACACATGCAACGACCTCAAGCAAGAAAGCTTTTCGAATTACTGGCAAGCGAAGAACGGGAGCACGCGCGGCATTTCTATGACCTCTACAAGGGAAGCGACCTGCCGCCGTTTGAACAATTCATGGATCAGTCTCTTCAAGAAGACAAGAATTATCTTCTTGAGCAGGAAAAAGTTCTGTTGGCCGACCTGAGGATACGAAAGGCCATGGAACTGGCGATGGAAAAAGAAAAAAACCTTGAAAATCAGCTTCAAAAGTTAGCCGAAAAGATTACCGACGAGGAAGTTCGACGTATTTATCTCGACAACGCCGAATCGACCCGCCGGCATTTCCTCATGATCGAATCGGAATACGCCCACATGATGGGCATGGTACACGAAACGGATATCGACACCTTTGTTCGGGAGTGAATATAACGGAAAAAACAGCACCTGCCGAGCAAACACAATCTCAACTCTGTGGTAAAATATAAGCGTAAGAGCACAGCAAAAATGTAGGCCGAAACATCAAACCCGGCATTGCGCGGTCACATGCCAGAAGCCGTGTCTTCCCATCCGCCGGGCACCTTTCGAATGAGCCAGCCAAAGCGGGTCTGTAAATGAGCCGTCAGGCAACTCCAGAGAGAGGCAGCTCGCCGAATTGGTAAAAAGCTGACCGTGGCAATGCCGGCATTTTTCAATTATCACACGCAAAAGCGCCTCAGATTTTCATCATCAGGGGCGCTTTTGCATGTGGTAGTAGTTGTGAACGGGCTGCACCTTCCCTTGACGCATAAGAAGTTGAACACGCTGCGCCCATCCCTCAATTTCCTTATACTGCAGATCCGTGAAGTGAAGCTGCGGCATGGCCGTACCGGGCTGCAGATATTTGGGATCGCGCACATAATCGATAAAATAATCAAGGCGCAGCTTTTCCAGGGCCAACAACAAATCGGGGGCCATGGGATACGGATAAGGCGGACCGGACCATGCGGTCACGGTCTGCACATCACCGAAGGTGTGACACGCCAGGCAGGATTGCACGGACAGCAATTCTTCCATCTTTTTACGCAACGGCAAAGGTACAGGAGCAGGGACAAAGACCAAGGGGCGCTCGGCATACAAACGCGCGTGACAGGGCTGACATTGATAAGTTTCCCATGGCTCCAGGCGAAACCGCCCTGCGGGAGGAGTAAACCAGGCCAAACGCTCCAGAAAATCGGCCACCAGGCTAAGCTCCCCCGGTTGCAGGCTCGGCTGGGCGAGGGCGGAAGTATAGCGCAACATCATCAAAGTAGTAAGAGCCGGCCGTAATCGGTAGGGCTCCGCCAAGTAGGCATTTAACCAACCATCCTGATATTTGGCACGCCGCCAGGTCAAACTCGGCGCGTGAGTTGCCCCGAACCCCTCGACAACATGACATCCCCGGCAACGAGCAGCCTTAACCAGCCCCCGTGCCAGGGCCATGCGCTGCGCTGCGTCACTCAGATCATTTGACGAAAAAGATCCCTCCGTTTTTTCACCCGGTTTTGCCGCCTTCCGGGCACTCAGACGTTGTTTTTGCAAAGTCCGGCAGGCTTTTTCATCCGGGCACAAGGTAACGCTTTCAACATCGGCATCACCGGCAAAGCCGGATTGAATTACCAGACTGCGCAAACTGAAATCGATCAGCACCCAACTTTTTTCCGGTACTTCGGCAAACAGTTGTCGGCCGTTAAATACGTCAATAAGATTACGGCAGTCCCGGGCATCCCTGGGATCACTATACGCAAGCGTCACCCAGATCACGGTATCGGCTTCAACTATTTTTTTATCCAGAAACATCACTTGGTCATCATAACCAATCCCCGGGCGCGCTTCGGAAACCAGGGCGCTGCTTTGCCCAACAAAACCCAACAGCAGGATCAAAACAGCTGCCATCCACCTCACGCTTTTCATAACCTCCTCCGCCTGTCAAGACCCGACAATCCATGCCCCTGAAAAAACCTCTCACATTTTTCTCTGGAGTATCATCAAATTTAACAGGTCACATGTCGGCCGCAACATGGCTTGCATGTCTTACCTAACGGATCAATCCGTTTAAACATTTGCTTTGATTTACAAGCATGCCGTATATTGAAACCGTTCTAAATGCTTCCCCTTACAAGGAGCCTTGGCATGTGCCCTGCGATCGTATCCATTTCCGCCAAAAGCGGCACCGGCAAAACCACCCTGGTCGTCAAGCTGATTGCCGAACTGAAACAACGTGGCTACAAAGTCGGCGCCATTAAACATCATGCCCATAACTTCACTATGGACTGCGAAGGCAAAGATTCCTGGCGCTTCACCCAGGCTGGCGCCGATACCATGATGATTACCTCTCAGGACAAGCTGGCCATTATCAAACAGAACCCCGACCAGCAGGAACCTCCAGTACTAGAGTCTATAGAGCGCTACTTCGGAGATATGGACATCGTCATCACCGAAGGCTTCAAAAAAAACAAATTCCCAAAAATCGAAGTACATCGGAAAGAATGCGGAGACAAGCTTCTCTACCGTGATGACGCCTATGACCCCACCTTGATAGCGGTGGCCTCGGATTCAAAACTGCAGGTCGATGTACCGGTCTTCGATCTCAACGATGCAAAGACCATTTGTGATTTTATCGAAAACAGTTTTCTCAAGAGCTAAACAGCCGGCCTATGGTTTTCAATACATGCCTACTCGGAAAACCTGCCGTGCTATTGTTGCTGTTATTAGGGCTCGGCTCAATTTACCATGAGGCTTGGGCCAAGGAGATCCGCATGACCGTGCATCCTGTTCGTATTCTCGCCTTTGGTGACAGCCTCACCGCAGGTTGGGGCGTTACCCCTCCCAGCAGCGTACCCGCATGCCTGGAAGCCGCCTTTCAAAAGCAAGGCATCGCAGTTTTGTTCATCAACGAAGGGATTCCCGGCGACACCACGGTCGGCGCACTAAAACGCTTTAAAAAGGCATTTGCCTGCAACCCCGATCTGGTTATCCTGGAACTTGGCGCCAACGATAATCTGCAGGCCATACCCCCCGCGCAGACGGAAGCCAACCTTGACGCCATGCTCAAGATCCTGTCCGACAAGGGTACTCCAACCTTACTCGCCGGCATTCGCCAACTGCGGGACCTGGGCCCGGAATACAACACCTGGTTTCAATCCCTTTTTTCCAATCTCGCCACCCGCCATGGGGTTGCCCTTTTCCCGGACTACCTTGAGGGTGTTGCCGGGAAACCGGAATTTTTGCAAAAAGACGGATTGCATCCCAATTATGCGGGCACCATGGAAATTGCACGTCGCCTTTTACCTCTGGTTACGGAAATGATCCAAAATATTCAGGATGCCAAAGCTGCAAACCTGCGACCTTGACAGGCCGCAGGGGAAGGTTATCTTTTAATGGAGCTACGTAGACAATTGGCGGTCGTAAACCGCCGAACAAACAGCCAAATTCCCCATCGCTGGAGGATATCATGAAAAAACTCTTTGCTTCATGCTGTGTTTTTCTGCTATTGGCCACCGGCTGTGTCGGCCCCATGGGCTCGAAAGAAAGCGGCGGTACCCTAATCGGTGCTGGAACCGGCGCACTGATCGGATCGCAAATCGGTGGTGGCCGTGGCACGCTGGTGGCGGTGGCGATAGGCACCTTGGCCGGTGCCTTGGTTGGTCAAGAAGTCGGCAAATCCCTCGACCGGGCAGACCGGCTAGCCATGCAGCAAAATGCCCAGTACGCCCTGGAATATACCCCCACCCGCCAATCCACGGCCTGGCGCAATCCCGACTCGGGCAACTACGGCAGCATCACCCCTATCGAAACCTACCAGGCAAGCAGCGGTCAGTACTGCCGCGAGTATCTGCAGAATGTGGTGGTTGGGGGCCAACAGCAACAAGCTTACGGCACCGCCTGCCGGCAGCCGGATGGCTCCTGGAAAATCACCCGTTAAAGGGATATCGACCCGAAGGTCGCATAAGGGAATACAAAAATTTGTTCCCCTGCAGAACCTTCGTTGCAACGGACTCCTTCTGCAATCCAGACCCGGCGTGCCCTCTTTACATAGTAGGCATGCCGGGCTCGCCTTCATTCCGGAACCGTCCTGGCTTGATAAGCAAACCATGGCTGCGGGCCCACGGGCAGACGCATGAAACCATTCACCAAAAAGCCATCCGCTGCCCTCCCTGGGGACGTTTGTCGGATTCTGGAACACAACGAGGAGACACTGTACCTGTCCCTCACCGGGCGACTTGATGCATCCGCCACCGCCCAACTATGGACTCCCCTTCTCAATCTTGTGGAAAATATCGCACCGCAACTGTTGCGCGTAAAAGCCGACGCTGTCACCTATTGCGACGGTGCCGGCATAGGGCTATTGATGGAACTGGCGCGCCGGCAACTGAAACGCCAGGGACAATACAGCCTGAATGGCTTGAAAGAGGAAATTGCCCACCTCTGGTCCCAATACCAGCCGGAAGATTTTCTCGAAATCCACAGCACCCGGCCGCAACCATGCTGCATGCCTGAAGAAGCCGGCCGCCTGGTGGTTCATGCCTGGCAAAGCATGCTGGACATGGTCCGATTCACCGGTGAGTTGACCCTGGCGCTGCTGCATGCAGCGCGCCACCCACGCTCTGTACGCTGGCCGGAAGTCTGGCTGGTCATGGAAAAAGCCGGAGTCAATGCCCTGTTCATCGTTGGCCTGATCAGTTTTCTGATTGGTTTGATCATGGCTTTCCAGGCTACCATTCCCATGCGCCAGTTCGGGGTTGAAATCTACGTTGCCAATCTCACGGCTCTGTCCATGCTACGCGAACTCGGACCTCTCATGACGGCGCTATTGCTGGCCGGTCGCTCCGGTTCCGCTTTTGCCGCCGAATTGGGAACCATGAAAATCAATGAAGAGATCGACGCCTTGACCACCATGGGGCTGGCACCGATACCCTTTCTGGTTGTTACGCGGGTGCTGGCCACAGTTATGATCATGCCGCTGCTAAGCCTGTTTGCCAACCTGATGGGGTTGGTCGGTGGAGCCGTCGTTTTATTATCCCTTGGCTACCCACTCATCACGTACATCAATCAGGTCAAGGCCGCCGTCAACCTGCTCGACCTTACCGGCGGTCTGGCCAAAACCCTGATCTTCGCCTTGATCGTTGCCGGGGTTGGCTGCCTGTACGGCCTGAAAACCCGTAGTGGCGCCAGCGCGGTTGGAGATTCCGCTACCCGGGCGGTTGTCATGGGTATCATTCTGATCGTTATTGCCGATGGTCTGTTCGCGGTCGTTTACTATTACCTGGGAATTTGATTGCTATGCCCGAATCACCAAAGACGATCATAAAGGTAAAAAATCTGACTGTCGGCTATGGAGACACCATCGTGCTTAGGGATGTCTCCTTCGATGTCGGGCGAGGAGAAATCTTTGTCGTGCTGGGTGGCTCTGGATGCGGTAAAAGTACTCTGCTGAAAAACATGATTGGCCTGTATCGACCCCGAGCTGGCCAGATCCTCTATGATGGACAGGACATAGTGACGGCCGAGGGAGTGCAACGACGGTCGCTGCTGCGTTCGATCGGCGTCATGTATCAAAGCGGCGCCCTTTTTGGCTCACTGACCCTGATGGAAAATGTACGGCTACCGTTGGAAGAGTTCACCGATCTGCCTGACCCGGCGATGGATCTGATCGCCGCCATGAAGCTGCAACTGGTCGGTCTTAAAGATTTTGGCCATTATTTGCCATCGGAACTCAGCGGCGGTATGCGCAAACGTGCCGCCATCGCCCGCGCCATGGTCCTCGATCCGCAAATCCTGTTTCTGGATGAACCGACAGCCGGCCTCGATCCTATCACCTCGGCTGAAATGGATCAGCTTATCCTGCAGTTGGCTGAGAGCCTGACTATGACCTTTGTTATCGTCACCCACGAACTGCCCAGCATTTTTGCCGTCGCCGACCGGGTCATCATGCTTGATCAGCGGGCCAAGGGCATCGTTGCCTCAGGCAGCCCGGCCCAATTGCGTGATACCAGCACCGATCCCTGGGTGCGATCTTTTTTCCGCCGGGAAACAACACCGGTCGCAATACAACAGGAGGATAGACCTCCCCATGAGTGAGCGAGCTAACTACCTAAAAATCGGATTGTTCGTTATCGGTGCCACCATCATCGCTGTGACGGCCATCGTCGTCCTGGGTGCCGGAAGCCTGTTCCAAAAACAGATTCTGGTCGAAACCTATTTCGATGAATCTGTTCAGGGACTTGATATCGGCTCGGCGGTAAAAATCCGCGGTGTACAGGTCGGCAAGGTCGAAGCCATCACCTTGGTCGACTCGGTTTACAACACCCAAAAACGTTATGTGCTGGTGCGCATCGCCCTGCTGTCGCGCTCCTTGGGCCGCACCGCAAATGTTATTCAGAAAGGGTTACCGGAAGAAATTGATCAGGGGCTGCGTATCCGTATGGCCTTTCAGGGGGTAACCGGTCTGGCGTTTCTCGAGGCCGATTACCTGCCTTCCGATCAGGCCCCCGTCCTGGATATCGATTGGCAGCCCGAGAATCCCTATATCCCCTCGGCGCCCAGCACCATCACTCGCTACACCGAAGCGGTGGATAAGATTTTCAAAAATTTGGACAATCTCGATATTGCGAGACTCACCGGAGGTATCGAGCAAGCCGTCTCTGGTTTAAATCGCGTCCTGGAGGAGGCACACGTCGCACAAATCAGCGATCAGTCCGTAGCCTTGCTGAAAGAATTGCGCACCACCAACAACCGCATCGATAAGCTGCTGGCCGCAGGAGACGCCCCCCTGCAACAGTTTTTTGCCACCCTTCCGGAGCTGTCGCAATCCTTGACCCGCAGCGCACGCCAGCTCGAGACGCTTGCCACGGAACTCCCCAAAGATCTGGCGCCAGTGGGCCACAGTTTACGACAGATGAGCGCTCTTTTGACTGCCGAGCAGCAGACCATCGAGACCACTTTGAACAATTTCCGACAGACCTCGGAAAACCTTTTGGACCTGTCGGAAAATGCCCGGACCTATCCTGCGCAGGTGATTTTCGGCACACCTCCCCCTTCTGTGGAGCCCTGACGATGAATCCTTATCTGACACGTTTTCTAATATTCCTGTTTCTGGCAGGCTGGTTGCTGCCGGGCTGTATACGCCTTGGACAGCGCGCGCCGGAGAAAGTCAGCTACGTACTTGCGGCAGAACGACCCGCATCCTCGTCCCGGGCTAAAATTCCTGGAGTTTTGCAGATTACTCCCTTGCGCATATCTCCACGCTTTGCCAGCCGCAGCTTTGTCTATCGCCAGAGCGAGTCACGTTACCAAGCCGATTTTTACCATGAATTTCTGGTATCTCCCGCCAGCCTCGCTCAAGAGGAAACAGTTCGCTGGCTATCGGCAAGCGGCATATTTTCAACGGTCAGCTCTTCATCCGGACCTCTCACTCCCGACTATGTGTTGCAGGCAAAGATTATCGATCTCTATGGTGATTTTCGCTCGCAACAGCCCACTGGTGTCCTCGAAATGGCTTTTTTGCTCCTTGATCAACGAACAGCCGACATCGCCATCCTGCTAAATCGCAGCTACCGCTTCGAGAGCCCTTTGGACAGCACCTCCGCCGATGCTCTTGTCGATGGCTGGAATACTGCGCTGTCGCGGATTCTTGCGAATCTCGAAAGAGACCTTGGCAATATCGCTATGGCACCTGCAACGCCATCGGAGAGAAAAGAATAGAATGCCAACCAGGCTGAAAGATCGAATTTTCTACATCAGATTAAAAACGTAGGGGATGGAAATAACGTGCCTGTTTGAAGGGGAAAGACGCCGCAGATAATAAAATTATTCTTGCAACATCCAGCTTATTTGCGCTGGTAAATGATGTGATGAAACTCCGGATAATCCCATTCTTGCGCGATCAGCCAATCGCTTTGTCGGTAAGAGGGAAACCGGCAATCACCTGCGTAGGTCTTCTTGATCCAGGAAACGGATAGCCTCCCAACCAGAGGCAGGGCTTGCCTGTAGATTTCTCGACCACCGATAAAAAACACTTTCCCTTCATTCTGACAGGCGCGCTCTACCGCGCTGGAAAAATCAGGGCACACAATCACCCCCTCCATCGGTGGCATACTCCGGCTGACAACAATGTTGGTGCGCTGTGGCAGAGGCCGACCTATGGACTCGAAAGTTTTTCGTCCCATCACCAATGTATGACCGACGGTTAATCGCCTGAACAACGCAAGATCTTCAGGGATATCCCAGGGCAGCTCTCCCTGCCGACCGATAATGCGGTCAGCGGTCATGGCAACCAGAATAATCATATTTTGCGAATACATGTATCCTGCTTCCGCTATCCCCGATAATTAAACATAAATACCATGTAAAAGGTTAAATATACCTTGCACCTTAACACATTAAAGTCTGGCATAGAACCATGTCCAGGTCACCCAAACTTACATACGCCTTGGGCAACCGTATTTCACAAACAGTCTAATCAAAAACAAAGACAGGGCACACTGCTTAACTGCCAGGGGGCTTTTTACCGACTGTTGCCAGATAGATGACAAAGGATTCCGACCCATCCAATCCCAGCAGGGCATTCATGCCATCGTCGTCAAAAGCTCCCACCGCGCAGGTGCCGGAATCAATGGTCTCGGACGCAAGATAAAGATTTTGGCACACATGACCTGCATCGAGATACAGATAACGGTAACCCCGTTCGCCATATCGCCAGGTCATGCGATAAGACACCGCCACCCATATAAAAGCTGTAGCACAATGCATTAACATGGTCTGCCCAAAACAGGCTGTTGCAAAACGGCCCCCGAGATCAGGCTGGGTCGAAATGACTTCCAACTCGTGCTCGACCGGCAGATACCGGTAAACCCCCGGTTCCAAGTCTTCAACACGATTGATAAGCAGAACTGTTTCCAATGCATGCCTGGCTCCGGCTGAAGGAACGGTCCGCAAGGTCACCTGATGTCCGTAGATAAGCTTTATCCCCTGAGTACACCAAAGCAGGTAGGATAATTCAGCCAGAGTCAAAGGCTTGTCAGAATATTCCCGCAAGCTGGCACGCTGAACGATAAGATTTCGCAAATCCACCGGGCTCATTGGCAGATTGCCAGGATGGGGTAACGAAATTGTGGGATTTACCTGTTGACGCGGCCAGATAAGCGGCGGCTGGGTAAGCCCCTTTTGTTGGTCGCTCAGCTCAAGGTATTTGTGTTTGGTTTTTTCAACAAACTCTCTACCTATTCCTTTTTTCACAACGCCCCCCCGGATCGATTACCTGGCATTCGTTTACAGCGGCAATGTAAAGAATCAAACATTCTTGGTTTAATTATACGGGGTGTCGCTTTGAATTCAAAAACTGCATGCGCTCCTCACCGTCGGTCAAAGCTTGCCGAAATGATCATCACTGATAAAATTGCACCGTATGGCTTTTCACCCTAGAGAGGATCCCATGGCGATAAACACTCTTTCACCCCGCGTCCCCGCCTGCCATGTCGACTGTATTTTTACCGATCGGTGGTCTCCACGCGCCTTCAAACAGGATGCTCTGCCCGAGCATCAGGTTCAGACTCTTTTTGAAGCCGCTCGCTGGGCCCCATCATGTTTCAATGAACAGCCATGGCTGTTCGTATATCCTGCCAACGCCCAGCATCACGAAATGTTCCTTAACCTGCTGGTCCCCAAAAACCAGCGATGGGCCTGTAAAGCCCCTCTACTGTTATTTTTACTTGCTCGTCGGCACTTCACCCAATCCGGGAAGGAAAATCGCCATGCCTTGTTCGACACGGGAGCAGCCTGGTTGTCTTTGGCCCTGCAAGCCAGGCGTCTTGGGCTCTATGCTCACGCCATGGCGGGTTTTGACCTGGAGCGTTCCTATCAACAGCTACAAGTCAACCCTGAAAAACACACTGTAGTGGCCGCCATAGCCATCGGTCAACGCGATAGTCCGGAGAATTTGCCGGAAGACCTTCTGGCCATGGAAGCCCCCAATACTCGAAAAGACCCTTCAGAGGTTGCCGTTGCTGCATGGCAGCCTTGGGTCGAATAAATAAATTCTCTATCCACAGCCGGTCAGCGGCCTTGTGTACCACAACCCACCTCTTCCAAAAGGAGCATATCATGGCACAGGATAAGCACTACATCGTCGGGATTCACGTAGATGATCGCATCAAGCGAGCCTCGGACGTACAACAACTCTTAACCGATTACGGCTGCAACATTAAGACCCGCATCGGCTTGCATGAGGTAACGGGACAATTCTGTGCTGGCTTTGGCTTGATCCTCCTTGAAATGATAGGAGATCCAGGGAAGATCAAAGAGCTCACTCAAAAACTTGATGCCATTGAAGGCGTATCCGTGCAACAGATGGTGTTCGATCACCCTTGATTAAATTTTATTTGCACACAAAACGAGGGCGGAAACATTGTCTCCGCCCTCGTGTATTTTCTGCAAATGCCACACCCACTCAATCCATGACCTGACCATCCCGAAAAGACCAGTGCCGTAACTTGCGGGGCATGTGACTACCAACGGCACCAATCATCAACGCTGCCCACATCAGAGGTTCAGCGTATTGCGGCCACCTATGTACCCCCCACACACAACCGATGTGTATCATGGCCATAACCCCGCGCCCCTGATAAGGCCAGCGCCAACTATGGTAAATTTCTGAAGCCACCAGGCCCAAACCGGTGCCAGCGGTCCACCAGGCCCAGAAGTGCAGGACAGGAACAGGTTGATTAAAAACAACCCCTCCCAATAATACCCCGGCTACTCCGATATGCAGACTGCGCAGGGCAATATCCACCCAGCGAGCCCAACCGGGCCGATTTTTTTTAGCGTCTTCTGGCAACCCGCTGTCTGCCATACATTTCCCCCCTCATCGAATTCAATTGAGCCACGCACCGTTAAGCTTGCCGAACATTCTTACACCAAGTGCTATCGTTAAAGCAACCTCCGATGCTATCGCCTATCCTACGATAGGAACCAACAGCCTCTTGGGTTTTATAGCAATATTTATATTTAAAAAGCCTCTAATTATTAAACAGCACGAACATCAACTCCCCCAAAATACTAATTTACAGATCCGTTGCACTCAACGAACTTCACCCTGGGGAAAGTATCACAATGAAAAAGTGGGACTTTTCCTTTGGAAAAGTCCCACTTTTTATTTTTCAAACAATGTCGGGCAACATACTCAATGAGTAGTCATCCGCTCATTTTCGATTTTGCTTTTACTCGTCGCGCTCGTAATCAACAATACGGGAAGCAACCGTTTTAATGCTAAGAAGGTCACTATAGTTGATATTGTTGCCCAAGTAGTTATTACCGTCCGTTCCGCAGCCCAGAGTCAGTGAAGGCGGAAGCTTGTTGTAAATAAGACCAACGCTGCCGTGTACCGCAGGCTGATTCAAGAGCAAGCGGTTGGCAGGAATTTCCAGGGCGAATTTTTCAAGGACTTTCTCGTCCTGGGCATGAATAACCGCGGTGTGACCGGCGCCACCCCAGCGAAGCTGACTTTTGGCTGCTTCGATTGCTTCATCGGTACTATTGTAGCTGATGTAACCAAGGACCGGAGAGAGTTTTTCGTGACTGAACCAGTCCTCGGGACCGATGCACTTCAGAGGCACGAGAAGCAGTTTGGCATCTTCAGGGATCTCGAACCCTGCCAGCTTAGCGATGGCCTGGGGAGACTTCCCAACGATGGCCATTGCAGGTACGCCTCTTTCCTTGTCAAACATAACTTTTTCGAGTTTGGCCTTCTCATCGTCATTGACGAGATAAGCACCTCTTTCAACCAGCATCTTCACAGCCTTGTCGGCAATTTGCTTGTCGTCAAAGATCATGGACTGGTCGGAAGAGCAGATGGTGCCGTTATCAAAGGTCTTGGAAGCGATAACGTTATTAACAGCAACGCTGAGCTTGGCGGTTTTCGAAACGAAAACCGGAGTATTACCCGCACCAACACCGATGGCGGGATGGCCAGAGCTGTAAGCCGACTTGACCATGGCGTTGCCGCCGGTGGCAAGAATCAGGTTCACGCCCGGATGGTTGAACAGCATACCGGTTGCTTCGATGGAAGGAGTTTCAATCCACTGAATGCAATTTTTGGGAGCACCGGCGGAAATTGCAGCATCCAACATGATCTTTGCGGCAGCGGCACTGCACTTCTGGGCACGGGGATGGAAAGCGAAGATAATCACGTTACGGGTCTTCATGGCAATCAAAGACTTGAACATGACGGTGGAAGTAGGGTTGGTGGTCGGCGTAGCGGCCGCCAGCACGCCGAAAGGCTCGGCAACATACTTCACGCCTTCTTCTTCTTTGATAACGCCAACAGATTTTTTGTCTTTGAAATACTCATAGACAACATGGGCGCCAAGGTGATTCTTGATGGCCTTGTGATCGGCACGTCCGATGCCGGTCTCTTCAACAGCCAATTCACCAAGCTTAACTTCGTTAGCAACGCTGGCTGCGTCCATTGCCGCGGTAATTTTGTCAACTTGCTCCTGGGTGAAGCCTCTAAACTCTGCAGCAGCTTTCTTTGCATTGGCTACCAATTGGTCAACCATTTCCTTAGCCATACCTAATCCTCCTAGTCTTTACTGTTGATTGTTCACCTTACCCAAACATCTAGAGAACGCACAAGTGCGACTCCGCACAGCAATTGTGTGCGGATAAAAAACCCGAGATTATTGACTTTTTGGCTGCATGCCCAGGCCAACCGTCCTGCGCATGCGTCACATGAACAATATCGACATCACGTATTGCAACGCCTTGCCAATTCTTTATCTGCGAACAATGCAATTTGCATAGAACATTGTATTACATGCCTGGCTTGGTTTGCAATATTGGTACTTATAACAGAGTGCCATATACCTTGCAAGCAAATTATCCCCCACATTTCGCTGCCAATCTTTCGGGAAATTGATAGTTTTTTGTCATCACTGGTTTAATTTTAATCTCGTGTTTTTGTCTCACATGTCACGAGATTTCAACCCTCACAAAAACCCGCAGTAACGCAAAAAAATGCGCGCCGGTCAGGAGGGAAAAAACCATGCGCGCTAAGGATTGGACTATGGTGATTACCAGTGAGCCCCATTTGAGTTTCAGCTTATCACCCCCCATCCAATTTGCAAGTCAGCTACCAACTTTTTCCAGTCAAAAGATCCAAAATCGAGACCTTGCGGACGCCCTTCTATAGCTATTCAAAACTGTGGTTTTTTTTAACATGGCTGCATTCATTTCAAAAGATTAGAAAATTTAAAACGTTTATTTTAGAGCCGTTTTAAAGGCATATTTTTTATCTATTTGACGATAATCAAAAAACCGTTTCATACACTTCACGCAAACCCGTCACCCACACAGAGTCTCGGTCTTTCCAGCCGACCTGCCCACATCCCCGCCAACCAGAAACAAAAAAATCCGCACTCAAAGTGCGGACTGTACTGAAATACTGAAGCGCCAAAACGACAAACCTGAGTGTTGCGATCGCAGCAGTCTCCCAACCTAGGTATACAACCCGGTCAGACCTGAAATCAACTGAACGGCCTATGTTTATCCATCGTCGGGCAGGCAGGCGGAGCTTCAGGCAATCGCAAAACAAAACGCGCACCCCGTTCAGTATTCTGAACTTCGATTTCCCCTTGATGGTGTTCAATAATGCGATGCACAATGGGCAAACCCAGCCCGGTCCCCTGCTTGCGTGTGGTAAAAAACGGGTTAAAAATATTGCGCAGAATATTTGCGGGTATACCACCACCGGTGTCTTCAATTTCCACGGCCACAGCCCTGTCTCCGCGCAACGAAGCCCGATAAACCCTGACGATCAACACTCCCCCATCGCGCATGGCCTGCCATGCATTATCGATTAAATTGACCATAACCTGACGAAGCTTCTGTTCATCTCCCTGGATGGCAGCGATATCCTCGCTGAACTCTCTTACCAGTTGCACATTGGCTTCGCGAAGAGAATCCTCCTCAAGCACCAGTACTTCTTCAATAACTTTGATCAGATCGCAATCAGCGATACACAACATCTGTTTTTTGGAGAAACCCAGAATGTTGGTAAGCATGTCTTCCATGCGCCGGACTTCCCGCACAATGATCTCGCTATACTCCCGCGGGGGAGATCCTTCAGGAAGGCACCGAGCCAGACGACGCGCAAAACCACCGATGGAAACCAGGGGATTGCGTAATTCGTGAGTTACAGAGGCCGCAGTTTCACCCAAGGCTGCCATCTTTTCTCCTTGAATAAGTCGTTCCTGCGTCTCACGCAAATCCCTGTGGGAGGTTTCAAGACGATTCAGCAGCATGGAGTTTTCCATGGCCTGCGCGGCCTGATTGGCGAAAAGTTCGAGAAACCTGCGCCGCTCTACAAGCGCCGCCTGGGACATACAACTACTGTCAACGACCAACACCCCCAAGGCCCGGCTCCGGCCCCTGAGGGGCACCAAAGCACACGCATTAAGATTAAGAGTCTCCGCCAAACGCCCGAAGGCACCCTGAAAAACATGCGTATCGGTAAGAAAAATAAGCCTATCCTGAGCCAGAGCACGTGCCAGAGGGTTGTCATCAACCGACAAGGGTAAGCGTTGCTTCACCACCAGCTGGCAAAAATCGTCCTGCCGCTGACTCTCTCGAATATCCTCCGTTATCAACGGTAGTTCCCACTCAACCTCGGCTTCTTCCCGGGGGAATAAATGACGGGCCGAAACGCGGGTCACCCCAACCATGCCCTGCAAAACACCACTACGCTCGTTGGCTAGAAACAGCATGGCGCGCTCGAAGCCGCCGCCCCACGGAATGGTGACGGCCGACAGGATTACGTGCATCAGTTCGTCAAGACGTAAAGTCCCGTGCATGGCCCGGGAAATGCGATACAACAAGGAAAACTCATGCAGCTTATGAGTATTTTCTTCAAGCAGATGGGCCCGATCCTGAAAAGCTTCGATACGCTCAAGCGTTTGTGCCACTTGCCCCCCCAAGCTATCGAAAAAAGCACCGTTGTCTTCGGATGGTGACAGGCCCAAGGCGCCGCTACGTCCATCCTCCGCCAAAAACAGGGTTCCCATCATGCGGCCCTGAAACAACAAAGGCAGGCCAACGACCGTATTCTGAACACCTTCGCCACATACAAACTGAACCTCTCCATCCTCAAGGATACAGGCAGCAAGCTGTGACTCCATTTTTTCAAAAGCCGCCAGATCGGACTGACGGTGGGTCACCACTCGCACCTGAGGCTGCCCCAAAACCGTAGCACCATGCATGGAGCGTAAAATTGCACAGGCCACACCACCGCCTTTTTCCATAACAAGCCAAAGTGCGTCCAATACCGTTGGCAAACTGGTAGCACTGCCAAGCAATCGAGCGAGTTCGGATAACAGTATCATTCCCTGCAACTGCTGATGATGCTGGCAGGTCTCAAGATGTTGCCGCACCAATCCGGCAAGAATCAGGCTGAGAGACGGTCCTAAAAGTTTAAAAGATGTGTCCGAAGGGAGAGAACCATAAAAAACAAGGGAAAGCACACCGATATCAAGCCCGGAGTCGACGGCGGGGAAGTGAAGAGTACCGGTATCCGGCGATGCGATACAGTGATCTGATATTTGATCTGAGGCTTCAGATAGTGGCCATTCACAGGGGGGGAAGGCATCGAAACCACTTGCCGACAGAAACCTTTTTCCGTGACTGGAAAAATTTTCCGGATACCAAAAAAACGCTCCCGCCAAAGGCCAGGAGCGTTGCAGTAAAGCTAATATATCTTTGCATTTTTGCAGAGGGGGAATTTGCGCACTACTGGCTTGGCGCAGCACTTCATGGAGGATCGAATAACCATTGCAGACCATCGCACTCCCCGGGTCAGTTACCCCTTTGGCAAAAAATTCAGCCGATCTTTTCTTTACGCTCCTGCTCTGTTTTGCAGTCGATGCAAAGCGTCGTTACCGGACGAGCACGCAAACGATCGACACCGATCGGCTCTTCACAGCATTCGCACTCTCCAAAAGTACCCAGATCGATACGCTCAATAGCCTGGCGAATTTTCATGATCAACTTGCGCTCACGATCACGAATACGCAATTCGAAATTACGATCCGATTCCAGAGAAGCCCTGTCGGTAGGGTCGGGAAAATTGGTTTGGTCGTCGGTCATTTCCGATACGGTCTTGCCGGCATCCCTCAACAGCGCTTCCAGCTGAGACTCAAGGAGTCCCCTGAACTCTTTCAATGTTTCCTGATCCATGCAACTCTCCTTGTGCTATTTGAGCTTGCAAATGTAAATGAAATCGATTGTCAAGTCAACAAAAATGGGCCATCAGCCACCGGTGGACAATTGATGCCAAAGGATCACCAGCACCAGTGCGATCGCCAGCCAACAAGACACAATATCCCCATGGCGTACCGGCGGTGCAACGGCCATGCTGTGTGTATCATCGCTGATGCTCTGTGCCGGGACTTTGGCAAGCAGCAATTTGACAAGCATGGAAAAACCACCATAGGCATTGGATAAAATGATGAAATCTTCCCCCGCACAAAGGGTCAGAAAAACTCTTTTGCGCAGTGTCATGGATTCCACCGCTGTCATATCGCAAAACCTCAGCGTTTTGATTTTCCCCAAACGATGCAAAACGACACAGTCTTCAGAAACCACCAGCCGACGGGATAAGCTGAAACCAAGCAAGGAACCCAACACCAAAATGATAAGGCCAAGAACACCTATTTTAATACCGGGCTGTTCCTGAATAATACAGACTACCGCCAACGTCCCCAACAATACCAGCAAAACTCCAAGCGACCATATAAACGCCCGACGAATAGTAAAAACCATCGGCATCTCAGGTTCCATAGTGATTCCTTTCATCACTCATCCCACAAAAATCCCCGATGCGGCTAATCATGCCCTCCAATGCCAGCCCCTGAGGCTCATGGAACAGGTCGGAACAGCTTATCAAGACTATCCGAACGGAACACTAGCAGGAATTTTGAAGCATGCAACATCCACCCACAATCTTCCCCTCATTCCTGGCGAAGAAAGGTGCCGCTCTTGCCACCATGTTTTTCCATAAGGCGTATCTCAGAGACGACCATTTCCTTATCAACCGCCTTACACATATCATAAATCGCCAGCCCTGCTGCGGCAACGGCCGTCAAAGCCTCCATCTCCACACCAGTCTGACCCGTGACACGCACCCTGGCCTCGATTTCAACGCGACCCTCACCGGGAAAGGGGGTAAAGTCAACGGTCACGGAGGTAAGCAGCAAAGGGTGGCACAGGGGGATCAGTTCGGGGGTTTTCTTGGCGGCCATAATGCCGGCAACACGCGCCACAGCCCATACGTCCCCCTTGGCTACTTCACCGCTCATAATCAGTTGCAGGGTCGATTCTTTCATACGGACTTCACCACGGGCGACCGCGGTGCGGCTGGTGGCATTTTTTTCTCCAACTTCCACCATCACCGCCTTGCCGTTTTCATCCAGATGGGTCAAACGATCACTCATCACTCCTCCTCATTCCGATTTGGCACCACATTCTCCGACATCACTTGCAGAGATTCGTGGTAGGGGAAAAATGCCAGACTCACTGGTCCGGCACGTTCAGTGCTATGCATAAGATGACGCAACTCATCGGCCGTCACATCCTGAGAACTGACAAAATCACGCGTCTGTAGTTTGAGTAACAAGCCAGCCGGATCGCGTATTCCGTTCACTCCGGAAACGGCCAGAATTCCTATCCGGGAGATAGCTTCTTCGACAGACACAGACAGTTCCGCAGCCATCTGCCGGTGATATGCCATAATCGCCAGGTAATCGAAATCGGCTTCCAGCGCCAGAGAAAATTCCTGCGAAAACCAAGCCAGCCCATGACGGGGAGCAGTCAATACTTCGTAAGGCAGGTTCAACGCAAAAGGCAAACCGGGACGCACTTGCCGGGCTGCGCCCCGCACCTCGGCAGCCAACTGCAAAAGATTGCGGTTTTTCCAGCGCGCCCAATCGTAAAACGGATCTCCGAGGCGGCTTATACGCACCTTGCCATCCGCATCTTTTCGTGTCTCGGGAAAAAGCTGTGCAGGGGACAGCATCCGGCCGGTTTCGCGCAAGCAAACGCCCAGAGCAGCGCCGGAAAACCCCTCGGTCTGGCGTAACACCAGGTCGTCCTGCAACAACACTCCATCAATATCGTAACGCGCCAGATCCTCGAACAGGGTGGCAAGACGTTGCCGCACCTCTGGCCGAAAGGGGTCCAGTGCCTCACAAGCTACGATCCGTCCAGTGGACGGATCAAAGCGCCGGCCACACCAGGCATCACTTTCAACCAACGGGGTGCTGAGAGTGGTCATCCATGCGAACACTTTGAGCCCGGCGGCATGGGCCAACGTCGTCACAGAGCCGAGAATATCGGCGACCACCGGTGCGGCATCGGTGGCAAAATAGACCCCGGCTTCCCTCTGCGGATGCACAAATGGGTAGTAGCGATCACCGGGGCGCTGAAATACCCGAAAAATTACGGTATCCAGCCCCATGCGTCGCATGCGTGCAAACTCGGCAGCAACTTCCGGGTAACTGCGGCTGGTTAAATAGCTGACCTGGGCGGCACGGATGCGGGGAGTGGCCGTTGCCGGCAACACCGTCATCAGAATGAGTATCCCCACCAGCAACATCAGAGATACGCCGCGCCATAGGTGCATCATGTAAACACCTCGTTCAGCGCTTCTTCAACATTACGCACCCCGCGCAACTCCATACCCGGCGGAGCCGCTAAAGTCTTGAGACAGCTGGCCGGAAGATAGCAGCGATCAAAACCAAGCCGGGCGGCTTCACGCACCCTTAATTCAGGACGCGATACCGCCCGCACCTCTCCGGCCAGGCCGACCTCACCGAACAGCATAAGCTTGGGCGGTACCGGACGATTCAGGTGACTGGAGGCGAGTGCTGCAATAACGCCAAGGTCGGCTCCCGGCTCGGAAAGCCGTACGCCGCCGGCTACATTGAAAAAGATGTCCTGACTGAGCAACGACATTCCCACCTTTTTCTCCAATACCGCAACCAACAACGCCACCCGATTGGGGTCGATACCGATGGCGGTGCGACGTGGCTGGCCGAAATTGCTCACCGAGACCAGAGCCTGTAATTCGACCAGAATCGGACGGGTTCCCTCCAGGGTCGGCACGACCACACTGCCAGCCGCTCCCTCGGGGCGCTCGGCCAGAAACAGCTCGGAAGGATTGAGCACTTCGGCCAGGCCGCCCTCTTTCATTTCGAACACACCGATTTCGTTGGTCGAACCGAAGCGATTCTTCACCGCCCGCAGAATCCGGTACGGATGCCCGGCATCGCCTTCGAAATAAAGGACGGTGTCAACCATATGCTCGAGCATGCGCGGTCCGGCTATGGCGCCGTCCTTGGTCACATGACCGGTAATAAAGGTCGATACACCCTCCCCTTTGGCCAGGTGCATCAGGCGACCGGCGCACTCGCGAACCTGACTGACGCTGCCGGGGGCTGATTCCAGGTCGGCGGTAAAAATGGTCTGAATGGAATCGACTACCAGGAAGCGGGGTTTAAACTCACGCACCCGCTCCAGAATGACCTCGAGGGACGTTTCGGGCAGAAGAAAAAGATCGTTGCCGGTGACGCTGAGGCGCTCGCCGCGCATCTTAACCTGACGCATCGATTCTTCGGCGGTAACGTACAGCACCCGTCCGGAGTTTGCCAGGCGATCGACAGCCTGCAACAGCAAGGTGGACTTACCGATACCGGGCGCGCCACCGATAAGGATCAGTGAGCCCGGCACCACACCGCCGCCAAGCACCCGATCCAACTCCGACAGACCGCTGGGACAGCGCTGTTCGGCAGAGGTTTCTACCTCGGAAAGACGCTGCACCACGGTGCCCGTACAGGCGCCGCCACGATGCGCCGCAGAAAGCGGCTCGCGGCGTTCCTCAACCATGACGTCCCACTGGCCGCAATCCGGACAACGTCCAAGCCATTTGGGGCTCTGGTAGCCGCACTGCTGGCAGATATAACAAGTCTTTACCTTCAAACGTTGTTCTCCTCGATAAGGGCGCCATTCTATGGCCTTTACCATCGGGTGTCAATGACACCCTTAACCTTCTGCTACCTCTTTGCCGTCTACGATTAGAACAATGAAAAACAACCTGCGGCTGGACTGGATTCCCCATTATCTGCTATATTGACACGCTTAAGCACACGGAGAGGCCCCTCAACAACATCGAGCCTTTTGATCTCTAACTCAGTTTCGACTGGATAAAGATGCTTTCCAGATAGAAACTCACCAGCGAAGGACCCGTTGCGACCCATGTTGGAAAAACGCCTTATCAACATTTTGCGAGATATTGTCGGCAAAGAATACGTTTCTACCGAGCAGGCCGACCGCATCTGCTATTCTTACGATGCCACCCAGAAGCAGTTTTACCCCGATGTGATCGTCAGACCGGCCGATGCGGCGCAGATCAGCCTGATCCTTAAAATGGCCAATTCTGAGAAAATCCCCGTCTATCCGCGAGGCGCCGGCAGCGGCTTTACCGGCGGCAGCGTACCGGTCAAGGGAGGGATCGCACTGGTGCTTACCCGCCTCAACCGCATCCTGCGCATCGACCAGGACAACCTGGTCGCCGAGGTGGAGCCGGGCGTCGTTACCGCAACCCTGCAAAAAGCCGTTGAAGAAGTGGGTTTATTCTACCCGCCCGACCCGGCTTCCCTCAAGTTCAGCACCCTGGGCGGCAATGTCGCCGAATGTGCCGGGGGACCGCGCTGCGTCAAATATGGCGTCACCAAGGATTACGTGCTCGGCATGGAAGTCGTCACCCCTCTGGGCGACATTATCCGTACCGGTGGCGAAACCATGAAAGGGGTGGTCGGCTATGACCTGACCAAGCTGATGGTCGGCTGCGAAGGGACCTTGGGGGTCATCACCAGAATCATACTGAAACTGCTGCCCAAACCCGAAGCAAAAAAAACCATGCTGGTTATGTTCGACTCCATCGATGGTGCCGCTCAGGCCGTTTCCAGCATTATTCGCGGCAAGATCATCCCCACCACCCTGGAATTCATGGATGCCACGGCGCTTGCCTGCGTCCGCGAAAATGCGGGGCTCGATATCCCTGAAAATGCCCGCGCCGTGCTGATCATCGAAGTCGACGGAGAACGCGAACTGCTGGAACGACAAGCCGCGCGCATCCTCGAGATCGCTGCGCCGCTAGGCATTGTACACACCCAGATTGCAACCTCTGACGAGGAAAGCGAAAAGATCTGGAAGGTACGCCGCAGCGTCTCGCCGAGCCTGCGCAAGGTCAACCCCGACAAATACAATGAGGATATCTGCGTACCGCGCAGCAAGCTCCCGGAAATGATCCGGGCCATCGAGGCGATCTCAAGTCGCCTTGAAATCCCCATCGTCAATTTTGGCCACGCTGGAGACGGCAATATCCACGTCAACATCATGGTTAACCGTTCCATCGAAGGCCACGAAGAAAAAGCTGAAACCGCCATTCGTGATATTTTCGCCAAAACCCTGGAACTGGGCGGAACCATGAGTGGCGAACACGGCGTCGGCACCAGCAAGGCACCCTACATCCCCATGGAGCTTGATGCTGCCACGGTGGCATATATGAAAACCATCAAGCGCGCTCTCGACCCGAACAACATCCTCAACCCGGGCAAGATCTTCCTGGAAGACTAGGAGCGGACATACGGGCTGAATTTGCACCCGGCTCATGGATAGTCCGCCAGCCTTCTTGTAGCCCTGCAGGCAGAATGAAACCCGCCGGATTGCCTTTGGCCAAGGAACTCTCATCAACATCAAGCGGCCATGCCGCATCAGTGGATAGCAAATGAGTAAACATCAGGAAATAGAAGACTACCGTCAGCAGCTCCGGGAATGCGTTAAATGTGGAACGTGCCGGGCACACTGCCCGGTTTTCAAACAGGTACAATCGGAAGCAGTGGTAGCACGCGGCAAAATTTCCCTTGCCGAGGCCTTGCTGGACAACAAAATCGACCTCGACCAGCGCATCATCAGCGATATTTCCCAATGCCTGGCTTGCGGCCGCTGTGTCAAGAATTGCCCCAACCAGGTCCCTACGGACGAAATCATCCTGGCCCTGCGGCGACGCATTGCGCAGAAAAAGGGACTCACCCTGTTCGGCCGCGGAGTATCCACGGTGCTGCAACACCCGCGACTGATGTCCCTGCTGACCCGACTCGGCCGTGCGTTCTCCTGGCTGGTGTTCCGCAAGGTACCCAAGGGTAGCGGGTTACGCCTGCGATTCCCTTCACCCTATATCAGCCGCGACCGTACCATTCCGCCTATCGCACCCCAGGCTTTCCGGCAGCGGCACCCTGAATTCATCGCGGGGGAACCCAACAAGCCACTGGTCACTTTCTTTACCGGCTGCATGATAAATTATATGATGCCTGAGATAGGCGAAAGCGTTCTGACCGCTCTCAAAGAACTCGGCATGAACATCCTCATACCCAAAGATCAGGGCTGTTGCGGCCTGCCGGCTTTATGCGCCGGCGACGGCCCCGGTGCGGCCCGATTGGCGGATCGCAATCTTGAGGCGCTCACGGCCCACAAGGCTGATTATATCGTCACCGCCTGCGCCTCTTGTCACAGCGGGCTGACCAAGCACTTCCGTGAGCTCGGTCCAGACCACGCCCAAATGGCTGGCAAGGTTCTGGACATCCACGAGTTTCTCTACCAGCAGGGACTTGAGGAAAAGCTGCGGAGCCTGCCCCGACAGGACAACCCGCGACCCGTGACCTATCATATCCCTTGCCACCTTCGTAAAGACGATCTCAAGGAAACACCTCGCAAACTGTTGTCGGCTTTACCTTCAGTGCGCCTGGTCGACATGAAACATGCTGGTGCCTGCTGCGGCCTCGGCGGCACTTTTTCCGTCTACCATTACGACATCAGCAAACAACTGGGGAACATTAAGGCGGAAGGTATTCGCGACAGCGGTGCCGAGGTTGTTGCCACCGCTTGCCCCGGCTGTATCATGCAGCTGCAGGATACCATCAATCATGCCGGGTTGCCTCAGCAGGTATGTCATGTTTTGGAAATGATAGCGACCGACCTGCAAAATGCCCAGAAAAGCTAGCAGTTTAATCCGGCATGACATGCAGCTACAGGAGGGGATTTGGCTTTGATAAGGTTATTTAGCTGGGGACTGTTGATGAGCATGCTATGGGCAGGCTCGGCACTGGCCGTACCGGCCCATCGATCACTGACTTGGCCCGACGGACAAAATGGGCCTGTCACCTTTAGAGGAAAGACGCACCGACAAGGTTGCAGCGAATGCCACACCCCCGGTATCTTCCCGGCAATGCGGCAAGGCGCCGAAACCATCACCATGAAAAAGATTGAAGCCGGCACTCAGTGTGGAGCATGTCACAATGGACAAGCCGCCTTCAAAAGCACCGAAAATTGCTCGCGATGCCATAACCCGGCCCCAAACCGCGGTCAATAATCAAAGCGAACATGTCGGCTGACTTCAGCCACCTATACCATGCATGCGGCGCTTGCCTTGCCGGAAATCTTTCTCGCCAATGTGATGGCGCTCCGGTTTGGCGCAAGCCGCGTTGCGCATGATCTCTTCCAGTTCCGCATCGTCAGCATGGCGACGCAGAGCGGTACGCAGATCAATTTCCTCGGTGGAAAACAGACAAGGACGGATACGGCCATCGGCGGTAATACGCATGCGGTTGCATTCGCCACAAAAATGTTCGGAAACGGCAGGGATAACCCCGATATGGCCAGGGCTGTCTGCATAATGGAACATGCGCGCCGGCCCTACCGGCCCCTGTCGCAGTTCAGGAAGCAGTTTGCCGACTTTTTCCAGCTCTTTAATAATATCAGCCGCCGGGAACATATTTTCTGGCGTATACTCAAGTCCACCGCTAACAGGCATGAATTCGATGAAACGGATGGCCCAGGGCTCATCAAGGGTCAGACGGGCAAAATCGGCAATTTCATCATCATTGACACCGCGGATCGGCACCATATTGATTTTCAGGGGCGTGAGGCCGACCGCCTCGGCAGCGTGCAACCCTTCGAGAACCTTTTGCAATCCGGAGCGGCGGGTAATCTCCAGAAAGCGGTCTTCACGCAAAGTATCCAAGCTGACGTTGACCCGGCTCAAACCGGCCTTACGCAGATCGGCCGCCATATCCGCCAGAAGAATTCCGTTGGTGGTAAGGGTAATTTCAACTTTTTTGGAAAGGGAAGACATGTCGTGTATAAAACCGACAATGCCCTTGCGCACCAGTGGCTCACCGCCTGTAATACGGATTTTCTTTACCCCGCAGCGGACAGCCACCGCAACCACTCGTAGCATTTCCTCATAAGAGAGGACATCGCCATGGTCGACGGTTTCAACCCCTTCGGCCGGCATACAGTAACGGCAGCGCAAATTGCATCGATCGGTTACCGACAGACGCAGATATTCTATGGTGCGGCCATAGTTATCCTGTAATTTACTTTTTCGTTTTTTCACAGTAGCAGTATCCCTGGCAAAACAGATAATGTATACAAAATGAAACCACGTTTTATCTCCACTCACTAACAATATCACCAAAAAGCTCGGCAGAGCAAGGGGTATGACTGAACCATCGGAGCAAGCCAAACGGACACGGCTTTGTTTTTCTCCCTGGTGACAAACAACCCATGCACCCTTTCTTCCTGCAAGCAAAAAGTTCGGAGGTTCATCGCGTTATGAGCAAAGCACTCGGCCTTCTTTCCGGAGGCCTCGACAGTACCCTCGCTGCCCTTGCCCTTAAACGTCAGGGTGTGGATGTTACGGGCATCGTATTTGTGACGCCCTTTTTCGGTGCTGCACGCGCACGGCAGGCTGCTCAACAAATCGGAATTCCGCTAATTGTTGAGGAAATTGGAGAAATCCACCTCGACGTATTGAAAAATCCGCGCTATGGATATGGAAAAAATCTCAACCCCTGCATCGACTGCCATGCCCTCATGTTCAGCCTGGCTGCCAAACACGTCGAAAATGGGGAATTCGATTTCCTGTTTTCCGGCGAGGTCCTGGGCCAGCGGCCCATGAGTCAGAATTTCAATGCCCTCCAGACGGTGGCAAAACATGCCGGTTGCGCCGATATCATCCTGCGCCCGCTATGTGCCAAACTGCTACCCGTAACCCCCATGGAGGAACAAGGACTGGTCGATCGTGAGCAACTGCTTGACATCCAGGGCCGTTCACGCAAACCCCAGGAGCAGTATGCCCGACAATGGGGCCTGAAGGAATACCCCGGCTCCGGCGGGGGTTGCCTGTTGACTGAAAAATCCTATACCGGTAAATTGCGCGACTTGCTCGAACATCAACCAGACTGTACGGTACATGACGTCAAACTCCTCAACCTCGGACGTCAGTACCGATTGTCGCCTTCAGCCAAGCTGACCCTGGGTCGCAACCAAGAAGGCAACGAAGCTCTGCAAGCCGCGGTGCGGCCGGAATACACCCTGGTACATGCCACTGTTTTTCGGGGCCCCACCGGACTGGTAAGCGGCCAGCCTACCCAGGCCGACCTCGCAATGGCTGCCGCAATTGTCGCCGGCAACGGCAAGGGACGTGACGAAGCTTCGGTCCAGGTCCGTCTGCAGCAAGGAGACAAGGAAAGACTACTTGACGTTGCGCCACTAAGTCAGGACCGTAGTCTGCTCCTGCAGGTGAGCTGAGCTTAAAAGCGCAGCTTATCCAGCAAAGAGAGGTTATCCCGCCAAATGTAAAAAAAGCCCTCCGGATTAAACCGGAGGGCTTTTTATATTACGCGATCGGGGATGGGACGATTACATCATGCCGCCCATGCCACCCATACCGCCCATGCCGCCCATATCCGGCATGCCGCCGGCAGCCTTGTCTTCAACCACTTCAGCGATCATCGCTTCGGTNNTCAGCATCAGGCCGGCCACGGAAGAAGCATTCTGCAGGGCGCTGCGAACAACTTTGGTCGGGTCAATAATACCGGCGTCGATCATGTCGCAATATTCGTCGGAAGCTGCGTTGAAACCGTAGGTGTCGGCGCCGCCGAGAACCTGGTTGACAACGATGGAACCCTCGGCGCCGGCATTCGCCGAAATCTGACGCAAAGGCTCTTCCAGAGCGCGCTTGACGATATTGACGCCAAACTTCTGCTCACCGGGCAGGTCGAGTTTTTCCAAAACCTTAACGCAGCGCAGCAGAGCTACGCCACCGCCAGGAACGATACCCTCTTCGACGGCTGCGCGGGTAGCGTGCAGGGCGTCTTCAACGCGGGCTTTCTTTTCCTTCATTTCGGTTTCGGTAGCGGCACCGACCTTGACTACGGCAACGCCGCCGACCAGCTTGGCCAGGCGCTCCTGCAGTTTTTCACGGTCGTAATCGCTCTTGGTTTCTTCGATCTGAGCACGGATCTGCTTAACCCGGGCCTGAATGTCGGCCTCGTCACCGGCACCATCGATGATGGTGGTGTTTTCCTTGTCAATAACGATACGCTTGGCGTTGCCGAGCATATCGATGGTAGCGTTCTCGAGTTTGAAACCGACTTCCTCGGAAATCACTTTGCCGCCGGTCAGAACAGCGATATCTTCAAGCATGGCCTTGCGGCGATCACCGAAACCGGGAGCCTTGACAGCAGCCACGTTAAGGGTGCCGCGCAGACGGTTGACCACCAGGGTAGCCAGCGCTTCGCCTTCGATGTCTTCGGCAATGATCAGCAAGGGACGGCCCTGCTTGGCCACAGCTTCGAGCACATTGATCATGTCGCGCATGTTGCTGATCTTTTTGTCGTGGATCAGGATCAGAGCGTCTTCCATGACGGCTTCCATGCGCTCGGCATCGGTCACGAAGTAAGGGGACAGGTAACCACGGTCGAACTGCATACCTTCCACAGTCTCCAGGCTGGTTTCCATGGCTTTGGCTTCTTCGACGGTAATAACGCCTTCTTTACCGACTTTTTCCATAGCCTCGGCGATAATATCACCGATGGTTTTGTCGCTGTTGGCGGAAATGGTACCGACCTGAGCGATTTCCTTGTGGTCCTTTATCGGCTTGGACAGCTCCTGCAGGCTGGCAACGGCAGCTTCAACTGCTTTGTCGATACCGCGCTTGATTTCCATGGGGTTGTGACCCGCGGTAACCAGCTTGACGCCTTCGCGGTAAATGGCCTGGGCCAATACGGTAGCAGTAGTGGTACCATCACCGGCCACGTCAGAGGTCTTGGAAGCGACTTCCTTGACCAGTTGAGCGCCCATATTTTCGAACTTTCCTTCCAGTTCGATTTCCTTGGCAACGGATACGCCGTCTTTGGTGATCAGGGGAGCACCGAATGAACGATCGATAACCACGTTACGGCCCTTGGGACCCAGAGTAACCTTAACAGCATCGGCCAACTGATTGACACCGCTGAGAATCAGAGCGCGGGCATCCTGTCCGAATTTAATTTCTTTAGCAGACATATCTATTTATCCTCCTTTGGATAGTTTGACTGAAACAATAACGACTTACTCAAGAACACCCAGAATATCGTCTTCACGCATGATCTGGTATTCCTTGCCGTCAATTTTCACCTCGCTGCCGGCATATTTGCCGAACAGTACGCGGTCACCCACCTTGATATCCATGGGGAGCACGGTCCCGTCTTCCAGCACTTTGCCCTTGCCAGCAGCCTTGACAATACCCTGCTGAGGCTTCTCTTTAGCGGAGTCGGGAATGATAAGACCGCCAGCGGTCGTGGTTTCTTCCTCAATCCGTTCAACGATGATACGATCACGCAAAGGTCTGATGTTCATTGTGCATTCTCCTTTCGTTCTACCATAAAAATTGATTGCGGGAAAAACCCCGAAAACATCCTTCTCAATATGCAAACAAAAAAAGCTCAAGTCCGTTCTTTGCTCGGACCAAAGCCCTCTAACCTGATGCCATGTTAGCACTCAGTTTGGTAGAGTGCTAACAAACAAGGGTAAATATAATCAGCTGATCTTGAATGTCAAGGGATTTCGGTAAAATTCCATGAAGAGCTTCTTTACAGCTCTTTCATTCGGAATATAACGTATACTCGCGTTTGCAGAATCCGGCTTGACTTTGGCGAATCAGCTATGTTACTTGATTTGAAACTCGATGCGAGTTCCGACAATTTGAAGGTCTCCCGTAACTGGCGTCTCGAGGTGGATTACCACCGGGGAGCGGGAAAACAAAGACCTAACAGCCGTACGCCTGGGCCCCTTTTTATAAAAAAGGCCCAGGCGTTTTTTATTTTCTGAAGGAGTAAGCAAGCCATGAGCAAAAAACTCTATATCCCCGGACCCGTAGAAGTTAGTGCCGACGTACTGGAAGCCATGGCCACCCCCATGATCGGCCACCGTATGAAGGAATACGCCGTGCTGCACAAGGAAGTCACGGACGGCCTTAAAAAACTTTTGAACGCGCCCGGCCCCGTGTTCCTTGCCACTTCCAGTGCTTTCGGTGTTATGGAAGGTGCTGTACGCAACCTGGTACAAAAACGTTGTGCCTGCTTCGCCAACGGTGCTTTCAGCAAAAAGTGGTATGAAGTCACCCTGCGTTGCGGCCTCGAAGCCGACCTGTTCAGCGCAGAATGGGGGCAGCCGATCACAGCGGCAATGGTCGATGAAGCTCTGTCTTCCGGTAAATACGACGCCATGACCATCGTACACAACGAAACCTCCACCGGGGTCATGTCCCCCCTGGAGGACATCGCCGCAGTCATGAAAAAATACCCGGAGGTATCCTTTATCGTCGATACCGTTTCCTCCATGACCGCCGTGCCCCTCGACGTCACCGCCCTGGGCATCGACGTCTGTCTGGCCGGCGTACAAAAAGCCTTTGCCATTCCCCCGGGACTGGCGGTTTTCTCCGTCAGCCGCAAAGCCCTGGATAAGGCCCGCACTACCCCTAACCGCGGCTACTACTTCGATTTCGAAGAATTTGAAAAGAACGACGAGAAGAACAATACCCCCAGCACCCCCTGCATCAGTCAGATTTTTGCTCTGCGCCATCAGCTGCAAAAAATGTTTGCCGAAGGATTGGAAAACCGCTATGCCCGTCATGCACAAATGGCAGATGCCACCCGGGCCTGGGCCCTTAAACAAGGGTTCGGACTCTACGCTGTTGAAGGCGCTCGTTCCCAGACTTTAACTGCGGTTACCAACGACGGCAACACCGATGTGGCCCGGCTCAAGGAACTGCTTGGAGAGCGCGGCTATGCCATGGACGGCGGCTACGGTAAAATCAAAAACGACACATTCCGGATCCCGCACATGGGCGACATGACTATGGCGGACATGGAAGAATACTTCGCACTCCTGGAAGAACTGCTGCCCCAGGTACGCAAATAACTTTCATCCGTACCCCCCGGATGAAACCCCTGAGACTCAAGCCGAGTCTCGACTTTGATATTTTCTCCTCAGGCCCCCTTCGGGGGGCCACTTTTTATCCGGCTCACTCCAGACAACCGAACCGACCAGATAACCCCACACCACACCTTATGGTCGAATCGATACCAGGCAAAATATCGGCGTAAAAAAACAGGGGACCGTTCTGCTTCGTTGAAGATATGGCCTCTTTGCCATGCCCCGGCCTTAGCCAGCCCCATACTCAATTGCCGTACCACATACATAAGACGCGGCTACTTCCGCATAAGCTGGAGCAACCGATGGAAACAGCGGGGTGTTCATCCAGTTTGCCGATTCACCCAGTGCAAGCCAGGTCAATAAAGCCTTCGAAATGCCGAGGCTTTGATGACAGCGATAATTTCGCAACCGGGTTGCAAATCAAGATCGCGAACAGCTTCACCGACTACCTGCGAGACCAGCTTCTGACCATTGCAATCAAGCTCCACCCCGGCACGATTGCCAGCATCGAAAATCTTTGTGACTCGGCAATGGAGCAGGTTGCGAGCGCTGGTAGCCTCCGGATGTCGCTTGAACAGGGTTATTTCCTTGGAGGACAGTTCAAACATGCCTCTTGCCTCCTCACCCCCGACGGTCAGGATGAGATCCTGGTCTCCCCAACGATAGATGAACAGATCGGCAAGAGGACGGGGATCCCGCATTTCCAGGAGATTGACATAACCCGCCTGACTGGTTCCCATCCGACGTAATGCCAGGTCGGTCGCCGAAGTTTGCCCACAAATCCTGCCATCCGCCAACTCGAGTACCTGGTCGGTCATCAACTGCATTTCGTTAAGGGAATGGCTGATAAACAACAAAGGAATATCGAATTCTGCGAAAACCTTTTCCAGATAGGGAATGATCTGATATTTAAGTTCTTCATCCAGACCATTGAGTGGCTCATCCATCAAAATCAGCCGGGGGCAGGAAAGCACAGCACGCCCGAGTGCAACCCGCTGCCGTTCCCCACCGGAAAGACTGTCCACGCCACGACTAAGAAGGGAACTCAGGTTCAGCACCTCTATGAGGGCATCGGGATCGATCTTTCGATCCACTTTTGGAATACGCTTGTATCCGTAGAAAAGGTTACGCCGTACACCCATATGGGGAAACAGGTGGGCATGCTGAAACACCACTCCGATCCGACGCTTTTCCGATGCGTAGTGGATGTTAGATGCACCATCGTACAGGGTTTGGTCGTCGAGTCTTATAAAGCCGCGATCAGGCTTGAGCAGACCTGCAAGCATGTGCATCAGGGTGGACTTGCCGCTGCCTGAGGGACCAAACACGCCGACGCGGGGGCAATCCACTGCAAATTCGGTGGCAAACTTGAAGTTCCCCAACTGCTTCTCCAGTGATACTTCAAGCTTCATTGCCGATTCCTTCGCTTGAAACGTTTAACCAGTCCTTCATCAAAAAGCAAAACCGTCAGTGCCAACATGATCGATACGAGGCAAAGCCCCAAAGCCATGCGATCGCCACCCGGGGTGCTGGTATAGTCAAAAATGGCCAGGGGAATAGTCTGTGTGACGCCCGGGATATTCCCGGCCAGGATGATCGTCGCACCGAATTCGCCGAGACTGCGGGCAAACATCAATGTGGCACCGGCAACGATGGCGCGGGTCGACAGGGGCAACGTAATGGATAAAAGGGTATCGTACCAGCGTGCCCCGAGGGTTCGTGAAGCTTGAAGCAACCGCTCGTCGATATCCTCCATGCCGATGCAGATCGAACGGACCAACAGTGGAAACCCCACCACCATCGAGGCAATGACCGCCGCTTTCCATGTGAAGATAATGTGAATACCCACACCTGCCAGCAGTTTGCCCAGCCAACCTCGACTTCCCAACGACAAAAGAAGCAGATAACCAACGACCACCGGCGGCAGAACCAGCGGAAGATTGACCAGGCCGTGGATCAGGGGTTTTGCAGGAATACGGATAAAAACCAGAATGTATGCCGTTGCGAAGCCGATAGGAAGTGAAAACAGGGTGGCAATAAACGCCACCCGTGCAGAGAGTTCCATCGCCTGCAAATCCGTTGGGGAAAATGTAAACATCCGTTAGCGAACCACAAAACCGTATTTTCTCAGGATTCCGGTCGCCTGATCGGTTTTCAGATAATCAAAAAAAGCGATCGCATCAGGATTTTTAATCCCCTCGACGGTGAGTCCGATCGGATAGGTTACCTCGCTATATAAGGCTTGAGGAACCTCCAGCAAAACAACCGCATCTTTTGCCAGCAGGGCATCGGTCTTATAGACAAAGGCGCCGTTGGTTTCCCCTCGATCCGCGTACATTAGGGCCTGGCGCACATCTTTGGCCATGATCAACTTACCCTCTACCTGGGCATAAAGCCCCGCAGCCTTGAGAGCCTGTTCGGCATATTGACCGGCGGGTACGCTCTTGGGACTACCAATCGCAATCCGCTGAAGATGCACGATATCTTCAAGATGGGTGATCGCAGGACCTTTCTGCCCGACAAACACCAGGGAATTAAAAGCGAAAGTCCGCACCTGCCCGGCAGGAATGTATTTCTCCGTCACCAGATAGTTCATCCACTTGGGGTTGGCAGCTATATAAATGTCTGCCGGAGCGCCCTGAGCGATCTGTTTGGCGAGAGCCCCCGATGAAGCGAAGTTGGGCAACAAAGTAACGTCTTCGGCCTGCTTCTCATAAGTGGCAACGAGTTCTTTAACCGCATCGGTCATGCTGGCCGCAACCGAAAGATGAACCTCTGCGGCGAAACCGGGCAAAACTAGAAACAGTGACAGCAACAGTGTAATCAACAGCGAACGCATGGTAAAATCCTTTCTGGGTCAAATGACATGAGATTACAAGGGTAGGTCAAGGCGAGGCGCTACCAATGTCTTTTTCTAAAACCCGCAATTTCGGCATGATATTGCCACATAGACACGATCGTGTCAAAGGATACTTCCATATACCCCCTAATAAAAATAGAAGAGGGTAACCGAGGCGCGGCATGAGGCAAGACGGATATTGATTGGCCCAACAAGCACTTTCACCCGCCACAAAAACCGGCTATAATCTCATCTACTTTCAGGAACCTCACACACTATCTCACGAATGGAACCGCCATGTTCCGCATCCGACGCATCTACGATGATGTCCTCCCTGCCAACCGCACCGCCATCGCTCAGGTGCAGCAGATTTTGAAAGCCCAGTTTGCCGACCTTGCAGCCCGCGATATCGACAAACTCCCACAGCAACTGACCAACCCCCTCAAACACGGCTTTCGGGCAATTCTATATATTGCAGAGAACCAGCGCCGCCAGGTCGAAGGGTTTGCACTGCTGCTCCTCGAACCGGACCTGAAATTCGGGTACCTGGAATATATCTCTACCGCCCGGCAGCTTACCGGACGCGGCATCGGCGGAGCCCTCTACCAGAGGGTTCGCGAGGAAACCCGGGGACGGGGTGCCATCGGGTTGTTTTTTGAATGCCTACCGGACGACCCCGTCCTGTGCCGCGACCCCGAAACCCTCAAAAAGAACCGAGCGCGGCTGCGTTTTTACGAACGTTATGGTGCCCGCCCCATAATCGGCACAGCTTACGAAACGCCGGTCAAGGAAGACGGTGACAATCCCCCCTATCTGGTGTGGGACGATCTAGGGCAGGATCTCCCCTTAGGGAAACTGCAAGCCAAGGCCATCGTAAAAACCATCCTAGAGAGAAAATACCGCCACCTCTGCTCTCCCGAGTACGTCGCCATGGTGCTTGACTCGTTCACGGATGACCCGGTGCAATTGCGGCCCTGTCGATACCGCTCACCTTCACTTACCCGGCCCCCTGCAACAGCCACGGTTCCGGCCGACGAGCGCATTGCGCTAACGGTCAACCATCGCCATGACATCCACCACGTGCGGGAACGCGGTTATGTCGAGGCGCCGGCCCGTATCGGTGCCATCCTTGAAAAAATATCTAATTCCGGGCTGTTTGAGCCCTTGCCGGTCAAACATTTTTCCGAGCGACACATTACCGCTGTTCATGATCGGGCGTTCGTGCGCTATCTCAAAACCGTTTGCGCGGCCTTGCCGGAAAACGAAGCGGTTTATCCGTATGTTTTTCCGGTGCGTAACGCCAGTCGCCCTCCCATCGACCGTGCCACGCGGGCCGGCTACTACTGCATCGACACCTTTACGCCACTGACGCATAATGCCTTCCCCGCTGCCAGCAGCGGCGTCGATTGCACGCTGACCGCCGCCAGCCAATTGCTGGGCGGCCAACGCCTGGCCTATGCGCTGATACGGCCCCCCGGCCACCATGCGGAACGTGCATTGTTCGGCGGATTCTGCTATCTCAATAACACGGCCATTGCCGCCCACTATCTAAGCGGCACCGGCAAGGTCGCGGTACTCGACATCGACTACCATCACGGCAACGGCACCCAGGAAATTTTCTACCGCCGACCGGACGTTTTGACGCTATCCATCCATGGCCATCCCCGCTTCGCCTACCCTTATTTCAGCGGGTTTGCCGAAGAGCGTGGTGCGGACTCTGGTCAGGGATTCAATCTTAACCTGCCACTCGCGGAACATTTAACCGTCGAGCGTTACCGCGAGGCCTTGCAACGCGCCATAAAACGCATCGAGCGATTTAAACCTGATTTCCTGGTCATAGCCTTGGGTTTTGATACCGGCATGGGGGACCCAACCGGCACTTGGTCCTTGCGTCCCCCCGACTTTGAATGGAACGGACACCTTCTCGGCGCTCTACACCTGCCAACTCTGGTGGTACAGGAGGGCGGCTACGATACCGGTCAACTGGGCGATTACGCGCTAAGTTTCTTCACCGGCCTCTCGGCGGGAGCTTTCGGCCCCGATGAAAGGAGAAATCCCGTTGAGTAAAGCAAGACTCAAAAGCCAACCGAGCTGCTTGACATAAGACCAACCTTCCAATAAGTTAACCAAGACTTACTTTTTATGGATCACTTTACTGCACGCATGTCCAGCCAGGGGATGTATCAAGGAGGAAAAATGTCGGAAAATATCGATCAGGGAAAATTTTGTTCCACCTGTGGAAAACAACTGCATATCCAGGCTGAAATCTGCCCCCATTGCGGGGTCAGGGCGATGACGGCACCAACCTCTGGCGTCAGCAAGGCTGCTCTTCTCCTGATCACCTTTTTCCTGGGTGGCCTCGGAGCCCATAAATTTTATGTGAAAAAATATGGAGTCGGCTTCCTTTATCTGCTTTTCTTTTGGACCGGCATCCCCGGATTGATCGCGTTTGTGGAATTTATCCTCTATTGCTTTAAAAGCGAAGCGGAACTTCAACAGCGCTATCCAGACACCAGCGGGGTCGGCCTGGTTCTCGCCATTGTGGTGCCGATGGTAGGCATTGCCTTCATCGGTATCCTGGCAGCCATCGCCATCCCACAATTTGCAGCCTACCGACAAAAAGCCTTCAACGCAGCCGCCATGTCCGATTTGAGAAACTGCGTGACACAAACCCAAAGTTATTACGCGGACTATCAGACTTATCCGACCCAAAGCGGTCAGATGACCTGCGGCGCGGCCGATGGCGTGGCGGTATACTATCGGTCGCTGGGACCGGATGACTTTCAGATCATCACCTTTCACAAAAATGGCGACACCGCCTACCTGATGGGCAGTGAGGATACTGAAATAGCCTCCAACAGCCGCACCAGCATCGAAAACGAGATCGCCGATCAACTCGGCATGGAAGGCGGATACGGCCTGTTCCATTTCATCGAATAATCAACTTTCATATCTGAAAAGGGCGGCACCCGTCAGGGGAAGCCGCCCTTTTTTGCCTCTCCCTTCCGAAGTAAAACCAGACCATGCCTGTTCGTTTGTGAAATTGCTCTGCGCTATCGATTTAGCAGCTGGTCCGCACCGCCCATTTATGTTATTCAGTGTAACAAATCCCGTTTGACTTTTTCCTTACCATGCGAGCCCATAAATGATCCCCTGGAAACTGCTCGATACCGCTCCGATTCCCGGCACCGATGGGGAACTTCAACTTCATCAACGCAATACTGAATTCTCCATCAGCATCGTCGGTGGTGGGGTACTTATGAGCACACGCGCTCATGGGTCCGAAGATGCCCTGGCGGAAGTCACGTGCAAAAAAGTCGCAGGGCGACCCGCCCCCCGCGTGCTGATTGGCGGTTTAGGGATGGGTTTCACCCTGGCTGCCGCCCTGCGGAACCTTGGCGACAATGCCGAGGTGGTGGTGGCTGAGCTGGTACCGGCCGTGGTGAAGTGGAACCAGGGCGAGCTTGGCGAACATGCGGGGCATCCGTTGCGCGATACACGCGCCACGGTCCGCGAAGGGGATGTGGCCAAGGTATTGAAATCCGAACGACGGGCTTATGATGCGATCCTGCTCGATGTCGACAACGGTCCTGAGGGCTTGACCCGCAAAAAGAATAATTGGTTGTATTCGATAGAAGGCTTGACGGCATCTTACTCGGCGCTGCGCCCCGATGGCTTACTCGCCGTGTGGTCGGCCGGCCCTGACCGCAGTTTTACGGAACGGCTGAAAAAGGTAGGCTTCAAAGTAAGGCAAAACCGCGTACGAGAGCACAACAACAAAGGTGACCTTCATACCATCTGGCTCGCGGAACGTGGGCCGTAAGATCACGCATCATTACGGCAGCTTTAGGAGTTTCAGCCCTTTACCGAAAACGCCTAATGCTTAACACCCTGATAATTTTAAACTTTTTATTCGCACATCGGGTCATGGCACGCTCCACTGCACATTAAATCGAACCGGACCACTCCTGCTTGACTGCTCCCACAGAAAAATATCCCGATCCTTCTGCCATACTAGTGGGTTGAACCCCGATATGGATAAGGCAACTGGCCTGATTCTGTATCTTGATATTCCGCGGTAACACAATATGCTTGTTGAATGCGCCATGCAAACTCCCCGGCAAGGATTTTTTCAGTACCCGTTATCCTGACTTGCCGTGAGGGACTCTGCATGCAAGACACGGAAATCCAATACTCGGAGGTGCGTTATGAAAAGAACCGTAATGCTGATGATTTTTCTGGCAACGTTCCTGCTGACCGGATGTAGCAGCAATGTCGGCAGCGCAGGCCTGGGTGCGGTGGGAGGTGCCGCCGCCGGAGCCGGAGGTTATGAGTATCATTTGAAGCGGCAAGAGGACAAGGTCGAGCAAGATTACAAGGATGGGAAGATTGCCAAACCTGAATATGATATCCGCATGGATCAAATCAAACGGGATTCCTTGTTCAGGTAGATGTACCCATCTGGCAGGAGCAATTGCGTTCTTCAAAACCTAATAACCATAGAATGGCAGTAAGAAAACCTGCGCTATCAACCTTACACAAGGCTTGCTGCCTCGCTCAAGATATGCATTTGGTACAAATGCACCCAAAATAGCAAGAACCATTTCTACTGTTTTCGAACGGATAAAACAAAAGGGCTGCCCATACATATCGCGGGTGGCCCTTTTAGTTGAATTTCATCACTAAGGGTTTTATTGCGCTAATTGACCTGCATCAGATCTGGCTGGATGGAAATCATTTCGAAATTTCGCTAAGCGGAATCCCCATGGCTTTAGCCACGCACTCTCCATAGGCCACCTCGGCGTTCATGCTGTTGCCGATGTGCCGGGTTTTATCATTCGCGGTGCATCGCCCGCGGAACGGGCAGTATTATCGCCCACGCCAACCTACCCTCTCCTTGATTGGCCGGGTATCCCTGTAATCAGCCCTTGCATGGCAAAATCATTTATGCTCTAGTTTCCTGGAAACACTTGAACTTATCAGAAGACTCGCCATGGACAACCCTTAGGATCCACAACCGGAGTTATTCATTTTATGACCACAGAGAAAATCGAGGTCCGTATTACTGAAAGCGGCAATACCGTTGAGGTTGAAGTTCTCAGCAAACAAGCTGAGCGGATAAAAGTAATTCTAGGGGAAGGGGAGCATAGCGTCAAATGCGAGCTGATTCCAACCCGAACAGGACGCGCCTATGCAGGCACAGTGATGGGAAGGGAAATAGTTTATGAAAGAAGTCGCACGCAAGTTCAAGCCGACCTTGAGAAGGCCAATAAAACCTCACGGCAATCCAGCCTACGTTGATGGTCAAACGCAGAAAGATTTAGAAAAATGTCGCGTTTCAATCATTTCATTTTTTGCAGAGGCAACCGCGCATCTAAAATCTAAAGCACAGTGTTGCCAACCTTCTTGCAAACAACCAAATATGCTCGGCAGCCGACCGTCGCCACATCGGCCGCGACTCCAGCCTATGCCTTAATAACGCTGCCATCTAACATCGGAAAGATCATGGACACTACTTTGTTTTCCCAACTTGCGCAGGAAATCGTCAACTTTCACGCCTTCGACCTGCTGACCATTGGCACCCTCGCCATTCTGGAGGGGATATTGTCGGTGGACAACGCCCTGGTACTGGCCATCCTGGTGCGCAACCTTCCCCGTAATCAGCAAAAACGTGCCCTGACCTACGGTATTGTTGGCGCCTTTATCTTCCGTTTTATCGCCCTGGTGTTCGCAGCGCATCTGATGCGCTTCGGATTTTTCAAGCTTATCGGCGGTGGTTATCTGGTCTACCTGGCCATGAAACACATGTTTTTCTTTTACAAGGAAGATGCCCACCAACTGCGCACCAAACCCGTTGCCGGTTTCTGGAAAATAGTGGTCTTGGTAGAATTGACCGACATTGCATTTTCCATCGACAGTATAACCACTGCCGTCGCCATGACCGACAAATTGCTGGTGGTATGGGTCGGCGGCATCCTCGGTATCATCTTCCTGCGCTTTGCCGCCAGCTTCTTCGTCCGCCTGCTGGAACGCCTGCCGCGCCTGGAAGATCTGGCCTACCAACTGATCTTTTTTATCGGCACTAAGCTTTTTCTCGATGGCTTCCACGTCGAGATCAGTCATGGCGTGTTCTGGATGATGATGGGCATCATCGCGGTACTCGGTGCATCCCTGGTTTATCGCGACTACTACCAACGACGCACCCATAGCCGGCACCAGAATCATATGCTTGAAAAACTGCAACGCGGTGAGATGTCCGTCGAAGAGGCGCTGGAGCTTGACCCCGTGCCTCGCGAGATCATCGCCTGGCTGCGCACCACCGGTCGACTGGAGGTACGCAAGAGTTTTCCCCCGACATAGCCTTCTGCCGCCGAAATAGGCGACCGCCTGCTATACTCGGAATATGACCCGCCGAGACCGTTTGCGTTATCTCATTGCCCGGGAAGCGGCCCGCCTCATGTACGAGGAGCAGATCAAGGAATACATGACCGCCAAGCGCAAGGCGGCGCGTGCCTTCGGTCTGGAAAAGCGCCTGTGTCTCGGGCACCACCTGCCCTCCAACAGCGAGATTCGCGCCGAACTGCAACTTCTCATCAACCTGTATGAACCCGAGGTGCTACCGGAGCGGCTGCTGCAAATGCGAATTCTGGCGCTTAAATATCTTGAACTGTTCGCGCCGTTTCGCCCTTACCTGATCGGCTCGGTTCTGTCGGGGTGTGTCACACAGCGCAGCGACATCGACCTGCACCTGTTCGCCGACGACCCGGAAGAGGTGGAAACTTTCCTTACCGAACGGCATCTGGACTTCACCTCGGAAATCGTCACCATCCATAAAGGCGGCCACTTCCACGACTATCCTCACCTCTACCTGGAAGAGAACGGCATCGAACTCGAGTTATCGATCTACCCTCCTAAGGAAAGGCAGAACGTTCCTCGCAGCAGCATCACCGGAAAGGCTATGGAGCGGGCCGACACCAAACAGCTGCGACACTTGATCGCCTGTTCGCTGGGCGCACAAGAAAAAGAAGACTGACCGCGGATATGGTGGTTCAGAAGGGAGAGAGGATAGAAGTCGGATTGATGCAACAGCGTAGCGACGCGGATTAAAATTCAACAGTTCAATCAGAGAAAGACCCTTATCACCACGATGTTCACAAAGGACACGAAGCTAGCGGCCTGTTGTCCTTACTCCCTTTGTTCTCTTCGTGAACTTATATGCTGATGCTCGTTGTGCAATCTTGCTTTTGCAGGGATATGCAGGATGATCAGGATTACCCCATAAACCCAAGACCGTTGGTTTTCATCCTGTCTATCCTGAATATCCCTGTTCGTGGTGACCCTGTCGTTATCGGAACGTCTTCGTGTCCTTCGCCATCTTCGTGGTAAAAACACGAACCAACGTCAGGTCAATAACGCACCCGCACCCTGTAAGTCAGCACCGTCTTGCCCTCGGCCGGGATGGCAATCTGCCAGCCTGCTGTATGGGCATCTTTTTTAATATGGGGGTGGCTTGTCTGGAGGATCTGCCAGTCGCCCGGCATCGGCTCCTCAACCCTGACCGTAACCGGTTCGCTCCTGGCGTTTTTCAATTCCAGTCGATAAGCCGTTTCGATCACTGTCTCCTGTGGACCTCCGGCGATTTTTTTATAATCGGTCTGCATACGATCGGCTGTGACATCGAAGGCATCGCCGAGACGCAGGCGAACCTTTTCGTTCTTAGGGGTGTGATCGATGCGATCTTCACCGACGAATTGGGCATTACCGCCGCTGTCCTTCTTGTAGACCCTTAGAATGCCCTTGGGCAGAGGCATACCCAGTCCGGATTTGGCGCTGTTGGCAAACTCAAGATAGACCGCAGCCTTGAGCTTTTTGCCGAGATCATTGTGTCGGCCTCGGTAGTAATAGTCGGCGCCGCGCAGCAGATATTCCTTGTTTACGGGGATGCCGGATCCACTCAGCAGCGCAACCTGCTTGACTTGGTTTTCACGAATGGTGGTAAGCCGATCGAGGGTATAGAGATGATAGTCAAGCAGACTTTCCTCGACCATGGCCGGCGCGGCCGCCATAACCTTCATGGCGCGCTCCTCGAAACCCCGCATATCCATATCCTGCCTTCCAACACGATGCACATCGCCGGCCACCAACTGCAGACGCGCCTGCTCGTAGGTGGCGCCGCTCTGATTGTTCAAGGTCACCCAGCCCGACAGATCGAGGTGTGCATCCTGTTTGTCGAGCTCCGCGACGTAATCGGCCTGCCAGGACAAACCGCCGGTAAGATAGCTCAATTCCAGATCGCGGACGCCCGCCTTATCGGTTTCCACCTGCACCACCAGGGTCGGACGATCGCGCAGGTTGACCGGCACATCAGGATAAACCAGGCGTCCCGGGATGCCGGTTTCGATCCGGTCACCCATGCGCAGCACCACCCCGCCGTTAGCAGCCAGGACTTGGGCGGATTCAAAGCTTTCAGCGCCGGTCTGAGGATGCACCCGCACCACCTGCACCGTACGCCCGACGTATTTTTCCAGCAACTTGCCGGGGGTCAGCAGATCGAAATCGAAACTCTGCTCCACAACCCGGAAATCCGCCGCATTTTTGAGACTGCGAAGCAGGGCTGTTTCCGGCTGCATGCCGGCGGCAACTTCGCGCAAAGCCAGCAGACTTTCACCGGCAGGCAGAGTTACCCGACGCAGATCTTTAACCAGAGCAAGGTTGCTGTTGTAGATGGTCACTGCTACCTGCTGCTGATCGTCCAGGGTACTGCGCTGTTCCGTCATCTGTGCGCGAGCAAAGGGGATGATGCTCAACATCCCTGCGGTGAGGATGGCGATACCCGTAGAAAATTGCTTAAATTTCTTCATCGTTATCTCCTTTGCAAGAGCCGTCGGATCAACTGCCCACGGTCAACAAAATAACTCAGGGGCCAGGTGCTATTCTACCAGAGACTCGGATAAAAACCTCTATCCCCGGCACCCGACATCAATCAAAGCTCTCCCAAAAAGAATGAAACGGGGCGCTACATACCGGGAGGTTGTGGCGCGACAATCGATTCTGCCTCATGTCCCCCACAGCTACCAAATAAAGGACACTGAACCACGGTCACGCTGCTGGCATCTACTCCCCACGGCGGCGGCTCGGATGACTGAACCTCCAGCACCTTTCCCTCGGTACTGTGCCGCACATACAAACAACGATCCTTTTGCCATAGAGACAAAGCACTCGGGTCGACCTGATGATACCGGGCGACAACCTCCAGCGGGATCGGCGGCAATGTTTTGCGCCGTTGATCCTTGCCTGCAAAGCGCCGGTGATTGTACCAGGCCCAGCTGCGCAGCACTATCGCCAGCAAAAGCACCACCAGTCCGTAATCACATAGCGTCCTTATGAGAACCCGCCCCCCATCCTTTTCGATCATCTCGTGGGTAAACAGGTGTATCCCGATCAACCAGCCAACCAGCGCCAGAAGAGGCCGCAATAAACTTAAAAACAAAACCCAGAAACCAACAGTCAGCAAACCTTGCGCGATACGTTGACCACGCTGCTGAGCTTCCGGTTTGTTTATGATGAGATCGTTCTTCATCCTGTCTCCTAATATATACCGCGGTCGGTGGACACCCAGATCGCCCGCTCGCCACGTTTTTTAATCAGGGCCTTGGGCAAACCCACGACAATGGTCAGCAGATTGATCATCCAAAATGCCAGCGGGTACCAGATCATCACATAGTAGCAACGGCCCAGGCCCCGTTCGTAACGCGAATCGAGCAGCATCGCCACGGCAAACTGCAACAGGCAGGTCAAACTCAGCACCACCCCCGCCCAGGCGGGAATCAAATCGGGGAGTTGCAAGTTCATCGGTAACGGTAAAAACAGCCCCCATAGCCACAGAAGAAAAACCAGCACCATGGTGTACGACCAGATAATGCTGGTGAAATATTCGAAGTAAACACCCCACATGCGGCGCGCGCGCCAGCTGAACATGTGGCCCAGATAGCGCAGCAACACCTCGCTGCCCCCTTGTGCCCAACGCAAACGCTGATTCCAGAGCCCCTTGAGAGTTTCAGGCATCAATATCCAACACAAGGCATTGGGTTCGAAGCGGATATCCCAGTGGCTCAACTGCAGACGCCAGCTGATATCGATATCCTCAGTGATCATATCGACACTCCAATAGCCGACATGATGCAAGGCCGACTTGCGGAACGCGGAAACCACCCCCGACATGGTAAAAACCCGTCCATAAACGCGTTGTGCCCGTTTGATGAGCCCCAGAATGGCTGAAAATTCCCCCACCTGAATTTTACCAAGCAAGGTTGAACGGGTTCGAATACGCGGGTTGCCGGTCACGGCACCGACACGCGGCCCGGTCAGAAAGTGACGTACCATCCAGTGAGTAGCATAAGGATCGAGCATGGCATCACCATCAATACAGACCAGGAACTCACCCTGCGCTACCAACGCCGCCATGCGTAACCCCATGGCTTTGCCCTGGTTGGAGGCGAAATGTACCACCCGGAGCAAGGGGTTTTGCTGCGCTATGGTATCGAGCATCTGACCGGTTTCATCGCTGCTACCGTCGTTCACAGCAATAATTTCAAAGTCGGGGTATTTCTGCTGAAACAGGTAACCGATGGTATCGTGCAGGTGTGCCGCTTCGTTGTGACAGGGGACGATAATCGACACCTTCGGGTAAGACGGCAATGGCGGCGGAAGATCGGGGAGCGGCTTGCGGTATTCCCGGCGCAAGAAATAGTCGAGTCCCCCGACCATCCAGAGATAGGCCATGAACAGGGGGTAGTAAAAAACAAAATCGAGGAGCACACGCAAGCCGAGGGCTATCATTTCCATGTTTTCTACTCCCCAAAGGGCTCGGTGTTGAGAGATATGGCGGGATGCAGCGGTTTTGCCGCAGGGTGGTCGTTTAAAAAATCATCCGGGTAATAGCCGAAATTAACCGCCCCCATCCCCTGCAAAAGACGCATTTGATGAGAAAGTGTTTTCGTAGACACAAGACTTCTCTCTCCACGCCAATCAACGCTTTGTAATTCAAAAACCGTTTTTTCCAAGCCGCCTGGCACTTCTGAAACCGCCGTTACCAACTCCCGCAACCAGGCTCGGGAATCCTCAGCTTCTTCGAGATACGGCATAGCCATGAGTGCGGTGTAATCGTAATTCTTCAAAAACGATTCCAGATTCTGGCTGAACCGCATTTCACCCTCAGGATCAAGCGCCGCTCGCGCATAAAGATTGCGAGCGGTTTTAATTTCCGGTCGGTACACCCGCACCGTGTCGGCCAGGTCCCGGGTAAAATCGACAAGATATTGGTTTTTCAGATGGGCCCAATGGCGCACCTCTTTATCGCTGCTCCAAACAGCAGCTTGCTCATGGGGTAGTCCGCTTGCACGCCGCCAGGCCATGGCAGCCGGATGGGCATCCTCAAAAGCCGACAGCACGGCATCGTCATGAAACAACAACCCGTCAAAATCGGCATGACGTCCCAGGTCGGCGTAAATCCCTTTCACCAATTCCCGTACTTCCGGTACGAACGGGCTGAGTCGTTTATATGCCTTTGGGTCCCAAGTCGCAGAATTGTTTTCTGGATGCCAGCTCTGCACCAACCAATCCTGTTTTGCCGTGGCGAACCCGAGCACCGGCAACCAGGCATAGACCCTTACCCCAGCCCGGGTCTTGAGTTGCCAGGCAGCGCGGTTGAACAGGTCGGCCCTCATAGGTAACGACCGGTTGGGGAAATAAAGAGCATCGGCAATACCGTCCCCATCGGGATCGGCAAACGCCTGCAGATACACCGTGCTGATCTGCATGGCCTTGATGCGTTCGATGAGTTTCCCCAGGTTGCGATCGATCTGTTGCGGGTCGGGGTCGTAAACGTAATCGAGATCGACCTGCACCACGCGTTGCGGGCCTCGGGCCAGCAGGTGCTGAATACGCCAGGTCAGAGCCGTTAGTTTCAGGCTTCCTTCTACCAGCAGACGATTTACACCGGTCAGGTGTCCGGTGTCGCCGGGACCGTCGCCGAGTCCCATGTCCACGAGCATCCCTGCCTGTCCCGCAATTTCGATTCCCGGCTGTGAAAACTTGCCAAACGGCCAGACCATGACACGGGGCCGACGTCCCAGCTTTTTTTCGAGCAGTCGAGCGTTTGCTTCCAGGTCGTCACGCACTCGCGCCACATAAGCGGCATCGCCTTCATAACTCTGCGTGTCTGGCGTATACACCCTGGCCGTAAAAGCCGGCTGGGTATTGCCCTGAGGATTGGCCAAGACGCCGCGATGGCCGTTGTAACTGTGCGAAGCGATCTCCACCAGGCCGGAATCGGCCATTTCCCGCAACTGTTGCCAGGACAGGAACTTTTCCCGGGGTACTGCCTTCCCGCCGTAATCGACGGTTTCCCCGGGCGCCGCATCCAGCCAGCTGCCGACCACCGCCAGCACGGCCGGGTAGCCATGGGCTTTAAGCAGTGGATAGACCTGGGTGTAAAACCCGCGATAGCCATCGTCGAAGGTCAGCAGTACCGCCTTGTCCGGCAACGTCTTTTTCCCCTCATTTGCCTGGAGAAGATCGTCTATACTCACCGGCTTGTAATCATGCTGACGCAGCCAGCTCAACAACGCGACAAAACGATCCGTCGCCATGGACAGATCATCACCGCGCCCCACGTCTGTTCGCACATCGTGAAAACACAGGCTGATAAAAGCTTCAGCCCGCACTACGGAAGGCACACATATCATAACCAGCAGAAAAAGCACCAAGATCCGCATGGCTAAAACCTCCAGTTCAGTTCAAGATGACAGCCCAACTGGTTTTCACCGTCACCGTCATAGGTTCGCCTCGCAAAACTTACCCCGTACAACAAAAAGAATCGCGGCGAATACTCCCAGACGTGCTCGTAGCGTACCGCAGCCGTCGGATCCGTGCCGAAATCCTGTTGCCAGTAACCGCCGACACTTACGGCCAGGCGATTGCGGAAGGAAAAACGGTAGTGACGATAAAGCAACCAGTCATTTTCCAGGGTCAGGGTCAGGTCGGCATCCTTGCGCGGATTGAAATAAGGCGTGTCGGTGATGCTGTTACCCGAAGTGTAAAAGTCGAGACGCCCGTTCAAGCGGTAGTGGGGCCATACGATCAAGCCCTGCTCCACACCGCCCAGCACACTGTAACGGAAGTTGTCGTCGCTGAAATCCATGACCTGCACATTCAGATGCCAGCGCTGGAGTTCATCCCGGCGATACGCCACCCCCACGCTTGCAGCATCCGCATGGATGCCGTGCTTCAAGGCCCGCAGCGGTGTCTCACGACTGAACACTTCGAGCTCAAAGGGAACCGACCAGACGTCATCCGGAAACCAGGTAGCCGCCAAACGGACGCCGAATTTTTCACCGCCCGATGCGTTCCACGTCAATTCGGTCGACCCCGTGAGGTCGCGCTGGCGGTATTCGATACCGGCGCCGTAGCGTTGCAGGGTTTTGTCTCCCTCGGGAAAGGTTGCCTGATCCAGATAGGTACTGACAAACCCGCGGTAGCGATACCCCACCGGAGCGGAGAACAGGGTTGCGGTCAGCGACAGGTCTTGACTGCCGAAGGTGGAACCGCTACTCCAGCCGCTCGCCACCGAAACCTGCAATTCCCTCATGTTGTGGGCTTGCCATAAACGCTGCAGGCGTTGCACGCCCTTGTGCTCCGGATATTGTTCCCCAAGCTTGCCGATGAGCTGTTCTGCCTGGGTGAATTCGGCCAGATCGAGGCGATTCTCCGCCCAACCGGTGCGCAGGGGAAGGTACTCTGGATCCAGGGCCAGCCCCAGACCGATGGTTTCTTCGGCGCGGCGCGGCCAACCGCGCGCACCGTATAGCCCTCCCAATTCGCCAATAATATCGACGTTGGCCGGTGCCTGGCGATACATCGGTGTCAGACGCGATTGCGCCTCGGCCAGGTTCCCGGCAAACAACTGGCCCACAGTCGCCAGCAATTCCGTATCGAGCCTGGATGGATCGTCGCTGCCATGCGGAGCCTTGGCACGGCTCGCGCGCAGATTTTCCGCCAGAGCAATAGCGCGCTCAAAATCTTCCTGCTCCACATAGGCGAAGAACAGCCCTTGGGATGCTTCGAAATTTTGCGGTTCAAGCTGCAACACCCGCTGATAGAGTTCGCCGGCCTGACGTGGCTGCTCCAGGTAAAGAAAGGCGTCGGCAGCGGCCTGCAGAGCATACCCCGGCAGGGAAACCTGTTCGGATCGCAAAGCCTCATACTCGTCCACCACCTGGGCCATCAATACCCGATCACGCAGCGCCACCAGGCGATCGATGCGCGCCTGCCGAGCATACTTTTCGGCGGGTGGTTGATCGGCCAACGCTTCTTGCAGGTTGCTCTCCAGCATGCCTAAAGCACGGTCGGTCTCAGCAAAGCGCAACTCCGGCTTATCACTGCCGTGGCTGCCCCACCGCACCGTCAAAGCCGCCTGGGCTGCCTTCAGGCGATACAGCTCATCGCTATTCAGTAGCCCGGGCCGTCGGACTGCAAGTTCTTCCGCCAGGAAGGGCTCCCCGATGGCCGCCAAGGTCAGAATCTCCAGACGCTGGGCCCGTCTCAGACCGGGCTGCCACTGCAAAATGCGCTGGTAATGTTGCAGAGCCGCCACATAATCCTGGCGCCCCTCCGCCGCATAGGCGATAGCAAACTGCGCCTCGATGTTTCCGGGATAGAGTGCTTCAAGTTCTTCGGAAAACATCGCTGCCGCTTGATGCTGGCCTGCATCTACAAGGGTGTAGAGCAATCCCAACCGCAGGGGAGGGTAGGTGCCAAAGCGTTCTATTCCTGTGCGATAAACGGCTTCGGCCTGATCAAAGGATTTCAGATTACGCAGGGATTTGGCGGCGGCTTCCAGCACGTAACGCGGGGCCTGTTCCGGGGCCACACGCTTGAACAGAGCAGCCACTTGGGTATCGTTGCCGGCCCATGACTGGGTAACCAGGTAATCGTAAAGAACGGTGATATTTTCCGCTTGTCTGCGGTAAAGCTCGTCAAACAAAGCCAAGGATTCGGCATAATTCCCCTGACGTGCCAGCGCAACCGCCTGTTTATGAGGATCGGCCGGGACTTGTGACCATGCCGAAGTAGCGACAGCCAAACCCAGGGTAAACAAAAGGAACTGCCATACCAAGGTTTTTTTTAAAAACCGCCCTCCCCATGTCCCCCGAAATCTTTGGACAACGACTCCAATCCAACCACATAATTGCCACACAGCTGCACCCCCCTTTACGCCCATATCGGGTAAGTACCCGAAAAAATTTATGGCAAACAATAAACAACTTAATATTTAATTTTTTCAAATGAGTGACAAGCCGTTGCATAGTATCAAATAACTTAGAAATTTTCATTACAAAAATGAACCATTTTAGTAAGGAATTAAGGCAACGGAAAACTGAACAATCAGAAAATACAAGGCGGGAAAATGAGAAATGGCGATCCTTGGCTCAGGCGGGCTCAAGTCCGGCGAACTTGACCAGCAACTTCTTCAGGCCGACGGAAGGAAATTGCACCACGACCTTTTGCTGATCTCCACTGCCTTCAAGACGGCGCACAATGCCGACGCCGAACTTTATGTGGCGCACATGCAGCCCGACCCTCAGACCTTCTTCGGCCTCGGGGACCACCTGCACATCCTCAAAAAAATCATCCCCATCATCCAGGGGTGGCGGCTCGATTTGCTCAAAAATTGAAGCAAGATTATGTACGGCAGGCTTCTGCGGAACCGGTCCCACCTTGCGCCCCAGCAGGCCGGCGGGGATTTCCGCCAAAAAGCGACTGGGTGCATTGTACTGGTAATCGCCATAAATACGGCGCCGGCGGGCATGGGTAAGATAGAGCTTCTGCATGGCCCGCGTCATCCCGACATAACACAGGCGGCGTTCTTCCTCGATATCGTCGCGCTCGCCGGCGGAGCGGCCGTGGGGGAAGATACCTTCTTCCATGCCGGTCATGAACACCACCGGAAATTCGAGGCCCTTGGCGGCATGCAAAGTCATCAGGGTGACCCGGTCGAGACTGGTATCGTAGGAATCAAGATCGGTCACCAGCGCCACCTGCTCGAGATACTCCTGCAGGGTACTTTCCGTCGCCTGATGTTCTTCCATACTGGCCAACAGCTGTTCGAGGTTTTCCAGTCGCCCTTTGGCTTCTTTTCTTTCACCCTCGGTCATGGCCGACTGGGCTTCCTCACGCAAGCCCGGCGCATATCCGCTTTCCTCCAGCAATTCGGCCGTCAGCTGCGAAAAAGGCACATCCGCCATGCGTTTCGCAAAGCGCTCCATGAACTGGCTGAAATCCGCAACCTTGCGGGCCGCCGCCCCCTTGAGCGCGCCGCGCTGCAGGCACATGCGGCAGGCTGCCAGAAAACCACCAGCCTCCTCTTCATACTCGGCAATACGCCCGACGGTTACGGCACCGATACCGCGAGTCGGGACATTGATAATGCGTTTAGCCGACAAAGAATCGGCCGGATTGGCCAGGGCCCGCAGATAGGCCAGTACATCCTTGACTTCCATACGGGCATAGAACTTCACTCCGCCGACCATTACATACGGCAGCCCCTCGCGTACCAGGGTCTCTTCCAACACCCGGGACTGGGCGTTGGTGCGATAAAATACCGCCACATCGCGCAGATGACGCCCCGCCTGACGCAAACGGGAAATTTCGCCAGCGACAAAACGGGCTTCTTCCAGGTCGTCGGGCAAATCTTCCAGAGTGAGGGGCTCGCCGGTGGGGTTATCGGTCCACAGGGTTTTCCCCTTACGTCCGACATTGCAGGCCACAACCTGGCCGGCCGCTTCGAGGATGGTGGAGGAAGAACGGTAATGCTGTTCCAGACGGATGACGCTGGCACCGGGAAAATCGCGCTCGAAGTTGAGGATATTCCCGATTTCGGCGCCGCGCCAGGCATAGATCGACTGATCGTCGTCACCCACCACGCACAGATGTCGACCATCGCCGGCCAGCGCCTTGACCATGTCGTACTGCACCTGGTTGGTATCCTGAAACTCGTCAACCAGCAGATGCGCAAAACGGTGGCAATAAGCGTCGCGAACCTGGGGATGCTCACGAAACAAGCGCACCGTCTGCAGCAACAGATCGCCGAAGTCCATGGCGTTGGCCTGCTGCAGGCGCTTCTGATAGAGCTCATAGACTCTGGCCACCTGTTCACCGCGATGATCCCCGGGGATAAACTGATCGGGCAGTAACCCGCGATTTTTGGCCTGATCGATGGCGGTGGCCGCGGCACGCGGCTTAAGATCTTTTTCGGCGATGTGCAACTGGGCCAGGCAATCCCGGATCAGTCGCTGTTGATCCTGGTCATCGTAGATGGTAAAATCGCGGCCATAACCAAGCACTTCACCGTCCCGACGCAGGATACGCGCACAGGCCGCATGAAAAGTGCTGATCCACAAACCGTCGATATTGCCGACCAGGCGCTGCAGACGTTCACGCATCTCTGCTGCGGCCTTGTTGGTAAAGGTCACCGCCAGAACCTGCCAGGGCTCGACCCGCTGCTGCTGAATCAAGTAGGCTATACGATGGGTCAGAGTGCGGGTCTTGCCCGAACCGGCTCCGGCCAGTATCAACAGCGGCCCGTCCTCATGCAGGACGGCCTGGCGTTGACAAGCATTAAGGGATGTCAGCAAATCACTCATCGTCTTCATCCCCCATGGAACGCGCCATCAGAGCACGATTGTAGGCAGAAACCATGTCACGCCGGCTGACGATACCGATCAGCTTGCGGCCGTTTCGCTCATCCACCACCGGCAATTGTTCGATGTTGCGATAACCTATTTTCCGCATGGCGCGGTCCAGATTATCCTCGGTGCTCACAGTGATAACATCGACAGTGGCCAGTTCCTTGACCACCACCAGATCGAGCAGATCCCCCTCAAACACCACCCCCATGAAATCCTGCACGGAGATAATCCCTGTCAGTTCGCCTTTGCGATTGATCAGCGGAAAGTTGGTATGCTTGGTACTGGCGATAAAATGGTTGAACTGCCGCAGAGTCATGTTCTCCGGGATCGATTCGGGATCATGGGTCATGACATCACCGACCCGAAGAGACATCATGATATTGCGTTCTTTACCAGCTTCCAGGTTGATGCCGGCCCGCGACAACTCAACCGTGTCGATGCTGTCTTTTTTGAGATGGCGACTGATGGCGGTACCGACCACGCAACACAGCATGATGGGGATGATCAGATCGTAGGAGCCCGTCATTTCGAACAGCAGGAAAATTGCAGTCATCGGGGCATGGGTGGCTGCCGCCAGAAACGCCCCCATGCCGACCAGTGCATAGGGTCCGGTAGCAGGGATCGTTCCTGGAAAAAGCACCTGCAAAGCCTTACCGTAGGCGCCGCCGGTAACTGCACCAATAAACAAAGAGGGCGCGAACAGACCGCCGGGCAGGCCGGACCCGAGAGTAAGGGAAGTCGCCACGGCTTTGATCACCACAAGACCGGCCAACAACCACAACACGCCATTACCCAGCAGCACATTCTCGATAAACTCGTAACCGTTGCCAAACACCTGCGGAAAAGCGATGCCGATAATGCCAACCAGCGCGCCACCGACTATGGGCTTGACCAGACGAGGCATTTTCAGGGAGGCAAATCGATCGACAATGCGGTAATGCATGGTGATGAAAAATACCGCCAGCACTCCCACCAGCATGCCGAGCATCAGGTAGCAGGCCAGCTCCCAGGGATTGGCCAACATGTAAACCGGCGCCCGCAAAGCCGGCAGATTGCCCAGCAAAGCACGGGAAACGACGGTAGCAATGCCGCTGGATATGACGATAGAGGTGAAACTGGTGATCTCGAACGACGACAGCAATACGATTTCGTGGGCAAAAAACACCCCGGCGATAGGAGCATTAAAGGTTGCGGCAATACCTCCGGCGACCCCACAGGCCACCAGCAACTTAAGACGATTGCCGCTGACCTTGAAAACCTGCCCGACCTGACTGCCGATAGCGCCGCCGATCTGTGCGATCGGCCCCTCCTGTCCGGCAGAGCCGCCAGCCCCCAAGGTAATGGCGCTGGCCAGTCCGCGGGTCACGATGGTACGACCCGGAATCTTGGCCCCGCGCAGGTTAACCCGCTCGAGAAAATGCGCAAACCCGAACCGCAGATCTTTGGCAAAGAAAATACCAAAAGGCAGCATCAACAGACCCGCGCTCAGCGGGAACAGCACCGACCATAACCGGGCTGCACTCCAGTGATCAAAAGATATGTGAAAAAATTGCGTACCCTGCTCTATGACCAGCCAGTGGATCAGATCGATGGTCTTTCGAAAAACGAAATTACCCAGCCCGGCCATCACGCCGACCCCCAGCGCAAGAAACGCCATGAAGGTCTGTTCGCTGACCCCTAAACGACTTAAAACAGATGGAAAACGGGATCTGACCCAGGCAATAGCTTCGGAATTGAGCATGATGTATGACATTGATACGACTCGTCGTCTGTAGATAGTTTTTAATCGAAAACGGTTATGAACACCGGAAAAAGGAGGGCCGATTAAGACCGTTCAGCTTGATTAACGGACCATAGTAGAATTTTGAAACGGCTAAATCAACCTTCTTACCTAAAAAAAATCCCCTGATTTCATATTGTCCTAACAACAAAGGGCCGCTCCCCGGGAGCGGCCCTTCAATAACCTCTAAAATATCTTTACTCTCAACCTTCTTTTATGATCCGGCCGATGCAACGCCCAAACTCTCGACAAGCCTCAAGGGATTCATGCTCCGGGACAAACTGAACCCGCAAAGGCTCCGCGACCATCTTCACATCCATCTCGGTGAGTAACTCATGCACCATCTTGGGAGCTTCGCCACTCCACCCGTAAGAACCGAAGGTGGCACCCAGCTTGTTCTTGGGCTTGAGGCCCTTCAGATAGGTCAACACATCCGCCAGGGTCGGGAAAATACCGTTATTGAGGGTCGGCGAGCCAACGATCAAGGCCTTGGTGTCGAAAGCTGCGGTAACGATATCGCTGCGATGCACAGTGCGTGCATGCATCGGTTGCGCCTTCACTCCCACTTCCCACAAACCGGCAACAATTTGCTCCGCCATAACCTCGGTGCTGTGCCACATGGTATCGTAGAGCACCAGAGCGGTATCCTGAGGCTCTTGCTTGCACCATTCGACATAGGCATTGATGATTTTAGACGGATTCTTGCGCCAGATAATACCGTGATCGGGGCAAATCATCTTGATGGGCAGATCCATTTTGATGATTTTATCCACAAGCTTCTGAATCAGAGGGGCAAACGGCCAGAGGATATTGGCAAAATACTTCTTGGCGTGCCACATGATGGCATCATCGATCTCGTCATCAAAACGCTCCGGACCGGCATAATGTTGGCCGAAACCGTCGCTGGAAAACAGGATCTGATCTTCCTTGAGGTAGGTGAACATACTGTCCGGCCAATGGATCATGCGGGTTTCGAGAAACTGCAGAGTGCGCCGCCCCAGATTGAGTTCCTCACCGTCGGCCACTTCACGCAAGTTCAAACCGGCGGGAAAATGGCGGCTGAGATTTTTAAAACCCATCTTGGAGCAGTAAATAGGCTTATCTTTGCCGATAACTTCCATGACAGCCGGCAAACCACCCGAATGGTCCATTTCGGTATGGTTGCTGATGACGATATCGATCTTGGAGGGATCAACAATCTGGGCAACCTTTTCCAGCAACTGAGCCGTGAACTCTTTTTTGACCGTGTCGATCAGGGTGATCTTCTCATCAACAATCAGGTAGGCATTGTAGGTCGATCCCAAGTCCGTCGAATAGCCATGAAAATCTCGCACATTCCAATCTATGGCACCGACTTCGTAAACGCCTTCAGCTAATTTTTTCGGTATCATATGCAATTCATTCCTTTCAAATAACACATCGCGACTTTCGGCGGAGCATATAAAAAAACGACCCCAGACAGGCGGCCTGTCTGTGCCGGATGTGATTTTTCATTCTGAGTGGACCCTGTAGCCCACTCGGTGTCGGTTATAACGGTTCCGGCCGGCAGGAGCAGGCCGGAACCTTCTTACAGACCCTTATGCTTCCACTGAAAACATATCTTTGGCCGCACCGCATACGGGGCAAACCCAGTCTTCTGATACATCCGCAAAAGCGGTACCTGCGGCTACGCCATTTTCGGGATCACCCACTGCTGGATCGTATACATAACCGCAAATATCACATACATACTTTTCCATGGTTGCTTCCTCCTAGGGTTGAAAGGGGCCAAGCAAAAATTCTGTCGCTGAAGGTCTCCCCAATTTATCCGGGGAGACCGTTAATCACCATCAAAAAGTATCGACCTCGATTTCAAAATAAGCTTTGGGATGATCGCAAACCGGGCAGATGGCCGGGGCCGCCTTGGTACTAACCAAATGTCCGCAATTGCGACATTTCCACAGACGCTCGTCCGTACGGGTAAATACAGTGCCCGCTTCAACAGCCTTGAGAATCCGCTCATAGCGTTCCTGGTGAGCCTTTTCGATGCGAGCAATATTTTCAAACATGCGGGCCAGATCGTCGAAACCCTCTTCGCGGGCTTCCTGGGCCATGCGGGGATACATATCGGTCCATTCTTCGTGTTCGCCGGCGGCAGCAGCCTTCAGGTTATCCATGGTGCTGCCGATCCCCTGCAGGGCCTTAAAATGCAGTTTAGCATGCTCTTTTTCGTTGTCTGCGGTTTCCTGAAAAATTGCGGCAATCTGCTCGAAACCCTCTTTTTTAGCCACCGAAGCAAAGTAGCTGTATTTGTTGCGAGCCATGGATTCTCCGGCAAAAGCTTCCAACAGGTTCTTCTCGGTCTTGGTACCTTTCAGTGTGGACATTATAACTCCCTCTCTTCTAACATTAAAAGATTATTTTCATGCAGACATTCAAAATCTGCGGACCAACAGTCTAAAGGATCACTCGGATGAATTTTTTTCATGATGTCGGCATTGCCTGCAATATCCGACGAGGGTGACCGCGTAATCGACAATTTCAAAGCCGTCATCGGTCATGGCGGGCGGCTGTAAAACACCAAAATCCCTATCTTGAAAATCACAAACCTTTCCGCAGCCAAGGCAGACCAGGTGGGGATGCAAAGTGACATCGGCATCAAAATGAGCTTTAGATGCACGACTGTCTACCTTGCGGACCAGCCCGAGTTTTACGAAGGTTTCAAGAACCCGGTACACAGTAGTGCGGGACATACCCGGCATTTGACAACTGAGGTCATCGTACAACTGGTCAGCTGTGGGGTGGTCTCCCCGCACAGCCAAAGCCCGCATAATCGCCTGTCGTTGAGGCGTCAGACTGACACCCCGGGATCTGCACACTTCTTTGAGCTGCTGTTGTTTCTTCTGGTCTGACATCGCCACCTCATCTGGTTGGATGGTAATTTATGGCATTTGGTATTTTGTGTCAACCAAAATCATTACTACTTTGGTCTTTTTTGTCATAATTTCACACATGCTTGATTTTTGATTACTTTTTCAAGACAAGTAAAAAACACTCAAAACTTGATCAGCGTCAATCCTTTCATCCCATCTTCACAGTAAGGTGATATCCACCAACAGGAAATACGGAGACTTTTTCCATTCATAACCTACCGAGGAGGAACCCATGTTCTGTCATCAATGTGAGCAAACGGCAAAAGGTACCGGTTGCAGCCTAGCCGGCGTATGCGGTAAACAGCCGGAGGTCGCCAGCCTTCAGGATCACTTGCTATACGGACTGCAAAGCCTATCCTTCTATGCCCACAAGGCACGCAAACTCGGAACCACAGATAAAGCTCTCGACCATTTCGTACTGGAGGGTCTGTTTGCCACGGTGACCAACGTTGACTTCGATGCAGATCGACTCAAAGAGATCCTGCAACGCTGCTACTCCCTCAAGGAACAGGCCCGCGTGCTTTATGAAAAGGCCTTCAGCGACCTTAACACCATCAAGGCGCGCACCTTTGAAACCGACCAGCCTGCCTGGACCCTATCCTCCGACCCTGTGGCACAAGGGGCTCAGTACGGTATCGAGCAATTGCATACCAATCCCGACGTTCGTTCGGTGGTAGAGATTCTTATCTATGGCCTCAAAGGCATGGCCGCTTACGCCGAACATGCCGAGATCCTCGGCAAGACCAACGACGAGGTGTTCGAGTTTTTCCACCGCGCCCTGCACGCCACCACCGACAAGACCTTGGGGTTGGGCGACTTTGTCGAATTGGCCATGGAATGTGGCAAACACAATCTAACCGTCATGGCACTGCTCAACGAAGGGCATGTGGAACATTACGGCCACCCGGTCCCCACTGCAGTCAACCTCGGCACCCGCGCCGGTAAAGGGATCCTGGTTTCCGGCCATGACATGAAGATGCTCGAAGAACTGCTCAAGCAGACCGAGGNNCAGATCCTCATCTACGGCCTCAAGGGCGTGGCCGCCTACGCCGATCACGCCGCCATCCTCGGACAGGAAGACGAAGGCGTGTACGAATTCGTGCAGCGCGCGCTGGCCAAGAGCCTGGAGGCCCTCGGCGTGGAAGAACTGATCGGCCTGTGCATGGAATGCGGCCAGGCCAACCTGAAGGCCATGGAACTGCTCGACGCCGCCAACACCGGTTCCTACGGCCACCCGGTCCCGACAGAAGTCCCCCTGGGCGCGAAGAAGGGCAAGGCCATCCTCGTCTCCGGCCACGACCTGAAGGATCTCGGCATGCTGCTGGAACAGACCGCCGGCAAGGGCATCAACATCTACACCCACGGCGAAATGCTGCCGGCCCACGCCTATCCCGGCCTGAAAAAATATGCACACCTGGCTGGCAACTTCGGCAGTGCCTGGCAGAACCAGCACAAGGAATTCCCTGAATTCCCCGGCGCCATCATTTTCAATACCAACTGCATTCAGAAACCCGCTGAATCCTACAAGGACCGCACCTTCACCTGGGGCTGCGTAGCCTGGCCCGGCGTCAAGTATGTGGACGGATGGGATTTCACAGCGGTCATCGACAAGGCCCTGACCCTGCCTGAACTGCCCGAAGCCCCGGGCCAGGAGATTCTGGTCGGCTTCGGCCATAACGCCGTGCTCGGCG
>DKEW01000034.1:0-49405 GCA_002452265.1 Pelobacter sp. UBA6812 | reverse complement strand
AGCTGGAGTTCGGCGATATCGGCGGTATCCCGCGGCTGCTCGACATCGGCCAGTGTAACGATGCCTACAGCGCTATCCAGATCGCAGTAGCGCTGGCCAAGGCCTTCGAGTGCGGAGTCAACGACCTGCCGCTGTCGATGATCCTGTCCTGGTACGAGCAGAAGGCGGTCGTTATCTTGTTGACCCTGCTGTTCCTCGGCATCCAGAACATCAAGCTCGGACCCAGTCTGCCGGCCTTCGTCACGCCGAATGTGCTGAACTACCTGGTGGAAAACTTCAACATCGCCCCGATCACGACCCCCGACGAAGACCTCAAGGCGATCCTCGGATAAAAACATAATTGACAAGCCTCCTCTGGGTGGGGCATACCCTCCGCGCCCCGCCCTTTTTTTCCGGCTTGTCAGCTGATTTTTCACAAAGGAAACAGCTATGAATATCATAAAGCTGGAATCGGCCCCGAAAGTCCCGGTCCCGTTCGACGCCCGCATCATGCACAGCGACGGCCCCCTGGAAGTCATACATATTTTACTGCAACCCGGCGAAGGCGTGCCTCCCCACGACAATCCCTTCGACGTGCTGTTCTACGTCCTGGAGGGGCAGGGAGAACTGGCCATCGAAGACCAGATCCAGCAGGTTGCCGCCGACAGCCTTATTGCCATACCCACCGGCACCCAACGCGGTTGGAAAAATACCGGTACCGCACCTGTACGACTGTTAGTGGTCAAATTGCTCGGTAAAAACTAGTCGCCCCATCACCGGACATGACATACAGGAAAAGCCCGCATATGCGGGCTTTTCTTTATTTTCGCCTCAACGTATGCCACGAGAAAACCGGTTTATCAGCCCCAGAAAGCCCCTATGACATCATCCTCAACCACATGCAGCAACGTTTCGATATCCCGGTGGGGCGCGCAGGGTTCATAACGTTTCCACCGGGCATTACGATCAACCCAGAACAGTATCCAGTTGCCGTTGCTGACGCTCTTCCTGAATCGGGCTATCCGGGTGGAAACCCACGTGGAAGGATCGTTATAAAGCGGTCGACTTTCAAACAACTCCACGTCAGCATTCCGTATCCGAAACTCAACACGAATCTGATCGCGAAATTGTTCCGGAACACGCCTTTCGCAAAAGTGGTGAAACAGCTTTTCAATCCTTCTGATTTCAAATTCCGAAAGTGCCAAGCACTCCCCCTTTCATAAAGTGATCTATTTTAAAAACATGTATGAAATTTATGGCATCACAGTTGTCGATGGCTTCAGGGCATCCATTAAATGCCCCATCGCAACTATCTGGGGCTCAGCTGCATCCTCTGCCCAGCTGTTGCCACAACCGGGCCCATCCATCAAGGCCTTAGCCAAAATAGCATTTTCCTTGAGAAGTGCCTGCTGCTGATCCGTTAAAACTGCTCCACCCCAGGCCACCCCCTGCCGTATATGCAATCCTGCAGCGTGCAAATGCTGGCCTGTAACCTGCCAGGCCTTCTGCGCCCAGGAAGCTTGCGCCAGTTGCCGATAATGAGCCGCCAAAGCCAGATGCGTCAGGCGGGCGGCATCGGCCAACTGCTGCATGCCTACTGCCCCATGAACACTGTCGCGTGCCAGTTTATCCAAATCGAGAGTGGCATCGACCAACATATCCATTGTCGGCTGCGCCGCCCTTGCTCTTTCCAGCCAGACGAAAGCCTGCACCGCTTCAAGTGCGCGAGCCGCTTCAGCACCTTGCCCTGCATGCATATAGGCACGCGCCTGATTCAGATGATATTCAGGCTCCGTAATCAGGGCAAACAGGGTATCGTTTTTGACCGTCAACACGACTTCGCCCGGGGATATAGAAGCAGCAGACATGGCGCCCCTTGCCTCAGAGCCCATGATTATCGGGCAACCCAGAGCCCACACTGCCACCAGCCATACAGCCTGCCGTTTCATAATTTAAGGCTTTCCGGTCTATTAGTTAGCGTCCATCTCACTTAATCAGTGTAACGCCAGCCCAGCTGCCGAGCCAAGCGTCTTTCGTGCAAAAAAACAAGGAAACCAACAGGAATTTCAGTTTTCATCGAAAAGAATTTCATCGGCTGATAGCCTCAGGAAGCCGCACCTGCGCCACGAATCTTCTTCAGAGTGACGATCCGCGCATCCGACCCTTAATTTTTAAGATGACTTTTTGGTGAGTTTTCTATAAAAAGAGGAGAATTTCGAAAAATTTAACCATTAAATGTCCGGAAAAATCCTGTAAAAAAACTGGCAAACCGCCCGATATAATCTGATCAGGATTCTATATATGAATAAAATGCTTTTCTGGATGGCCATCTTCTGTCTGTCGGCGACAGCTTCCCTCGCTGCCCCAGACACTACGGACACCCCCAAGGCATACGCGCTCCAGCTTTCCGCCTACGCTCACCAATCCGGTGCTGATCGAGCCGCCTCGCTGCTTAAGGATAAGGGCCTCGACGCCTACGTCACAACCAACCAAAAGGGTCTGTATGTGGTAAGAGCAGGCAACCACGGTTCCCGACTGGAAGCCAAAAAAGAGGGCGCAAGGTTGAAAGCTGAGCATGTCATCGGCAACTTTCTGGTTGTTGCAACCCTCTCCACCGAACCAGCCAACACCACCGTACCAACGGAAGAAAGCGTTACGACTGAAACACCGCAGGTGCAGGAGGAACTGCCGGCCGCTACAGAACCGGAATCACCCGCCCCCGCGCTAGGCGTGGCCCCCGATGAGCCATCGACTCCCCCCGCAAAAGACAAACAAGAGGGAGTCAGGGCAAAAACCTCTACTAAATCCCAAATGGCCGCCGCGTTTGAGGCCATGGCGAACCAACCCATGGCACCGCACCCACCAGGTTTTCGAGCCGCCCAGATAGCCCTCGACTTTATCGGCGTGAAATACCGCTGGGGCGGCATGTCCGTCGAAAAAGGCATGGACTGCAGCGGCTTTGTGAAAACAGTTTATGCCCTGTGCGGCATTAACCTGCCGCGCACCTCGGCCGAACAATATCGCCATGGACAACCGGTCAAAAGTGGTGAACTTGCTGTTGGCGACATGGTCTTTTTCGGAACTAACAAGCGCGTCAATCATGTCGGCATCTACCTCGGCGATGGCAAGATTATCCATGCACCACGATCCAGAGAAAAAATACGGATTTCGAGTATGGAGGAAGGTTCCCTGCGCAGAAAATTTTTGGGCGCCCGCAGACTATTGCTAGGCGAATAGCCCAGACCAAGGGCAGCCAAGGTAAAACACCATCACAGCTTCATTCTACCCTCGGCTTTTACTGTCAGGCCCGCGTGCCGCAAATGCACGCGGGCCTGCTGCATATTTACCCGGCACCCTCACACCTGGCAAACCCGCTTTCGGCTTTTGAGAATAGCAGAGGGCATCAACCGTTCATTCCGGCCACACGAATCACCGTTGCCGAAGGCTCGAGAACCCGCGAAAAAATTTTCAGCTCTGATATCGGCCGCAAGAATGTTATATATAACTGCACCAGAAACGTTGGCCTCGATTTTTTATCCCTCTAACGATTCAAGGCGCCATGATACCTTACAGCTCTATTCTGCTTGAAATTGCCATCCCTGTTTTTCTCATGCTGGGAATGGAACGCTTTGCCGTCTACTATTTCCTTCGCACTCCCCGGCAGATCGAATGGGTGCGAAAGCACAGCTGGCTGCATCCCAACGCCATCAGCCGGGCACGCTACCCCATGGGTTTCGTATCGGTCTTCCTGCTCCACATGGGTTATGCCCAGCTATGCTTTCTGTTCTTCACCTTTTGGATGATTACCGACATCACCGATGGCGATATCGCCCGCAAGTGTGACCTGCATACCGAAGAGGGCGCAACGATCGATCCCCTCTCCGACAAACTCATGTATGCCCCCATGATGGTTTATCTGGCATGGTACGGCGTTCTCAGCCCCCTGCTGGTCGGGTTGTTTCTGGCCTTTGATATTACCGGCCAGGTGTCGAGACGCTTTATTACGGTGAAATCCGCCAACCTGTTCGGCAAGGCCAAGACCTTTATGGTGGTGGTATTGCTGATCGTGGTCGGATTGGAGTGGATATACGGTCCGCTGCCGCTGTTGGGGCGCTCCATTTATCCATTGCTCGCCATCTGCACCGGGCTGGCGTTTTGCTCGACCTTTTTCAAGGTCATCCCCAACTACTGGTACGCCAATATTCTCAGCATCCTTAACCTGGTATGCGGCCTTGCCGGTTGCTGGGTAGTGCTCAGCGGCGGACCGCCGGTTTATGCCTTGGGATTGGTGTTCCTTGGTCAGTTCCTCGACCTGTTTGATGGCCGTGCGGCAGAACGCTGGGGCTCCACCCCGCAGGGTGAAATCTTTGACGACGTAGCCGACGGCACCAGTTTCGGCCTGACCGTGGGGCTCATCATCATGGTCTCCTTTTCACAGCTCTGGTTAGGCCTTCTTATCGGGGGATTTTACCTGTTTGCCGTCATCTACAGGCTGATCCGCTTCGTTGTTGAAAAACGCAAGGAAGGGGTACTTGGCGGCGTGTCGACCTTCTCCGGACTCCCGTCACCGGCCGGCGCCTTGATAGCAGGCACCACCTGTGTATTGATCCCCCATCAGCTGATTTGCGGACTCATCGTTGTCGCCACTTCCCTGCTGATGATCTCCCGTGTATCCTATCCGCACTTCGGCCGCGCCGTTCTGCCCAAGATACCAAAGATCGCCAGGGTTTTGGTACTCGGCGCGTTTTTGTTCATGCTTGCACTGGGCGTGCGCCGCGACCACTATCTGGCACCCCTGCTCATCGCCTTTGCAGCCTCCTCCATTTATCTGATTTCCCCGCTGCTGGCAAAAGCGTTTCGCAAAGCTGACTGACAGCCGCGCAAACCCGGGAATTATGCTTCTCAGACAAAAAAGCCCCCCCGTTATTCGAAACGGTGGGGCTTTTTGTTTTAAGATCCAAGAACTCTCTCCTTTTGCAGCATGGTCAGCCGGAAGGAGGGCCGTCCACTTTTGGTTTGGGAAATTTCCGTTTAAGCTCTTCTTCGGTCTGAAAGATGGCAATCCCCAGATCGTGCGTACCTCTCTCCGTACTGCCCCCCTCGATAAAGTCCTCAGGTGGGTGGCCATGTTTTTCGCCATAGATGGTACTGGCCAATTCCCTGTATTCCGGTTCCAGCATTTCCAACCATTGTTGAAATGGCCGTTTTCCCTTTTTGATATTACAGGGGCCGCAGCACAAAACCACATTCCTTATAGAGTGCTCGCCGCCTTTGTCCAAGGGATCCATATGATCCATATGTATCGGTGATTCGTTGAACGGATTAGGGGTGACATCACAGAATTTTGTACCGCAGTAGGGACAAAAGTCCCTTTCGTCCTTCAACATGGTGTGGAAATATTCCGGTGGAGCATAATGTCGCCAGTAAGCTCCATAGACGATTTTGAGTTTTTTTATGTAGGACGTTTCTTTTTTCAGCGCCGCCCGGTGCCATTCCTCAACCCTTTTCACATGGCACACCTGGCAATAATGCCCCCTGGGATTCATGTCTCCGTTGTTATCCACGAATTTTTCCAGGGATAATGTTTGATGGCAGCGTCGGCATTTTTTGGAGTTCGCCATGGCAAAACCTTAATGCAAAAGGAAACCTTTGTTTACTTTAAGAATAACAGGAAATGCAGGTTCACAGAAGATGGCTGGAGGCACCGATATACGGATTGTCGATTTGTTCCTGGTTTCCGGCGAGCACCACTTTGGACCCTTCCCCAGCGCGAATGGTGATGGTTTTAACCTCATGGGAGGGCATATTGTCGTAGATCGGCTGCATCCGGGGTGGGAGTTTCCCCTCCACACCTACCGGTAGAAACCCTGGGTCCCGGCCCATGGGAAAAACCGATCTCGAAACCAACAAGCGGGTTACCTGCCGTGCGTTGCGGCTGGATTTGCCAGCTCCGCTGGGCAAACAACAAAAAGGGCACCGTCCAATGACGGTGCCCTTCCTGTTTTCCTCCCCGAACTAACTATTTAACTGAGATAACGTGCCACTAATTTTCCGTCTTGCTGACAGCGTGCCCTATCGGAGCGCTGCAAAACAACACACTTCTTGGGAACGTTGACCATCAAACCGGCGACCTTATAGGTGAACTTTCCGCGTTTGAATTCCTCTCCAAGCCAGGCAGGCTGCATACCAAACCCTTCGGCATAGCAACGAAAATCCAGTTCCTCTTTCAGGGTGGCTACCGATTCTGGCCGTTTTGGCAACGAGAAACGTGCCTGGATAACGACACTGTCGGCACCACTGGCGCAAACATCTTTAACAAAATCGAGGCAGACTCCATACTTGTCGGCCAAGGGCGCGATGAGTTCGGCAACTTCCTGTCTTAATTGTTCACAGTCACTTTCGGTAAACGGTTCAAAACGCATCTCCATGGGATACCTCCTGAAAAAAGTGGACTCCGGATAGACACCACTGTCTTCAACGAAGAAGGAGATCGCCATTGACCGCCAGACTTCCGACACCGATAAAGAACCGCTTCCTTGCGGAAAAGGATACTTGCTAGAGATTAAAACGCAGACCACAAATGTCAAATGCGATTTTACAGGTGAACCGTATATGGGGCCTTTCAGACAACCTTTTTACCCGAAACAGGTCCGATTACAGTAAATAAAACAAGATGGGGAGCGTTACAAAAGAGACAATAATCCCCAACCCTATCAGAGCTATGGCCAATTCGCTCTCCATCCCGGCGGCCACCGCCAGAGCGCCGGCGGTAACCATTGGCGGCATACCGGCTTCGAAGACCGCGATATCAACATGCAAGCCGGCCATACCCACCAGTCTGCAGGCGGCCAGTGTCACGACCGGCGCGATCAATAACTTGATGACCAACCCGCAGCTTAAGGGCCCGAATACGCTTCGCTGCAATCTCCAGGTCAGCTGCATCCCGATAGCTGTCATCACCAGCGGCGTCAGGCTCTGGGAGATACCATGCAGCGTCGAGGACACCACTTCTGGATAAGGCCAGGGGCGCAGGGCAAGCCCGATCACCACCGCGATGCTCGGCGGAAACAACAAGGCACGCCGGGCTATGGAGGATACCTGCAGCTTACCTTCCCGGCCGTACAGCGCGAGGATCAATGACCCATAAAGGGCAAAAATCAGCATGGTACCAACCTGATCGTAAACAATCAGGTATGGAATACCCTTCGGACCGAAAAAAGCGTTCACCATCGGCACCCCCATGAAGGAGGTGTTACCGACCGGCACGACCAGCAGCAACACGCCGGTTTTCGCGCGACTCCAGCCGAATTTGCACGCAGCCAGAAGAATCAATCCCACCGACATCAACAGCATGACCCAGGGCACCACCGCTACCAGAAGCGCTTCTCTGCCCAAATGCAACTGCGGCATTTTCAACAGGATCAACGCCGGCAACGATACGTACAGTGCAAACATGTTCAGCACCTGCGCCGAATCTTTGGGAAAGGCCTCTAGCCTGCGGAATAAAAGACCGAGCCCAACGAAAATGCCGATCAAAACAAAATTGGTCATAACTCACCGCGCCTCAAAAGTGCTTTCAGTTCGAGGCGCATCTTAGTCCAGTTATATGGTGTATACAAGGCTTGTAAAATCACCAAGGATAATGGCAAGAGCATATGTATTTTCCCGGATTGTTGATGCATTCGCAAAACGCATAGGAAGCAACGCTATTAATTGTTCGGCTTGAAATTTAGCCCTGAGCTGGGAAAATGGAAGGGTAGAAAAACGTAAACCCCAAAACAAAGGATAAAACAATGCGTTCTGTTCAGAGATGGCAGTGCACGGTCTGTGGTTTGATTGTCGAAGGCGCCGCACCACCTAAAATTTGTCCCAAATGTAGCGCCAGATCCGATCGCTTTATCAAGATCAAGTGAGCCTCACCCACCAGGCAGAAAAAGTCCGCCTGGTCTGGTTGGCGCCGCTATCTACATTAATGCAGGGTTTATGCCCCGATCTGTTGCCCTTCGGTGAGGCTTATCCTTATATCGAATCAGAAACTGCACAGCATCCCGAAGACTCAGTCGATCCCGGGGGACACCAACTCTCCGATAAACAGACTGCCGTTGTGGACGAAAAAGCATGAGGGAAGGCCTTCGGCCAACTCCGCGATGCGTGCGGCATAGGCATTCTCCTTGCCCTCTTCGGGCAGCGCCAGACCGAGAATAACCAGATCGACGCCGGAGCTTTCCGCATGGATCATCTCCCGCACGCTCCTGTCCTCGGACTTGATCAGCACCTCGATTTCCGCATCGATACGGATTTCCGGAATCAGTTTGGCGAGAAACCGTCGGGTCTGCTGCTCGGCCATTTTATTGGAAGCGATGCTCAGGACCCGGATGCGGGCGTTGCGCCATTCGGCATTGCGCGACAACAGATAAGCCAGCAGCAGCATCAAATCGCCGTTGCGCTGCAGACCGCCCCACCATACATGGATAGTGCGCCTCTGACCTTCCTGCAAGGGAGCAAGAGGCTCGGCCCGGCCGATAAGCAGGGATTGATTCAAATAATTAAGAGGGCGAATGACCCGCAGGAAATGCGCCAAACGCTCCAGGTCGTTTGGCCACCCAAGGATGACGGTATTGCTTTCGATACCGGCGATGCCATTGGCCTGGGCTACGGCCAGAATGCCTTGCTCGACATTGGCCACCACGTCGACCTCGCCGAAGGCCACGATCCCTTCCTGTCTCAGCACCGCATCAATCTGCCGCTCCCGCTCATGCACGTCCAGATCAAGGTTCAGCAAGTCCCCCACCACCAGTTCGCACGCCGTAACCACGCCACGATTCTGGCTGAACCATGCACCATAGCGCACCAACGGCAGGCGCCGGTCGATGTTGCTGACAAAAACCAGAACGTGCGGCCGCCAGTTGCGCGCGGTCATGGGTCGCCGGGAAAGCCCGATCAACGACCAGCGGATAACTGCTTCATAAAGATCGCGCCGTACGTCCCCCCAGTCTTCGCGGCGTTCATGACGCCGCAGCAGCAACCAAAGAGACAAGACCACCGTCATCGCCACCAGGCTGGCCTTCACATTGATCAGCAGCATCACGCCGATACAGCCGAAAGCACCGAGCAAGCTCAGCCACCAGGGGATCTGCACCTGGGGCCGCCATGACGGATTGCCGGAGAGCTTTTCCAGGGTAGCCACCAGATTGACCGTGCCGTAGACGCTGAGAAAAAACATACTCACCACCTCGGCCACGGTATTCAGGTCGCCGAGGAATACCGCCACCAAAGCGATGACCAGCGAAACCACAAGACCTGCTACCGGTTCTTCCCCTCGCGGCGAAGCGAGTCTGCGCGGTGCCATGCGGTCCATGGCCAAAGCCTGCAGCGTGCGGGGGGCCCCCAATATTGAGCCAACCGCCGAAGAGAAAATCGCCCCCCAGAGGCCTGGCAATATCAACCAGGGTCCCAAAAGGGCAATGCGGGTCCAGACCAGTGAATCGCTACGCAAATCCGCCGGATCTGCTCCCAGGCATAACAGTACCGGCACCACCAGGTAGACGGCAAAGCCGGTGAGTGTGGCCAGAACCGTGCCCTGGGGGATAGAACGTCGCGAATTGGCCAAATCGCCGGAAAGACTCAATCCGGCCATGATGCCGGTGACCGCCGGGAAAAACACTGCAAACACCGTCCAGAAACTGAACTCGCCGGAAGACGACGACACCAGCAACCGATCGGGGCTGCCATGCAGCAGGCTGCCCGCAGCCAGTGCCAGCATCGATACACCGATCAACAGCAAAATAGGCACCTGCAGACGTAAAGCCCCTCCGGCACCGCGAAATGCCAGGCCTCCCACCAGCAGAATGACGACAAAGGCCGCAGCCTGAACTGGTATCCCCGGCCAGACGAAGCGCAACGATTCGGCCAGACCGTAGGCATACAGGGTCACCGACAAGGTCTGGGAGAAAAACAACGGGATACCAATGGCAGCACCGATTTCCAAACCCAAACTGCGGGAAATGATAAAATAGGCACCGCCCACACCAACACGGCTGTTGGTCGCCACGGCAGAAAAACTCAGCGCGGTAACGAACGTGATGGCATTGGCCAGCACCACGATTAATAACGCCTGCCAAAGGCCGACATGCCCTACCACCCAGCCGAAACGCAGGTACATGATGACCCCGAGGATGGTCAGAACGGTCGGGGTAAAAACGCCAACAAAGGTGCCCAGTTTGCCGGGCGCATCGGATGCCGAAACCTGGGAGCGCTGAAACAATTGGGACCAGATGTCGCGAATGTGCGGAACCATAAAAAGTCCTGGGTTATTTAATTTAATCAGGCGCGAAAGTGCATCAATTAAAACCAATAGATAGACTCAAAACGCGCACGGAATGACAACGAAGCAACCTTGCAACGAACCCAACGTAAAAATCAAGCCATTATCCAAGGTTAAATACCATCTAAAAACCGGGAAAACAAAAGAAACTCCCAACCAGGGCTTGAATCCTCCCTGGCAATTCAAGTAAAGTGCAGCCAACACCGGCGTTGCGGTACAGAACAACTCCCATGCCTGCAACATCACCTCGGACCGATTCGGAAAAGCCATCTTTTCCGGGGCACTTTCACACCACTGCGCCCCCTGCATTTCCTTTTGCAATCAAGGAGATTCATATGTTTGCCACCCTCAAAAAAAACATCTTTCTATCTCTTGCCTGCCTGCTTTGTTTCAGCTTGGCCGCACTACCCGCTTATGCCAACGATCTCGACCTGTTCAAAGGTCAGCAAGGCGTGATCAAGATCTCCGGCGGCACGGCTCATATCCCGGTAATGAAAGAGGCCGCCAAGCAGGTGATGTCGGCTTATCCTGATATCCGGATTACCATTGCCGGAGGCGGTTCCGGGGTCGGCATCAAACAGGTCGGTGAAAAAATGGTGCAGATCGGCAACGCCGGTCGTAAAGCCACCGATCAGGAAATCGAGCAATACGGCCTGGTGCTTTTCAAATGGGCCATCGATGGCGTCGGCGCGGTGGTCAACCCTGAAAATCCGGTCCATGCCCTGACTTCAACCCAGCTGCAGGACATCTATGCCGGTAAAATTACCAATTGGAAGGAACTGGGCGGCATCGATCGGGCTATCAATCTGTATACCCGCGACGAGGCCAGCGGTACCCGCGAAGTTTTCTGGAAAAAGGCCCTCAACAAAGGCGATATCATAGCCAGCGCCAATGTCGTGGTCTCCAACGGGGCCATGAAAACCGCCGTCGCCAACGATCCCTATGCGCTCGGCTATGTGTCCGTCGGCCATATCGATGCCTCGGTACAACCGGTGTCTCTCGATGGTGTGGTACCGAGCAATGAAACCGTCAAAGACGGCAGCTACCCGGTAGCCCGAGGGCTTTACAGCATTACTTCCGGAGAACCCCAGGGTGCGGTGAAAGCCTTTATCGACTTCCTGTTTTCGCCCAGTGGTCAGCAGATCGCGGCAGCCAAAGGGTTTATTCCGGTTCGCTGATGCCGATCCTGTCACGCACTCTTGAGCGCCTGTTTTTCCTGGCGGCAATCGGCAGCGCTCTGCTGACTGCCGCCATTTTTCTGCTCTTGTGCCAACTAGGCAAGCCGTTGTTTCAACACGGCGGGCTGGGAACCCTGCTTTGTTCTCCCTGGAACCCCGGGCATGGACAGTACGGCATCTATCCGATGATCGTCGGCAGTTTATCCATCGCCTTTCTCAGCGTGCTTATCAGCTTTCCGTTCAGTCTCGGCTGCGCTTTTTTTATTACTCATTTCGGCCCTCTCGCCCTGCGACGCAAGCTTCTCAACCTGGTGCGCTTCATGACCAGCATCCCGACGGTAGTCTACGGTTTCGTCGCATTGTTTCTGCTGGTGCCGTTCATGCGCGAATACCTGACCGGCGGCAGCGGCCTGAATATCCTCACAGCCTCGTTGATGCTGGCGGTACTCATCGCTCCGACCATGATTATCTTTTTTGTTGACAGTCTGCAACGGGTGCCCTTGTCGTACCGGCAGGCGGTCGATGCCCTGGGTGGCAGCCCGGCGCAGCAACTCTTGTACGTGGTGCTGCCCATGGCCTGGCCCGGCATCCTCAACGGCCTGCTGCTTGGACTGGGACGGGCTATGGGTGACACCCTCATCAGCCTGATGCTGGCCGGCAATGCCGTCGCGGTACCGACCGCCATGACCCAAGCGGCTCGCACCCTCACTGCGCATATCGCGCTGGTGATGGCGGCGGATTTCGCCAGCATGGAGTTTCAGTCGATCTTCGCCTGCGGCATCTTCCTTTACCTGTTTACGGCACTGCTGATAGTGGCCCTGCGGCTGGTCGGGCGCCTGTCGCCACGGGGGCTATAATGGGACGCCTGCTGGCAAGATTGCTGCCGGGGTTTTCCTGGTGCTGCGCACTCGCTTTGACTGCTGCCGTTGCGACCCTGGTGTGGTTTCTGCTGCGCGGCGGGCTGCCGGCCTTCAACGCAGATCTGCTGTTCGGAGGCACCCGGGCCATCGATGCGCTGCTGCTGCGCCGACAGGTGTTCGACGGACTGTTTCCTGCCCTGTTCGGCACCGTGGCAATGGTGCTGCTGGCCGTGTCCCTGGCGGTACCGGTCGGTGTGGCGGCCGGTATCTACATGGCGGAATACGCCGGCGGCTGGAGCAAGCATCTGCTAAGTCTGGTATTTGACGTGTTGGCCGGCATCCCCTCCATCGTCATCGGCCTGTCGGGGTTTGCCCTGGCTATCGTGCTGCATCGCAGCTTTGACGGCCGGCTCGGACCCTGCCTGTTGCTGTCGGCCCTGGCGCTGGCGTTTCTGGTATTGCCCTACCTGGTGCGTTCCACCCAGACCGCTCTGGAGGGGGTCGATCCGTTATTGCGGCATACGGCCTTGACCCTCGGGGCATCGAAACTGCAGAATATCTTTCTGGTGCTGCTGCCCAATCGCCTTGCCGACCTGACCGGCGGCATCATCCTGGCGGTGGGACGCTGCGCCGAAGATACCGCCGTGATCATGCTGACCGGCGTGGTGGCATCGGCCGGGGTGCCGGATTCGATGCTGAGGCAGTACGAAGCCCTGCCGTTTTACGTCTACTACATGTCCTCCCAATACACCGGTCCGGAGGAGCTGCAAAAGGGCTATGCCGCCGCCATCTTGTTGATGATCATCTGCTCGTTGCTGTTTGTATTAGCCTTTATGGCCCAGCGCCGCCTGAAGAGCTGGCTTTTATACCGATGAGAGCACCCATGCAACCGACCACCAAAATCCACACCAACGGGTTATCATTTTACTACGGTAAGATGCAGGTTCTTCAGGACGTATCCGTCGAACTTCAGGATCGCCGCATCACCGCTATCACCGGGCCGTCCGGCAGCGGCAAATCGAGCTTTTTATCGGTATTGAACCGCATGTGGACCGAAATCCCCGGGGTGCATCTCCAAGGTGAAGCGCATATCCGTTTAGGGGGACAGCTGCACGATCTGTGCGACAAACGGCAACCGGCCCAACACTTGCGGCGCAAAGTCGGCATGGTATTCCAGACACCCAACCCGCTGCCCATGAGCATTTACCGCAACGTGGCCTTTCCCCTCAAGCTTTCCGGCTGCAGCGACCGGCAACAAATCGCCGCGCAGGTCGAGAGTGCCCTGCGGCGCACCCTGTTGTGGGACGAGGTAAAGGATCTGCTGAAAAAAGACGCCCGCCAGCTGTCCGGCGGCCAGCAACAGCGGCTGTGCATAGCCCGCAGCCTGGTGCTGGAACCGGAAGTGCTGCTGCTGGACGAACCGACTTCGGCCCTCGATGTGGCGGCCAGCGCCGGTATCGAAGATTTGCTGCTCGCGCTCAAACAGGACTGTACCCTGGTGTTGGTGTCGCACTACCTCGATCAGGTCAAACGCCTCGCGGACAAGGTTTATCGGGTGGATAACGGCAGGATGGTTCAGCTGTAAGCGTCGCCGGGCGGGGGCGCGACCCCGCAGTCTTGAAGTTGATAGTTTGAAATCTTGAATCCTTAACTTCAACACCGCCGGTCCCGGCCGGCAGCCGGCTTACTTTCTTTACCCGTCTATAGAAAGTAAGCAAAGAAAGGACGTAAGGTCTGGCTTCGCCGCTATGTCTGTCGCGAAAGAGCTTGAGTTGACTCACCATAGCTGCGATAGACAGTCAGCGCGTCTGCGTGCGGCTTCATTGGCCAACCCTGTCGATTCGCACAGTTCGCCACGCAGCTGTTGCAGGCACCGGCGCTGCTAAATTTGGTAAACGCTTTTTGCGTTTGTCTCTAGCTCTGGTTTTGTATTGATCGTTGTCTTTTCCCCCTTTGACGCCGCCGGAGCGGAGCAATTGACGGGCGAAATTGGCGGAAGACTGAGCGCAGCGAATCTCTTCCCGCCCGCCCGGCGATTGCGTAGCGCAGGGTACCCACCGCAGGTGGGCCAGGAAAGGGGCGCCCTTTTCTGCTTACTCTTTTGAGGCGTATTAAAAGAGTAAGGCGCCGGGCGGGGGCGCGTCCCCGCGGTCTTGAAGTTATTCGTTGGGAATCTTGAATTCTTAACTGCAACTTCGCCGGTCCTTGCCGGCAACTGCGGGGCGCGCAGTTCACAGCACAGCTGTTGCCTGAACCGGCGCTGCTTAATTTTAAAAACGAAACAGGTATACCATGATCGGACTCTATATTGCCGAGTAACCAAACAAAGGTTCAATCCATGACAAACCATACCGAGCACCGCGAAGAAGGACTGGAAATCCCTTACCATCAGCTCAACCCCGATACGCTACGACGGATGATTGAAGAATTTGTCACGCGTGACGGGGCGGATTGGGCAGAGCTCGGTTGTTCCCTTGAAGACAAGGTCGCACAGGTTCTTCGGCAACTGAGAAGCAAAAAAGTAAAAGTCGTTTTCGATCTCGCATCGCAAACGGCCAATTTAGTGGCCTGTCCCTGAAAACATCCCTCCGAGGTTCTGGTGAAAAATAAACTTATACGTCTTGCAGAGCTCATCCAGGATGACTTCCCCGAAAATATCGTGGCGACCTTCAAGGTCACCGACAAAGACGCTCCAGATGAGCGTCTGGCCCTGATCGGCAAAGCCATAAACATCCATCGGGAGCGCGCCGAAACCCTTTGGCTACAGGCCGGCAAAAAACGAACGGCTGAAGAACGGCGTGCCACAGCGCAGGCCGAACTCGCTTCCTTTGTTTTCGCCTATCTGACAGGCGACGCCAAGGAATACGCCGACAGCGCCATTGAGGCTATGCATGCGCTCGGGCGCCAAAGCGAGGAACATGTGATTACGGATCTTTGCAAAAGTTGAATAACGCAGCCAGGTATCTACCCCCGTGCCTTGTTCAAAACGCAGAAAAGAAGTAAAACAGTGTAAAGAGTTGAGACCTTCCGTGCAGGGCTCCTCAAGTTATTAATCCTCAACAAGAGAGCAGCCCATGATTCCGACCGCTTTTTCCACCCTCCCCCTCGACAAATCGATGCTGCAGAACCTGGACTCCCTCGGCTACAGCGCGATGACCCCTATACAAGCGCATAGTCTGCCGCCGATTCTGGCGGGAACCGACGTGATCGCCCAGGCGAAGACCGGAAGCGGCAAGACTGCCGCGTTTGGCATCGGCCTGTTGTCGCGATTGGATGTGACCAGCTTCAGGGTGCAGGGACTGGTCTTGTGTCCGACCCGCGAACTCGCCGACCAGGTCGGCAAGGAATTGCGGCGGCTGGCCCGCTTTACCGACAATATCAAGATCCTGACCCTGTGTGGCGGCGTCCCCTTCGGTCCCCAGCTCGGCTCCCTGGAGCACGGTGCCCATATCGTGGTCGGCACCCCCGGCCGGATTCTCGACCACCTGCGGCGCGGCAGTCTTAACCTGAGATCCCTGCACATGCTGGTCCTCGATGAAGCCGATCGCATGCTCGACATGGGCTTCCAGGAAGACCTCGCCACCATCGTCGAGGCCACCCCCAAGCGCCGCCAGACCCTGCTGTTCTCGGCCACCTATCCCGAATCGATCGCCGCCATGAGCGCGACGGTACAGCGCCAGCCCGTTACGGTTAAGGTGGAAGCGGTTCATGATGGCGGGCAGATCCAGCAGCTCTTCTTTACGGTGGAAAACCGCGAGCGGATTGCCGCAGTGGCCCGGATACTCGGCCATTATCATCCGGAATCGACCCTGATATTTTGCAATACCAAAAAGGATTGCCAGGAGGTGGCCGACGCCCTGACAGAGCGAGGCTTCTCCGCCCTGGCGATTCATGGCGACCTGGAACAGCGCGAACGCGACCAGGTGCTGGCGCGGTTTGCCAACAAGAGCATATCCGTTCTGGTCGCCACTGACGTCGCGGCGCGCGGCATCGACATCAAGGAGCTGACCGCCGTCATCAATTACGAACTGACCCGCGATCCGGAGGTGCATGTCCACCGTATCGGCCGCACCGGCCGCGCCGGGGAGCAGGGACTGGCGCTGAGCCTGGTGACCCCGGCGGACAATCGACGGGCGGCGGCCATTGAAGACTATCTCGGCGACACCGTCCCCCGTGTCGACCTCGAAACGCTGGCCATGCCGTCCGCCACCGCCCTGGAAGCACCGATGGTGACCCTCTGCATCGATGGCGGCCGCAAAAACAAGATGCGCCCCGGCGATATCCTTGGCGCCCTCACCGGCGATGCGGGCATCCCCGCCGGCGAGGTCGGCAAAATCAATGTCTTCGATTTTCACACCTACGTGGCCATTCGGCAGACCAGCGCCGATCTTGCCCTTGCTCGCTTGAGGGCGAATAAAATCAAGGGGCGGTTTTTCAAAATCCGCAAATTCAGTTGAATAAGCCTTTTCACCGCCCGCTCGCTTCGCTAACTGGAGTCACCGAACACACGGAGAAAAGCTGCAGCTATCAAGTCTATCGCTGCCTGCGGCATGGCTTGCATATTGCTCTTGTCTCCATTTAAGTCAGGGAATAACAGGGATATACAGGATGCACAGGATTAAAACCAAAGGATTGGACTTAACGATTTCATCCTAAATATCCTGCCTATCCCTGTCTGTTTAGAGGTTTTAAGGATATCAGCTATTCACCGTCTCCACAGTGATCTCTCATCACCCAGCGGGAGGCGCATAACTAGAAAATATTTTGCGCAGTTTCCAAGATTTGCGATTCTGACCGCGATCTGAAAACCGTACAAATCCAGGCACCAAAGCACACACCGGGAGAAAATGTGAAGTTATCCCCACAATTGTTTTTACTCGACGGCTCCAGTTACATCTACCGCGCCTACTACGGCATCCGCGACGTTGCCACCACCGGCGGCATGGTGACCAATGCCGTCTACGGTTTCACCAGGATGCTGCTGGGGCTTATGCAGGAGCACAACCCCGACTATCTGGCCGTGGTCTTCGACCGGCCAAGGGAGGAAACCTTCCGCCGGGACATCTATCCCGAATACAAGGCGCATCGGGACGCCATGCCCGAGGATCTGGCGCCCCAGATCCTCTACATCAAGCAGATGCTGCAGGCCCTCAATATCCCGGCGTTGGAAGCGCCCGGGTTTGAGGCCGACGATGTGATTGCCACCCTGGCCCGTCGCTATGCCGCCGAAGGCCTGCAGGTCACGGTGGTCACCGGCGACAAGGATCTGATGCAGATTGTCAGCGACGAGATTTGCCTGCTCGATACCATGAAGGACACCCTCTGCGGCCCGCAACAGGTCTTCGAACGCTTCGGCGTTCCCCCGGAGCTGGTGACCGATGTGCTCGGGCTGGCCGGCGACACCTCGGACAATATCCCCGGCGTACCCGGGATCGGCGAGAAAACCGCCTCCGAACTGGTGCAGCGATTCGGTTCTCTGGAAGGCGTCCTCAAATGGACCAGCCTGGTCAACGGCAAGAAGCGCCGCAGCAATCTGGAGACCCATGCAGAGCAGGCCCGACTTTCGAAAACTCTGGCCACCTTAAGGGACGACGTGACCCTGGAGGTCTCCCTCGCCGATCTGCAGCGACAAAGTCCGAACCTCGCGGACCTGATACCCCTGTTGCGGAAGCTGGAATTCGAAGCCCTGGAGATCGCCTTCACCCCGCCACCACCGGGCGTGGTCGAGATCTACAGCGACGGATCCGGCAGAGACTCGGGGCCGGGAGGTTATGGCGTGATCCTGCGCTATGGGGAATATGAGAAGGAACTGAGCGGTTTCGAGCCGGTAGCCACCTCGCAGCGCATGGAACTGCTGGCAGCGATCCGGGGGCTGGAGGCCCTCAATAAACCGCAGACGGTGCGGGTATTCAGCGATTCCCAGTACCTGGTGAGAGGTATGAGCGAATGGCTGCAGGGCTGGATCCGCAACGGACGACTCGACACCCCGGATGCCCTCGCCAACCAGGACCTCTGGCGACAACTCGCCGCCCTGGCCAGCCAACATCAGGTCAGCTGGGAATGGGTGCGGGGCCATGCCGGGCATCCTTTTAACGAACGCTGCGACAAGCTTGCGAAACGGGCAGCGGAAGAGGGAGCCCAGGCAACTGCAACGGGTCAACAACCCGAGACCATGGAAACAGAACAAAAGCAGCCGTTACCACCGACAGCACCGGTGAAACGAACCCCGCTGCCGGCCAGGGAAGAGCCTGAATTCGATGTCGAGGAAGACGGTCAGCTGCGGCTATGTTGACGCGCAGCCAGCGGTTTTGATGCCTGTCCCATGACAAGCTATCTCCAGATTATTTAACACGACGCCTCAACCGGACACTGGAGCCTGAGATGAAAATACAGATAGTTACAGAACAAAACCGCGCCAAGATCTACGCACTATTGCGCCGCGCCTTTCCCCGTAGTGCATTCGAAGCCGATCTGGTTCAAAAGCTCCACGAAAACGGCAAGCCGGTGCATGAATGGGTGTGCATCCAGACCAACAAGGCCATCGCCTACATCGCCTTTACCCGCGCCTACCATGGCAGTGAAATATGCGGCCTGCACCTGGCGCCCATGGCGGTGGCCCCCGAATTTCAAAAGCAGGGGGTGGGCTCGGAACTGCTCCGCTTTGCATTACGGCAGGAACAGATCAAAAGCCAGCCGCTTTTCGTTTTGGGCGAGCCGCGTTTTTATAAAAAGTTCGGTTTTGAACCCTGTAAAGTTCCCGTTTGCCCGTTTGATAAAAACAACGCCCACTTCCTGAGTATGCGCAACGATGCCACCACCAGTTTCGTGATCGGGTATGAGCCGGAGTTTAAAACGGCGGTGAAAGCACCCAAAGCGCAGGGTAAAAAAGGACGTTAAGCCTGCCACTTCAAATCGTTAAGCCAACGTCCGCTACCTGTTCATGCCATTATAATCCCGGCCCCGTTTCCTGTTGTCAAATCGACGGATCTGGCTGTTGACTGTCCGGAAAAGTCTGGAACACTTGAATAGAGTCCGCAACCATGCCCATCAAGGAGAGTGGCCATGAATCAATTCAGACCAACGGTAATCGGCTATCGAGAGGCCTCCCCCGCCATAAGACGGCCTGCACGCTACAGCAGATATCTGCAAATCCTTCTGTGCGGATTGGTCCTGCTGGTTGGAGCCTGTAGCACCGTTCCCATTACCCAGCGCCAGCAGCTCAACTTGGTATCCGAAGGCACCATGACCGCTGCCAGCCAGCAACAATACGATGAATTTCTCACCAGCCACAAAGTGATCCGCAACACTCCGGAAAGTGCCATGGTACAACGAGTTGGAGAGCGCATCCGTAGCGCGGTAGAGCAGTTTTTGGCCAACCGCAACCAGCTCAGCCAACTGTCCGGCTACCAGTGGGAATTCAGTTTGGTGGAAAGTTCAGAGGTTAACGCCTGGGCCATGCCGGGAGGCAAAGTCACTATTTACAGCGGCATTTTGCCCATCACCCGCAATGAAGCCGGCTTGGCCGCGGTCATGGCCCACGAGGTCGCACACGTCATCGCCCGGCATGGCAGTGAACGGATGAGCCAGGAACTGCTGACCCAGATGGGAGGACAGGCTCTTTCAGCGGTGCTGGCCAGCCGACCCGAGGCGAGTCAAGCTCTGTGGATGAAAGTATTCGGGGTGGGAACGACAGTTGGCGTCATGCTCCCCTACAGCCGCCTGCAGGAGAGCGAAGCCGACCATCTCGGTATGATCTTCATGGCCATGGCCGGTTACGATCCCCATGCGGCTATCGAAGTGTGGCAGCGCATGGCCCAGCAGGGCGGAGCCGGAGTACCCGAATTTCTCAGCACGCATCCGGCAGACCAGACCCGCATTCGGCAACTCACCGAAAAGCTGCCCGAGGCCATGCAATATTACCAGTCTCGCTGACGCGGACCGAACGGGCAAGGATAAGTTGATCTTTCAGAATTCCAAACTATCAACCTCATGACCGGGCGGGGTCGCGCACCCGCCCGGTGAGTCCCTGCGTTTTAAAAAGGAATGCGGCCAAGTACCCAAAAGCATGGAAAACCTACATGGAACCAACCTTTTCAAAACCGGATCTGCCGCGTTATACAAAACGCCCGTTCCCAACCTGTCGTTATCTTCCCTCGCAAGCCGGCGACCGACACCCGCATCCGCGCAAGGATCCGGGTGAGGACTCCTGCGCCTGGGAAACACTGCCTCTGAAGCGCTTTACCCCCGACGACTGGCGCATCTGCGAGCCTTATCTGTATGGCATCGACCTGTTCAATCATGGATACTGGTGGGAGGCGCACGAGATTTTTGAAACGGTGTGGTTGGCGGCGGGGCAACGATCGACCGTATGCGGGCAATTCGTACAGGGGCTAATCCAGCTGGCGGCTGCCCAACTAAAGCGACTTATCGAAGAACCGCGGGGAGCACAATCCCTCACCCAGGCCGGCATCGAAAAGCTCTCACAGGTTGAGGGGATTTACCTCGGCATTGAGGTTGCACCATTGATTGTGGACGTGCAACGCTGTCTGCATGAGGATCGCGGCGAGTTTCCACGCATAGAGCTGCATTTTTAAAACCCGAAGGACGGGCATATAAAACCCTTTGAGATGGGGCGGGCACTGCCCGCCCCTCAAACTACCTGCGCTCTTCTCAGTCCACGCGGCCAGTGATTTCGATCAAATGATAGCCAAACTGGGTCTTGACCGGGCCGAGAACCTTGCCGACTTCACCGGAGAAAACCACTTCGTCAAACTCTTTGACCATCTGGCCGGGGAAAAATTCACCAAGGGCTCCACCCTTTCTGCCGGAGGGGCACTTGGAGTGCTGCCTGGCGATCTCGGCAAAATCTTCACCCGCTTCGATCTTATTCTTCAGTGCAATGCATTCTTCCTCGGTAGGCACCAAAATGTGCCGGGCTCTTGCTCTAGCCATGATAAATCTCCTTGTATGACTTCCGTTATAAAAAAGGTATTTTTACCCGATCTGAAGCCTGTTGTCCAATTTTGCGCCCCGTGGATGGAAATAGCAGGGCCGCCCCCTGCTGCAACGATATCATGGCGGGTGACCGGGCGTTAAACCGTTTGCCAATATTTGCGCCAGTGCTGTGTACCCACATCCCGACTGAACGCCTCCGGCATCTGGCACAGGCAACCCTGTTTTTGATCCAGAGTCTCCTTAATGGGGATAAGCGCCAGACATTGGCAAGGTCGCTCAGCGACCGACAAACCGCAACCGTCAACCCCGAGAAACGCACACCCTGAATCCAGGGACAAGGGGGCAGGGATCGGCACACCGCTATTGCCCCACAGTACTAACCCCAGTCCGGGCAAGTGTCCGCGCAGTTGCTTAAGCGTCAAACGTTGTCCCGGAAAAAACAGGGCGAAAAACCGCTCCGGATCAACCCATATTCCGGGGCTTCCCTGACAGCAACGCCCGCCACATTCGCGGCAAAGCGGCACATCAACCGAGTCCTTGTTCTCCAAAGGTACAGTCTGAATATTCAAAAACAAAAGACCTCGTAAAATTTCATCAAAAGACTACTTATAATTCAACAGTCCTGCCTGAGGTGATTCGGATATTGATCGCCATCGCTACGGTGAAGGAGGTGTATGAGAATCTGCCGGATGTGAGGGAGTGAGTGCGGAAGTAACTATGAAGAAACCAAAGGCGGCCTAATTGGCCATCTTTTCATTTATTAGGAAGGCATTTGGGTGGGACAGGCACCTTATTAGTAATGGTGCCTGTCCCCTTTTCCATCCCTTATACTTCGATGTCACAGAAGATTTTTGCATCTTCAGTTTTGGCTGGTTTGCAAAGATCCGATTTGTCGTGAGAAACCGCGCAGCATGTGACACATGAATATTCTCCGCCCTTGTCTCTCAGAATCTCGGTTCGAAGTTCGCCAGGGTCATTAATTTCGCATATTTTTTTGATCGATCTTTCCATTTATTTAACCTCCCTTCCGGAGAGGGGTGACCATCGATTTTCATCTGGAACCTCAGAGTGAAATTTACTCTGTCTCTATGCTACTAATTCTTGAAAAAACTTGCAACTCTTCAGAAAATAGAGACAAATTCTCGGATGGTGTCAATTGCACTACCTTGCACCCAAAATAGCATGTTTTATATGGCAATATATGTGTGTGCAGGTTATCCCGAGACTTTTATCAAGTCTACCTTATCTCTATCCATCGAGACTTTAATGCTAGGACGGAAAGAGAAAATCTTATGCAGATATGGCTAAAAAGGGCGTATGAGGAACCGGGAGAAAATGACGGTTACCGGATATTGGTGGATCGTATCTGGCCTCGGGGTGTCAGCAAGGAGAAGCTTAAACTCGATGCCTGGTTGAAGGAGATCGCCCCGAGCGCGGAACTACGTCAATGGTTCGGCCACGATCCAGAGAGGTGGGATGAATTCAAGCATCGCTTCTTTGCTGAATTGGATGGGTGCAAGATTGCGATGGAGGAATTGCTGTCCTTTACTAAAAAGGGCCAAGTGACCCTGATCTTCGCGGCTAGCGATGAAGAACACAACAATGCCGTAGCCCTAAAGGAGTATCTTGAAACAAAGATGAATTAATAAAACGGAAGGTCGAGCAATATATTGCCAGTGGTTTGCTTTGTCTTCTGTATCTGAATGATTCCAAACCGTTATGGCAAATCACTATCAAGTACAGTGGTTGAGGACAGCACCGAACCTCAGCAGAACAAATAATCGACAAAGCAAAAACTAAAACCTGAAAGTTGATACTACTCAATTGGGCGGATTTCTGTGCATGATAAAATCAGATCGTAAACATTTACCTAACTTATAAAAGGTTTCCGTATCGCATCCGGAAACCACGATTCACCAGACATAAGAATGGCCCACCCGTAACTGGCATGGGCCATTCTCATATTTTCTCCGGAATACAATCCCACATTACCTATAGATCTATACGACACGATCTCAGCATGTCGAAGAATTTTATCTAAGAGAACAAGACTGCTGTCATTTGCTCGTGCGCCCTGGGAAATACACTCCAAAAGTTACTTTTTCTGATTTATACGCCCGTTTATCAAAAGGCAACAGCCTGCTCAGCCCTGACCACGGGCAACTGATAATGATGCAGGGATACGGTGCATTCCGGGTGGGCTTCGGGGAAGTCTTCACCGGGACGATACAGACCGAGGTTTTCCGCCAGGGGAAAGGTCTCCACCAGCAACCGGTCAAGATAATCCGGCCCCAGGTTGGGCGCATTGAGGCAAGCCACGATCTCCCCGCCGGGGGCAAGCAGCTCCGGCAGACTGCGTACCAGTTTGGGCCAGTGCCTCTCTGCGGTAAAGCTTTTGCCCTGAGAGGCGGGCGGGTCGCAGATCACCAGATCAAACGGACCCAGTTTTCGCACTTTACCGAGGCTGCGGAAAAACTCCACCGACAGGAAACTGGCCCGGCGCAGATCGATGCCGTTGATTTGATGATTGCGTCTGCCGAGTTCCAGCGCGCCGCGATTCATGTCGAGATTAACCACCTGGGTCGCCCCACCGGCCAGAGCAGCGACGGAAAAGCTGCAACTGTAGGCAAACAGATTCAGCACGCGCTTGCCCGCCGCGCGCTCACGCACCAACTTGCGCCCCACCGCCATATCCGGGAAAAACCCGACATTCTGCGCTTCACCAAGGCGCAACCGGAACGACAATCCCGCCTCCCGCGCGTCAAGACTTTCTGGCAGATCCCCTTGCAGTAAGCGACTCGGGCCATTGGGCAAAAAACGCTCCTGTAGGAGAATTGCACGGGGGGGCTCCGACAAGGCCGAGCAAAGCAATGCCGTCAGTTCCTCCAGCCACGCCTGCGGCCGTTGACGATAAAGGATCACCATGACCACCGGAGGGAAATAATCGATCACCAGGTCTTCATACCCGGCAAAACATTGCCCCCGCCCGTGAAACAGACGACGGGTTTCGCCGTTAATCGGCAGGTGCCGCATGATTTCTTCGTGAATGATTTGCATGGCGGGGATTATTGCAGAATGGACTACGGATGAAAAGATCAACTTCACACTTTGCTATCAAGCCGTTTACTTAAGGTGTTGAAAAATGCATCGGCATTTTCTTGGAACACCTAGTTTAAAGTGACTAGGCGGTTCTGCAATAACTGAAGATATCTCCAGAAGGAAAATATGTCGAGTTGCGCCCGAAGCAGGCGGTACTCAGGTCAATTCCTGTTAAATCCGTCTGAGAACATATCGTGGATTTCAGCTATAACACCGCGAATGGGGACAAGGCTTTAGAGATTAGCCCCGAAAAGTTTGAAACCCGGAAGCTACATCCCCAGTCTTAGATTTCAGGATATGTTAGAAATACCGGTCCATACTCGTTTGATCAGCCAATAAGCAATCCGAGATGACTTATGGGACAGCCGTGAAGCTTGACCCATGTTTTTTAAGTGCTATACATTTAGTCCGTCTTATTTTGGTAGATTCGCAGGAGGGTGGACGTGGTTAACAGAATCAAGGTCACCGCAAATTTTAGAAATCGAACTTCAGACCGTTAGATCGCGGAGCTACCCACGAAAAATGGACACCCTAATCAAAGAGAGTACTCTTGATCGAGAGGCGTCATTATGGCGAGAATGAAAACCAAGGCTTATCTTCTGGAAATTCGGGCTGCCGTGGGTTATGATGGCGCCGTCTTTACTGCCACCGAGATTTCATCGTTTAGGATAGACCAAACATGTTACCGCTGGTAAGATTTTAATATATGGAATGCGGGATTTTTTTCAGGGTCTAACCTGATTTTTGCCAGGAAGCTCTAACCATGGCTAAAGCTGATCAACTCAAAGCGTTGCTTAAGTCGCACTTCGAGGGAAATGACTCACACTTCTTCGCTGTTGCGATGCAAATGGCGGCAGCCGAGGCAAAACGAGGCCACGGCAAACTGGCCCAGGAAATCAGAGCCCTGATTGACGAAGCTAAGGCGAAAAAATCTGCGCCTGTTTCGTCCCTGCCGATACCGATCACCACCCCCCGTGGGGAACTCTCTTCCCTGCTGTCGGTCTCCTATCCCAAGTTGCGGCTTTCGGATATGGTTCTTTTGGAGAGTGTGTCCGAGCGTCTCAAGCGGCTGATCAAGGAACAGCGCCAGATTAAGAAAATCCGTTCCTACGGATTGATGCCCAGAAAGAAACTGCTCCTCGTCGGGCAGCCTGGGACGGGTAAGACCATGTCCGCCACCGTTCTGGCTGGTGAGTTGGGACTGCCTCTTTTCACCGTACGCCTCGACAGTTTGATGACCAAATACATGGGGGAGACAGCGGCGAAGCTCCGTCTCATTTTCGAGTCCCTGAATCAAACCCGCGGCGTCTACCTGTTCGACGAGTTCGATGCGATCGGCTCCCAGCGGGGTCTGCTTAACGATGTCGGGGAAATAAGGCGAATTCTGAACAGTTTCCTGCAGATGATCGAACAGGATACCTCAGATAGTCTTATTCTGGCTGCAACCAACCACCCCGAAATCCTCGACCATGCTCTCTTTCGGCGCTTTGATGATGTTGTCGAATTTGGGCTCCCGCCTAAGGAGCTTATTGAGCAAACATTAAACAATAAACTGCTCCAATTCAAAAAGAAGGATATGGATTGGAAAAGGCTCGCGGAAAAAGCCGAAGGGCTCAGCTATGCCGACATCACCAGGGCCTGCGAAGATGCCATAAAGGATGCGATTATCCATGACCGCGAGGAAGTCTCAACGGAGGACCTCTTAAAGCCACTCCAGGAACGCCAATCCATCCGTAAGAAATAAATTTTCTTTCCTGAAAAGGACTGTAATGCCATGCCGGAAATCGGAGAGGGGTTGCCACATCTTTTAGTTTCCCAAACGGCCACGACAGAACTCTATACGACACCCATCCTCGGCAGAGGTCCGTCCCTTAACCTTCCCACCCGCAATCGACAACAGCACGCCCAAATTCTCTTTGAAAAACTTACCCGTGTGCGGGAGGAATCCGAGGCGCTGAAACAGCAAAGAACGGCTTTCGGTGTCGACGCTCAAACCGGGATATATCTGGAATTCGAGAGCGAGCCGGATTTCAACCTTAAATTCGAGAGCCTTGAGAATTCAACGCATGGCATCGAACTACTCAGCCTCAAAAAGGTAGGGACAAAAACACTTGCTACCGTTTTTATCCCCGAAGGCAAGCTGGCCTATTTCGAAAAATTGCTCACCGCCTATCGCGACCAGGCGACTCCCACAGGAAAACCGAAAAACAAGGACTTGATCGAAGGTGTCTCGGAAATCCATCTGGCGGTTCTCGATGCCTTATGGACGGATAGCCAAGATATTCTGCCGATAACCGAAGACCCCATTTGGTGGGAGGTCTGGCTCCGCGCGGGTAAAGACCGGGATGAGATTCGGGACTTCTTCACGACCCACGCAACGAGAATTGGCCTGGAAGTCGGCGAGGAGACGTCTATATTTCCTGACCGCACTGTCATTCTTGCGCGCGGAACGAAGTCTCAAATGGCGCGGTCGATCTATCTTCTCAATTGCGTAGCCGAGCTTCGCAAGGCCAAAGACACTGCCGATTTTTTCAGTGAAATGCCCCCCACCGAGCAAGACGAGTGGGTTCAGACCGCCTTGGAAGACCTCACCCCTCCTTCCAACCAGGCTCCCGCTGTGTGCATTCTGGACACAGGCATCAGCCGGCAGCATCCCCTGATCACGCCAGCTCTAGCCGAAGACGATCTCCATTCGTATCATCTAGGTTGGGGTGTCGCCGACCATAACGGTCACGGCACCGAAATGGCAGGGTTGGCCCTTTACGGAGATTTGACGGAAATCCTCGCTGGCACTGGGCCAATTACCCTGGCCCACCGGCTGGAATCGGTGAAGATTCTTCCCCCCAGAGGGCAAAACCCTGCCCATCTCTACGGGGCCATTACAATAGAGGGAGTTGCTAGAGCGGAGGTCCAGGCTCCGGACCGACAAAGAGTTGTCTCGATGGCCGTGACGACGACCGATTTTCGCGACCGGGGACAGCCGTCGGAATGGTCCGCCGCCATCGATTCTCTTACTTCCGGCGCCGACGACGATCAACGACGATTGGTGATTATCTCCGGGGGGAACACAGACCCGGCCGAAAGGCACCAGTATCCGGACAGCAATCTGACAGACGGCGTCCATGATCCGGGCCAGGCCTGGAACGCGCTGACGGTTGGTGCTTTCACGGAAAAGACGCAGATCGATCCGGCGGCCTATCCCGACTGGACTCCCATTGCCCCGCCTGGAGACATCAGCCCCTCAAGTACCACCTCCGTTATATGGGCACGTCCCTGGCCGGTGAAGCCGGACATTGTTCTTGAAGGCGGCAATATGGGGCTCGACCCGGGAACGGGCAGCGCTGACTATGTGGATAGTCTTGAACTGCTGTCGACCTACTACCGTCCCCTGGAGAGGCTTCTGTCCACCTCCCGGGAGACCAGCGCCGCCACGGCCCAGGCCTCACGCATGGCCGCGATTCTTCAGGCCCAGTATCCCGATTTCTGGCCAGAGACCTTACGTGCCGTGCTCGTGCATTCAGCCGACTGGACTCCGGCGATGCGCCATCGGGTTGCCGCAGAAGGACTTTCAAAAAGAAAATCTGCCGAATATCTTTTGCGCTGCTATGGATTTGGCGTACCGCACTTGCAATCCCTTCTCTGGAGCGCTCAAAATTCCCTTACCCTAATTGCTCAGGAGTCCCTTCAGCCTTATGACAGGGTCAATGGAAAGACAAAAACCAGGGACATGCACATCCACGCCATTCCCTGGCCTCGCGAGACGTTACAGCAATTGGGAGAAACCCCTGTGGAAATGAGGGTCACCCTTTCTTATTTCATCGAACCCAACCCGGCCCGCCGGGGTTGGACCAAGAAACATCGCTACATGTCACACGGGCTCCGCTTCGACGTTAAGACGCCGACGGAGACCCTCGACCAGTTCAGGGCCAGGATCAATCAGACGGCGCGAGACGAGGAGCTCGGAAATCCCACCTCCAGCGATGCTGCAGAGTGGCTTTTCGGGCCGGACATAAGGAGCCTGGGGTCGATTCACAGCGACCGCTGGGTGGGGACAGCCGCGGATCTGGCTGAGCGTGGCTTTATTGGGGTTTATCCGGTCATTGGCTGGTGGAAAGAACGTCATCAGCTCGGGCGGTGGGGCAGAATGGCGCGTTATTCGCTCGTGGTGACGATCAAAACCCCCGAGATAGCGATGGACATCTATAACCCCGTGGCGACGATGATTCGTCCGGTTATTGAGGTGTAGGTTTCGATTATGGTAAAGGTTTTTTCCCTATTCGAACAGCTGTAAAGGGGAGGTCCGCAAAATTTAAAATTATTTACAGGGCCAAATTTTGTAGATGCGTCCCCTTATGTCCTCTGAGCCTGCCATTCACGATTTCCGTGATAAGGCGCAAAATGCATGGTTTCATGGATGATCCGCTCTCCGCTTCCATAAATGTTTGCAGGAACGTTTTTTTTGAATAGGTAAGATGTTTTATGAATGCAGTAGAAATTGAAATAGCTGTAACCGATTTGTCGCTCCAACCTTTTGATAAGGGTGAGTTTCCGTTTGCTTTTCTCCAAGCATTCGGAAACAAGGAGACGACCATCAAACGCTTGCGCTCGGGGGCGTCGAACAAGTCCGATCTGGGTGGCGTCCTCCAGACGAACAACATCCACATTGCGGTCGTTCAACCTGGCGAAGTGACTAAGACCCTAGATGCACTGAAAACAAGTCCGGCCACGACCAGAGCCAAGGCACGCTTCATTCTCTCTACCGATGGAGTAGATTTTGAGGCAGAAGATTTGGAGTCAGGCGAGACCGTTGTATGTCTCTATCAAGATTTCCCTGATCACTTTGGCTTCTTTTTGCCATTAGCGGGTATAACCACTGTCAAGCAGGTTCGAGATAGTTCTTTTGATATCCGGGCAACCAGTCGCCTGAACCGCCTTTATGTCGAATTGCTGAAGGACAATCCCGACTGGGGGACCGAAGCTCGTCGTCACGACATGAACCACTTCATGGCGCGTCTGATCTTCTGTTTTTTCGCCGAGGATACGGATATTTTTCGGGGAACGGGGCTGTTCACGGATACAATTGAGCAGATGAGTGCGCGGGACTCTTCGAACACGCATGAGGTGATAGGCGAAATGTTCCGAGCCATGAACACCAAATACGCAGGTCGGGTTAACGGAGGAATTCCGCGCTGGGCCGATGCTTTCCCCTATGTGAATGGTGGACTTTTCTCTGGCAATCTCGATGTACCGCGATTTAGCAAGATTGCTCGGTCTTATCTGCTTCATATTGGCAATCTAGATTGGACCAAAATCAACCCGGATATTTTTGGCTCGATGATCCAGGCGGTCGCGGATGACGAGGAACGCGGCGAACTCGGCATGCACTACACGAGCGTGCCAAACATCCTGAAGGTGCTCAATCCGCTGTTCCTCGACGATCTGTGGGAGCGACTTGAAGAGGCAGGCGATAACCCTCGCATTCTGCTTAATCTGCGTAAGCGACTATCTAGGATCAGGGTCTTTGATCCAGCCTGCGGCTCTGGAAACTTCCTAGTTATTGCCTATAAGAAGATGCGGGAGATTGAGAATACTCTCAATGAGCGACGCGGCGAATCCGGACGCAAGAGTGATATTCCGCTGACCAATTTTCGCGGCATTGAGCTAAGAGATTTCTCAGCCGAGATAGCACGCCTAGCCCTTATTATTGCTGAGTATCAGTGCAATGTACTTTATCGCGGCCAGCAGGAGGCGCTTGCCGAGTTCCTGCCACTGAATGCGCAGAACTGGATTACGTGCGGCAATGCTTTGCGGCTAGACTGGTTGAGTATATGCCCACCTACAGGAACAGGTGTAAAGCTCCACTCTGACGATCTGTTTGATACCCCATTGGATCAGGTTCAGATCGATTTTGAAAACGAAGGTGGCGAGACATATATTTGCGGCAACCCCCCGTACCTTGGTAGCAAGTGGCAAACAGACAAGCACAAAGCTGATCTTGAAGCCATCTTCGCGGCGCGAAGCAAGAATTGGAAATCACTTGACTATGTGGCAGGTTGGTTTATGAAGGCCGCCGACTACGGAACGCGAACCAACGCTGTCGCCGCCTTCGTGGCAACTAACTCGATTTGTCAGGGCCAGCAGGTTCCGTTTCTTTGGCCTTTGATTTTTCAGACAGGCCACAAAATTGCTTTCGCTCACACGTCATTCAAATGGTCGAACCTTGCCAGCAATAACGCCGGAGTGACGGTGGTTATCGTCGGGATATCAAACCATGCTGGCACACGCCGCTCTCTAGTCTCGCTAACAGACGATGGTACTTTAACTGCCAAAGATGCTGAGAATATAAATGCATATCTGATAGCTGGACCAGATGTTATTGTTCATCCGTTGTCAAAAAGCATCGCCAACCTCCCTGAAATGACGCGGGGAAACTCACCGACAGATGGCGGTCACCTTATCCTTGAATACGGCGAGGTGGTAGAGCTAGGTCTCAAGGCCGATGAATATGCTCAGTTTATAAGGCCGTTCGTGGGCTCAAAGGAGTTGATCTCTGGCAGTCGTAGATTCTGTATTTGGATAGACGATGAAGCAGTCGACAAGGCGCTGAGTATCCCGAGCATCAAGAAACGAGTCGAGCAGGTTCGGCAGTTTCGATTGGAGAGTAAAAAAGCTGCAACGGTAAAAGCTGCTAATTGGCCGTATAGGTTCGATGAAAGGAAGCCGATATCATTCGACCCCATAATTTGTGTGCCAGTAATCAGCTCAGAGAATCGTCCTTATCTGCCTGCTGGGTTGCTGCCAGGCGGTACAGTTGTGTCGAACAAAGCATTCACCATATCCGGCGCTGAAATTTGGCCACTAGCAATCATATGTTCTCGGCTTAACTTGACTTGGGTTGCTAACGTATGTGCTCGAATGCGAACTGATTATTCATACACAAATACGCTCGGTTGGTACACTTTCCCTGTCCCGACGCTTACCGAAAAAAACAAGGCGGATTTGACTCGCTGTGCCGAAGAGATCCTCTTGGCCCGCGAAGCACATTTTCCGGCGACCATTGCCGATTTATATGCCCCCGAGAAGATGCCCGCCAATTTGCACGAAGCCCACGAGCGCAACGACGAGGTACTGGAACGCATTTATGTTGGGCGCCGGTTCCGCAACGACACGGAACGGCTGGAAAAGCTGTTCGAGCTTTACTCCAAGATGGCCACATCAAATAGTTCATTCAGAAAGAGTAAAACGGAGGCAAAAGCGTGACTAAGGAGAAGAAGTCCGTCCCCTCTGTTTCGGTGTCCTACGCCCGGAATGGAAGTTCGACCAAGGCTAATGTACTCGGAATGCGGCCGATGCAGGAGCGCGTCTATGAGCGCCGCGGTGAGCAGTATCTGTTGATTAAGTCGCCACCGGCCTCCGGCAAGAGTCGGGCGCTTATGTTCGTTGCACTCGACAAGCTGCAAAATCAAAACCTCAAGCAGGCCATCATCGTGGTGCCGGAGAAGTCCATCGGCTCAAGCTTCAGCGACGAACCTCTGAGTAAGTTCGGTTTCTGGGCGGACTGGCGAGTGGAGCCGAAATGGAACCTGTGCAACGCACCTGGCTCGGATAACGGTGGCAAGGTTAAGTCGGTTAGCGCTTTCCTCGAAAGTGATGACAAGGTGCTGGTTTGCACTCATGCTACTTTCCGCTTTGCGGTCGACCAGTTTGGGGTGGGGGCCTTCGATAATCGTTTGATCGCTGTCGACGAGTTCCACCACGTATCTGCCAATCCTGATAACAAGCTCGGTACGCATCTGGGCGAGTTCATAGCTCGTGACAAGGTGCATATCGTCGCGATGACCGGCTCCTACTTCCGGGGCGACGCGGAGGCTGTTCTGGCTCCAGAAGATGAGGCGAGGTTTGCAACCGTCACCTATACCTACTACGAGCAGCTCAATGGTTACCAATATCTGAAGCAACTCGATATGGGCTACTTCTTCTATTCCGGATCCTACACCGACGACATTCTTAAGGTCCTTGACCCGGCCGAGAAGACCATTATCCATATACCCAACGTAAATTCGCGCGAGAGCACGAAAGACAAAATCAGGGAGGTCGAGCACATCATCGAAGAGCTTGGTGAGTGGCAGGGCACCGACCCTGCAACGGGCTTCCAATTGGTCAGGACTACAGATGGCCGAGTCCTCAAGGTCGCTGACCTGGTGGACGACGACCCGGTCAAGCGCGACAAGGTGTCTGCAGCGCTGAAAAACTCGGCACAGAAGGATAACCGCGATTATGTCGACATCATCATCGCTCTTGGCATGGCGAAGGAAGGCTTTGATTGGATTTGGTGCGAGCACGCACTGACCGTCGGTTATCGATCTAGTCTTACCGAGATTGTGCAGATTATCGGCCGCGCTACCCGAGATGCACCAGGCAAGGCTCGTGCGCGCTTTACAAATCTAATCGCTGAGCCCGATGCCTCGGAACAAGCCGTTACTGAGGCGGTGAACGATACCTTAAAGGCTATCGCTGCCAGCCTGCTGATGGAGCAGGTGCTGGCTCCACGCTTTGAATTCAGACCAAAGAATCCTGCAAATGGCCCGGCAGAAGGGTTTGACTACGGTGAAGATGGTTATGATCCCAGCAAGTGCAACGTTGGCGTAAACGAAGAGACTGGGCAGTATCAGATTGAAATCAACGGCCTTACCAAACCCAAGAGCGACGAAGCGGCACGCATCTGCCGTGAAGATTTGAACGAGGTTATTGCCAGTTTCGTGCAGGATAAAAACAATATTGAGAGGGGCTTGTTTGATGAAGAACTGGTGCCCGAAGAGCTGACCCAGGTTCGCATGGGCAAGATCATTAGGGATAAATACCCAGGACTTGATGAAGAGGACCAGGAGGCAGTCCGCCAGCACGCTATCGCCGCCCTAAATATCACCCAGCAAGCCAAACAACACCTACTAGGAGACGGTGGCGACGGTGAAGCCAGACCCAATACTGCCCTATTAGTTGGGGTGCGCAAGTTCGCCATGGATGTGCGTGAACTGGATATCGACTTGATCGATCGCATAAATCCATTTAGCGAAGCTTACGCAATCCTAGCCAAGACGATGAGCGAGGAGAGGCTGAGGCAGGTGGCAGCGGTTATTTCAACCAAGCGCACCAGCCTGACTCCTGAGGAAGCCAAGGAACTCGCTGTTAGAGCAGTCAAATTCAAAAAGGAGCGCGGGCGGCTTCCCTCGATAAGTTCGGTGGATGCCTGGGAACAGCGGATGGCCGAGGGTGCTGCTGCTTTCGTACGCTTCAAGGATGAGGGGCGTTATGACTGATCTAGATGATCTACGTGCAGAACTGGACGAATTCGCTCAACCAGAGAAGAAGAAAGGCCACTCACCTCGCGAGGATCGCATTATTGCAGGATTCGAGGAAATCCAGAGGTTTGTAGAGCAAAATGGCCATGTTCCGCAACATGGTGAAGACAAAAACATTTTCGAGCGGCTATACGCTGTGCGCCTCGACCGTCTGCGTGCGAAGGAGGAATGCCGGACTTTGCTCACCCCTCTTGATCACCAAGGGCTACTAAGTGGGCCTGAAATTATTCGTACTGAGCCAGTGGAATCGATGGACGATGACGAACTGCTCGCCGAACTCGAAGGCTCGGCTGGGTCCGCCGATCTTACTGATCTGCGCAACGTTCGCTCAAGAGCCGAAATACGGGCTGCCGAGGAGGTTGCTAATCGCGAGCAGTGCGAAGACTTTGAACGCTTTCAGCCGCTGTTCAAGCAAGTTGAGAGCGATATTAAGGCCAGTATCCGGCAGACACGCCCCTTTGGCAGGGATGCAAGCATCAAGGAAGGCGAGTTCTTCGTTTTAGGTGGACAGATCGTCTATGTAGCCGAGAGAGGGGAGGATTTTAGAGCATCAGGCGGCCATCCGGATGCCCGTCTCAGAGTCATTTACTCCAATGGCACTGAAAGCAACCTCCTACTCCGATCTCTTCAGCGTGCCCTTTACAAAGATGACGCCGGCCGTCGGATAACCGACTCAGATGCTGGACCTCTCTTCAGCGAGACATGGGAAGAAGACGACATCGAAAGTGGTACTATTTATGTCCTGCGCAGTCTGTCTAAGCATCCCTTTATTGTCGAGCATCGCGAGCTAGTTCATAAAATCGGTGTTACCAGAGGAAAAATTGAAACTCGTATCACCAATGCAGCGCATGACGCTACTTACCTGCTAGCGGAAGTTGAGGTCGTTGCCAGCTACAAGCTGGCTGGTGTTAATCGCACCAAGCTGGAAGCCCTCTTCCATCGCATTTTCGCGCCAGCACAGATTGACATCACCATCCAAGACCGTTTTGGACATCCAGTAAAACCGAGAGAATGGTTTCTCGTGCCCCTCCATGTTATTGATGAGGCCGTCCAACACGTCTGTGACGGCACTATTACGAATGTGGTTTACGACCCTAAGACAGCTCAGCTGGTTGAAGGTTGAGGTGCTACCTTCTCGGGCTCCACTGATGGAAATCTTAGATTAATCAGACTAATTCTAAAATGTTGAGGCGCCAATGCTCAAACCAAGCAACTAGAGTTGCACTTATGAGTTGAATTCAGGGGTGAAAATAACAAGCATAGAAAAGGAAAGGAGCCCTCGGATATCGAGGAGCCTTCCAGCTATACTTTCCAACACTTTAAGCAACTGGCTTAACTTCACTATCCACCCTTTAACATTTCTTCTGAGCTGACATAGAAGTTGTTACGGATTTCCATTTCACCCGCTCATTCCTCCAACTCCCATGTATACGCACACCGGACCCATTGGGGGGTGTCCCGGCCATAGGTTTTATGTTAGGGTGGCGCCTTTGTTATGCATGGAGTCGCTGTAAAATGCCTCCGATTCTCACACACCATAAAATCATCGACATATCCGGAGCAGTCATGAGTCCGCAAACCTCCTCGCAGCCTTCTGACGCCTTGCCGGCGCCTTTAAGGGCTTATCCGAGCAAACTGTTTGTTGAAACCACGACCTTTTGCAATCTGCGTTGCCCGATGTGCGTCAAACAATCCGCAGACAACAATATCATCGATGGCGATATGACCGAAGAGACTTTCAGCGCTCTGGAACCGGTCTTTCCCCACCTTGAAGCCCTGCTGCTCAACGGTATAGGGGAGTCGTTGATGCACCCCCATTTGCTCGATTTTATCCATCGGGCCCGGCGCACCATGCCGGAAGAATCCTGGATCGGCTTTCAGTCCAACGGTCTGCTGCTCGACGCCAATTGGGCGCGGGATCTGGTGGCCTCCGGCCTTGACCGCCTCTGCCTGTCGGTGGATGGGATCAAACCCGACACGTTCAGCAAAGTGCGCGAAGGGGAAGACCTCAGCGACATGGAGAAGGCCTTTGGCTTTTTGGCCGCCGCCCGCAAACGCCAGCCCGATACCCGGCTGAAGATCGGCGTCGAATTCGTTCTGATGCAGGAAAACAAGCAACAGCTGCTGGACACCCTGCGCTGGGTCGCCGACCGGGGCGCCGATTTTATGCTCGTCACCCAGGCATCGGCTTACGATGACTCCGCCATGGATCAGCTCGCCTATGATAATTCGACCGACGAGGCCGTAAAGATCTTCACCTACTGGCGTGACAAGATCGCCGATTTGGGACTCGATGTGCGCGACTATAATTCCCGCTGGGAAATGGGTCGGTTTTTACCGGGCCTCGACCCCAAGCTTGTCCGCATGATGGAACTGGTCGATCAGATGCGGGCCGACGCGCGGAAAAAAGATGTTTTCCTCGATGTTCCGCGACTGTTGGAACGCGGTGCCGATAAGACGGAACAGTTGCAGGCCTTATTCGACGAGGCGGAGCAATTGGCCAAGGACTTGGGCGTCGAACTGAGTCTGCCGGCCGCGGTTCCCCGCCACGAACGCAAATGCGATTTCGTGGAAGACGGTGGAGCCTTCATCTCCTGGGACGGTGCAGTGCATCCCTGCTATTTCCTCTGGCACCAATTCCGTTGTTTTATCAACGACTGGGATCGACTTATCAAACCCAAGATCTTCGGCAACGTCTGCGAACGGCCGTTGCTGGATATCTGGAACGACGAGACGTTTCGCAGCTTCCGCGAGAACGTCCATGCCTTCGACTATCCCTACTGCAGCAATTGCGCCGTGGCCCCCTGTGACCTGCTGCAGGACGAAGACTTCGAGTTTGACTGCTATACCCTCCCGGAACCCTGCGGTGCGTGCCAGTGGGCCATGGGCCTGTTTCAATGCCTGCATTAACTTTACGGACCGGCAACCGTTAAACTTTAAAAACGGCTCTTCCCAAGGGAAGAGCCGTTTTTTATGGCCGCTCGCCATGTTCTGTTTGTTCATCCCCGCCCCAGCTCATTCTTCCAGACGACCATCTGTTTTTGTATTTCTTCTAATTTTAATATAATCCTCACCCGGGACTTGGGTTATACTGACGTTTATAAACCTGCCGGGAATCAGGCCCATGCCTGGAACCCCGGGTAACAGGTCCATCTGAAACAAGGGAGAAAAACCATGATCAGCAAATTAATCACCACATTAGCGGTTATGGCGACAGGACTGGCGCTTCTCGCTACCGGCGCAGCGGCTGAAGAGGCGGCAATCAGCACCGTGCCGGTCACCGGAAACATTTACATGCTCACCGGCCAGGGTGGCAATATAGGCCTGTTTATCGGCGAGGACGGAACCTTTCTGATCGATGACCAGTATGCCCCCCTCACGGAGAAGATCGTTGCTGCGATCAAATCGGCCGGCGGCGAGGAACCGAAGTTTCTTATCAACACCCACTATCATGCCGACCACACTGGCGGAAACGAGCATCTGGGGCACAGCGGCAGCCTGATTTTTTCACACGACAATGTCCGTGAGACTTTACGAACCGGCTCGTATCTCGCCCCGTTCAAGATGAAAAGTGCGCCTGCAACCCCTGAGGGCCTGCCTGTGGTAACCTTTTCCACGGATCTCAGTTTTCATCTCAACGGTGAAACCGTCCACGCCATCCATGTGCCCCACGCCCATACCGATGGCGACAGCTTCATTCATTTCAAATCCGCCAATGTCATCCATACCGGCGATATTTTCTTCAACGGTTTCTATCCGTTTATCGATGTCAGCCATGGCGGTTCGGTCAAAGGAATGATCAAGGCGGTAGAACAGATTCTTTCACTGGCGGATGACCGAACCAGGATTATCCCGGGGCATGGCCCACTGGCGGACAAAGCGCAGCTGGCAAGCTACCATCAGATGCTGAAAACCGCCTATGACCGGTTGAAAAAACTACAAATGGCAGGCAAAACCGTCAAGGAAGCGGTTGCCGCAAACCCCCTGGCCGACCTGGAAGAAACCTGGGGTCATGGGCTCTTCACCGGGGATCGCTGGATCGAGTTGGTCTATTCCGGGGTTTATTAAATGCCAGCGGTGCCACAAGGCCCTGCCGTGATGACTTCACCCCTTATGGCATCGGACTGTATAGAACAACTACCATGCTCACTTGCTCAAGACTGTCTTGACACCCTGCTCGCGGATGAATAGACTTCAGCAAATTTCAGAATCCGATCCGCGAAGGAGAATCACCATGAACAGCTGTCCCTGCGGCAGCGGCATCGACTACGCTGCCTGCTGCGAACCGATCATCACCGGTAAAAAATCAGCCGAAACGGCGGAACAATTGATGCGTGCGCGTTACTCAGCCCACGTAAAGGTCGCGGTCGATTTTCTTTATGACAGCACCCATCCCGATCATCGCGGGGGGTACGATCATGAGGCCACCAAGACCTGGGCCGAGGAATCCGAATGGCGAGGCCTTGAAATTATCGGCACCACCGATGGCGGTCCAAAGGACGACGAAGGGGAGGTTGAGTTTATCGCCCGCTTTCGCGACAAGACAGGCATCCACAGTCACCACGAACGCGGTCAGTTCAAACGCACAAACAAACAATGGGGCTTTACCGAGGGGATTATGGTCAAGGCGCAACCGGTCAGCGTTACCAAGATCGGTCGCAACGACCCCTGTAGCTGCGGAAGTGGAAAGAAATACAAGAAATGCTGCGGGAAGTAAACGAATCCGTACCGGATTAAAAAATGGGGCAGACGCTACAAGCGCCTGCCCCATTTAATTTTAAAAGCGCAAATGCTTATCTTGCCCCGCCCCCGAAACGCTACCCTGAAACCGTCCATCGTTTCAGGCGCTTCAAAAGACTTTTCTTGAGCCGCTGAAACGGGGTAACCAAATATCGCACGAGTGCCTTAAAGAAATAGGCGATTTTAGCCATCCCCATGGGCTTTATGATCGGGCTTTTCAGACGGGAGTAATGCTTATGCCGAAAGCTCCGTTTATGTAATCGGGGCTCTTGCAGGCAAGAATAGCAAAACCCCAAATCAACTTTCGCATCAACAATAGAGTGGTCAACCCTATCCATCAACGGTACAACAGCCTGAGTATACGCTATCGGGCCGGTCAGCTTGAGCACCCCTATCCGTCCCACCTCACCTGTCAGCAGGCAATACCTGTCGATGTTATGGCACACTCGTTCAATCGTTTTTTGCAGAAAGGGGTGCCTGGGTGGCGACACGATATACCATTGCTGAAATTCACCCCGTTCGGGCCACGATTCCAGCTTGTCGACTGCGCAATCCCATAAACCGTAGTCCTCATACATGTTGCCAGGACCATTGTCCCAATGGGAAAGCAAATAGGTTTCTTTCGCAGGAAGCACTTCATTCAACGGTCGAGTAACGGTGCTTTTAATATCAAGATAGATACCGCCTTCGTTGTAGATCACCAGGTATCGGAAAAGGTCGGCCCTAGCTGCGCCATAGCGTGCATCGATACGATTGTAATAATTCAGCACCTCTGGAAAGTGGCGGGCGATATAATTCTCAATATCCCGATCATCGTAAAAACGGTAGTCCCAGCCAGGGCTTAGCTGTTTGATTCGGGTAATATTCTGCTGATAAAACGAAGGCAGCTTACGATCCGGATATGTTTGATGGATTATTTTTGGCAACCAGCCATGCAACTTATCGACTTCAAACATACTGTCAAAATCCAAAAAAAGAGATCGTATCTGTGCCCGGTTATTCAGAATAAAAACGCTTTAAAGAATTTTTTCTACAGGATGGAGCGAACCCCTGTCAAGAAACATTCTGTTACATTCCGGAACATAAGGCCGGCCTGGTATCCACTCAAGATTTTGGAATTGTCCGGCCCTATATGATTCCGGCCCCTAAACAACAAAAGTGGCCGCGTAAATACCCCGGCCACTTTATACCTGTTCTCCATTTTGGATACGCAAAGAACACATGCGCACACCGAACTGTCAAGGCTGCTTCTGCTCGTCACCTGACTTCAAACAGTGATAAAGTTCGCTGCCTGCTGCTTTGACAATCTGTTTATCCTTCTCCAGGGTTGGTTTGGTAACTTCCGGCCAGCGACCAGCTACCGGTTCGGCCCCCTCTTTGGCCACGGCACTGGGAACGGTATCGGCCATCATCGGATTCTTGTGAACATCGATCCCCTCCACCTGCCAGCTGAACTCGATGGGGATACCGTTGGGATCGTGTGCATAAATCGAATGGATAAAGCCGTGGTCCCTCAGCCCTGTGCAGGGGAACCCGGCCGCATCGAGCTTGTCTTTGAGAGCCCACAGGTCTTCGCTTTTTTCGACTCCGAAAGAAACATGATCGAAGATAAAGGGCCCCTTTACCGGTGAACCATGCACCTTGGGAGACACCGCTTCGACACCCGGCCATTCGAAAAATGCGATCATGTCATTAGGCGCAATCTCGAAGAAATAATGCCTGAATCCCGGTTCGCCCAATCCTGCGATCATGCGCATACCCAGCAGATCACGCCAAAATCGGATGGTTGCATCCATATCGCCGGTAGCCATGGCCAGATGGTTTACACCTGTGTATTTCATGAGACCTCCAAAAAAAACCGAAGAGTTGTCAGCCCCTGGGAAAGGCCGCTCCTACATTCTATCATGTGTTGGCACTTTTGGAGGCGAACCGTTTTTACGACTCCTGAAAAAGCTGCGAAGGGTTACTTTTATCCAAAATAAATAATTCCCACCATGCCACCCTGTCTAGGGCAAAATTACATTCATGCATTGTGTAGTATCGCTGTCCCGGGATGTATGCTTGCAGAGCTCAAACCAGTCCGGATGCTCATCCGTCAGAGAACGATCCATAACGTCCTTGAATGGATTTAAACCCGTGCCCTCGACAATGTATTGGAACCGTTGGAACAGTTTCGATAAAAGCGTATCATCGACGTTGAAACAAGGATGTTGTTTCTCTGCCAGACTGGCCCAAACAGTTCCAAGTTTGGCATCGGCGGCCAATTCCCTGCAGAACTCAATCGGCACCAGGATGCCTGCATACCCGGCTACCGTCGGCATATCATCAAGCAACCCGGCATCGTTGGCAAGCACAAGTCGACGATAGTCATGCACTCTACTTCGCTCCTGAAGCCGCTTCAGCATCTTGTGAAAGACATGCTCACGAAGGATGATATCGTCATCGGCAATATAAATGTGGGTGACGTCTGCATCGACGGACTGCAGATAGGTCAGCAGTCCGGCAAACTTCGTGGCCGGCCCCATGTCATCGCAACGGTGGATATCCAGCTGGTCCTTGTTGTATCGCTCCCATAGAATAGTTGGGTCGGGATACGGCAAACCCGTTCTTAGACTTCGATGGGGCACGAACAGAACGAGTTTGAAAGGACAGGCCTTCTTTTGCGCCAAAATGGAATCGAGAACACGATGCAAAAAGTTTGAGGTCAATCGCTCGGGAAGCGTCGTCATGCAGACGAGTATTTTTAACGTTTGTTTGTTGGGCGCAGCGCCTTCGGCGGAACCTTTAAAAAGAGAGAAGAGTCGCCGGCTAAAACGCTTTAGCTTATCTTCCAAATCCTTATACATCGTTTTCATCTCCCGGAAGCCATGAGATTAATACCGTATCGTTAGCAACTTACGTGGTCCCCCGCCAGAAAAACAACAAAAAATGCTCCTCCCGAGGGAATGAGCATTGTTTCGTGATCCATAGTGATAATTCAGGGCCGATTCATCGGCACCCTGCTCGAATCTGTCAGCTGCCACGCCCTGCAAAGATTGTTTATACCTTACTGTCCGTCACCATGTTCCGGGCGCCAGCGCTTGCCCTGTCGAGAAGGGGATTTCCTTTTGCGCTTTTGGGCAACTTGCGCCGCCAACTCATGCTGCATCTTGGAGGAAGCTATTTCTGCGCGCTGTTTCAGATAACTCTCCAGACGAGCAGGGTCGAGTGTCCCCTCGTGCAAAGCTTGCCGGATACCGCAGTCCGGTTCAGCCTCATGCTGGCAATCGTTAAAGCGGCACTGCGCCGCAAAACCGACAACTTCGGGAAAGGTGCTCGCCAGACCTGCTTCGCTTTCTCCCCACAGATGCAGTTCGCGCAATCCAGGGGTGTCGATGACAAGAGCGCCACCGGGCAGAGGAAAAAGCTCCCGGTGCGTGGTGGTGTGCATCCCCTTGCCCACCGCGGCACTGACCTCGGAGGTCCGCTGGTGATCGGAGCAGGCAAGCCGGTTAAGCAAGGTGGATTTACCCGCGCCCGAAGACCCGATCAACACCAATGTCTTGCCGGCCTCGAGATGGGGCGTCAATTCGGCCAACCCTTCACCGCGCTTCGCACTGGTGACCAGAACCGGGGTTCCGTAAGCGATCGACTCGATTTCAGCACGTAGCGCTTGCGTCTCGGGGCAGAGATCGGACTTGTTGAGAACGATGATCGGAGTGGCACCGCTCTCATGCACCAGGGTCAGGTAACGCTCAATACGTCTGGGATTGTAATCATTGTTCAGCCCGCTGACGATCATGGCGATATCCACGTTTGCCGCCAGCACCTGGGGAACGCCGGGCTTTTCGGCCAAACCTTTGCGGTTAGCAACGGTTGCCCGCTTCAGGGCGGTCTGACGCGGCAGGATGCCATGGATGCGAATGCTTCCCTCCAGCGGTGAATCGATGGCGACCCAATCCCCCACGGCCGGCAGGGCGTCATGGGTAGAAGCATGGCGTACTTGTCCGGCAAGAGTGGCAGTCTGTTCGCCTTCGGCGCCTAGCAGAGTATAAAAACCGCCCCCCGCACGCACGACCCGCGCGGGAAAAAGATCTTGTCCCCGATAGAGTTCAAAATGGCTTTCAAAATAAGCGTTCCAGCCCAGCTGCTTTATATTCACTGAAAAAAGGTCCTTCGTCGCTACGGATTGGGATGATCCCCTTGGAAGCATCGCTCACAGAGATGACGGCGACGCAGACGATATCCTAAGGCATTGCGGCGTAATTTAGCAAGTTTTGCAACAACTTGCCCCTGACGCATGCCCTCCTTAAATAGTTCTCTATAGACAGGTTGGCTACCTTCCATCCCATCCTTTTGGGTATCCGCTCCGGTTCCAATCTGCATTTTCTTGATTTCGATCAGGGATTTCCCCGGTGAGGCTTGATAGGGTTGTCGCAACAGGAAACACACAACCACGCATTTAAGGGAGGATACGATATGGCAGGATGTGGAGGAAGTTGCGCACAGGGACATGGAGCGGGTGGGCCGTTTGCCGAAGGACGGGAACTGGTGGAATTTGTGGCACAAGCCCATGGCGGCGCCGTGCGAAATCGACCGATCCCCGGCGGGGGCCTGAACACCTTTTGCCAGGGGTGCAGCGCACCCTTTGTATTGACCACCCATGTCGGAAGCTGCCCTACATGCGGCGGCATCCACGCCGTCTCCCCGCCGCGCGCCTCTGATGCCGCCAATATCCAGTACGCCGGCGATGGATTCAAACTGGCATAGATTACAACAGGGGCGCGTCTACAATTTCGTGCGCATGAAAGCTGTGGATGTGCCCCTGTTTCTTTTACCTCACTCCAAAACAACAACATCCCACCTGCTTCAAGCGTCGTGACCGTCAACCAGCAAGGCGTCCCCGCAAATCCGTCGATCCAATTCCCGCCAGTTTTGCCACAGCTTGTCTTCAAGCTCGACTGCGCTCATCCGCTTGATCACGGCCACCTTCTCCAGTATTTTCAGCAGCAGATCGGGCATGCCGCACTCTTTGGCCTGCCACAGATACCCCTCGGGATTGTCCGTTTCCAGCAGGATGCGATCCAGCGGTAGCACTTCGGCGATACTGTGCGCTATGCGCGGATTCAGCACATCCACGCCAACTGTGAAGTAGCAGCCCTCTGCCAGGTACGCCTCGATCAGCTCGACCGGCCCGCCATACCAGTGAATAATCGGGGTGACGATCCGGTAGCGCCGGATCATCTCCAAAACCTCCACCTCGGCGCCCCGCGTGTGCAGGTTCATCGGCTTCGACAGCTGCCGGGCCCACGCGCATTGATATTCGAAGACCTTCACCTGGCCGGGATACAGTTGTTTATCCTTCACATACCGGAAATCCAGCCCCGCTTCACCGATAACGGGCGTTTCCCGCAGATAGTCGTCAAGCTCATGCAGCGTGTCCGTGTAACGCGCAGCTTCCCAGGGATGAATGCCAAAGGTCGGAATGATATAGGGGCAGGATCGCGCAATCTGTTTGGTTTTCAGATAGGATGGCACATCCATGGCGACCGACATGGTCACGATGCGATGCCGTTCAATCTGCTCGAGCGCAACGTTCAAAGCATCCGTATACCAATCGATGTGAGCGTGGGCGTCAACCAGCATGCAGCCTCCCGACAGTTAGTTCTCCCAAACAGTGCCGCACCCGCAGCAACCGAAGCTTAACAACTTGAAACCTGGGGTTCAAGACGCAATGTACATAAAAAGAACCACGCAAAGACATCCCCCACCTTATGACCATTTATCCACAAGGTTGCCATTCCCATATCCGAAGCTGGTTCCGACCGGAATTTTTTGCCTGGTAGAGCACCTGATCGGCGCGTTCAAGCAGAGCAGCAGGAGCCATATCGTTTCCCTCCATGAGACCGGCAATACCCATGCTGGCCGAAATGGATACCTGGCCATTATCAAGCTGGATAGTTGCCTGCTCGATATTTCGCAGCAGTCGTTCTCCGAGTTTCCCAGCTGTATGAGGATCCGTATCAGGCAACAAAACGGCGAACTCTTCTCCGCCAAAGCGACAGGCCAGATCGGATTTGCGGACAGAGACGTCGATAATGGAGGCAACTTTCTTCAACACCTGGTCGCCTACGGCATGACCGAAGGTATCGTTGACGCCTTTGAAATGGTCGATGTCCAGCAGCATGATAGATAGATTATGCCCGTGACGGAGTTTACGCTCAAACTCCTTGCTCGCTACTTCGAAAAAATGACGCCGATTAGCCAGGCCGGTCAGGGGGTCCTTTAGCGAAAGTTCTTCGGCCCGCCGCCGTTCCTGTTCCGCTTCCCGCAGGGCTTGCTCCAACTGCCCGGCCTGCCGCTGTATGGTGAGTCGCTGAATGAACCCCAAACGTCTTGAGAGTTCCAACGTGTAGCAGACAATCATCCCTGCGATATTGAAAATAAAATAGATGAACGTATTGCTGAAAAGAACATTTCCCGGGGTAGAAGTGAACAGCACGGCAACGATCAGATAAAGACAGAAAGTGCCCCAGGAGAGACAATTGGAAATCAGATGGTCGGGCATCTGCCCATAGAAAAACATCACGCAAAGAAGCAGGCCGGCATAATAAAGATAATCACCAGGTGATGGGGCAATCGAAATCATCACGATAACACCCACGCTGATGGAAAACCCGACCAGAAAGGTGATCGCCGTCTGGAATTTTGGATACTGCTTTGAAAATGAGAAAAAATACGCCCAGAGGAGCAAAGGGCAGACGAAACAGAATCGTATGATCCAGCAAATTTCCTTTTGCTCAGGAAGAATTACCCAGTCAAGGATAGCAAAAATAGCATAGAGAAAAGCCCCCTCAAGACAAGCGGTGCGATGTTTTTTCAGGCTGTTTAAAAAATCGTCCTCGCGAAAAGCATCTTCAATGACTTTATCTAAAAATCTCAGAGTCCAAAAATTGTAAAGCTTATCCTTTTTCACTGCCATCCACTCCCAAAATCGGTACAGACAAAACCCCCGGAAAACCTGCTCTTCGGGACCATACCCTGACGAGCGGAAGAGATTAAAAAATCGAGAACAAACCTGCAGACGGTGCAAAAGACAGTCCAATAAAGAGCCGTCCAAGGATCCCCATCCATCATGCCGACAGGGCCGGATATACGTGTAAGACATTAAACAATAAATGGTTTTTCTACCGAAATGGATGTCAAAAAAAGTGGGGCATGCCACAGATCAGGGTGTCCCATGTGTGTTGCCTACAACTCTTCATAAAATAAAAAACCCGGGGCTTTCAGGGCCACTGATTGATGATGCGACAAACTACCGTCAATTTGGCTACAGATTATTTTCAAACTCATGCAACGACTCCGTGCAATACACAGCCTGTCAGGGTTGCCCGTTAAAGGTCAAAATGAGATAGGGACAGGATCGCACGTCTGCTTGATTTCCAGATATGTCATCACATGCATGGCAACCGACATGGTCACGGCTCCCCTGCTTTTTGTTGCTATTTCTTCTTATTATGTTTATGTTTAAACAAACAGGAGGTGATGCCATGCTTGCTACAAACATCACAGACCAAAATCACATCGATCTGACGACAGAGGAAAACCGCGCCAAACTGGCAAGACTGCTCACAAACCTTTTTGCCAAGTGGGAACTGAGTACCACAGAACAACTGAACCTGCTGGGCCTGAGCGCAACCAGTCGCTCCTTGCTTACCAAATATCGCCGCGGCAGCGCCCTGGCCAATTCCAGAGATATGCTGGATAGAGCAGGCTGGCTTCTGGCCATCCACAAAGCCTTGCGGCTGCTTTTCCCTCGCAATGAAGCGCTCAGTTATTCCTGGGTCAAACGCCGCAATCGCGACTTCGATAACTTTACGCCACTGGAAGTCATGATGCGCGAGGGGATTATCGGCATAGCCAAGGTCAGTCGATATCTGGATATGGAACGAGGCCTCTGATGGAGCGGCTTTTCGAACGTCTATGCGATTTTCGCCAGGATGTTTTTCGCAACATCGTCTCGCTGCGCGAATCGATAGACCTGTTTGACGATATAAACGGTGGGGATGATCAGTTATCGGCCGTGGCCTGCGAAGCGGAAATGGAAGTCAAGGCCGACATGCCTCTGGGCATCATTCCGCGCGGTTACCATTACAATGCCGCCATCGGCTATCCCTTTGAGACGCAACCTTTTATGCAGACCCGCTACAGTGATGGCCGCTACGGGGTCTGGTACGGTTCACCCGAATTCGAAACCACCATCTTTGAATCGGCCTACCATATGATGCAACGCATTCAGGCTATCGAAGGGGTATCAGAGATCGTCATTCGTGAGAGAGCCGTCTACAAAGTCTCATGTCATGCCCTTCTGCTCGACCTGTCAGGCAAAGCCGGGGATTTCCCCCAATTACTGGATAACGATTATGCATTCACCCATCAAATCGGGGCCAGGGTTCACAAAGAAGGGCATCCGGGGTTGCTGGCACCCTCGGCCCGCCATCAAGGACAATCCAACGTGGTAGCCTTCAAAAAGGATATTCTGAGCAACGCTAGGAACCATTGTTACCTGACCTATGAACTGGACCCGACCAGCGGGCAATTGGCCGTTTCGCGGCAGGACGGAGATCGCTTCCTGATCCTTTCGGCAGATCAGCTTTTCTGAACCAGTGAAAAGTATGACCTCAACCACCCAAAACCTCATGTCGCGGGATGTGGGCATGGACGTTAACCGACATGCAATCACCTGACGGTTAATGCACCAAACCAGGGACTTCCTTTTTCAGCCTTTCATCCGCCATCGCAACCATAGCCATAAAAATGTGGGGATAAAATGCGTAAAGCTAAAATTAAACCATCGGCCGGTATCGCACCGGATTGTTACCGTTGTGTTGTTAATCATGCCTTGTCGGCTTCTCACTTTGCAGGTTTAAGCGAGGAGCAAACAAGGAGCATCATCAAGGTCGCCGAAGCAGGATTAGAGGAATCCCAAAACGCTTCCATTCTGGTTCAGCATGTCGTGCGCCGCGTAGCAGATGCCATCATCAAGGCAAAAGGCGAGGCTTCCTCCTTTGATATTTATGCAGAGGTTAAAAAAAAGTCGAATCTGTTATCTCTGGATTATGCAGAAAACCTTCAGAAGAAAATTGACGCCAGTGCCTCCCCTTTGGAAGCGGGACTGCAGATTGCGGCGGCGGGAAACATCATAGACTTTGGTGCCAAAGACCACACTTCCCTGGATCTGGACGAAGAACTCCAAACCCTTGGCAGCGTCTCCTTTACCCGTTACGATTTCGACGCCTTCAAAAAGTCGGTAAAAACAGCTTCGACGCTTCTCTATCTCTGCGATAACAGCGGCGAGATCGTTTTCGACATGTTGTTCATAAAACAACTGCAACGAGAATATCCCGACCTTAAAATAGTGGCTGCGCTTCGCGATAGACCGATCATCAACGACGCAACCCTTGCAGACGCCAAAACGGTAGGACTTGACCGGCTTGTCACAACCATTTCGAGTGGCAGTATCTATCCCGGAACAATCCTTGCCGAAACAACCGATGAATTTCAGAAAATCTATACCTCTGCCGATGTGATCCTCTCCAAAGGTCAGGGCAATTTCGAAACCTTACTGCCGCTGGCGGATGAAAGGATCTTCTTTTTGCTGCGCATCAAATGTGACTATATGGCTGCCCTGTCCCAGGTGGAACGAGACAGCCTGGTACTTATGCAAGCCCCTGATCGGGAATCAATCGTGTTGTGAAAGACAAACAGGAGATACCAACGATGCGAACCGCTCATCTTATCTATTTTTCTCCCACCGGGACGACCAGAAAAGTATGCGAAGCCATAGCTCAAGGCTTTGGCGCGAAAAAGGTTATCCATTACGACGTAACCCTGCCGGACTCCGAATTCGACACCATTTTGACCGATGGCGTGGCGATTATCGGCATCCCGGTTTATGCCGGCCGCATTCCGGAGCTCTGCCTGCAGCGCCTGCGGGCAATCACGGCACGGCAGATACCTGCCGTGCTCGTCGCTCTTTATGGTAACCGCGAATTTGACGATGCCCTGGTCGAACTGCGCGACCTGTCCGTCGCCAAGGGCTTCAACATCATCGCTGCCGGCGCCTTTATCGGCGAGCACTCCTTCTCCACTCCGACACAACCGATAGCGACTGGCAGACCCGACGCCGAGGATTTGAAGCAAGCGACGCAATTTGGCCAACAGGTTGCGACCAAAATTGCGAGCAACCATTTTGATACCCCGGATATGGACGGCCAGGTGCCTTACAAAGAGCGGCCAAACTTCGGTGGAAAGGCGCCGCAGACCGATGTCGAGCAATGCAGTCTCTGCGGAAGGTGTGCGGAGGTTTGCCCATCAGGCGTCATCGCCGTTGCCGATTCGGTGACAACAAACGCGGAAAACTGCATCATGTGCTGTGCCTGTCTCAGAGCCTGCGAAACCCGGGCCCGCTCCTTCAACCATCCATGGATCGAGGAAAAACGCGAGATATTGCACAAAAACTGCAGTGTGCCCAAAGCACCGAAGATCTTTATTTGAGAAAGGCAGCAGACCTGTTTTGAATACGCTGCCACCGGCCTACCCATAACAACATCCCCAATGCCTATCCATAAAAATTACGAGGAAGAGGTTAGCTATCAACATTAAAAATGATTGACATTTAATTGTTTCGCTGTACACGTAAATGATACAGCTCTCATGATGACTTTCCTTTTTATCTTGCGCCGCACACTACTGTCCGGTTAAAAAATCGCACAACAACGTAAGCTGTTGAGAATAAAAGCTCTTTGACATAACTGATCTGTTTTCGATTTGAATTCGTCCCGCCAAAGCGGGGTGATACCTTCCAGTATCGGAGGAGGGCATCTATGAATTCAGGTCAAACCGTTTTCCGGCAACTGTTGCAGTTTCTGC
>DKEW01000050.1 GCA_002452265.1 Pelobacter sp. UBA6812 | reverse complement strand
TATTGTCGACCCGCGAAAGTGCGAGCCTGCGCGATCACCTGCTGCCGTTGGGGATCACCCAGCTCAGCGCTGGTTCCAGCACCGCACCGGGGGGCTACGGCCGGGACCGCGACGGTAGCGAGCAGTTCGCCATCGACGATGACCGCGATGCCGAACAGGTCTGCGCCATGCTGCGCGCCAAAGGCTATGAGCCGGTGTGGAAGGACTGGGACGGGGCGTTTCTGGAGCGTAAGACAGGTTAAAGACGTTATTCTTTTTTGGGGTTTTTGACACCATAGGTAAGGAGAAAGCGAATCATGGCCAGCGAGTCCTTTAATAATGCGACGGTAGGTATCATCGCCAATCCTGCTTCCGGGCGAGATATCCGCCGTTTGGTAAGCGCCGCCTCCGGTTTCTCCATTGCTGAAAAAGCCAATATCGTTCGTAGACTGTGTCTGGGGATGAGTGCCATCGGCGTCGACAAGGTCTGCATGATGCCCGATCGTTCAGGGATTGCCGGCAGTGTGTTACGTAGTATGGAGCAGGGAACTCTGGCGCTCGATGAACATTGGCCCGAAATCGAATTGCTTGAAATTCCCATACAAGAAAAAGCTATTGATACGTTGCGCGCTGTCGAGAAGATGGTTGATATGGGGGTGCGTATCATCATTGTACTGGGTGGTGACGGTACCCACCGACTGGTAGCGAATAACTGCGGTAACATCCCCTTGATCGCTTTGTCCACCGGTACCAATAATGCTTTTCCGCATTTTCAGGAGGCGACGGTAGCGGGTATGGCAGCCGGTCTGGTGGCGCGGGGAGCGGTTTCCGTCTGCGAAGCCACCCTTCGCAATAAAGTGCTGCGGGTGGAAATCAACGGGCATTGCCGGGATCTTGCTTTGGTTGATCTGTGTTTGACCGACGATATGTGGGTGGGTTCGCGGGCTATGTGGAAACCGGAACGGGTCAAAGAAATTTTTGTAACTTATGCCGAATCCGATGCCATTGGGTTATCTGCGGTGGCTGGTTTGGCCAATCCGATCTCGCGCGATAGTGGTCAGGGGCTTCATCTTACCCTTTGTCCGCCCGGGCAGGGCATGTTGACCTTGTGCGCACCTATCGCGCCGGGATTGATAGTACCGGTGGGGATATCGGAGCTGCGTATCCTGCGTCCGCATGAAAAAATTCCTGTAAGCCTGACAACCGGTGTCGTCACTCTGGACGGAGAACGTGAATTCGCCTTTCGTGATGGTGACCGGATTAATGTCTGGCTTGACCTCGATGGCCCTTTGACCATCGATGTGCCGCGCGTACTGCACGTGGCTGCAGAGCGGGGCATTTTCACTTGGCCCTCGCCTTATATCTCTTCGAAAAGTCTTCAACAAGGGGTCGCTGAATAGTGCAGAGAAGGGGCAAGGAGCTGCAGGGAGTGATTTTTCCGAATTCCGAAACAATATTAAAAATCCGTCTCGTACCCGATCGCGTTGCTCACTCAAGCCACAAAGATAGGCATAAGCGGTTATCTTCGTGTCTCCGTGGCTTGAGCGACTGGAAGGAGCGGGTGCGAAAACGGTTTTGCTTTGAACTTAGAGGATAAAACATGGCACGCAAAGACATCTCCGGAATATATCTGATCACTGAATCCTTGCCCGACATGATGGCGCGGGTGCGTACCGCTCTGGAAAACGGTGTGAAGATCGTCCAGTATCGCGATAAATCCGAGGATCAAAAGCAACGGCTCAACCAGGCCTGTGAGTTGCGGGCTATGTGCCGGGATTTTGAGGCCCTGTTTATCGTCAACAACGATCCGGAGTTGGCGTTAGCCTGCCGGGCTGACGGCGTGCATCTTGGCCAATCGGATGGCTCGGTGGCCCGCGCCAGGAATCTCCTCGGAACGGGGGCTCTGATAGGAGTATCCACCCATTGCCTCAAAGAGGCTATGGAAGCTCAGCAGCAAGGGGCCGATTATATCGGTTTCGGTTGTTTGTTTCCTTCGGCCTCCAAGCAGGATACGGTGGCAACCTCCCTTCAAGAGCTGTCTCGTGTCAGGGCGGCGGTGACCTTACCCATCGTGGCTATCGGCGGTATTCACCTCGACAATGCTGCCCTGGCTATTTGTGCCGGAGCAGATGCCGTGGCGGTCATTTCCGCCGTAATGCAGGCCGACGACTGCGCAGATGCGGTTCGCGCGTTGCATCGACAGGTACAAGAGGGTCGCTCGACCAGTCTTTAGACCGTTCTACGCAAGCGCTGGCAAAAAATCCAGCCTTCAGCACCCAGCACCCAGCACCCAGCACCCAGCACCCAGCTTACAGCTTACCGTTTTCCAACCAAGGTTATGCGACAGGTGTTTGTCTTGCCGTAAGACACTTGTTTCAAAATTATCTATACGCCCTGAAACAAACCCTCTGAAATTTACCGAAAGTCATTTTTTTTAAGATGTTAGGTATATTTTTGAAAATCCTTTTGGAAAAAAATGGTCGTAAAAACAACGTTTTGCAAAGGTGGTTAAGGTGGAGGATATGGTTTGCTGTTTTTGAGGGTCGTCCTTGGCACCTGTTGTGCTCTAACACATAGCCGTGAGACCAAGCGCGACCGTACCATGAACCTGTATTTTGCCGGCCGCAGTTTTTTAGGCGTACTCCTTCCTGGTTTAGGTGGGGGCAGGCTGAAGTTGACAAGGTCAGGTTGAAGGGCGGTCAATTGTTACTCTATCGTCTTATGTACCACCTAATGGAAGAAGGGAGAAACAAATGAAGGCACAACTGTCGAAAGAGGATCTTCTCAAGGCTTATCGTAAGATGCGGGAGATTCGTGAGTTTGAAGATCGCGTACATGTTGAGTTCGCGAAGGGAACCCTTCCCGGTTTCGTGCATCTTTACTCCGGTGAAGAAGCTGTAGCCGTTGGTGTCTGTGAACACCTCAACGATTTGGACCGTATTGCCAGTACCCATCGCGGTCATGGCCATTGTATCGCCAAGGGCGTTGAGCTTGAGGGCATGATGGCCGAGATTTACGGCAAAAAAACCGGTACCTGTGGTGGTAAAGGCGGTTCCATGCATATCGCCGACCTCGACAAGGGCATGATGGGCGCCAACGGTATCGTCGGTGCCGGTCCCCCGCTGATCGCCGGTGCCGCTCTGGCTTCCAAACTGCGCAAAGACGGCAGCGTCGGCGTGGTCTTCTTCGGCGATGGCGCTTCCAACCAGGGCACCAACTTCGAATCGATGAACTTCGCCGTGACCCTCGATCTGCCGATGATTTTCGTGCTGGAGAACAACGGTTACGCCGAGTCGACTTCACCCAAGTATTCTGCCAAGGTCGGTTCTGACAACATCGCCGACCGTGCCCGCGGTTTCGGCATGCCTGCGGTCACCGTTGACGGCAACGATTTCTTCGCCGTTTACGAAGCTGCCGGTGAGGCCATTGAGCGCGCCCGCAAAGGCGGCGGCCCGACCTTTATCGAATGCAAGACCATGCGTTATTTCGGTCACTTCGAAGGTGACGCACAGACCTACCGTCCTAAAGACGAAGTCAAGGGCGCCCGTGCAAACGATTGCCCCCTCAAGCGCTTTGCTGCTGCCGTGACCTCTGCCGGTTTGGTGGAGGCCGCCGAACTGGAGGCCATCGACAAGTCTGTTCTGGATCAGGTTGAGAAGGCTGTCAAAGCAGCCGAAGCTGCTCCGCAGCCTGACCTGGATGCGCTGATGGCAGACGTATACGTCTCTTACTGAGCCCTTTTTGACGATTTATAGGTATAGAAAGGAATAAAACGATGGCCAGAAAGATAATGTTTAAGGACGCAATCAACGAAGCGATGCGTTTGGAGATGGAACGTGACGAGAAGGTTATCCTTCTCGGGCTCGACGTTGCCGGTGCCGCTGGTACCGACCAGCCCCGCGATGCTTGGGGCGGCGTTCTCGGCGTCAGCAAGGGGCTTTATCCGCTGTTCCCCGACCGTGTAATCGATACTCCGATCTCCGAATCCGCCTATATCGGTGCCGCCGTCGGCGCTTCGGCCTGCGGTATGCGTGCCATCGGCGAACTGATGTTCTCCGACTTCATGGGCGTTTGTTTTGATCAGCTGTACAATCAGGCTGCCAAGTTCCGTTACATGTTCGGTGGCAAGGCCGTTACTCCGGTAACCATCCGCACCATGATCGGCGCCGGTTTTAGTGCTGCTGCTCAGCATTCCCAGAGCCCTTATTCGATGTTCGCTCATGTGCCGGGTATGAAGTGCATCATCCCCTCCAATCCCTACGATGCTAAAGGTCTGCTGGCTGCTTCCATCGAGGACGACGATCCTTGCGTGTTCTTCGAGCACAAGGCTCTTTACACCATGAAGGGTGAAGTTCCGGAAGAGCACTACACGATTCCTCTGGGCAAAGCCAATATCGTTCAGGAAGGCAAGGACGTCACCATCGTCGCTCTGGCACGTATGGTTCAGTTCGCTGAAAAAGCCGCCAAGAAGCTTGCCAAAGACGGTATCGAGTGCACCATCATCGACCCCCGTACCATCTCGCCGATGGATTGGAACGCCATCTACTCCAGTGTCGAGAAGACCGGTCGCCTGGTGGTTGTTGACGAAAGCTACGACCTCTGCGGTGTTGCTTCCGATGTGTGTGGCCACGTGGCCCAGAATGTGTTCGGCGCTTTGAAAGCAGCTCCCCAGATGGTAACGGCTCCTTTCGTTCCCACACCTTTTGCATCAAATCTTGAGGCCGCGTATCTCCCTGATGCCAACAAGATTGAAGCGGCTGTACGTAAAACCATGGAGTAAAGAATCATGAGTGACAATAATATCATTGCCCTTACCATGCCTAAGTGGGGCCTGACCATGGAAGAAGGTACCATCGCTTCCTGGCTGATGGATGAAGGCGACACCATCGAAATCGGGAGTGAAATTCTCGAAATCGAAACCGATAAGATCGCGCAGGCTGTAGAAAGTTCTGTTGAAGGAATCCTGCGCCGTAAGATCGGTGAAGAGGGCGAAGAGTACCCTGTTCAAGCTCTGATCGGCATCATCGCCGGTGAGGATGTTTCGGAAGATGCCATCGATGCTTTCATCGCCAGCTATGGCAGTGGCGCTGCGGAAGAAGATTCTGAAGATGAGTCTGCAGCACAAGCAGCTCCTGCCGCTGTGGCCGGGATTCATGAACTGACTATGCCCAAGTGGGGTCTGACCATGGAAGAAGGTACCATCTCTTCCTGGTTGCTCGACGAAGGTGATGAGATCGAAGTCGGCACCGAAATCATGGAAATCGAAACCGACAAGATCGCTCAACCCGTAGAAAGTACCGTTGCCGGAATTCTGCGCCGCAAGATCGGTGAAGAAGGCGAAGAATATCCTGTAAAAGAACTGCTTGGTATCATTGCTGATGCTTCGGTATCCGATGCCGATATCGATGCTTATCTTGCAAGCCGCGGTGGCGCTGCTGCCCCGGTCGAAGCAGAGGAGGCACCTGCCGCGGCTGCCGCCCCGGCAAAGCCGACCAGCAAGCCGATGTCCCCTATGCGTGCTGCAATCTCCAATACGGTGACCAATTCCTGGACGGTTCCTCAGTTCCCGGTAACCATGGGCATCGACATGGGAGCGGCCAAGGAATTTCGGGCCGGTCTCAAGGCAGCCGGCAAGTCCGTATCCATGAATGATATGGTGGTTAAAGCCTGCGCCAAGGCCATCGAGAAGTATCCGATGGTTAACGCCAACCTGGGTAGCAAGGAGTATATCCTTAATCCCGAAGTGAACATCGCCGTGGCAGTTGGCCTCGACGATGGTTTGATGATGCCGGTAGTCAAAAGCTGTCAGGCTCTTAGCCTGGAAGAGGTTTCCAGCGCTTCCCGTGCTTTGATCGACAAGGTTAAAGCCGGTACCTGCGGCCCGGCAGAGATGGCCGGGGGCAATTTCGCCATTTCCAATCTGGGTATGCTCGGGGTCGATCAATTCGTGGCCCTGGTGCCCCCGGGAATGACCGCTATCCTGGCGGTTGGCGGCATCAAGGAAGAAGTCGTAGTGAAAGACGGCAACATGGTCCCTGCATCGACGATGAAGGTCACCCTGGTAGCCGATCACCGGGTTGTAGATGGATTGTATTCCGCTCAATATCTGGTGGAATTGAAGCGTCTTCTGGAAAACCCCGAAGAGCTTTAAGATCAACGCAAAAAAGTGCCGGTGCCTTCGGGTGCCGGCATTCAAAAGCTTCCACGGAGCGGTTGTCGGCAAGGACCTCTCGGCCGGGTTTCGAAAGAATAATCAGGGCCTTCAGCAAAAGTGTTACTCTGACGGTTGTGATCCGGGCCGGCACCGCTTTCTTGGGGCTGTTTGAAAGATGTAAAGTTTCGCCTGAACAGTGAATGAACTTTCCCGGCTGCGATACCAGCGTGTAGGGTGTGGCGCTACAGGGACTTGATGCGGCGTTACGGCATCGGGTAGATACAGGGGCAAGATCATGGAAGTTATGCAGAAAAAACGTGGTGGCGATAAAACGAGCCTGGCGGAAATAGACAGCCAGCAGGTGCTGTCCAAGCCTTCCTGGATTCGGGCCAAGGCACCGGCCGCACCGGAAGTGGGCAGGTTGACCGGAATTTTAAGGGATCACCGTCTGCATACGGTATGCGAGGAAGCCAGTTGTCCCAATCTTGGCGAATGTTTCAAGCGTGGCACCGCAACTTTCATGATCATGGGTGATGTTTGCACCCGCCGTTGTCCTTTTTGCGACGTTGCTCATGGTCGCCCCGGCGATCTGGACCCAGCAGAGCCGCAACATCTGGCGGAAGCTATCCACGCCATGCAGCTTCAATACGTGGTGATCACGTCCGTCACCCGCGATGATCTCGAAGATAGCGGCGCGGGACATTTTGCCCGGTGTGTCGCTGAAATTCGCAAAGTGACCAAAGGGGTCAAGGTGGAAATCCTGGTGCCGGATTTTCGTGGTCACGTCGATGTCGCCCTCACTAATCTCGGTGATGGCCTGCCTGATGTGTTCAATCATAATTTGGAAACGGTACCGCGGCTTTACGCTGAATCCCGCCCCGGTGCCCGATATAACGAGTCCTTATGTTTGCTGCAGCGGTTCAAGGAGGCCTATCCCGGTATTCCAACCAAGTCCGGCCTGATGGTTGGCCTTGGTGAAACCGATGACGAGATTCTTGAAGTGATGCGGGATCTGCGGGCGCATGGTTGCGATATGCTGACCATCGGTCAATATCTGCGGCCCAGCCGCCATCACCTGCCGGTGCAACGCTACGTCACGCCTGAACAGTTTGAGGCGTTCCGGGCTGCCGGTCTGGCGATGGGCTTTTCCCAGGTCGCTTCAGGACCTTTGGTACGCTCTTCCTATCACGCCGATCTGCAGGCGCAAAACGTTTTGCATAAATGACAAACAGCGGACAGAACCCACGGTTCTTTCTGCATGAGGAGAATAGTAATGGCTGACGAAAATTTTGATCTCATTGTGTTGGGTGCCGGCCCTGGCGGCTATGTCGGAGCGATTCGCGCTTCTCAGTTGGGCATGAAGGTGGCCGTAGTGGAAAGCCGTCCGACTCTGGGCGGTGTCTGTCTTAACGAAGGCTGTATTCCTAGTAAGGCGTTGCTCGATTCCAGTGAGCATTTCGCCCTGGCACGGGATAAATTCGACATGCACGGCATCGAAATCCCCGCGCCCAAGCTGAATCTGGCCAAAATGATGGAGCGTAAGGAAGGGGTCGTCAGCGACCTTACCGGCGGCATCGCTTTCCTTTTCAAAAAGAATAAAGTTACTTGGATCAAGGGTACTGGCAAACTTCTGGGTGCCGGTGCCGATGGCCTGCAGCAGGTTGAAGTCACCGGCAAAAACGCCGGTGTGGTCAAGGGCAAGCATATTCTGCTCGCTACGGGCGGCAAGGTGGCACAGGTGCCTGGTATCACCGTTGACAACGATGTGATCATCGACAATGTTGGTGCTCTGAGCCTCAAACAGGTTCCCGAACATCTTATGATTATCGGTGCCGGTTATATCGGCCTGGAGCTTGGGTCCGTCTGGCTGCGCCTTGGGTCCAAGGTAACCGTGGTCGAGATGCTTCCCAAAATGCTGCCTAAATCAGACGGCGACACCACCCAGGCTCTGCAGCGCTCCCTGAAAAAACAGGGTATGACCTTCAACATGGGCACCTGCGTCGGCGGTATTGAAGTTGCCGGCGGCAAGGCGACTGTGAAACTGGTCAAAGGCGATAAAGTAACGGAAGTGGTCTGCGACAAGGTCCTCATGTCGATCGGTCGCAAACCCAATATCGACGGTCTCGGTCTGGCTGAAGTTGGTGTGGAGATGGGTGAACGCGGCTGCATCAAGGTTGACGAAAATTATGCGACCAGCGTACCCGGCATCTATGCCATCGGTGACTTGATCCCCGGGCCGATGTTGGCGCACAAGGCCTCTGAAGAAGCGGTGGTGTTTGTTGAGCGCCTGGTCGGTAAAAACTCCGAGGTACACTACGATACCATTCCCGGCGTTTGCTACACCTGGCCTGAAGTGGCTTCCGTCGGCAAAACCGAAGAGCAGTTGCAGGAAGCCGGCGTGCCCGTCAAGGTCGGTAAATTCAACTTTGTCGGTAACGGTCGCGCCCGGGCTATGGCGGAGACCGAAGGTTTCGTCAAAATCATTGCCAACGCGGATAACGGTCAGGTACTGGGCGTGCATATCTTCGGCCCGCGCGCTTCCGATATGATCGCGGAAGCGGTCGCCGTCATGAGCTACGGTGGAACCGCTCACGACATCGGCGCTATGTTCCATGGCCATCCGACCTTGTCCGAAGCGGTCAAGGAAGCAGCGTTGGATGTCGACGGTGCAGCGGTTCACTGCTAAGGTCCAGATTTTTTAAGGCGCTAAAGACTTTTAGGCTAGTCCTGCGAGGGCTGACCTGTTTGCCGGGGGGCGGACCTCCTAGCCTCCTCCCGGCATTTTTTACCGATTTTTGAATTTTGAACCAGTTTTTCCTTCCTAATCCTCCTGTTCCAAGTGGAAACGATTCGGGTCCGTTTCCACTTGGGTTTTTTTTACGGGGGTTAGTCGGGTTGCCAGGGTACGGTTCGGTTGTTGCGGAGGTTGTGAATTCAGCTATATGGGGGTACCATGAAGCAGTTTCGTGTGGATAAATCGCGCTGCATCCAGTGCGGCGAATGTGCCAAGGATTGCGTTTTTGGATTGATCACCATGGAACAGGGGTATCCGGTATTGCCGGCCGATAAGGAGGCCGTATGTATTGAATGCCAGCACTGCATGGCAGTGTGCAAGCCCAGCGCGTTAAGCATTCTTGGTTTGAATCCGGAAGACAGCATGCCCTTGGAAGGAAAATTCCCGAATCAACGTCAGATGGAAACCTTGATCAAAGGGCGCCGCTCCATACGGCGTTATCAGCCTACCTCTATTGCCAGCGAAACCATTGATGAACTGCTAAAGATAACGTCCCATGCACCTACCGGTGTCAATGCTCGCGGAGTGGAGTTTATTGTCGTCGAGGACCCGGGTACCATGTCAGCCATCCGACAGGAAACCCTGGAAGCGCTACAGGATCTCGCACGCAGGGATGCGATTCCGGATAACCTGTGTATTATGAAGGCTATTGTGCCTCTGATGGAACAGGGGCTTGATCCGATTTTTCGAAACGCTCCGCACTTGCTGATCGCTTCTGCGGCCAATGACGTTCCCTGCCGGGAAGCGGATGTGTTTATCGCTTTGAGCTATTTCGAATTGCTGGCCGCCAGTGCCGGGATCGGGACTACCTGGTGCGGTCTCGGAAAATGGGCTATGGTCGATCTGGCTCCGCAACTGCTGCAGTCGCTCGGTGTGCCTGAAAACCATGACGTGGTGTACCTGATGCTGTTCGGTACGCCTGACGTTGAGTACTATCGTACGGTCCAGCGGGATCAGGATGCCCATATCCGGCGGTTGGTGAAATAGTTCGAACGCAGGGTGGACCGGGAAAGAAGTGATTCCATATGAAGGTTGTAGATCTTGGAGTAATGGCTTACTCCGAAGCGTATGCGCTGCAGGAACGTCTTGTCGGGGATATCCATGCCGGCGTGGAACCCGAAACGTTGCTGCTGGTCGAGCACCCGCCGGTTTATACTCTCGGTCGCAGCGGGCATATGAGTAATGTTCTCGATGCGGGCGTTGAAGTGGTCAGCATCAATCGCGGAGGGGATATCACGTACCACGCTCCGGGGCAGTTGGTCGGTTATCCGCTGTTGAATCTGGCTGAACGTGGCAAGGATTTGCGCCATTACCTGCGGTTTCTCGAGGAGGTGCTGATTTGTGCGGTGGCCGATATTGGAGTGACCGGGGTGCGCCGTGACGGCAAGACCGGTGTCTGGACCGAGCAGGGCAAGTTGGCCTCCATTGGGGCAGGCGCCCGTCGCTGGGTCAGCATGCACGGTTTCGCTCTTAATGTATCGCTCGACCTGGGTGGGTTTTCCCGTATTCATCCGTGTGGGATCGTCGGATGTCCCATGACCTCTTTGTCCCGGATCACCGGGCGTCATATCGAAATGGACCTGATCAAGCAACGTGTCGTTTATCACTTCGAGTCATTGCTTGAAAGCTGGTTGCCTCTTCAAGAAAACCTGACTGCCTGATATGTCTATACCTGTAACACTCCATTATGAAGTGTTGGGCGAGGGGCCCGATCTGGTTATCCTCCACGGGCTTTTTGGTTCCCTGGACAATTGGCGCGGGCCGGCACGCCTGCTGGCCGGTAATTTTCGGGTGTGGTTGGTGGATCAGCGCAACCATGGTCTTTCCCCACACAGTTCGGAGTTCCATTATGAGGCCATGGCGGAAGACCTGCATGCCCTGCTGAATCTCCTTGCACTGGAGCGTGTGCATCTACTGGGGCATTCCATGGGGGGCAAGACCGCCATGCTGTATGCGGCCCTGCATCCCGACCGGGTAAACCGCTTGATTGTTGAGGATATGGGTCCCGGCGAATATACTCCCCACCATGATGAGGTATTCAGGGGGTTGCTCACTTTGCCTCTGGGGCAACTGCAAAGCCGCAGTGAGGCGGATAAGCTCCTGCAGGACGCTATACCCGTTGACGGGGTGCGCAGGTTCTTGTTGAAAAACCTTTACCGGCAACCGGATGGAACCTGGGCATGGCGTTGTAATCTCTCGGTTCTGTTTGGCTGTTACCGCCATCTTCTGTCGGCGTTGCCATTGGATGCACCAGTGGTTTGTCCGGCCCTGTTTGTCAAGGGGGAACTCTCCGACTATCTGGATCCGTCCCGCAATGACAAACTGCTTGAACTGTTCGTCCAGCGCAGGCAAGTAACCATTCAAGGTGCTGGCCATTGGGTCCATGCAGAGCAGCCTACTGCCTTTTTACAGGCTGTGCAGGCCTTCCTGCTTGAAGGTGTCGTGAAGCCAGTGGCGATTTGAAAGTGCCGGTTGCCCTGCTTTCCACGATGCCTTGCGGCATCACCCTTCCCAGAACAGATAGTGGGGATTATCGGCCAAAAAGGCCAGACATTCTTCCAGGTTGCCGGTGAAGTTGATATATTCCCAGCGTTCCAGGTTGTGAAAATACGCCATGCGCCACATCTTGGGCTTATCGGTGGCAATCAGGCGGGCAAAACAATCCCCTTCCTTGCATAAGTGCAACTCGTTGCCTTCAATATGAATATCGAACTGAGATAGGTGTGGGTCTGCCAGGGCGATCCGTTTGGCTGTTTCGAGCATCTCGTTCATGATTTCCTCCCGATGCCGGTCGTTACGTTAAACAGGTTGCCGTGCTGTAAGCATAAATGCTTAGTGCCCAGTGTGTTTGTTAAGCATGCTTTTGCCAATCAAAGCTAACAGCAACAGCGCGCTGGCAATGGCAATCGGATTGGTGACTTCCGTTTCGCTCAGCGATACCCATTGTCTGATATCAATGGTTAGCAGGGCATACAAGCGGTTGAGCAGCCAGCCGATCAGCAAAGAGGCGCAGGCGATGGTGGCCAGATAAATAACGGTGACTTTCTTGCCCCAGAATTTGCTGATGACGGTTATGGTTGCGGCGTTGGTTGCCGGGCCCGCCAGTAAGAATACCAGGGCCGCGCCGGGCGAGAGACCTTTGAGAACCATGGCCGCGGCAATGGGGGTAGATGCGCTTGCGCAGATATACAGGGGGATGCCGACTACCAGCATGACCACCAGTGAAGAAAATTCACCCTTCAGATACTGCTGGAAAAACGATGCCGGCAGCAGGTAGGAGATAATGCCGCTGATCAGAATGCCGATCAGCAGCCATTTTCCGATATCCCCCAGCAGTTCGCCAAAGGCGAAGCGCATGCCGCTGCGCAGTTTGTGTCTCATGGAGGAATCGTGCGTGTGTTGATGTCCCTTGCAACAGGAATCCTCACATGTTCCGTCTTTTTCGGCCTCGACATAGGCCGGGATGTTGGCGCCTTCCTCGGGCAACAGATTGATGAACAGCCCGGTAATGGTTGCGGTAATCAAGGCTGCAACAGGGCGGGCTATAGTCATGATGGGATCAAGAAGCGCCCAGGTGATGGCGATGGAGTCAACGCCCGATTCCGGGGTAGAAATCAGGAAGGCCGCTGACGCCCCCTTGCTGGCGCCTTGTTTGCGCAGACCGATGGCGGCGGGGATGACCCCGCAGGAACACAAAGGCAAGGGAATGCCCAGCAGGGATGCCTTGATGACGGAACCGCTGGTGCTGCGGCCAAGGTGTCGCGCAACAAAATCCTCGGGGATGAGGGCTTTAAGGAGCCCTGCGGCTAAAAAACCAAAAAGTACAAAGGGCGCTGCTTCGACCAGCAGTTTCCAGCTTTCGGTAAGGATGCCTGTAGCAAATGTAATCATATTTAAGGCTCTTTTCGGAAAAGGGGATTATGTAGGGGGGCGTATTCCAGCTTGCCACCTCTCTTACATTATAGTACTTGGTGTGGTGACGCCAAGGGGCCTTTTATCTATGGCCATGATTCGCGATATACAAAGATTGCTGATTGTTGGCATAGTGTCCTTGCTTGGCATTCACATGCTGCGACCTATAACCGTTGGAGACTCCTGATGACTATAGTGCAAAGCCCGTCATTAGCCATCAAGGGTATGCTTTGCGCTTGCGGGGATTGAATTAAGGGTTGCACCGAAAAAATTTCGGGCGTAAAATGACCAAATAGTCTTTTACCTGTGGTGCGATTCCGTGTCGCTCAAAAAAGACAGGTGTTTTACGGTTTTCCTCTTACGAGGGAATCGGCTATTGAAAAGTTGACTTTTTGTAATCATTGTACTAAGGGTTAAAGATTGATTTTGATCCTGTTAGGAGCTGATTGCAAAAAGCAGGACCCCATGTGATTCATTATGCCCATTTAAATTGTGGGCCTATTGACTTTTGCCGGGGTTGCTTTTTGTGAGTTCAACCCCGCAGGGCTGGTGTTTTGGAAAAGCGCAGGTTGTACCAAATTTACGCTGTAAAGGTTTTAGACAGTTTCGGTTTGGTATGTTGGTTGCATTTAATCTGGCGGGAATGTTGATTTTGCTCGTGGCTGGAGTAACTGCTCGTCGCGAACAGCTTATATACGCATGAAAGCGTCTGGATATTTGTTGTGAAGTACACTACAGGAGGCATTGGTCCATTGAACGTCATTCGGCAGCTGAACTCTGAGGTGCATACGGCTGATGGGCTGGATGATGGTATCGAACGCGCCATCGACTGGCTTGCCTATAACCAGGAGGAAGAGGGTTTCTGGGCAGGTAAACTGGAATCCAATTCATGTATTGAGGCTGAGTGGATTCTGGCCATGCATTTCCTCGGGATCAAAGACGATCCCAAATACGATAAGGTTGTGCAAGCGGTACTTAATGAGCAGCGGACAGATGGTTCATGGGCTGTCTATCATGACGCTCCCGCTGGTGACATCAATGCTACCGTTGAGGCCTATGCTGCTTTGCGCACTGCTGGGTATGGGGCTGATCACGAACGTTTGATAAGGGCTCGCCACTGGATTTTTGAACATGGTGGGTTGAAGAATGTCCGTGTGTTTACGCGCTATTGGCTTGCTTTGATCGGTGAGTGGCCTTGGGACGAAACCCCGGCTTTGGCTGCGGAGATCATTTATCTACCGTCGTGGTGTCCGCTGAATATTTACGATTTCGCCTGTTGGGCACGGGCCACTTTGGTGCCGTTGAGCATCCTGTCGGTGAGGCGACCGGTGAAGCCACTTCCCCCCGAAAGCCGCCTCAATGAGTTGTTCCCTGAGGGGCGTGAAAATGCTGATTATAGCCTGCCTGAGAGTGAAAAGGGATTGGCCGAGCGCTTTTTCCTGGTCGTGGATTGGTTTCTGAAAAAATACAATCGTCTGCCGGTGCAGTTTGGACGCGAAAAGGCCATTCGGCTGTGTCTGGAATGGATCGTGAAGCACCAGGATTATGATGGCGGTTGGGGTGGTATCCAGCCCCCGTTGATCTATTCCTTGATTGCGCTCCACGTTGAGGGCTATGCACTTAACCACCCTGTGGTCAGCAAAGGGCTGGATGCTTTCAATCCCCCCTGGGCTTACGAAAAGAACGGCGGGATCTATCTGCAGTGCAGTGAATCCCCGGTGTGGGATACGCTGTTTACCATGCTGGCCCTTTTTGAAAGCGGCTGCACCTTTGAAAATACACCGATGATGCGCTCTGCTCTCGACTGGATTCTCAGTAAGCAGATTACCAGTTGGGGCGACTGGCAGGTCAAGGTTCATGGCGTGCGTCCGGGCGGTTGGGCCTTCGAGCGGGCCAATACGGCTTATCCCGACGTGGATGATACAGCTTTGGCTTTGGTGGTTTTGGCTGAGGCCCGTCGCCACCTGAAAGACCCTTCGGCTGTCGATAAGGCTCTTGAACGTGCTGAAGAGTGGATCCTCGGCCTGCAGTGTAAAAACGGTGGATGGGCTGCTTTCGATCGCGACAATAACAGCGTAATCGTCACCAAAATACCTTTTTGTGATTTTGGGGAAGTGCTGGATCCGCCAAGTGTCGATGTTACCGCACATGTGGTTGAAGCTCTTGCTGCCGTTGGACGCGATAAACACGATCCGGTAGTAGCTAAGGCTCTGAAATATATTCGTAGCGAACAGGAACCAGAAGGCAGTTGGTTCGGCCGCTGGGGAGTTAACCATATTTATGGTACCGGCGCTGTGTTGCCCGCTCTGGCTGCTATAGGCGAGGATATGAGTTCTCCCTATGTGCTTCGTGCTGCCGATTGGCTGGTCGATCATCAGAATCCCGATGGCGGCTGGGGTGAGAGCTGTGCTTCCTATATGGATGACAGTTGGCGGGGCAGGGGGCCGAGTACCGCTTCTCAGACCGGGTGGGCATTGATGGCGCTGGTGGCAGTAGGTAGTGATGACTATGATGCCGCTATTCGCAAGGGACTCGATTATTTGTTGACCCATCAGAAATCCGGCACATGGGATGAGCCGCAATATACCGGCACCGGTTTCCCCGGTTATGGTGTGGGAGAGCGGACCAATCTTAAGGAGGCTGGTGCCACCCTTGACCAAGGTTGCGAGTTGGCGCGCGGTTTTATGATTAATTACAACATGTATCGCCATTACTTCCCGCTGATCTCCATGGCACGGGCACGTCGTCACCTTGGTTTGGCGGTGAACCCGCACGGCCAGGATTTCTCCGAGGACATACATGATCTTTCCGAAGTGCTGCCGGGCAGAGCCTGCGGGTAGTTTTCAGGACCGGGTTTAAAAATGGATTTTTCAAAGCCGTTCGCATTTATGCGAACGGCTTTTTTATTAACTTGAGGATGCCGGGAAAACAGCTTGCGCATGCTCGGTCTGCTGATTACATTGCAAGGAGGATGATTTCCCGACGGTGTATAATTGTCTAAATCTCGTGAAATAACATATGGAAGGGAGTGAGGTCGCTGACTTTCACCCCTTTTGCTTGTGAAACGGGGTGGTAGGTTTTGATTCCTCCCCCCAGGCAAGGAGATAGTAGTCATGAAGGAGTCCATTCCGGAGCAAGATTATGGTTCTCTCCCTGTCCCGGCGCCGGATCTGATCCTTGTCGAGGGTCCCGGCGAACATTGGAAGGTTCAAACCATGTCGGGTTCGATGGCTGGACGTTTGGGACTCGATGCAGGTATGGCGGTAGGGCGCATTGTCGATCGGGTGATGCCTGATGCCGTGCCATCGCTGGCAGAGCTGGCAAGCGATGCAGTCTGTGCCGGACGAGCCTTGTTGAACATTCGGGTCCGGTTGGGCGCTCATGCGGATTTGTGGTCCGTCGATGTGCGTCCGATGGGGCTTAGTGATGATTTTCGTAGGCGTGAAGTGGCCTTGGTGTTCCGGCCTTTTGATGTTTCGGGCAGAGAAGAACCTGTTTCGTTATACGGGATGGTAGGTAGCAGTCCGGCTATTCGTGAAGTGTTCCGTAAAATCAGTTTGTTCGCTCCTACCGATGCAGCGGTGGTGATAACGGGTGAAACCGGTACCGGCAAGGAGTTGGTTGCGCGGGCGTTGCACGATCAGAGCCTGCGTCCGGATGGACCCTTTGTTGCGGTCAACTGTTCGGCGATCTCCGAGGAATTGCTCGAATCGGAATTGTTCGGCCATGAAAAAGGGGCGTTTACTGGAGCCGTACGCACCCACCGGGGGCGTTTTGAACGGGCAGATGGCGGGACTTTGTTTCTCGATGAGATAGGCGATATGCCCCTCAGTACCCAGGCGAAATTGCTGCGGGTTCTGGAAGAGGGGACCATTGAACGGGTCGGTTCGGAAAGGGAACAGCGGGTCGATGTGCGCATCGTTTCCGCAACCAATGTGCCGCTTGAGCAGGCGGTCGGTACGGGGCGTTTCAGGGCTGATCTGTACCACCGCATCTCTATATTGCGCGTTCATCTGCCGCCGCTACGCGAGCGTGTCGAGGATGTTCCTTACCTGGTTGAGCATTTTTTGAATCTGTTTGCGCGCAAGTACGGTCGTCGCATTTATCGTCTGACGCCGGAGGCGGTCGGGCTGCTGCAATCATACCTGTGGCCGGGCAATATTCGTGAATTGCGCAATGTGCTCGAACGGGTATTTATTGAAACCCAGGCAGATGTCATTGGGGCTCGGGCATTTGGCGAGTGGATCCGGGAACGTCAGGATTTTTTATCCGAGCAGCGAGATGTCCGGACCCAGAGGCATGCTTCGGGGCCGGCAGTGATGCTTCCTCGGAGTGGGGAGCGTAGCCCTGAGACGCTTGCCGGTTCAGAGACCCAGGTGTTTGAGGCGGAATTCTATTCTTCTGAAGACCATGGTCATACCACCCGCCCGGTTAATCTGACTGTGGAAGGGATTCGTCGCGCTTATGCCGATGCCGACGGTAACCTGGCCGATGCCGCCCGTCGGCTTGGAGTGCATCGCGCCACCCTTTATCGTTACATGAAAAAACTCGGATTGTCGCGTAAGGTCTTGGAGGAAAAAGCTGTGCCATGAGTGTCGCAAGTTGTGGGTATCGCATAAATGCGACGTCGCAACTATAGCTTGCGACACAGTTATGCGACGTCGCAAGTTGGTCAGGTTGCCATGAATACTGTTTAAGTATCCGAAAATATGAACCTTTTTGTGCTTTAAGAAAGTTGGCATGATGGTTGTTATACTTAATCCCCGTAGATCGCGTAACAACTCATCCCGCAATAAACACAAGGAGGACGATATGGCTACTTGGAACATTTACAGAGATATGGAAAACCTAAGGCATGAGATCGATGAAGCCTTTCGGGGTTTTGGTGGGCGAGGCCTGTTCGGTCCGGCTTTTCACGTCGGGCGAGGATTCCGTCGTCAACCGCCGATCAATTTGTACGCAGATGCTGAAAATCTTTATGTCGAAGTACTGGTGCCCGGTATGGAAGCGGCTCAGCTCGACCTGACGGTGCAGGAAAACGTGCTGACCGTATCCGGAGAACGCAAAATGGTCGAAGATAAAGACCGTACCTGGCATCGTCGCGAACGGGAAAACGGTAAATTTGTTCGTACCCTGGAACTGCCGGTCGATGTTGAAGCCGATCAGGTCAAAGCCAGCTGTCGCAATGGTCTGCTTAGTGTCACCTTGCCCAAGGCTGCTGCGGCGCGACCGAAAAAAATCAGTATTGATGTGGCTTGATGGTGCACGGACAACAGTTATTGACATCCCGACATAAAGGAGAAAGGCCATGACGGATAAAAACTTTGCTATAAACAATACGAAGGATAAAAAAGCGGATCTCAGCCGCGAAGAAACCCGTGCCCCGGAACGTTATGCGGTGCCTGCTGTCGATATTCTTGAAGGTGCAGACGGATTGACCATGTTCATTGACCTGCCGGGGGTGGAACAAGATGATCTTACCATTGATCTGCATCAGGGGATCCTGACCATCGAGGGGCGGATTAAGGCTCATGTGCCGGCTGAAGATATCTACAGGGAATTCACCCTGGCCAATTTCTACCGGCAGTTCAGGATTCCCGAAGGCATTGATCAGGAGAAGGTCAGCGCCGCCTATGCCAACGGGGTGTTGAATCTTCTGCTTCCGCGAGCTGCTGCTGCCAAGCCGCGGCGCATCGAAATCACCTCGGGTGAATAAAGATAGCCCTCTTACCGAATACGGGGGACAAAGGGCCGGCAGGGTGACTCAACAGTAAATAGCAAACCCGGACCAGCTGGTCCGGGTTGAAGGAAGGAGTTGTACTTTTTATGGATCTTAACAAGATGACTCAAAAAACCCAGGAGGCACTGCAGGCGGCGCAGGATATTGCTCTGAAGCGCGGACATGTAGAAGTCGATGGGGAACATTTACTGGTGGCCCTGCTGGAACAGGAAGGTGGCCTGGTGCCACGACTTCTGCAAAAGATGGAGATGCAGGTCGACAGCCTGACGGCTGCTGTCAAAAAGGAACTGGACCGCCGGGCCAGCGTATCGGGACCAGGGGTTGAGGGAGGTAAAATTTATGTTACCCAGCGTCTCAACCGTCTGTTGCTAAAAGCCGAAGAGGAAGCCAAGCACCTGCGGGACGACTACGTCAGTGTCGAGCATCTGCTGTTTGCTCTGGTCGAGGAGGGGGAGACCACCGCTTCCGGCAAGTTGCTCAAGAAATTCAATATTACTCGAGACCGCTTGCTGCAAGCCTTGACCGCTATTCGCGGTCATCAGCGGGTTACCAGCCCCGATCCGGAGAGTACCTACGAAGCTTTGGAAAAGTATGGTCGCGATCTGGTCCAGGAGGTAAAGAAAGGCAAACTTGATCCGGTTATTGGCCGCGATGCGGAAATCCGGCGGGTTATCCGCATCCTGTCACGCAAGACCAAGAACAATCCGGTGCTGATCGGCGAGCCGGGGGTCGGTAAGACCGCCATTGTCGAAGGACTGGCTCATCGTATCGTGCGCGGTGATGTGCCGGAAGGGCTCAAGAACAAGACCGTGTTTGCCCTGGATATGGGATCGCTGGTTGCCGGCGCCAAATTTCGCGGCGAATTTGAGGA
>DKEW01000017.1:63040-66163 GCA_002452265.1 Pelobacter sp. UBA6812 | reverse complement strand
GCAGAAACTGCAACAGTTGCCGGAAAACGGTTTGACCTGAATTCATAGATGCCCTCCTCCGATACTGGAAGGTATCACCCCGCTTTGGCGGGACGAATTCAAATCGAAAACAGATCAGTTATGTCAAAGAGCTTTTATTCTCAACAGCTTACGTTGTTGTGCGATTTTTTAACCGGACAGTAGTGATAACAATTCACAGTTAAACTGCCCTTCATCTTGACTTTCTGCGGGGGGATTGATAGTTTCACTGTTTGGTGATTTTTGTATCATCCAGACCTGTTGCCGGACCTGATACCACCGGAAAGGAATGTACATTACCCATGAACTGCCACATAATCACCCCGGATGCACCGCTCCCGACGGGGGTTAAGGACTTTTTGCCCAATAAGGCTGCCAAGATCGAATATTTGAAGCAGTCCCTTAAAGATGTTTTTCACCGTTGGGCGTTTCGGCCTATTATCCCTCCCTCTCTTGAATATCTTGAGGTGCTGGAGCGGGGGCTTGGTGAAGGTCTGCGGGACAGAACCTTCCGCTTCGACGATCGCCAGAATGGCAAGTTGGTCGCTTTTTCCCCGGACATAACCCCTCAGGTGGCGAGAATTGTTGCTACCCGCATGAAAAGTGCCCCTCTGCCTTTACGGCTCTGCTATAACGGCAAAGTGCTGCGCCATGCCGAACGACAGGCTGGTAAAGACCGGGAAATTATCCAGTCCGGCGTCGAGTTGATCGGTTTGCAGGGGCCGGAGGCCGATGCGGAAATGATCGCCATGGCGATCGAATGTCTGCAGTCTCTTGGGGCTACGGAATTTACCGTTGATATCGGCCAGGTTGAATTTTTCCATGGAGTGATGGATGATCTGAACCTGCCAGATGCGCAAGCTTTGGCGGTGCAACAGGCCATCGCTCGCAAGGACTCTTCGGGTTTGGCGGAACTGTTGTCGGACCTGTCCCTGCCTGATCATAAATATGCCGAGATCATGGCGTTGCCACGTTTGTTCGGTGGACGCGAAGTGCTTGACAGGGCAGCTGCTATCGTGGCCAACGACCGTTCGCGACGTGCTTTGGAAAACCTGCGCCAGATTCTTGCGGTATTGGAAACCTACGGTGTTGAAGAGCATGTTACTTTCGACCTCGGGGAATTGCGCGGTCTTGGCTACCATACCGGAGTGACTTTCCAGGGCTTCCTGAGCGGTATGGGTAGTGCCGTTTGCTCGGGCGGGCGCTATGACACCCTTACCGAGCGTTACGGTATGCCTGCGCCTGCGACAGGTTTTGCCTTTAATTTGCTTAACCTGCTGTCCGCCCTCGACCGGGATCTGGAGCACACGGCTGTGCAAAGCCTCGATGTGTTGATTCTGCAAGGTGGACCGGATAAGCGCGCCGCCCAGCGGCTGGCACGCGCCCTGCGTGTTCAGGGTTATGCCTGTGCGCGCGACATCATTGAACGGCCCCTGCAGGACAGTCTCGATTATGGCCGTAAGATGCACTATCGCTACGTTGTGGTGGTGGCGGATGACGCGAACGACGTGCGGCTGATCCAGCTGGCAGACAACAGTGAACAAACGATTTCCCTGCAAGCGGTTCTCGCTGGAGAACTTCGCCTGTAATTCCGATCAGGAGATACACTCATGGCAAATGTTGTTATTGTTGGTGCCCAGTGGGGCGATGAAGGAAAGGGCAAGGTTGTCGACATCTACACTGAGTACGCCGACGATGTGGTGCGCTTTCAGGGCGGCAATAACGCCGGTCACACTCTGGTGGTGGGTGAAGAAACAACCGTATTGCATCTCATCCCATCGGGCATCCTTCATGAGGGCAAGCGCTGCGTCATCGGCAACGGTGTCGTGCTTGATCCCAAGGTCTTCCTGGAGGAGATCGACAAGCTGAAAAAAAAGGGCTATCTCAAAGATGACCGCCAGTTGGTCATCGATGGTAATGCTCATATTATCATGCCTTATCATAAAGCTATCGATATCGCACGCGAGCAAAAATCCGGTGCCCGCAAGATCGGCACCACTGGCCGCGGTATTGGTCCTACTTACGAGGATAAAGTGGCTCGGCGTGGCATTCGGGTCATGGATCTGATCCGCCCCGAAATCTTTGCCCGTAAGGTCAAGGAGATGCTGCCGGAGAAAAACTTCTACCTGGAACAATACCTCGGAGTCGAGCCTCTTTCGGAGGCAGCTATTATCGAGGAGTACGGCGTTTACGCCGAACGGTTGGAGAAATATATCGATCGTGCTTCGCTGCTCCTTAATCGGAGTATCGCCGAAGGGCGTAATATTCTGTTCGAGGGTGCCCAGGGAACCCTGCTGGATATCGATCATGGCACATATCCCTATGTGACGTCATCGTCCACCGTTGCTGGTGGTGCCTGCACCGGTAGCGGTGTCGGACCCTGCGCCATCGATGCAGTTATCGGTATCGTTAAGGCTTATGTGACCCGTGTTGGAGAAGGACCCTTTCCGACGGAACTGCATGATGAGATGGGTGAGCAGTTGCGCCGCGAGGGACACGAATTCGGGTCGACTACCGGGCGTCCCCGTCGTACCGGTTGGTTTGATGCCGTGGCACTACGTGAGGCGGTACGCATCAGCGGCATGACCGGTCTGGCCATCACCAAGATGGATGTACTGAACAATCTGGATACAATCAATATCTGCACTGCTTATTCCTACAAGGGAGAATTGCTGGAGGATTTTCCTCACGATCTCGATATCCTCAAGGAATGTAAGCCGGTTTATGAGCAGATGGAAGGCTGGCAGGCCGATTTGGGTGATGCGACCTCTTTTGATACCTTGCCGATCAAGGCGCAGAACTATCTGCACAAGCTTGCAGAGGTGTCCGGATGCCCGGTTGTGCTGGTGTCCATCGGTCCTCGGCGTGATCAAACCATCCAACTGAAAAATCCCTTTGACAAGTAAGTCGAAATAGGGTAGAAATCTCTTCATTCGGAGGCAACGAGCGAGTCCGTAGCACGATTTAAAAAATCTAATCGCGCGACACGAAAAAAACTGAAAAAAAAGATTGACTCGGCGGAACCTTTCACGTATAAAGTGGCCTCCGTAGCAAGGAGCCGCTAGCTCAGTTGGTAGAGCATCTGACTTTTAATCAGATGGTCGT
>DKEW01000017.1:0-62991 GCA_002452265.1 Pelobacter sp. UBA6812 | reverse complement strand
TTCGAATCCCCCTGGGGACGCCAAAGTCAACAGCCCCACTGCCTAACTGGCGGTGGGGCTGTCTGCGTTTTAGTTCGCTTCTGCTTATCTGTCATGGTTTATTCTCTTTGGAAGGCCTGTATGTCCGAATCCAGCCCGATAGTTGAAATCTTCAGCGATGGTGCCTGCTCCGGTAATCCTGGGCCTGGTGGTTATGGCACACTGTTGCGATGTGGCGACCGCGTTCGTGAGCTGTCAGGGTTTGCGCCCGAAACCACCAACAACCGCATGGAGATGCTCGGTGCCATTGCCGGCCTCGAGGCATTGACCCGCCCCTGTCTTGTCCGAGTGACTACCGATTCCCAGTATGTCTGCAAGGGGATGACGGAGTGGATCCATGGTTGGCGTAAAAAGGGGTGGAAAAACTCCAAGAAAGAGGATGTAGCTAATCGGGACCTGTGGGAAAGGCTTCTGGATCTGAGTAGCAAACACCAAATTACCTGGCAATGGGTGCGCGGTCATGCCGGTCACCCGGAGAATGAACGCTGCGATGAACTTGCCCGACAGGCCATTGCTGAGGGTTGCAGCGCTTCGCCTGGTTAAACCCCCGCTTCGTTATAACTCCCACCTTGGATAAACTCTAAAACTGTGTTATTCTTGGCAGCATTTGCTGTTGGTAGGTTTTGCTGCCCGAGGGAATGACCGCATGGCTTCTGAACACATCCCCACGCAATTGGCCGGCCCTGATGCGCTGTTGTCGCCTCTGGGATGGGATCTCTTGGCTCTTGGCTTGTATGCCGGAGTGACCTGCGTCATCGTCGTCAGTTTGCTGTTGGCTGCCCGATTTTTAGGCCGCCGCACCCGTTCTCCCCTTAAAAATCAACCCTATGAATGCGGCGTGGAACCGACCGGCCCGGCGCGGCCGGGATATCCGGTACCCTTCTATCTTACCGCCATCTTTTTTGTTGTTTTTGATGTTGAGGTTGCGTTTATTGCCTCTTGGGCCGTTGCCTATGACCTGTTGAGTTGGCAGGGATTGGCGCAAATCGCCTTTTTTATTGTCACCTTGCTGATTGCCCTGTTGTATCTGTGGCGTCGTGGGGCTCTCGACTGGGGCCCGCAGCGTCGTTAAAGGATGTCGTAACGGATGAGCGAAACGATCCCAAAAAATATTATCCTTACCACTTTGGATGATGCCATCAACTGGGGGCGAAAAAACAGCATGTGGCCAATGTTTTTTGGCTTGTCGTGCTGTTTTGTAGAGATGATGGGCAGCATGACGCCGCGTTTCGATCTGGCCCGTTTTGGCGCCGAGGTCCTGCGAGGTACGCCGCGCGAAGCGGATCTAATGGTTATCGCAGGTACCCCATTTAAAAAAATGGCTGCCAGCATGCTGCGCGTTTACGAGGAAATGGCCAATCCCAAGTGGGTTATTGCCATGGGCAGTTGTGCTAACTCCGGTGGCATGTATGATGTTTATAGCGTTATGCAGGGGGTCAATCAGATCCTGCCGGTGGATGTCTATATACCGGGGTGCCCGCCGCGACCTGAGGCCTTTATCCAGGGTTTGATGGTGCTCCAGGAAAAGGTTGCCCGAAACGAGCGGCCGGCCAGGCCGGTGCTCAACATGCAGGGTGGCTGTGAAGGCACGACCGTGCCGATTCTCATCGATGGTCATAGCAAAACCCGTGATACCCGCGGTCCGGGATACGGACACTGTCCCATCAGGGGCACTTCCCAGCAGTCACCGGATTTCAAGGGTAGCCGCGCCGCTGGCATCTGGACCCCGCCGCAGCCGCGAATCGTATTCCCTGATACGACCGAACCTTTGGTGGAGCAGGTCCGGCAGCGCTTTGGCGAGGCCGTCCAACAGGAGCAGACCGCGGATATGCCGACCTTGGTGGCCGATCCCGGTCAGGTTCCGGAATTGCTGCAGTTTCTCAAACAGGACATCGAGCAGCCTTACCAGCGTCTCGAGGACTTGACTGTGGTGGATGAAACCGCGCGCAGCAACCGTCCCCCCCACGATCTGACCCTGGTCTATCACCTCCTGTCTTTTGAACGTGCCGGCTATCTACGCATCAAGACTCCTTTAGCTACCGCCCAGGCTGAGGCGCCCTCGATCACCGACTTGTGGCCTGCGGCAAACTGGTATGAGCGCGAGGCGTTTGATATGTTCGGTGTTCGTTTCAACGGACACCCCAATTTGCGCCGCATCCTGATGCCGGAGGGTTGGCAAGGCCATCCGCTGCTTAAGTCCCATCCCAGTCGGGCTACGGACATGCCGCCTTTCACCCGCGATACAGCCACCACCATGGTGCCGCCGGAAGGGTCCCACTTTTTCAACCACCAGGACAACGCTGCTAACAACACGTTGTCTATTCTCAATCTAGGCCCTCAGCATCCTGGCACCCACGGCATTCTGAGGGTTATCCTGAAGCTGGCCGGCGAGGAAATTGTCGATCTCGATTCGGAAATTGGTTTCCATCACCGTGGGGCGGAAAAGATTGCTGAGCGTCAGCACTGGAACCAGTACATTCCCTATACCGATCGTATCGATTATCTGGCCGGTTCGTTGAACAACCTCGCCTATCTGCATACCGTCGAAACCCTCTGCGGTGTCGATGTGCCGCCGCGGGCCCGTTATATTCGAATCCTGCTTAGTGAACTGTTCCGCATCGCCAGCCATCTGGTATGGCTGGGCACCTTCGCCCATGACGTTGGTGCCATGACGCCAGTATTTTACGCTTTTGATAGCCGCGAAAAAATCTTCGATATCATCGAGATGGTGACCGGCGGGCGGATGCATCCCGCATGGTTCCGTATCGGTGGCGTTCCGGACGATCTGCCCGAAGGCTGGCGTGCGGCCGTTGACATTTTCACCCGGGACTTCGAGGCGCGCATCGATGAGTTTGACCGTTTGTTGACCGACGGTCCGATTTTTCGTGCCCGTACCGAAGGAGTCGGTACCGTTAACCGCCAGGAGGCCATCGAACTCGGCTTTAGCGGACCCAATCTGCGGGCTACCGGGATCGCCTGGGATTTGCGCAAAACCATGCCTTATGCAGGTTATGAGGAGTTTGATTTCGACGCCGTTACCGCCACAGGCGGAGACTCTTTTGCTCGCTACCTGGTACGGCTCGGGGAATTGCGTCAGAGCTTGCGTATCGTACGCCAGGCAGCCGAACGCATGCCGGAAGGGCGCTGGGGCAGTACCGATTACCGTTATGCCTTCCCCAAAAGACAGGACGGCCTGCAGGATATCGAGAGTTTGATTCACCATTTCCTGCATGTCAGCCGAGGACCGACGGCGCCTCGCGGTGAATGCTACCGGGCCACCGAATCGAGCAAAGGCGAATGTGGTTACTATGCCGTCAGTGATGGCGGGACGGGAGCCTATCGGCTACGAATCCGCACGCCGAGTTTCCCCCACCTGCAGGCCTTGCCGCAACTGAGTCGTGGCCGACTGGTGGCCGACGTTATTACTATTCTCGGCTCGCTCGATTACGTGCTGGCCGATCTGGACCGCTGACATGGCGATGCTACTTTCGGAAAAACAGATTGCGCAGCTTAAACGCCGCGTACGGGAGACCCCTCATCCTCGGGAAATGGTCCTGGATGTGCTGCATGCCATTCAGGATGCCAACGGCTGGGTCTCGGATGAGGGGATCGAGTTGGCCGCCATCATCCTCGGACTTTCTCCTTTGCAGGTCGAAGAGATCGCGACTTTTTACGACAAGATCTACCGTCGCCCCGTGGGGCGGAAGGTTATCCATATTTGCGATTCGATCTGTTGCTGGAGTCGTGGCAGCGAAACTCTCATGTTACGTCTGCAGCAACTGCTGGGTATCGCTGCAGGCGAAACCACGACCGACGGTATGTTTACCCTGCTGCCGACCTGCTGTCTGGGAGCCTGTGCCGACGCGCCGGCGGTGCGTATCGGAAAGACCCTGTACGGCAAGGTCGCACCCGAACAACTCGAAACGATACTGGACGGCGAACGGACGGAGGTGAAATCATGAGAACCTGCGAACCGCTGCTGTTTAAAAATCGTCGTATCGGTGAAACAGTCTTTCTTGAGGGATACCGCAAAACAGGTGGATATCAGGGTTTGGAAAAAGCCCTTAGGGATATGACTCCGGCAGCCGTGCGGGAGGAAGTCAAGGCCTCAGGCTTGCGAGGTCGCGGGGGGGCCGGTTTTTCGACCGGGCTCAAATGGTCGTTCTTCCCCAGTGACGATCCGGGCGAAAAATACCTGGTGTGCAACGGCGACGAAATGGAGCCGGGCACCTTCAAGGATCGACAGCTGTTGTTGGCCGATCCGCACCATCTGCTGGAGGGGGTGCTCATCGCTTGCTATGCCCTTGGCATCGGAACCGCTTACATTTTTTTGCGTGATGCCTACCGGCAATGTGCCGTTAATCTCGAGCATGCCATGCACGAGGCCCGTGAGGCCGGTCTGCTGGGAGACAATATCCTCGGCAGCGGATTTTCCTGCGAGGTGCATGTTCACCGCAGCGCCGGGCGTTATATTTGCGGCGAGGAAACCGCCCTGCTTAACAGTCTGGAGGGGCTGCGTCCCACCCCCCGGTCCAAACCGCCCTTCCCGGCGGTCAAGGGACTGTTCGGCAAACCGACCGCGCTGAACAACATTGAAACCTTGGCGAATGTGCCACATATCATTACCGGTGGAGCCGCTTGGTATAAAAGTCTGGCTTTGACCGAAAAGGGCTCCGGGACCAAACTCTACGGGTTGGCCGGTCATCTTGAAACGCCCTGCTGCGTGGAGTTGCCCCTGGGCATGCCGCTGGGCGAACTGGTTCGCGATTTTGGCGGTGGAGTCTGGCAACAGCGTTCTTTCAAGGCCTGTCTTCCCGGTGGCGCATCGACCCCCTATCTGACTGCAGAACATTTGGATGTAGCACTTGATTATGAAACCCTGGAACAGGTCGGCACACGTCTGGGTACCGGGGGTGTGGTAGTGTTCGATGATCGCACCTGCATGGTGGCAGCGACCCTCAACCTGCTGCGGTTTTTCGCTCGCGAAAGCTGTGGGTGGTGTACCCCCTGTCGTGATGGCTTGCCTTTGGTGTGTTGGCTGCTGGAACGTATCGAATCGGGGCAGGGTACACGCGAGGATATGACCATGCTGCAGGAACAGTTACGCTATATCAATGGACGGTCTTTCTGTGCCTTGGCCTTGGGGGCCATGGGACCCGTGGATGGTTTGCTGCGGCATTTCGCCGAAGAGGTGGAAGATCATATTCGCCTGGGTCGTTGCCCTCTGCAAACTTAACGCAGATTGAAGTTCTTCACGTCACGCAGGTGGCGGGTTTCGCACTCTCTGCGAAAAATCCGGGTTTTTAACCATCATTCTTAGCCTTTGAGTTGTTAAGCATGCCGACTTTGATTATCGACAACCAGACCGTCACCGTGCCCGAGGGGACCAACGTCCTCGAAGCGGCAAAGCGACTTGGCATCGAGATTCCGCATTTCTGCTATCATGAGGCGCTCGGTTCCGTCGGTGCCTGCCGATTGTGCGCCGTGGAGTTTCGGGAGGGACCGGTCAAGGGCATTCAGATGTCCTGCATGACGCCGGCCAAGGATGGCATGGTGGTCGATACCGGCAGTGCCGAGGTTCTCGCATACCGCGCCCAGGTCATCGAATGGCTGATGACCAACCATCCTCACGATTGTCCGGTATGTGACGAAGGCGGCGAGTGCCAGTTGCAGGATATGACCGTGGCCGGAGGGCACGGCATCAGGCGTTACACCGGCCCCAAGCGGACTTATCAGAACCAGAACCTGGGGCCCTTTATTGTTCATGAGATGAACCGCTGTATTCAGTGTTATCGCTGCGTGCGCACCTATCAGGATTATTGCGGCGGTACCGATTTCGGGGTCCTCGGTTCCCGTCAGCGGCTTTATTTCGGGCGTTTTAGCGACGGTCCGCTTGAAAGCCCTTTCGCAGGGAATCTGGTAGACGTATGTCCGACCGGGGTGCTGACGGATAAAACCTACCGGTTCAAAAGTCGTGTTTGGGATTTACAGGAAGCACCTTCCATCTGCCCTCACTGTTCGCTGGGCTGTGCCGTAACCCCTGGCGCCCGCTACCGGCAACTGCAGCGCCGCCGCGCCCGGCTCAATAATCAGACCAACGGCCATTTTATCTGCGATCGCGGGCGTTTCGGCTATGGCTACGCCAATCATCCGGACCGGCCCCGCTACCCTCTGGTTGGCCATCGGCGTGTCACTTGGCAAGAAGCCCTGGCGGCCATGCAAAGCAAGCTGCAGGAGCTCGGAGAGTTGTTTGGCTCCGGCAGTATCGGATTGTTGACATCCTCGCGTGCCACCCTCGAAACCCAGTTTTTGACCAAACGATGGGCCGCAGCACTGGGAAGTGATCAACTCTGTTTTGAAGCCCACCCGCGGCGCGATTTTGCTTCGCGCGTGGCGGCATCGCAACAACTCGATCGTAGCGCCAGCCTGGAAGATGTTCGCAACTGCGATCTGGCCGTATTGATCGGAGCTGATCCCCTGTCTGAAGCGCCCATGCTGGCATTGGCACTGCGTCAGGCGGCGCGGCGGGGCGCGCGGATCGTGATTGTCGATCCGCGACCGGTGGTGCTGCCGGTGGCCTTCGAACGGCATGCGGTATCGGTAGATAAGTTTAGCCAACTGTTGCGAGGGCTTGGTCGGCCGCAGCAAGGTGATTTTTCCTCCAGTATGGAAGAATTGGGTGGATCCCTTGCCAATGCACTGCTGGCGGCCCAAAGGCCGTTGCTTATCGGCGGTACCGATTTACTCGGACCGCAAGGGACTCAAGCCTTGCAGCACGCGGCGAAAGCTTGCTCACAACCTGAGAAACCTTGCCGGACCATGTTTATGCTGACTGGCCCCAACAGTTTTGGCGGGGCCCTGTTAAGCGCCAATGGTCCGGGTTTCGATAGCCTGATGGAAGGCATGGAGCAGGGACGCATCAAGGCGCTGCTGTGTTTTGAAGCTGACCCCCTGGCGGATTACCCGGATAGAAAGCGCAGCCGCGCAGCGTTGGCGCGTCTGGATATGCTGGCGGTTTTTGACTGTGCCGCTACCGCTACGGTGCAGGAATCGGACTTTTTCTTTCCAACAACTACCGTGGAAGAGTCGGTAGGGACATTAATCAATAACGAAGGGCGCATGCAAACCTTCGAACAGGTGTTTTCTGCAGGGACGCCTCTCGCCGAGAGTGCCAGTGGCAGTCATCCCCCGCGCTTTTTTACCCGCGATATCCCGGGTTCCGAGCCGCAGTCGGCTTGGGGGATACTGAGTGCTTTGATGGGGCGTAGTGCCGATCTCGATGCCTTGCGTCGTGAAATTGAAAAAAATGACCACCGTTTCGCCGGATTATCCCAGCTGAAAGCCAACGGCGAGGGGCGACGGATCGCAATCCCGAGCCAGCATCCGGAGTCTCTTCCATTGAATATCGCCAGTAGTATTGGTTCCGATCAGTTGCAGTTGCTGGTAACGGAAACCCTGTACGGATCTGAATTACTCAGCAGTCTGTCACCGTGCCTGCAAGAGCTCATTCCTGCTCCCTTTGTGACGGTGCATCCGCAGGATGCGACGCGGTTCAAGTTGGAAGAGGGTAAAAAGGTGTTACTCGGCACCCCGATGGGGGACTTGACACTGACATTGCGGATTGAGGGGGATATGGTTCCCGGAGTTGCCATTGTTCCAAGACTGCGGGGAACCGTACTCGAACCGCTGGTACCCGGCACCGAATCGCTGCCCTGCCGCATCGAGAAAGTCTGACCGATGAATGACGTGCTGCTGACATTCATTCTGATTGTGATCAAACTGGGGCTGGTGCTGGGAACAGTACTTAGTCTGGCGGCTTATATGGTGCTGGCCGAACGCAAAATTCTCGGACGCATGCAGATGCGCCATGGTCCCAACCGGGTCGGACCGTTTGGGCTGTTGCAGCCCCTGGCCGACCTGATTAAACTGCTCTGCAAAGAGGATCTGATCCCGGAGCGGGCCGATCGCTGGGTGTTTATGCTGGCGCCTGCCATCTCGACCATTACGGCGCTGCTGGCTTTTGCCGTTATCCCCTTTGCGGCTCCTCTGCATTTGTTCGGTCGCACCATTCCGATGGTAATTTGTGACCTGAATGTCGGACTTCTATATTTATTAGCCCTGTCGTCTCTTGCTGTTTACGGGGTTGCGCTGGGGGGCTGGGCCTCACAGAGTAAATACTCCCTGCTAGGCGGCTTGCGTGCCATGGCGCAAATGATTTCCTACGAACTGGCCATGGGGTTGGCGATTGTGCCGGTGGTGATGAGTTCCCAGTCCTTTTCCCTGACTGCCATCATTGCCGCACAGCAGACCCTGCCTAACGCCATAAGACATCCGCTGGCCTTTTTGATATTTGTCATTGCCATTATGGCCGAATCGAAGCGCACCCCCTTCGATATGCCCGAGGCCGAAAACGAACTGGTGGCCGGTTTTCATACGGAATATTCCGGCATGCGTTTCGGGATGTTTTTTGTCGGCGAATACCTCAACCTTATCGTGCTCGGCGCCATGTTGACGGTATTGTTCCTCGGTGGTTGGCACGGTCCGTTGCTGCCGTCGGTCTGCTGGTTTCTCATCAAGGTCCTTGGCGTGGCCTTCTTTTTTATCTGGGTTCGCGGCACCATGCCGCGGCTGCGCTACGATCAACTGATGGCTTTTGGCTGGAAAATTCTGGTGCCTCTGGGGTTGCTGAATATTCTGGTTACGGCCGCATGGCTGCTATGGCGAGGCTGATATGAGTTTGTGGAGAGACATCCGGGGGACCATCCTGCCGTTCTGGGTCACCCTGCGTTATTTGTTCCGCCGGCCGGTAACCGTGTGCTACCCCGAACGCAAACAGATCCCCGCGCCGCGCTACCGGGGCAGGCTGATTTTGACCCGCGACCCGGATGGGGAAGAAAGGTGCGTCGCCTGCCACTTGTGCAGCGCCGCCTGCCCGGTTGACTGTATTTCCATGCAGGCCGCCGAGCGTGAAGACGGCCGCCGTTATGCAGCCTGGTTCCGGATTAATTTTTCCCGCTGCATTTTCTGCGGCCTGTGTACCGAGGCCTGCCCCACCTTGGCTTTGCAGATGACGGCCGAATATGAGCTGGCAACCCGCGAGTTGTTGCAGGTGGTATGCGAAAAAGAGGAACTGCTCATCGATGGTTGCGGTAAAAACGACCAGTATAATTTTTATCGGCTGGCCGGTATCGGGGTCGCAGCTCCGCGCGGCAGCAATCCTGGCGAGTCGCCGCCGGTGGATATCAGGAGCAATCTACCTTGATACCGTGGGCGGAGGCTACACGCCCGGAGAAGCTGGCATGAGGGGGTAATTGTACGGATAATTCCCTGCTTCCGGGCCGTGGAAGGTTGTAAGTGGTTTCAGCTTGGCAGCAAACCTGATTTTATGTAAGGACGAGACATGCCCACCCTGCTTTTCTATATCCTGGCAGCGATAACCTTATTGTCGACGGTTTTGTGCCTGACGCGTAAAAATCCGGTGCATGCCGTGCTCTACCTGGTGCATGCCCTGTTCGCTTTGGCACTGTTGTATTTTCTGCTTGGTGCTCCCCTTTTGGCGGCCTGGCAGATCATCCTGTATGCCGGGGCTATCATGGTTCTATTCCTTTTTATAATCATGCTGGTCGAATCGCCGGTGGCGGATCAATCCTCCCGCCGCCTTAGCCGTTGGCTGCCTCCCGCGGCACTCAGTGGGTCGCTGTTGGTCTGCGGTGGTGCCCTGATTGTTATGGATCCGGCTGCAACGGCCGTGATCTCCTCCTACTGGCTGACCCCGCGTGATTTTGGCTGCGCCTTGTTCGAACACTATGGTCTGGCCGTGGAAATTATTTCTTTAATTCTGCTGTTTGCGGCAGTGGGCGCTTTCCATCTCGGCAGGCGTTATCGCCCCAACTCCAAGGAGGATGTTTCATGATCGTGCCTCTCGGCCATGTATTGATCCTTTCAGGCTTGCTGTTTGTGGCCGGGCTGCTAGGAGTGCTGCTGCGTCGCAACCTGATCATGATATTGATTGGCGTGGAGGTTATGCTCAATGCTGTTGGGCTCACCCTGGTCGGAGCTTCTGCCTATTGGCGAAATCCGGAGGGGCAGTTGTTTGCCCTGCTGTTGATGGCCGTGGCAGCGGCTGAAGTCACCGTTGCTCTGGCTCTGGTTGTTTATTTGAAGCGCAGCCGCAGCACAATCGATGTCAATCGCTTTAATGGGATGCAGGGATGATGACTGAGTTCCTATTTCTGATACCGTTACTGCCTCTATGTGGGGCTTTGATCATTTTGTTTGCCGGTGGGCGCATGCCCCGTCGTTTGCTTACAGGCGTGGCGATTGCTTCTGTGGCCGCTTCGGCCGCGGTAACCTTGTGGTTGTGGCCGCTTGCGGCTGACCAGAGTCGGGCAACACTGTTTACCTGGTTTGACGCCGGTTCCTTGCAGGTGCCGATGGAACTGCTATTTTCCCCGCTGGCGGCCTGCATGGCGTTGATGGTGACCGGTGTCTCGGCCCTGATCCATGTCTATGCTGCTTGCTACCTGCATCACGACCCCGACATCCGACGCTTCTTCATGTTGTTCAATCTGTTTGTGTTCGCTATGTTGGTGATTGTCCTGGCGGATAATCTGTTACTGTTGTTTCTTGGCTGGGAAGGAGTCGGATTCTGTTCCTATGCCCTGATCGGGTTCTGGTATCGAAATCCGGTTTTTGCAACTGCAGGGCGCAAGGCGTTTCTGGTTACGCGCGCCGCAGATGTGCTGTTTGGCATCGCACTTTTGTGGTTGTTCCATTTGACAGGCACCTTATCCATCACGGCCATAAATCTGCAGGCAGCATCGCTACCGCCAGCCAGCGTAACCATTCTGGCCCTATTGCTGCTGGCCGGAGCCTGCGGTAAGTCGGCCCAGCTGCCTTTCAGCTCCTGGCTACCGGACGCCATGGCCGGTCCCACCCCGGTGTCGGCTTTGATTCACGCCGCCACCATGGTAACCGCCGGCGTTTATCTGCTGTGCCGGTTGTTCCCACTTATCTCATTGTCGCCGACCGCTCTGGCCGTTATCGGATTGGTCGGCACCTCCACTGCGTTTTACGGCGCCACCTGTGCGCTGGTTCAGCGAGACATCAAAAAAGTCCTGGCTTATTCAACTATCAGCCAGGTCGGTTACATGTTTCTTGCGGTCGGCGCCGGAACCATTACCGGGGCCATGTTTCACCTCCTGACCCATGCTTTTTTCAAAGCCTTGCTGTTCATGGTGGCAGGCGCGGTTATCCATCTGGCTTCCGGCGAACAGGACCTGTTTCGTCTCGGCCGGTTGCCCAAACGCTCGCCGATGCTTTTTTGGCTGTTGCTGGCCGGATCTGTGGCCTTGGCCGGGGTGCCGTTGACGTCCGGTTTTTTTTCCAAGGATGCCATCCTGGCAGCCTGCTTCGCTCGGCAGACACTATGGTGGACAAGCCTTGGCGTCGCAGGTTTGATAACTGCTTTTTTGACCGCTCTTTATGCTTTGCGTCTTGTGTATTTGCTTACTGCCGACCGTGAGGCCGCATCGGGACACGGCCCCGCTCCACGAGGGCTGGTCTGGCCTCTGCTGCCCTTGGGCGCACTTGCCCTGGTCGGTGGGCTGTTAAACCTCCCTGAAGTTTGGGGGGGGCATGCAGGTTTGGGGCGCTGGCTGGCAACCCCGTCAGGACTTTCTCCCTCTCATGGTCTGGAATGGGGACTTGCTTTCGTCACGCTTTTATTGGTAGCGGGTGCCTGGTTCGCAATTCGAAATCGCTATCGGGTGCCAACGTCTCCTGTTTCTGAGCGGCCTTGCGTAGATTTTTTAATCGCGGGCTGGAAGTTCGATTCGCTGATTCGCTTCGCTATTACTGCACCCTTTGAAAGACTTGGCAGCGAGCTGGAAAGATCCCTTGAGCGAGGCTTTACCACGAGCTGGCCCGCCGGTCTTGGCAGACTGTGCCAGGCTACAGGGCAGAAGCTGCGAGTTTTTACCTCCGGCTCTGTAAGCCACTATCTCGTCGCCATGGGTTGGGGCATAATCCTGCTACTGGCAATGTTGCTGTTTTTGTTGATTTTTTAATGATTCTTGTTCTCTTTAACATACTTGCGAGCCAAGCATGAATGGTCTGACAAACATACCCGCATTATCCGTTTTGTTGATCTTGCCAATAATCGGGGCGCTGGCCTGTATGGTTTGGGGTCGACGTGCATCAGTGATTACGGTTTTGCTGGAAACAACTGTTGCTTTGCTCCTGCCTTTTCGTGTGGAAACCACAGTTTTTCCCTGGCTTCGTTTCGAAGATTGGGGTTGGATTGAACGCTACGGAGCTCGGCTTTCCCTGGGGCTGGACGGCCTTTCGTTGTTACTGGTTTGGTTGACCGTTATTCTGCTGGCGGTTGCCGTGGGGCTTTCCTGGCCCCGGTATCGGCAATCCGGCTTTTACGCTTTGCTGCTGATCAGTTGCAGCGGTATCCTCGGCGTTTTCCTGGCTCAGGATCTGCTGTTGTTTTATGTTTGCTGGGAAATCATGTTACTGCCGCTGATTCTTTGCATTGCCTTGTGGGGGGGCGCCAAACGCGTTGAAGCCGCTTTCAAACTGCTGCTGTTCACGCTGGCCGGCAGTTTGCTGATGTTGTTGGCCTTTTTGGGTTTGTTTTTGCTGCATGGTCGCCAGACCGGTGACTACAGCTTTGCACTGCAGGCTCTGGGGACTACGGTCATTCCCGCCGATCTTGCCCCTTGGCTGTTTGGGTGCCTGGCCCTTGCATTTCTGGTTAAAGTGCCCGTTGTACCATTGCATGGCTGGTTGCCGGATGCTTACCAGGAAGCGCCTGCTGCAGTTACCTTGCTGCTCTCCGGAGTATTGGCCAAGGCTGGCATATTCGGTTTGGTACGTGTGGCGATGCCATTGTTTCCCGAAACCTGGACTAGTTTTTTGCCCGTATTGGGGGGGGTGGCGTTGGTGAGTATCGGTTATGGAGGCTGGCTGGCTTTTGTGCAGACCGATCTTAAGCGCCTGGTCGCGTATGTTTCCGTTGCCCACCTCGGTTTTATCGCATTGGGTGTGGCGGCCTTTAATGTCATAGCCTTGCAAGGCGCAATGCTGCAACTATTCAATCATGGCATTACTACGGCCGCATTGTTCGCACTTGTGGCATTGGTGGAGCGTCGCACCGGCAATCGCCAATTGCATGAGTTGGGGGGACTCTGGTCCCGCACGCCGCAGCTTGGCGCCTTGGTGCTGTTTTTCTCTCTGGCTGCCTTGGGTTTGCCGGGCCTGAATATTTTTACGGGCGAAATACTTATTCTGCTAGGAGCCTTTGGTGCTCATCCCTGGTGGGGTGCCGCCGGGATGCTAGGGGTTTTGCTGGCGGCCTGCTATACGTTACGCATGGTGCAGGGAGTGTTGTGGGGTTCGCCCCGTGGCCCAGAATTCATGAAGGATATTACGCGCACAGAGGCTCTCATTTTGGGTCCACTGGCAGGTTTGGTGTTATGGTTCGGGCTTTATCCTCTGCCTTTTTTGAAATTACTTCGTGGTCCTGTTGAGCAACTCCTTGCCTATCTCGTTACGACAGGGGGACTGCCATGATTTGGGATGCATTGTTGGCGCTGCTACCGTTCCTGATTCTTTTTATAGGTTCCGTTTCCGTTTTGTTTGTGCCGGAACGAAGGGCCCTTTTGTTTGGCGTTTTCTGTGCTTTACTTGCCGCAGGATTTTGCTGGTGGCCTTGTGCCCCGGTAATGTCTGACCTCCTTTTAGTCTCGAGTGGTCCATTTGCACGGGGTTGTTTAACTGTATGGGCACTGCTTGGGGCAGCGACCTGTTTACTGTCAGAGCGTTACCGCGAAAGCCGCAGGTTTGCGTCGCCGGAATTTGCTGCGTTGGTACTGTTTTGCGTTCTTGGGATGTCGATCCTGGCGGCCAGCACCTCGTTGGTCAGCCTGTTTCTTGGTCTGGAGGCGATGACTCTGGCGTTTTATGTCCTCATTGCTTTTGATCGTGATAATCCCACCGGCGCCGAAGCCGGTCTAAAATACCTGTTGCCCGGATTTTTAGCCAGTGCCCTGCTGGCTTTTGGCATCGCACTTGTGTATGCCGCCACCGGTACTTTTACCCTTCAAGGTAATGTATCTCTGCCGGTTGGGGCTGCCATGCATACCATTGCAATTCTGGGTTGGACCCTGATCCTCTGTGCTATCGCGTTTAAGTCCTCCTTGGCACCTTTCCACCTGTGGACGCCCGATGTTTACCAAGGTGCTCCCGCACCGGTGGCGGGTTTACTGGCCAGTGGATCCAAAGGCGCCGTGTTTGCGGTGTTGCTTGCCAGTATCCCTTTGACACTTATCGCGCCGATGCGACCGCTTCTAGCCGCGCTGGCAGCGCTTTCCATGCTTGCCGGAACCTTTGCGGCGTTGCCACAAACCAACCTCAAGCGCATGTTGGCTTACTCATCCGTGGTTCATATGGGGTACATGGTGCTGGCCGTGCTTACGGGTCATCAGGCGGGTCTCGAAGCCGGCTTGTTTTACTTGCTAAGTTATGGGGCTGCAACTGTAGCAGCTTTTGGACTGTTGGCCTCCCTGACCGATTCCAATGGCGAACCTCAGAACTACGCAGCGTTGGAAGGGTTGGCCGGCAGATCACCATGGCGGGCTGCCCTTCTCACTCTTTTTCTGTTGTCACTAGCCGGCTTCCCTCCGCTGGCAGGCTTTATGGGCAAATTCGTTCTTTTCAGCGCTGCTCTGGATGCCGGTTATGTGTGGTTGGTTGTGCTGGCTTTATTTTCCTCTCTGGTTTCCTGCTATTACTATTTGCGCCCTGTTGTCCGCCTTTTCCGTCCAAGCTCGAGCTCTGTCTTCTCCGTTGTTGCAAACGGCGGTGAGTTGGTGGTGCTTGGGCTATGCGCCATTATTATTGTGACTGCAGGAATGTACCCTGGTCCTTTTTTCCGGTTGATTGCCGCCATTGCACCTTGATCCGGTATGGGAGGGATGATGAACATAACTGAACGCATAAGGAAATTTCTGTCGGCTGAGGCTTTTGCTGTTGCAGGAGCTTCGACCAATCGTGATAAATATGGCAACAAGGTTCTCCGTTGCTATATGCAGCATGGTAAACAAGTTGTGCCGGTCAACCCGCATGCTTCGGCTGTGGAAGGCCTGCCGAGCGTTGCTACTGTTTCAGATTTGCCTGAAAACATTCAAAGCCTCTCCATTATCACTCCTCCTGATATTACCGAACAGGTTGTAGAGGAAGCCATCGCCAAAGGCATCAAAAATATTTGGATGCAACCTGGGGCTCAAAGCAATAAAGCCATACAACGTTGTGAGGAAGCTGGCATCAACCTGATTGCTGACGGAAGCTGCCTGCTGGTGGTGCTCGGGTACCACGAAGTCTGATGGGGGTAAAATCATGTTCTCATTTATGAGAGCTGTTGGTTTTCGGTGCAAAATGCCCCATATATGATTTTGGTGGAGCGGCCTTGTTTCTGATTGTTGCGTATACTGTAATAACAAGCTAACTTCTTTTTTTTAAACAATTCTTTCTTGCTCTTGCGTTATATCATATGATATATAGCCTAGGTGCCTTAGTGGAAGTCGTTGAACAGAACACAGGTTCTTCCTGTTAGTAAAATCTGTTCAACACATATTCCTTTCACCGCTAAATATCCTTTCTCATTATTCTTTTTGAGAGTGGACGGTTTGACCTTGTATCTCGCGAAGATCATTGGACATGCCGCTACTTCTTTTAGGCGCATTTGTTCCTTTCAACTGAACGAGTAATCCATAATATTTTTAAAGGTCAAACAGGATATCTGGAATGCATGATAGTGGCGAGCGCGATGTTCGTAGGCAGGTAGTCACCAATATCAGAGTGCCTAACTCTGTCTGGAAAAAACGCGTATGTGAGACCTTGCTGGATTTGAATATAATCCCTGAGAATTTTTCAGGTAAGTTAGTGATCTCCTTTAAAAATGGAGGTATCAGCTACATAGAGAAGACTCAGACATTTAAATAATTTGCGCTAATTTCGACCTCTGCCTAATCAGTAGACCTAACGAAACCCGCATCCAATACCAGAATCGATGGTATTGGTGCGGGTTTTTTTGTTTGTCCTTTGCCACGGTCCTAAGTGAAAGAATTTTATTAATTTACGACATCAACAATCTTAAGTTGTTGGCCACATCGGAGGTTTTATGGCTATTGTGAAGTGTGCATTTTGTGGGGAAGACGCGGATAGTGAAAATTACGGGGTTAAGCAATGTTCAAAGTGTGGCTTGTGGTTTTGCCATAAACACCTGGGCCAGTACAAGTCTCAATGCATTGTGTGTAAAGAATATGCTCTCAAAAATAAGTACGGCAGATGAACTTTGAAAAATCTTTATCAACCAACGTTCGTTATAAATTTAAAAATGATTTTATGTCAAGAGTCCAGCACAAGCCTTTCTTTAAGGAGAACTCTTTTATCTCGTAGTTTCTCCGTTTAAACTTATTTGCCTGATTTTCAACTGAAGAATCGCTAAACTCCATGGTGTTTTAACTTTAATCTGAATGACCATTTCTTTGCATATTATCGATCAATGGTAAAGTTACTTTTTCTAAACTTAAAATGATAAAGGAGCCTGAATGATGAAAGTTTGTTTTCCAATATCAGAAGATCTCGGTGTTGAAAGTGCCGTTTACGGCCATTTTAATTCTGCGCCTTACTTTCTTGTCGTGGATGCAGACTCCAAGGCAACCCAAACCATAGCCAATTGCGATCCGAAAAATCCTTTTGCGGGTTGTGATCCTTTTAGTGCTCTTAAGGCTTGCAATATCGATTGTATTATCGCCGGATGTATGGGCGATAGTGCACTGCAAGCCATGAACCTCTGTGGCTTCCGCGTCTTTGAGGCAGAATCTGAAAATCTTATCGAAAATATGGAATTGTTAAAACAAGAGAAGCTTCAGGAGAGTATTGTTCAAAATAGTGCTGCGGAGGGAAGATGCTCTGATGATGAAAGTTCTTCAGGAGGGGGTTGCGATCACGATCATGGGCACTGATCGCTATTAATACCATAGAATAAAACCATGCGATGGGTAGGTGTTTAATAGCAACGAATTCTGGGGGACAGGAGCGAAGTCGGTCATCGTATATGTCCAGACCATAAAGAAAAACAATGACGTGTTTTGCCGCAGCTGGAAATGCAGAGTTCCCCCAAATCTTCGAAAATCGGTGCACCGCCAGCGTGAAATGGACACCTCAATAGAAATTTTCTTACGAAGGACACGAAGATCACGAAGAAATTACTAAAAACAGACCCTTATGGTTGTCTCTTGTTTAGTTTTACACTTTGTGTCCTTCGTGATCTTTGCGGTTAAAGCTTTTGGATTCTGCTTTTTTGCCTCAGGGATCCAATGAACCACAGCGTGCAAAAAGATCGAAGGGCAAAAAAATACTGGAGCCAAGTGCATAATCAGGTACTTATGATGATGGTTGGATTCGCTCCGTAGGCGCTCCAGGGCCAACGAACCGCCATTTTTGGAACTCATGGCCGCATCCCAAAAGGACCTCCAGGCTATTATTATCCATATCGCTCTAAACGGAAAGTAATGCCATAGGTTTAGGTGCGAGCGCATTTTAATGTGCTTTTGGGTAGGTGGCGGTTAGATCTACGGAATATCAATCAAATAGATTGAAAAATGCAACGCTGGATGGTCTCGGACCCATCTTTGGGCAAGACATCGAATATCTCCATGTCTATAACGTTGGCTACGCTTGCCTGATTGTCCGGCTGTCGGCAAAAGATGGAGGCTTTCTACGTTATTGCAGGACAACCTTTTGAGTAACGTAATCACCTGATCCTCCAGATCTTCAAATCCCGATATCGTTCGTAATCCCTATCTTAGTGAAACCGTGTCTTGTTGGTTTTGTTCGCTGATCCGCGGGGACATCCTTTTAATGTATATAAGAAAAAGTATGTGAAGAATCTTTTGAAATGACTGTTTTGGGAAAATCAATGTCAGAATCGGTTGTTTACGGTTACTTATGGTTTTTTTTGTCTGCTGCTGTTATTTTTACCTTGCTTGTTATTATCCGCTTTGTTAAAAAGATTGCCACACAGATTTATCATTCAGGAAATAACAGCGTTCGAAAAGGATCCGTGTTGAATTCCTCTCTGGGTTGAAAATTTGCTGAGGGTGGATAAAGCCAAGTAGTGGAGCATTGCCGGAGTCGCCTCTACGGACTGTTTGTGCAGCACGGAACTTGGCGCTCTTCTGGTTTCTGCCGCAAAATTCATCGCCAAACACGCAGGTGATAATTATGCATATCCCTGAACTTTGTTATCAGGACAAACTATTGGAAGAAAAATCTCGGATCCGAGCGCAAAAGTACTCTGGCCAGGTGGGACCCAAAAATGTTGCTGCCTGCAAGAGATCTATCGCAACGTTTTTGGCAAATACCGAATTGATTACGCCGAATTTCTCAGGGAAGCTGGTTATTTCATTTAAGGAGGGTGGCATCAGCTATATTGAAAAGGTGGAGCAAATCAAGTAACTGCTCCCTACATCAAAAATAAATAGTCACGCGCTTATTTCGTCCTCTGCTTAGACAGACTTAGCGAAACCCGCATAGATACCTGAAATTAACAGGATATCAATGCGGGTTTTTTCATATCTGGACAAAAGGAAAAAAGAACATGCAACAAATCGTCCCCGTTGAACAGGCTGTAGGTAAAATTCTTTCTCACGATATCACGCGTATAGTACCCGGGGAATTCAAGGGACGGGCCTATAAAAAAGGGCACATGATCACAGCTGAGGATGTTCCAAAGCTCAAAAAACTGGGCAAGGATCACATTTATATTCTCAATCTTTCCGATGATCTGGTGCACGAGAACCAAGCTGCAGAACGCATTGCAAGGGCCATTTGCGGACCGTTTCTCCGTTTCGGCGAGCCGAATCAGGGCAAAATTGAATTGACCTCCGAACTGAATGGTCTGCTCAAGATCAACCTCACTCTATTGCATCAGCTTAATGAAATACCTGATGTTACCATCGCCACGGTATTAACCAACCAGCCTGTGCGCGTTGGGTCGACAGTTGCCGGTACGCGCATTATCCCCCTGTATACCCAGGAAGAAAACCTGATTCACCTGGAAACTCTTTGCCGCCAACATTCGCCGTTAATCAGGGTTAAACCTTACCGGCACTTTCGCGTGGGATTGATTACTACCGGAACGGAAGTGTTTCTTGGCCGCATCCCGGACGGTTTCGGGCCGATCGTAAAAAGCAAATTCGAAGCCTACGGAAGTGAAGTTTATCGCCAGGATATCGTTCCTGACGACATATCGAAAATCTCTGCGGCAATTCATAATCAGATTGCGGAAGGTGCGCAGATGGTCATATTGACCGGTGGAATGTCTGTTGATCCGGACGATCTTACCCCTGCCTCTATTCGCGCCACGGGTGCCAAAGTTGTCATTTACGGTGCTCCCACCTATCCCGGCGCCATGTTCATGTTGGCGGAGCTGAACGGTGTTCCCATAATCGGCCTTCCCGGGTGCACGATGTACCACAAGGCTACCATTTTTGAACTCGTAGTTAATCGCCTGCTGGCTGGCGAAAATTTAACGCGTTCGGACATTCTTGCATTGGGCCATGGAGGGCTATGCGCCGGCTGCAAGGATTGTCATTACCCCAATTGCGGGTTCGGCAAATGCTGAGGTTCCGCAGTATCAGAAGCATCCTTTTTCTAACTGAACACGACCAACAAGGAGGAAGACAGGAATGATCAAAAAGACGTTAAATGTCAACGGTATCGACCGTGTCCTGATCATCGATCAGGAATCACTGCTCAGCGATGTTTTGCGCAAGCAGTTGCAACTGACCGGTACCAAAGTCGGTTGCGGCACAGGCCAATGTGGTGCTTGCAGCGTCATCGTCGATGGCAAGCTGGTGCGCTCCTGCGTGACTAAAATGAAGCGGATTCCGGACCTGGCCAAAATCACCACCATCGAAGGGATCGGTTCGCCTCTCAATCTGCATCCGATTCAGAAGGCTTTTGTCAAAAACGGAGCGATCCAATGCGGATTCTGTACTCCCGGCTTTGTTGTGTCGACCAAGCTGTTGCTTGAAGAGAACCCAAATCCGACCCGTGAGGAAGTGCGGGACTGGTTTCAGAAGCATCGCAATGCCTGCCGTTGCACCGGCTATGTCATGATCGTCGACTCGGTCATGGACGCCGCCAAGGTGCTGCGCGGTGAAATGGCGGAATCCACCCTTGACTTTAAATTGCCGTCCGATGGCAAAGTCTACGGTACTTGTATGCCGCGTCCGACTTCGGTTCCCAAGGTTTGCGGTCTGTGGGACTTCGGCGAAGACATGCGCCAGCAACTTCCGGACAATACCCTGGAATGCGCCCTCGTGCAGGCGGAAGTAGCCCATGCCAATATCAGAGGTATCGATACCTCCGAAGCTGAAAAAATGCCCGGCGTGGTAAAAGTGGTCACGCACAAGGACATCAAAGGCAAGAACCGCATCACCGGTCTGATCACCTTCCCCACCAATAAGGGGGACGGCTGGGATCGCCCCATTCTCAATGATGAAAAGATTTTCCAGTATGGCGACGTTCTGGCCATCGTTTGCGCAGATACCCGCGAACACGCCAAGGCAGCAGCCAAGAAGGTGGTCCTCGATCTCGAGGTCCTGCCGGCTTACATGAACGCACTTGCTGCCAAGGCCGAGGATGCCATCGAGATCCATCCCGGTACTCCGAACGTCTATTACGATTGCATCGTCAAGAAAGGTGAGGAAACCAAGCCGTATTTTGACAAAGCAGCTCACGTCATCGAAGGTAGCTACTATCTGGGACGGCAGCCTCATATGCCCCTCGAGCCCGATGTCGGTTTTGCCTATATCGATGACGAGGATCGTGTCGTCGTGCATTCCAAGTCGATCGGCATCCATCTGCATCACGCGATGATCTGCCCGGGTCTTGGCCTCGAGCCTGAAAAACTGGTCATACGGCAGAATCCTACCGGCGCCACCTTCGGTTATAAGTTCAGCCCGACCATGGAAGCTTTGGTCGCTGCCGCCACTATGGCTACCGGCCGTCCCTGCTTCCTGGGCTACGATTGGTACCAGCAGCAGACCTACACCGGCAAGCGCTCCCCGGCATTTTTGAATGTGCGTCTGGCCGCCGACGAGGAAGGCAATTTCCTCGCTCTGGAAACCGACTGGGATCTCGATCATGGTCCCTATTCCGAGTTTGGTGACTTGGTTACCTGCCGTCAGGCCCAGTTTACTGGGGCTGGTTACGATATCAAGCATATCCGCGGCCATGGTCGTACCGTCGCCACCAACCATGCCTGGGGCTCCGCTTTCCGCGGTTATGGTTCGCCGCAGGCGTTCTTGGCTTCGGAATCGTTGGTCGATGAACTCGCCAAGAAAATGGGTGTGGACCCCTTGGAGCTGCGTTATAAGAATATCTATCGTCCCGGTGCCACCACCCCGACCGGGCAGACACCGGAAGTCTTCTGCTTCGAAGAGATGTTCGATATTCTGCGTCCCAAATACAAGGATGCACTGGAGCGGGCAAGAACCGGTTCCACGGAAACCAAAAAGCGCGGCGTAGGTATTTCCCTCGGGATTTACGGCTGCGGCCTCGACGGTCCGGATACCTCCGGCGCCTGGGCTCAGTTGGAAGAAGATGGCAGCGTTACTATCGGTACCGCCTGGGAATGCCATGGCCAGGGCGCGGATATGGGTACGGTTGCCTTCGCGCATGAAGCCCTGCGTCCCCTTGGTCTGACCCCCGAGCAGATTCACCTGAGCATGTGCGACACATCTCTGCACCCGAATGCCGGTCCCTCCGGCGGCAGCCGCCAGAATGTTGTTTCCGGGAATGCCATTCACGCAGCAAGTGTTAATTTGCTCAATGCCATGCGTAAAGACAATGGTACCTATCGCACCTACGGCGAAATGATCGCCGAAGGGATCGATATCAGGCATGAGGGGACCTATACCACCCCTTGCACGCATATGGATCTCGATGATCAACAAGGCAATCCTTTCTGCATCTACATGTATGCCTTGTTTATGTCCGAGGTTGTCGTGGATATCACAACCGGTAAGACCGAAGTGGTGAAAATGACCTATGTTGGCGACAACGGTACCATCACCAATCGCCTGTTGGTTGACGGCCAGGTCTATGGCGGTCTGGCTCAAGGCATAGGCCTGGGTCTTAGCGAAGACTTCGAATTCATCAAGGCCCATTCGCACATGATCGGTGCCGGGTTCCCCTTCATCAAAGACGTTCCCGATGACTTGGAGTTAATCTACGTCGAAACGCCGCGTAAAGACGGGGCTCTCGGACAAGGTGGCTGTGGCGAAGGTCCGCTGACTTCTCCCCATGTCTCTATCATCAACGCCATCGACCATGCTTGCGGGGCACGTATTCGTTCCCTGCCCGCATACCCCGAGAAGGTTCTGCAGGCATTGCAGTCCGAGAAGAAGTCCTTCGACGTTGAGGACGCACTGGAAGGCGGCTGGATTTCCGACAGCGTCGATTCGGAACCGCCTACCAAAAAGAAAGCAGCCAAAAAAGCAGCCGGAACGGGAACCCAGCCTGCAGCTGCTGAATGATGTGATTAGTCTGTAATACCCCCGCCTCTGGCGCCGGTTTTTTCCGGGTGCCGGTTGCCAGAGGTGTTTAGAGGGTATGAGGTCGATGGGGAGTAGCCCAACAGTGCTCCCCATCGCCTTCTTTTATCTGCAACCAGGGGGATCCCTGTGGGAATAAGCAATCGAAGGGGGGGAAGTACTCGATGGAAAAGGAACAACGCATAGCGTGGGAGGCGCAATGTATTCAGGAAGAGCCTCCGGCTTGTTCGGCGAGCTGTCCTCTCCATGTCGACGTTCGTCAGTTCATGGGGGAAATGGCCAAAGGTAACCTGGAGGAGGCGTACCGGGTTTTGAACAGAAATATGCCTTTTGCCGGCATATTTGGGCGTATTTGCAACCATCCCTGTGAGACGAAATGCCGTCGGGGCGAAGTTGGCGAGGCACTCGCCATCGGTTCTCTGGAACGGCTGTGCGTGGAACATCACGGAACACCTGATAAGGTCAAGCTCCTGCCACGCAAAAGCAAGAATATAGTGGTTGTCGGTGGAGATATTGCCGGCCTTGTCGCTGCCCATGACCTGCGGAAAAAAGGGTTCGGTGTCACGTTGCTGGAGTCTGGGACGCAACTGGGGGAAACTTTTCGTACTTTCCGCGAAGATTTGCTGCCGGCTGCGGTGATCGACGAAGAGCTGGCAGTTCTGAAGGATATGCGGGTAGAGATTCAGCTAGGCACTTCGCTGAACGACGCTGAGTTCGAGCGCCTTTGCACTGAATATGATGCCGTGTTCATCGATCGTTCATCCCCAACCTGCGCGCCCCTGAGCCTTGAGAAAGATGATGCCGGCCTGATTGCCATCGATCCTGTCACCGGGGGTACCCCACGTTCGGAGGTGTTTGCCGGTGGTCGAGACGGTGATGTGCCGATTATGCTGGCCGCGGCCGGTCGCAAAGGGGCGTTGTCCATCGAGCGTTTTTTGCAGCTGGCTCATATGACCATCGGTCGGGAAAATGATGGACCCTACGAAACCAGACTTTACACCAATCTCGAAGGGATCGCACCTCTTGCCCGGGTTTGTCCCGCTAACCCTGATGCCGGTTATTCGTTTGCTGAGGCAACACAGGAAGCGGCTCGTTGCATTCAGTGTGAGTGTATGGAGTGTGTCAAGGTCTGCCAGTACATGGCTCACTACAAAAAATATCCGAAAAAATATATCCGCCAGTTCTTCAATAACGAAAAGGTCTTGCTCGGCGCTTCCCACAGTTCCAATCAGATGATCAACTCCTGTTCAAATTGCGGGCTGTGCGCCACTGTCTGCCCCAACAATCTTTCCATGGGGGACGTTTGTCTTGAGGGACGGCATGCCATGTTGCAGGGTAACTATATGCCTCCCTCTGCCCACGAATTCGCCTTGCAGGATATGGCTTTCAGCACCGGTGAGGAGTTCGCACTCAGCCGTCACCAACCGGGTACGCAACAGAGCGCATATCTCTATTTTCCCAGTTGCCAGTTGAGTGCTACAGCTCCCGCCGAGGTGGTGGAATCGTATCGTGCCCTGTGTGACAATCTCTCCGGCGGCGTCGGTATTCTACTCGGTTGCTGTGGGGCGCCCGCTTTCTGGTCCGGTCGCGAGACTTTGTTCCGCGAGACTCTGGATACCATTCGCCAACAATGGCAGTCCATGGGTAAACCCGAAGTCATTACCGCCTGTTGTTCTTGCCAGAGCGTGTTCAAGAAGCACCTGCCCGAGATTACAGTAAAGCCTCTTTGGCAGACAATGGAGGCCGCCTCGTTGATCGATTTCGCCTGTCGGAAAGACGCATCCTCCGGGCGGCCGATCGCCGTGGTCGACCCTTGTGTCAGTCGCAACGATCCGGAAACTCAGAGCGGGGTGCGCCTCATCCTCGAAAAACTCGGTTTCACCCTTGAAGAGTTGCCTCTTTCCGGCGAAATGGCAGAGTGCTGCGGTTACGGCGGGCTGGTATTCAATGCCAACCCTAAACTTGATAACGCCATTGTGGCCCGTCGGGCCGCCGAAAGTGATAAGGACTATTTGGCGTACTGCGCCATGTGCCGCGATAAGTTCGTAAATGCCGGAAAGCGTACCGCCCACCTTATTGAACTGTTATTCCCGTCGGTAGCCGGGAACGATCCCTGGGCGCGCGGCTGGATATCCTGGTCAGACCGGCGTACTAACAGGCAGCGCGTGAAGCAGGAATTGCTTGTCAGCTTGGGTCAAAGTGAGGAGCGCGCCATGAAGCCATACGAAAAGATCGTTCTTTATATCGAACCTGAGATACTTTGTATATTGGATGGCCGTCGTATTCTCGAGAGCGATCTGCGTCAGGTTGTTTTTCATGCCGAAGAGACTGGCAGACGATTGCGTCACAATCACAGTGGACTGTTTCGTGCCAATCTCAAATTGGGCAACACCACCTTTTGGGTTGATTACGCCCCTGAAAATGAAGGTTACCGAATTCACAATGCGTACAGTCATCGCATGGACGTAATGGGGGTGAAGTAAATGAAATTTTCCGAAGAAGAAGTCCCGAACTGGAAATGCGAGGCTTGTGGCGAAGCCTTGGTCATGCGTGAAATCGAATTCGCCTATATGAAGGGATCTTTCCATGTGGAATTGCCAGCCTGTCCCAAGTGCAATCTGGTGTTGATTACCGAAGAACTGGCTATGGGGAAGATGGCCGAGGCGGAAAAGGCCCTTGAAGACAAATAACACCCCTGCTTGTCCCCTTTCCAGGTCGAACATGTATGAATCGGTGGTTCTGCAGAGGGCCACAGGTAAAACAATTCGTCCTGGCGGGTTGTCGTTGCTGGAACACGCTTTGACGCTATATCATTTCAGAGCCGATTCCCGGATTCTGGATGTTGGTTGCGGCATGGGGGCGACGGTTTCTTATTTGCGTGAGAAACATGATTTACGTGCCGCAGGTCTTGACCTGTCACGAAAACTTTTGGCTCAAAGCCTACCATCCTTGCCGCGGCTTCGGGCGCGTGCTGAAATTCTGCCGGTCGCTAGTCGTTGTCTGGAAGGCGTGGTGTGCGAGTGCGTGCTGTCGCTGGTCAAGGACCCGCTGACAACCTTGTCCGAGTTTTATCGTGTTCTGACTCCGGGAGGCTTGATAATCCTCAGCGATATTTATCGCCGTGATCCGCGAACAAACACTCAGGATCTGACCGCCGATTGCTGCCTGGCCGGGGCTACAACTCGCGAAGAAGTCCTGGAATGGGTAACAAAGGCGGGATTCAGCATTCTCCTATGGGAAGATCATTCGCGATTGCTTGCTGAATTGGCAGCAAAACTCATTTTCATCTATGGCTCGATGGCGGCCTTTTGGGGGCAATTTGCTCAGGGAGACGAAGGTGAGAAGATGGAAAAGGCAGTCAAAGCCATGCGGCCTGGATATTATCTGATCGTTGCTTCAAAACCTTAATTTGCGCGTTGAGGTTGCAGTAAAAGGTCAGGATATTTCAAAAGGCGATTTTCAAGGGTACTAAAACCATTGGTTTTTCCAAGAAAATGAATCTGAGGCGAGATTTAAAGGTCGACTTTTTTCAACAATGAAGGTTGTAGGGTTTTCCTAAGGTCTCTTTGTTAGATTGTTAAGCGGTAGATCCATGTCTAGCGTTATGTTGTTAAATATATAACCAAGCAGTCCTGTTTAACCAGGAGGGTCACACTATGAGCAATGAAATGTCTCGTATGCTGGAACTTGCCACCAAAGGTTACTTTTGCAGCCAGATCCTGCTGGCACTCGGACTCCAAAATCGTGGGCAGACCAATCCTGATTTGATCCGTACCATGGCTGGTCTGGCCCATGGCGCCGGATTTGGCGGGGGCACCTGCGGAGCTCTCACCGGCGGCGCCTGCCTGCTTGCCTATTATTCCGGTAAAGGCAGTGATGAAGAGAATCAGCATGAAGGTTTCATGTCGATGCGTAGTCAACTGGCTGAATGGTTTACAGAATCCGTCGGAGAACAATACGGTGGTATTGATTGTGAAACGATCGTCGGCGATGGTGAAGATATGCAACTGCGGTGCGGCCAGATTGTAGGCAGCGTCTATGCCAGGGTAATGGCGTTGCTGGAAGAACACGGCATTGATGCCAAGGCAAACCCATATGAGTGAACAAGAGTACACTCGCTGGATGACCGAAAGTCTTTGTCCCACCTGCCTGACCCGTGTGCCTGCCGAAAGGGTTGTCGAAGGACAAGATGTCTGGTTGGTCAAGGTCTGTCCGGAGCATGGCGAAACGCGTACCATTATGTGGCGCGGCACCCCCGATTTGCCGGGTTGGCAGCGACCGAAGATTCCCTCCCGGCCGCCGGTTTGTTACACCGAACCGAACCGCGGTTGTCCTTACGATTGCGGTCTGTGTACCAATCATGGTCAGCATACCTGCTCGGCATTGTTGGAGATCACCCAACGTTGCAATATGAATTGTCCGGTATGTTTTGCCGATAGCGGTTCAGTTGCGGTGCCGGACTCCACCCTTGATGCTATTGGAAAGTGGCTCGCCTCCGTCCGTCATGCCTGCGGTGATCATATCGTCATTCAACTTTCCGGCGGGGAGCCCACCGTGCGCGAGGATCTCCCCGACATTATCCGGTTGGCGCGCAGTTACGGTTTCGGATTTGTTCAGATCAACACCAATGGGCTTCGGCTGGCAGAGGATCCCGCTTATGCATGGCAGTTGCGTGAAGCAGGATTAAGCTCGGTTTTTCTGCAATTCGATGGCACCCGCGATGCGATTTATCAAAAATTGCGTGGTCGGGATATGATGGCTGAAAAAATCCGCGCAATCGATCACTGTCTGCAAAATCACCTGGGAGTGGTGCTTGTGCCGACCCTTGTCCCCGGCATCAACCAGCAGGATATTGGTGCTATTCTGCGCTTCGGTATGGATCGAGCGCCCGGCATACGCGGTGTACATTTCCAACCCATCAGTTATTTCGGGCGCTTTCCGGAGATCCCGGATAATGCACAACGGCTGACTTTGCCGGAGATTATCCGGGCGATAGAAAAGCAGACCGATGGGTTGATGAAGATCGAGGATTTTGCTCCCCCGGGGTGTGAGCACAGTCATTGTTCTTTCCACGGGAACTTCGTGCTGTTGGAAAACGGAGCCGTGACAGCTATGACCAGCAAGAACTCTTCCTGTTGCAGCAAACCCGTTGTGGCTTCGGAGGGCGCCGGGAAGTCCACGCAATTTTTAACGCGTCAATGGGCAGCTCCAGAAGACGTTACCTCGGCGGCGCCACTGCCCCCCTCTAAAAAAACTTGTTGCGAACCCTCTCAATCTCCAAGCCTGGATGAGTTTTTACAACGGGTGAAGACTCATACTTTCGCGGTTTCGGGCATGGCGTTTCAGGATGTCTGGAATGTCGACCTGGAGCGCACTCGTAATTGCTGCATTCATGTCGTGACCCCGGAAGGTAAACTGGTGCCGTTCTGTTTGTACAATCTGACTTCGGCGGGTGGGCAAACCCTTCATCGTGGACATGGTCATGCAAATCTCGCCTCTTGATGCCTGGGTTGCCGATCAGATTGGGCTGGTTGGCCGACAGGATCTTTCGATTCAGGTCTTGCGCGATTATCAGCGCGCTCGATTGAATGTGACCCTTGAACATGCCGCCCTTAACAGTCCATTTTATCGGCAACGATTGGGGACTTTTCAGTCCCTGTCGGCCCTGGATGATCTGAAGCAGCTGCCGTTTACCACCTCTACGGATCTGGTCGAGCAGGGGTTGCAGATGCTGGCCGTTTCCCAAGGGGAAATCGAGCGAATTGTCACCTTGCGCAGTTCCGGTACTACCGGTCAGCCCAAGCGCATCTATTTTACACGGTCGGATCTGGAGCGGACCCGGGCATTCTTCCGTTGTGGGATGTCTCAGATGCTGAAGGCGGGGGACAGGGTACTGGTGCTTCTGCCAGGAGAACTGCAGGATAGCGCCGGGCGCCTGCTGGCGGACGCTCTTCAAGTCGCAGGTATCGATTCGGAGGTCTTCGGTCTGGTGAATGATCCGGGGAAGGTGGCCGCGCTTCTGGCGAGCCAACCTTTTGCCTGTGTGGTGGGGATTCCGACCCAGGTGTTGGGGGTGGTACGTCATCCCGTGGCAGCTGTTCCCTATGGTCACATCGGCAGTGTGTTTCTCACCTCCGATTATGTTCCCTCTGCCCTGGTTAAGGAAGTCCGCCGAATCTGGAATTGTCCGGCCATCAATCACTACGGCATGACGGAACTGGGGCTGACGGGCGGCGTAGAATGCCAGGCCCTGTCGGGGTATCACCTGCGGGAGCCTGATTTATTTTTCGAGGTGATCGATCCTTTGACAGGTTCGGTTTTGCCGGCGGGAGAAATGGGCGAAGTGGTTGTGACCACCTTGACGCGTACCGGTATGCCGCTGATTCGATATCGCACAGGTGATCTTGCCCGGTTCCTTCCGGACCCCTGTCCCTGTGGTAGCTGTTTGCCGCGTCTGAGTAAACTGCAGGGCCGCAGAACAGGTCAGGTCGATATTGGCGGACCTTTGAAAATCGCCATGCCGGAGCTTGATGAGGCACTGTTCAGTTTGTCCGGTCTGATCAATTTTCGTGCGACTTTGTTACCTTTGGCGTCTGGAAAAAAAGCTTTTCAACTGATCGTTGAAACCCGGCAGGGAGCTGAAAGGCAGACCATCGCCGGTATTGACCGGCGTCTGCCGACTTTGCCGGCATTGCGGGCAGCCGTTGCTGCTGGAAATTTGGTGCTAGGTTCAACGTTACTTGCCGATGAACCTCTTGCTGTCTCTGCGACAGCCAAACGCATGATTGAAAAACAAGAAAAGGAGTATGCCAGCCTTGAAACAATTGATTAGCAAACTGTGTGAATTCCTCGCTACCGGAGAAGATTTGACCGTGGCAACCATCCTTACCCGTAGTGGTTCGGCGCCGCGTACCGCCGGTACAAAAATGATCATCCGTGCCAATGGCGATATCTTTGGAACTATTGGCGGAGGGCTGGTTGAGGCCCGTGCCCAACAAACAGCGAGGGAAATTTTCGCCACTCGCCAATCTCGGCGGTTCGTATTTGATATGACCGGTGTCAATGCCGACACTATGGATATGATCTGTGGCGGTGAAGTCGAAATCCTGTTGGAATATATCGATGCCAGTGCGGAAAACAGGTCGGTATTCGAGGCCTGGCTGGAAGCTTTGAATGTCGGCCGTAATTGCTTGCTGGTGACTCCCTTGCCGGCGGACGATCAAGCTCAGCCTGTCCAACGATGTTTGCTGTATGCGGATGCGGTCTGTTTTGGGGCGGCCCAGCTGCCACAGGATATCCGGCAGGCACTGTTAAAAGATACCCGCAACAGTCGTTATCCAACCCTGCTCGAAATTGCAGGTCAGCTGTTTTTTGTTGAGCCGAGCAGTACGCCGGCCACCCTGTTTTTGTTTGGAGCCGGCCATGTCAGTCAGCCGACCGCCGCTTTGGCCACCATGGTCGGTTTTAATACTGTGGTTATCGATGATCGTGTCGAATTCGCAAATCGGGAACGGTTTCCCCGTGCCAGCGAGATAGTCGTTGCTCCCTCTTATGATGATTGCATGGCGACACTGGCTATCGATAGCCACAGTTATCTGGTTATTATCAGCCGTGGACATCGTCACGATCAGAGTCTTTTACGGCAGGCGGTTCAGACCGGTGCTGGCTACATCGGCATGATCGGCAGTCGCGGCAAACGCGATAAGATCTATAGCAATCTGCAGGCTGAAGGGATTTCCCTGGAAACGCTGGACAAGGTTTATGCTCCCATTGGCACGGCCATCAAGGCGGAAACCCCGGCGGAAATCGCTGTCAGCATCGTTGGTGAATTGATCAAGGTCCGCGCTGAGCTGCAGCAAAACGATGACTGAGCCTTTTGCGGCCATCATCCTTTCTGCCGGTTTGTCATCCCGCATGGGAGCATTCAAGCCGTTGCTGCGACTGGGCGAAAAAACGGCCCTGGAAAGATCGGTGGCTTTTTTTCGCAGGGTTGGTATCGAGTATCTGCAGGTGGTTCTCGGTCATCAGGCCGAGCTGTTGGTGCCGATCGTCGAAAAGCTGGGGGTTGCTTACACCGTCAACCACCGATACCAGGAAGGCATGTTCACCTCCGTGCAATGCGCCATGCGCCAGTTGCCTGAGGGGATAAAGGCCTTTTTTATGCTACCGGTCGATATGCCCCTGGTGCGGGAGCAGACCCTGCAGACGATACGGCAAGCCTGGCATGCCAGCGGCAAGGGAATCCTGCATCCGGTATTCTGGGGCAAGCGCGGACATCCGCCGCTGGTCAGCACAAGTTATAGGCAGATGATTCTGGAAAGTAGCGGGGATGGTGGACTCAAGGCTTTGTTGCTGCCATTTAGCGACGATATTCTGGAAATTGAGGTGCCTGATGAACATTGTGTCCTCGATATGGACAGGCCGCAAGATTATGCCTATATGCAACATCGTTGGGAGCATTATGCCATACCATCCTATCGTGAATGTGAGCATCTGCTGGCATATCACTTTTCTGCTTCCGGCTCGGTTGTCGAGCACAGCCGCCAGGTTGCCAGGGTAGCCATTACCCTGGTTGACGCATTGGAGAGAGGTGGCGTCTGCTTTGACCGGGAATTGCTGCAGGCCGCAGCCTTGCTGCACGATTGCTGCCGAGATCAGGACAATCACGCTATGGTCGGCGCAAACGCTTTGTGCCAAATGGGTTTCGGGGAAGTGGCCGCCCTGGTGGAGTCGCACATGGATATTGTTCCTTCGCCAAGTTGCGAGCCGTTGCCGCAGGAGGTATTGTTCCTGGCCGACAAACTGGTTGCCGGCCAGCAGTTGGTCAGCCTGGAACAGCGCTTTGCCCCGGCCCTGGGTCGCTTTGCCGGAGAACCGTCGGTGCTTGCTGCGGTTCAACGTCGAATGGCTGCGGCCACCTGTATTCGTACCAAGTGCGAAAGTTTAATCCATCGTTCTCTTGACGAAGTGCTGGTATCTGGCGGTTTAAAGCCATTGGAAGGATAATCTGTCATGACCATGCCATTGTCCGCAGTGGATGGCTGTACTTTTTACCTGGTGCGACACGGCGATGCCCGGCAAGACCAGGTCAAACGCTATATCGGTCAGCTTGACCTGTCCCTCAATGCTGTCGGACGGACCCAGATTCGAACGCTGCAGAAGACGTTGGCTGAGATAGACTTTGCACGTATCTATAGTAGCGATTTGCGACGCTGCCAGGAAACGGCCAGAATCATTGCAGGCCCCCTTGCAAAAAGCATCCGCACGGTGCCAAATTTGCGCGAAATCTCCCTCGGAGAATGGGAAGGTCAACCGATGGCCAGCATTCGTGAGCGTTTTCCGGAGGAATACAGGCGTCGGGGACGTGAGATTGTAGATTTCGCCCCTCCAGGTGGTGAGAGTTTTCGTGATCTGCAAGCGCGGGTCGTTCCTGCCTTTCTTGAAATCATAAATCGGGCTAATGGTGTCATGATTCTGGTTGCTCATGCCGGGGTCAACCGAACCATATTGTGTCATGTCCTTGGTCTGCCTCTTCATGAACTGTTCCTGGTGCCGCAGGACTTTGGTTGCTTTAATATTATCGAACGCCGGGGCGAACAACTGAAGGTGAAAACCATCAACCATGTGGGCGGCAGCTCTGGACTTTGCGATACCGGCTTCATGTAGGCAAGGAGATTTGCTCATGAAACATCTCACGATCCATTTTGGTCGCATTCTGCTTGGAAGCTTACTGCTTGGGCTATTGCTTATGCCGCAGTTGGCCCAGGCTGGCCAGCGCACTACTTTGCCGGTTTGCGCGGCCATGAGTCTTAAGGATGCCATAACGGCCTTGAAAAGCATGTATGAAGCTAGCCATCCAGACATATTGCTGGAGATCAACTTCGCCTCTTCCGGCGCGCTGCAAAAGCAGATTGAGCAGGGTGCTCCGGCGGAGCTTTTTTTATCGGCCGGTCAAAAGCAGATGGACGCCCTTGAGGCTCAGAAACTGATCGTTAAGAAAAGTCGATGCGATCTGCTGGGAAATACTTTGGTTTTGATTGTGGCTAAAGAAAAACAGTGGCAGATAAACAGCTTTGACGATCTGCAAAAGAACGCTACCAACTTCGCCATCGGGCATCCTGAATCGGTGCCTGCAGGTCGGTATGGCAAACAGACACTGATAACTCTTGGATTGTGGGATCAGTTGGAGGACCGCATGGTGCTGGCAAAAAATGTGCGTGCGGTATTGGCCTATGTCGATTCGGGTAATGCGGATGCCGGATTGGTATACCTTACCGATACTTTGACACTGCAAAGTGCAGTAATTGCAGCCAGTGCACCGGAACACAGCCATGCTCCCATTATTTACCCTGCTGCGTTGGTGACCAATGGTAAACATCCTGCTGAGGCTGGTGATTTCCTTGAATTTCTGAAAAGTGCCGAGGCTGGCGAGGTTTTCGCACGATGTCGTTTCCTGCCGCTTAAGGACCAACAGCAATCCCGGAATCAGGTGAAAAACTGACATGGCAGGAATGGGCTGAAATAAAGATGCCAACAGATAACAAACGATCGGTTAAGGGAAGAATGAGTCAGACAGTGTTTTACGGGGCACTGATATGAGTGGTCCGATTTTGCTTTCATTGAAGGTGGCATTAATCGCCGTAGGCATCGATGCGGTGCTGGCGACCCTGTTGGCAAGGCTGTTGGCTCGGCGCGAATTTCCAGGGAAAAACCTGATTGAATCCTTCATTATCCTGCCGATGGTCCTGCCCCCGACGGTGCTCGGTTTTGGCTTGTTGATTTTACTCGGCAAACGCGGCCTGTTGGGCCGGTTCCTGTTGGATAATTTCGATCTGCAGATCGTTTTTACCTGGTGGGCGGCTATTTTTGCCGCTGCGGTGGTTTCTTTCCCCCTCATGTATCAGAGTGCCAATGCGGCATTTGCCAGCGTCGATGTAGCCTTGGAGCAAGCTGCACGTACCTTGGGGAGCAGCGAAAGCCGGGTTTTCCTGCGCATCACCCTGCCGTTGGCGTACCCCGGTCTGATCGCCGGGCTGGTACTGGCTTTTGCCCGTGCACTCGGTGAATTCGGGGCCACCCTGATGGTGGCCGGCAATATCCCTGGAAAGACCCAGACAATTCCCCTGGCCATCTACTTTGCGGTGGAAACCGGAGATAACACTTTGGCATGGAACCTCGTACTGGTCATTACCGGACTGTCTATAACAGCGCTTTTCTGGCTCAATCTTTGGGCGAGAAAAAAAACCCGAGTTTGGCAGAAAGGAGATATTCCCCGTGCTGAACGCATCCATTCGTAAACACCTGCCGGGTTTTACCGTTGATATCAACCTGAGTTTCGACAACGGTATCCTGGTACTGTTCGGTCCTTCCGGTTCCGGTAAAAGTACTATTCTCAACTGTCTTGCTGGATTGCAGAAACCATCGGCAGGCAGAATTCTCCTCAACAATCGCGTGTTTTTCTGCAAGCACCAAGGCATTAATGTCCCGGCGCGACAACGGCGTATCGGCTATGTATTTCAGGATTATGCTCTTTTCCCTCATCTGACGGTCAAGGACAATGTTCTGTTCGGTTTGGCCCCAGGACCAGATCGCTGCAAAAAGCGTCGGGGCCACCGGATGAGCGTAAGGGAAACCCTTGAAATGCTGAAGATCATGCCCCTTCAGGATCGTTACCCGGCCCAACTCTCCGGTGGGGAAAAACAACGTGTTGCGCTGGCTCGGGCCCTGATGATGGAACCGGATCTACTCTTGTTGGATGAGCCGCTGTCGGCCACCGATGCCCAGATTCGCCGGGAGTTGCAAATAGAATTGAAAAAGATGCAGCGAACCTGGGAAATTCCTTTTATTTTAGTGACACATAGCCATAAGGAAATGGATGCGCTGGCCGACGAAGTTGTTTTTCTCAAGGACGGCCAGGCCGTTGATACTTCGGACTGGACGCTGCCGGCCGGAGAAACCACGGATCGGTGGGCCTGGGGCAGTTCGTCTGCTTTGCGTGGTGAGGATAGCCTTGTCGGCGGTACGGCCCATATGGTTAGAAATACTGCCTCGATGGCCAATGCCCTTGTAAAATGAAACCTTTTGCAAAAGGAACAGACGCATGGATTTACTGAAGCAAGCCCAAACTAAACTTTTCACGCTTTGTAATGAAAACCATTGTGATACCAGTAGCATGGTAACGGTCAGGGTGCTTTCACCCGATGAGGCTATCGGCGCCACGGCAGACAAGGACTTTGTTATCAAAAAAGGCAAGGAACGTGTCATTGAAGCCAGTTGGAACGGAGCCCAGGGACAGGCTTTTACCGACCATCCCAACGATTGGCAGGGAAGCCTCGGCGAACTATTGGAAATGGATTTGACCTGCATCCCCCAGCGCGCAGTGTTTACCGCGGGATTGAATGCCGTGCTGCGGGGGCTGCATCTGGCCGAGGGGACGATTCACTGCAAGGATGACGAACCGACCCGGTGTGGTGAAGAGTTTTCCCTGCAGTTGCATAAGCGCTTCGGCGTGCAGCGCTTCGGGTTGATCGGCCTGCAGCCCGCTATCCTGAATGCCATGGTTGAGGCTTTTGGCTTAGTGAGAATGCGCGTGGTAGATCTGAACGAGGACAATATTGGTGAAAAACGTTGTGATGTGACGGTTTGGGACGGGGAAAAAGACCTGGATAAATTGGTCGACTGGTGCGAGGTTGGCGTTGCCACCGGTTCCACGATTGTTAATGGGAGCATCAGCGACTTACTGGAAAAATTCACAGCCGCGGGGAAACCGCTGGTATTTTTCGGCAATACTATTTCCGGGGTAGCGTCGTTGTTGAATCTGGATCGTATTTGCCCCTACGCCCGCTAGCCCGGGCTTAACCTTAGAGTACGGTGATCGTAGCCATGATAAATGAGGACGATTTTATTGCCCTTTTTAATTCACCGACACGGGTTCTGAAAGCGGAAAAAGCTTTGAGAAAAGCGGGGGTTGCCTGCCGACTGATACCTGCCCCACGCGACGTGGCCGAAGGGTGCGCGCTGGCCCTGCGTTTTGCCGCCGAGGAACAGGTACCCATCCTTGAGGAACTGGGACGCCAAAACCTTCTTCCGCGGAGAATGTACCAAAAACATGCGGGGTTGTTTAAGGCCATCTTGGTTAGCCCTGAGCACACAGTGTAATTTTTTCGGTAATAGGAGTGGAATATGGCCATCTATCTGGATAATGCCGCGACGACTTTTCCTAAACCCGAAAGCGTCTACCGCGCCGTAGATCTTACTTTTCGCAACTTGGGCGTCAGTCCCGGCCGCGGCAGCTACCGGCTTTCCCTTGAAGCGGGGCACCTGGTGTTGGGGGCCCGTGAAGCCGTTGCCGAGTTCTTCGGTATCCGTGACGCAACAAGGGTTGTTTTTGCCGCCAATGCTACCGAAGCCATCAATATTGCCTTATTCGGATTGCTTCAGGCCGGAGATCGGGTCATTACCTCTGCTATGGAGCACAACGCAGTCAGTCGCCCCCTGCACGCCCTGGCGGCTCGTGGTGTCGAAGTGGTAAGGGTGCCGGTCGATGCTTGCGGTCTGATCGACCCCGTGTTGATCCGCGAAACCGTACGCCAGGGTACGCGTCCTACCCGCATGGTAGTCCTCAGCCATTGCTCCAATGTTACCGGCGTTGTGCAACCTGTTGCGGAAATAGGTAATTGGTGCCGCCGCGAGGGAATTCTGTTTATGGTCGATGCGGCTCAGAGTGCCGGTCAGGTGCCGATTGACGTCGAAGATATGGGCATTGACCTGTTGGCTGTGCCGGGCCATAAAAGTCTCTTGGGGCCACCGGGAACCGGGGCGCTGTATGTGGCTGAACAAGTGCTTCCGGCTCCACTTATCTGGGGAGGTACGGGGGGGAACTCCATCTCTGCCCTGATGCCGGAGGATTTGCCGGAACGGTTTGAGAGCGGCACCCTGAATACCCCGGCCCTTGCCGGTTTGCAGGCAGGTGTCGAGTTCGTCCGCAAAACCGGGCTGCAACAGATTCAGCGGCATAAAGCTGCATTATTGGATCTATTGTTGGCCGGGTTGCACGCGCTGCCTGGCGTCTGTTGTTACAATCCATCAGGTAATTGGCAGCTCGGCGGGGTACTGTCTTTCAATGTTGAGGGGCGGGATCCGGCGGAAATAGGGTTTTTGCTAGATGAGGAATATGGCATCTGTGTGCGCACCGGTCTGCATTGTGCGCCCGATGCGCATCGCAGTATCGGTACCTTGCCCAGTGGCACCATCCGTGTTAGTCCCGGCCTGTTCAACACTGAAAAAGATATAGGTGCCCTGCTTGCCGCCTTGGAGAAAATTATCTGTTAATGAAAAAAACAGTGGCATGATGCCCAGCTAGCCCGGTTGCTATTTCGGAGGATAAGCGTATGTGTCTGATTTGCAGGATTCTGACAGGCATGGTCTTGTTCGGGAGTCTCGTGTTTGTTCCGATGTTTGGACAGGCCGGCACCGTGCCTGTAACTTCATTGCGAATTTCTGCCGGGGTTGGTCTCAAAGATGCGCTGTTTGCGCTTCAAAAAATTTACGAGCAACAACAACCATCGGTAACGCTGGAGTTCAATTTTGCCGCTTCGGGGTTTTTGCGCAAACAGATTGAGCAAGGTGCCCCGGTCGATATGTTTTTAGCGCCAGGTCATCAGCATGTGAAAGCGTTGCTGGATGGAGGGTTCACAGATTCTCGGCACTGTTGTGCGCTTTTGGGCAACAAGTTGGTGCTTATCGTCGCCAAGGAAAAACAGCAGAATATCAGAGGTTTTGAAGACCTGGTTGCTCACGCGCAAAGTATTACAGTCGGTTTGCCGGATATGGTCCCGGCCGGAACCTATGCCCGCCAGACCCTTAGGCATATGGGGCTGTGGGAGCAGCTCGAACCTCGCATGGTATATGGGAAAAGCGTGCGCCAGGTGTTGGCCTATGTTGAGTCGGGCAACGCCGATGCCGGCTTGGTATTCGCCTCTGATGGATCTTTACTGAAAAGTGCGAGGGTCGCCGCTGTGGCACCGCCGGACAGCCATGCTCCCATCGTGTTCTCCATGGCTGGGATGCTTGCCAGTCCCCACCCCGATGCGCTGCGGGAGTTTATGGCGTTCCTGCAAGGTGAGGAAGCTGCCAGCATTTTTAGGCAATGCGGCTTTACGCCGTTATTTCCAGCGTCAGGGCAATAATGCCTTGATGTAAGATGCGCCCGTCCGGTCAGGCCCCGGGCGGACGCATCCTGTTGCTGTCTGGTGGTCGGTTAATCCCGGGATGTCCAGCTTTTCTGGGTCAGGGTAGGTCCGGGAATGGACTTACAATTTGCCAGGCCGAGTTGCGGTATGCCCATTCCTGCCGGATCCTGAGACTTTTCAGGGTATTGGAGGGCAGGCGGTAATAATCGATGCTTGACCAGGAAACCGCACGATCCTGCAGCGGCCCTTCAAACTCTACCCCCTCCGGCCGAATCTCCAGCACGCGGATGTCGCCTCGTTCGGGAAATTTTTCCTGAAAGTCCTGTAAATACTCGCTATCCATGAAGCTGGCGGCACTGCGGTAGTCCTGCCATATCATACGTAAGGCAAATTCCTTGTTACTGTCCCCAAAGGAGTCCGCGGGTTTTGGTCTGAGGGCCGGTGAGCAGGACGATATACACAACACCAGTAAAAGCAGGTATACTCTTTTCATATTTCCCCCATTTGGGCTGTTTTCCAATAAATCTGACAAAGAGAAGCTACTTGCCATCATGAAAAAAATCGAGATTTATACCAAAAGCCATTGTTCCTATTGCCATCGTGCCAAAGAGTTGCTGTGTCAAAAGGGTGTTACCTTCATCGAATACGATGTTACAGAAGATTCGGGCAAGGAACAGGAAATGCGCGAGCGTTCCGGGCGGATGACGGTACCGGAAATTTTTATCGATGATGCGTTGGTCGGAGGGTGTGACAACCTGTTTGCCCTCGAACAGCGGGGGTCTCTGGATCGCATGCTGGAGGATTGATCTCAGCGGCGTATAGCGTCGATCAATTCGACGGCAATCTCCACCTTGCCAAACGGCGGCATGAGATAAAAACCATCCACCCTGCCCCGACCGGCTTCGATTAACTCCCGGGCGATGTCCATGCCCCGGCGGACTCCTTCCTCGCCATGCGTGCCATGCATACGTTTGCGTACGTCCTCCGGTAACAGGATACCGGGTACCTCGTTATGCAGAAATTCGGCATTGCGTTCGCTGACCAGCGGCAGAATCCCGACCAACACCGGGATTCCAACGTCTCGCAGGCAATCCAGCATGGTGTCGAGGATTTTCTCTGAATAGACAGGTTGGGTCTGGACAAATTGAGCCCCGGCAGCGATTTTTTTGGTTAAGCGTCGCAGTTGCCCACGCATATCCGCAACATTGGGGTTGAAGGCCGCGCCGGCCTGAAACTGCGTTGCGCCACCGAGGGCGCCGCCCACCAGGGTGTGTCCGTTGTTCAGGGCGCTGAGCAGTTCCAGCAGTCCGATGGAATTGAGGTCGAAGACGCTGCTGGCGCCGGCTTCCCCCCCCACCGCTACAGGATCGCCGGTTACCGCCAGCACGTTGCGCAATCCCAGCAGGTGGGCTCCCAACAGTTCCGAATGCAGTCCGATCAGATTGCGATCCCGGCCGGTAACATGGATGATGGTTTCTATGCCGATTTCGTCCTGAATGCGTTTGGCCAGGGCGATATTCCCCATGCGGATGCGTGCCAGGGGGTTTTCCGCCAGGCTGATGGCATCCGCTCCGGCTTCCGCGAGCCGGCGGGAGCCGGCCAGTACCTTGTCGCAATCGAGACCTCGCGGGGGATCGAGTTCCACCGTAATGATGGGGCGCTTGCCCCATGCTGACAAAAAGCCCCCATGTCGCTGTGTGACCACGGCTGGCTGGGGCGGTTCGGCGGGTGGACGCAGTACGACACGGGTTGCGGGTTTGAGATCGGATAACGCGGAGGCCAATGCACGGATATGTTCGGGTGTGGTACCGCAACATCCGCCAATCAGACAGGCTCCAGCCTCAACCATTTCCCGCCCGCGGGCGGCAAAATATTCCGGGGTCGCCAGGTAAATATAACGGCCATCGACATACTCGGGGAAACCGCTGTTGGCGAATCCGGACAGGGGCCGGTCTGTGTGTGATGCCATGGTGCGCAATACTTCCAGTACATCCTTGGGTCCGGAACCGCAGTTGGCTCCAACCACTGTCGCACCGGATGCTGCAATACGTCTGGCGGCTTCGGCTGCGGCTACTCCCTCCCGGGTTCTGCCACCTTCGAAGAAGGCCATCTGGGCCACCACCGGCAACCCGATCTGACACGCCACGGCGACGGCCAGCTCCAATTCCTCAAGGCTGGCAAAGGTCTCAAGCAGCAACAGGTCTGCGCCACCTTCGGCCAAGCCTTCCATCTGTTCACGAAACAGGCTGCGCCGTTCCCCGGGATCGAGGTCGGCGGTTTCTCCCGGTACACGGCCCAATGGTCCGATGGCACCAGCTACGAGTGCATCATAACCTGCTGCTTCACGGGCGAGCTGCGCTCCGATGGCGTTGACCTGGTGAACTTGTGATTCCAACCCTACGGCCGCCAGCCGCAAGCGGTTGGCAGCAAAGGTGTTGGTTTCCAGCAGTTGAGCGCCGGCTGCCAGATAGTCCTGATGTACCTGCCGTATGATGGCAGGTTGCTGCAGGTTCAGAACCTCAAAGCAGGCCGCCAGTGGTACGCCGCGTTGATAGAGCAGTGTACCCATGGCTCCATCGCCCACGATGACACCATGTTCCAACCGTTCTAAAAGGCCCTTTTTCGCACGTTTCATGGTCTGGCTCCATACATTTCGCCTGCCGGCAGCTGTCCGGTGCGTTGCAGAAATTGACGCAGAATGGCTCCTGTTAATCCCCAGATCTCATAGGCCTCCACGTTAAAAAAGCACACCGGGTAAAGTCTTCCGAGGTGTTCCCAGCTTTCCGTATGGTAGATGCGGGGATCGCACAGCCGTGCCACTGGTATCTCGATTACTTCGGCGATTTCCTGGGGATTGACGGTAAAAGGATAACCGGCGGGGATGGTGCCGACGAAGGGTACGACATGAAAACCGTACACGGATATAAAGTCATCCAAGCGCCCTAAAACCGTTACATCCCCGGCTCTAATCCCCATCTCTTCTTCGGTTTCACGCAGCGCCGTGGCGCAGCGGTCAGCATCCTCAGGATGCGCCCGGCCGCCGGGGAAGGCTATTTCTCCAGCATGATGGGGCAGATGTTCGGTGCGCCGCGTAAACAGGATCGTGTCGACACCGTCTTTAGGATAAACCAGTAGCAGGACCGCCGCCGGTTTGAGAACTCCGCGATCGATACGACGGCAGACATGTTGCGACAGGTCCTGTCGGACCTGTTGGGGGTCCAGCATGATCAATTCTCTGAGGCCGCGCGTGCTTTGAGTGCGGCAATGGTGGCGGCGTAGTTATCAGTACCGTAAACGGCACTTCCGGCAACCATGACTTCTGCACCTGCGGCGGCGATACGGGCAATATTATCCAGCTTGACTCCACCATCCACCTCGAGTTCCACCGTCAGTCCTCGTCGGTCGATCTCTTTGCGCAATGCTTCGATTTTTGGCAAACAGGAGGGGATGAACTGTTGCCCGCCAAAGCCTGGATTAACGGACATGATCAGGACCAGGTCCAGTTCATCCAGAATCATATCCAGGCAATTGAGCGGAGTTGCGGGATTAAGCGACACCCCTGCCTTTTTACCCAGGCTATGAATCAATTGAACGGTACGGTGCAAATGGGGAACGGCCTCATAATGCACGGTGATGATATCGGCACCGGCTTTGACGAAGTCGGCAATATACCGATCGGGATTTTCGATCATCAAGTGCACGTCAAGGGGCAGCGTGGTCACGCGACGGGCAGCTTCCACGACCAATGGACCGATGGTGATATTGGGCACGAAATGACCGTCCATGACGTCAATATGCACGTAATCGGCACCGCCGGTCTCGATGGCGGTAATTTCTTCGCCCAAACGGGAAAAATCAGCGGACAGGATGGAAGGGGCGATCTTGATCATGCGACTCTCCGTATAGCGGGAAGGTAAAAGTTAGACGAGCATTCGTTGCTTGACTCAGGGGCGTTTCTGAAAAGCTACCGCAAAAAAGGCATCCATGCCACCATGAAGATGCGGGAGGGTACGCAAAGCGCCATCGTTGTCAAGCAGTTCGCGCCATCCCTCGGGCATTTCGTTACGCAGATCCAAGCGCTCAAAATCGGGATGTTCGCTTAGAAAGGCCCGGATAACGCCATCGGTTTCTTCGGTGCTGAAGGTGCACAGAGAGTAAACCAGGCGGCCACCGGGACGTAACAGCGGGGCCACGTTATGCAAAATAGTCCGCTGCAGCTGCGCCATCTGTTTCAGGTCACCGGGTTTGCGCCGCCAGCGAATTTCCGGGTTCCGACGCAATACGCCAAGGCCGCTGCACGGCGCATCGACCAAGATGCGGTCGAAGCTTTTCGGCTCGAGAAAATTGGGCGCACGGGTCAGGTCCCATGCGCGCCCTTCGATCCCCTGACAGCCGAGGCGGGCTGCTCCGTTGATGATCAACTCTACCCGCTGAGGATGCAGGTCAAGGGCGATAACCTGAACCTGATTGTCGGCGAGAGCAGCCATGTGGGTGGTTTTCCCTCCGGGTGCAGCGCAGGTGTCGAGGATGCGATCGCCCGGTTGAGGATCCACCAAGTGGCTTATAAGCATGCTGGCTTCGTCCTGCAATTGGAACAGCCCCTCAGCATGGCCGCTCAAATGGCGCGTCACCCCCTGGTTGATGCGTATCCCTTCAGGGGCAAAAGGGGTCGGTTCCGCCTCGCATTCGCAATTGTTAAGTATTTCAAGCAAAGTGTCGCGTTGAATTTTCAGTTCGTTGGTGCGTATGAAATACGGTGCCGGATGCAGCATCGCTTCCGCCAGATCGCAGGCCTGCTCAGGGCCGAAATCGCTCAGCCATTGTTTTGCCAGCCAGTGTGGCAGGGAAAGCACATGCTCCAGGTAGGCCAGTGGTTGTGCTTCGCGCTTGGGCCAGGGCAGCTGTGACGCCTGGCGAACCAGGGCGCGCAGAATACCGTTGATAAACCCTGTAGCTCGTTGCAGGCCGAGCCGCTTTGCCAGTTCCACGGTCTCGAAAACCGCTGCATGGGCCGGAATGCGGTCGAGTTGCAATAACTGGTAGCCGCCCAGTCGTAGCAGATTCAGTACTGCCGATTCAACTTTGGCCAGGGGTTTGTTGCAAAGCTGCTGCAGGGCATAGTCGAGGCGTCCGCGATAACGCAATACACCATAAACCAGTTCGGTAACCAGGGCGCGGTCCCGGATATCCATGCCGGGCAGGCTTTCGAGTGCACCATCCAGCGCCAGATCGGCAAACGCACCGTTTTGCACCCTGTCGAGAACTTCATAAGCAATAGTGCGTGGATCCTGTTCGATCACAAATACATCCTCGTCCGATTGCGGACAAAAGGCGGGGGCATGATTTTTCATGCCCCCGCCGGAAAATAGAGTCTGATTTCGGGTGCTAAAGCACGGTCATATTCTCAAGGCGCCGGATGCGTTCCTCAACCGGGGGATGGGTCGAAAAGAGGGATTTTATCCCGCCACCGCGCAAAGGGTTGACGATGAACATATGCGCCGTTGCTTCGTTGACTTTTGGCATGGGCAGGCGGCTATTGGCCATTTCAAGCTTCCGCAAGGCATTTGCCAGATGATGGCCGTTTCCACACAGCATGGCTCCGCCGCGATCGGCAGCGTACTCCCGCGAACGGGAGATGGCCATCTGTACCAGCATGGCGGCCAGGGGGGCGAATATGATCAGCAACAGCAATCCTAAAGGGTTGCCGTCATCATCATCCCGGCCTCCAAAACCACCGAACAACGCTGCCCATTGCGCCATGTGTGACATGTAGGAAATTGCTCCGGCAATGGTCGCGGCAATCGATCCGATAAGGATATCTCGATGGCGCACATGGCTCATTTCATGGGCCATGACCCCCATCAGTTCTTCCTGCGTGAGGATCTGCAAAATGCCTTCGGTGGCCGCCACTGCCGCATGTTGGGGGTTGCGTCCGGTGGCGAAAGCGTTTGGCGTCGTTTGTGGCAGAATATAAACCTTTGGCATGGGCAGGGCATTGCGCAGACACAACTGTTGCACCACGCTAAACAGTGGACCGCTGGTGACTTCGCGGCCGCGGTACATGGCAATGACGATCTTATCGGAGAACCAGTAAGAACCAAGGTTCATGATTGCAGCCATCACCAGGGCAAACAGAGCGCCACCTCGGCCTCCCATCATGCCTCCCGCCCACACCAGCAACAGGGTGAGCACGGTCATCAGCATTACCGTCCTCAGGATATTCATGATACACCTCTTAATAGCTTGGTAATTGGCTTCCATCCGAAATGGGGATGAAAGCAAAACAGGATGCGGTCTTCGTGTGACAGGTAAAGATAACCGTATTATTTACTCACCACATAGGCATCCAGCGCTTGCCGTACAGCATCGAGATCGATGCGTGTATTGAAGCAGGGGCCTTCCGGGCGGGTATTGAACACGCCGATGACCGGCAGAGGATAGGCATCCCGGATACCGGAGGTGAGGTCGCGTTCGCAGGCCACTGCCACCACCAGCCGGGGACGTTTTTCCATGAGCAGTTTTCGGGCCAGGGTTCCGCCGGTGGCAACCGCCAGGGTTACGCCTTGTTGGCGGGCCAGTTCCGCCAGGTCGCCGATGTCGCAGCGGCCGCAACGGGCACATTTTTCAACGTCACCGGTGACTTTGATGGCGCAATCAAACAGCTGCAGGCAGTGCGGTAGCAGAATCATGGTCTTGGCGGCTGGTACGCGCAGGTTGCGGGAACGGACCAGCTGATTATTGAGATTGATAAAGGACCGCTGCAGAGCGTCACGATCCAGCCGCATCAGTGTGCCGATGACGATTACCGCCGGCATAAGATACTTGATAACTATGCCGCGCATCCGTGGAAAGATAAACAAGTCGCGCCCGCTGATCAGGGTCAGGGCGAGAAGGCCCAGGCCACCAAGTACTACGATAACCAGTGTCAGCATGGCCAGACCGAACCAGTATGGCAGGCGCGGATGGATGGAGGACAGACCGACACTCGGTAGCCACCAGATCACAAACGCACCTGCAGCGAACAGCCCGCCTACCAGCGCCAGCAATATCAGGAAAGGGCGAAGCTGCGTCATCGCGTCTTGATCCGCCTTGTCGCAGACGTCGCCACATGCTTTGCGACAGTTATGGTTCTCAACCTTGCAGGCCATGTCAGTCCCCCAGACGTGCACCGGCCGACAGGCTGGTGCCTCGCAGAAAATCACCAGCCGGCAGTTTTTTCTTGCCGGCTAACTGCAATTCACGCACTCGCAGTACGCCTTGACCACAGGCAATGCAGACGCCATCAGTATCGGCCGACAGGACGGTACCCGGTTCTGCGGCAAGGCCTTCTTCAGCCAAAGTCCGCCCAAGCTTGAGCATTTGCCCGTTCCAGAGAGTAAACGCGCCAGGCCAAGGGCTTAATCCCCGCACCAGGTTATGAATCGACTTGGCGGAACAGCGCCAGTCGATGCGACCATCCTCTTTTTTCATCATGGCGGCATAGCTGCTCTGGGTATTCTCTTGCGGTTCGGGCCTCAGAGTCCCATCGCAGAGTCGCCGCAGGGTTTCCTCCATGGCTTCCCGACCGAGCAGCGACAGGCGATCATGCAATTCTCCAGCGGTTTCCTCGTCACCGATTTCCGTAGCTCGTTTTATGAGCATGTCGCCGGTGTCGAGCCCGACATCCATGAGCATGGTGGTTACGCCTGTAACCTGCTCACCATCCACTATCGCCTTGTTGATCGGTGCAGCGCCGCGGTAACGCGGCAGCAGAGAGGCATGCACATTGATGCAGCCGAACCGGGGGATTTCAAGTACGCTCTTGGGTAGAATCTGGCCATAGGCAACCACCACGATAAGGTCGGGTTGCAGTTTTCTCAGCTGTTCTACCGCTACCGGGTCGCGTAATTTTTCCGGTTGGAAAATGGGAATATGGTGTTTGAGGGCCAGTTCCTTTACCGGGGGCGGTGCCAGTTGCTTGCCCCTGCCTCGCGGTCTATCCGGTTGAGTGAAAACGCCGCAAAGATTAACGCCGGCTTCGATCAAACCTTGAAATGTGGGCAGAGCGAATTCCGGCGTCCCCATGAAAACGGTACGTATAGTGGAGGGATCGATCACAACTCCTGCTCCTGTTGTTTCTGGATCTTCTGGTATTTTTTGCGGAATATACCTTTTTTCAGGGGGGACAGGTGATCCACAAACAGGATGCCGGACAAATGGTCGATTTCATGCTGAAAGGCGATAGCCAGTAGCCCGTTAGCTTCACGTTCAACCTGTTGTCCTTCCAGATTCAGATAGCGAACCGTGACCTTGGCACTACGCGCAATGCTTGTGTAGTATCCGGGGACCGACAGGCACCCTTCCTCCTCAAAGCTTTCGCCTTCGCGAGCGATGATTTCGGGATTGACAGCGATGATCAGTTCCGACGCGTCTTTCGGAGCGCAATCGAGAACGATAAGATTTTTGCTCACTCCCACCTGGGGTGCCGCCAGGCCTACCCCTGGTGCGGCATACATGGTCTCTGCCATATCGGCTGCAAGGGTCTTTATTTCTTCGGAAATGTTAGCAATCGGCTCGGCTTTTTTTTGCAGCACCGGGTCAGGATAGTGTCTTATGGGTAAGATAGCCATGATATCAACCTGTTACAAAGAAAGACTGCATAAGTGGATTTCGGATTAACTTTCATGATAATGGGAGCTTGCGCGCAAAGTCAACTGTCATGGCTGCCGCTGCCCGCTGCGTTTAAGGCTTTCTGCATGGCAATCGCCATGCTTGCAGGACTCTCTGCTATCATTACGCCGCTGTCTTGCAAGGCTGAGATCTTGTCCACGGCTCGTCCGGCTCCTCCGGAGACTATGGCTCCTGCATGGCCCATGCGTTTGCCGGGGGGTGCCGTCATCCCGGCGATATATGCGGCTACCGGTTTGCGCATGTGTTGGCGGATCCATGCTGCGGCTTGTTCTTCGGCCGTGCCGCCTATCTCTCCGATAAGGAAAACCCCCTCGGTATCCGGGTCGTCGTTAAATAAGGTTAGAACATCGATAAAGGAGGTGCCGATAATGGGATCGCCTCCGATGCCGACACAGGTTGATTGCCCTAGTCCGGCATCGGTCAGTTGCTGTACTGCCTCGTAGGTCAGGGTGCCACTGCGGGAGACCACGCCGATCGACCCCGGGTGATGAATCTCTCCCGGCAGGATGCCGACCTTGCATTGCCCGGGTGTGATCAGACCTGGGCAATTGGGCCCAATCAAGCGCATGGAACTGCTCATCAGGGCTCGGTTAACCAGTACCATATCGCGAACCGGTACACCTTCGGTGATACATACGGCCAATCGAATTCCGGCCTCGCTGGCTTCCAGAATCGCCTCGGCGGCACCAGGTGGTGGCACAAAAATCATAGAAACATCGGCACGACAGGTCTCAACTGCCTCGGCAACCGTATCGAACACCGGTATGCCTTCAATGTGCATTCCTCCCTTCCCAGGCGTCACGCCAGCGACTATCTGGCTGCCGTAATCACGGCATAGCAGGCCATGTCGGCGGCCCGAACTGCCGGTTAATCCTTGCACCACGATCCGCGAATCGCGATCAATCAGAATAGCCATATTATTTCTATCCTTTAAGTGCTTGGGGCAAGTAGCTGCACAATGGCATGGGCTGCGGAGGCCAGTCCATCCTGCCAGACGATATTCAGATCTGTTTGTTCCTCAAGCAGTTGCCGGCCTTCCTCCCGCCGCGCGCCGGCCATGCGCACCACAATGGGTATGCGGTTGCCGATTGCTTTGACTGCGGCGATGAGGCTCTCGGCAATAAGGTCGCAACGCATGATGCCACCAAAAATGTTCACAAGAATCCCGGCAACGTTAGGATCTTCCAGTAATATGCGGAAGGCCTGCACCACTTTTTCCTGGTCTGCTCCGCCTCCTACATCGAGAAAGTTAGCGGGGTGCCCGCCGCACTCGGTGAGCATGTCGAGGGTGGCCATGGCCAGACCGGCACCATTGACAAGGCATCCGATACGACCATCCATTTTTATATAGGCGATGTCGGAGCGCGCTGCCCGTACCTCCAGCGGGTCGAATTGGCTGTCATCCTTCAAAATAGCCAAATCGCGCTGGCGGAACAGGGCACTGTCGTCGATGGAAAACTTGGCATCCATGGCCATTAAGCGGTTATCTTCGGTAACCACCAGCGGATTAATCTCCAGCAGTGAGGCATCTTTTTCCAAAAAACAGCGGTAGAGTGACAATATCAGCTCTACCGCTGCATCCCCCAGGTGTCCTTCAAGCTGAAGGAAGCGAGCGATCCCTCGGGCATGAAAAGCACGCAGGCCGACAAGGGGGTCAATGGTCAGGCGTCGCACGCGTTCTGGTGTTTGGCGAGCGATTTGTTCTATATCCACCCCCCCCTCGGGGGAGGCAATGAGGCAGTAGTACCCTGCATTTCGATCTAGGGTCAAGGATAGATACAGTTCCCGGGCAACCGGAACGATTTCTTCCACCAGCAGACTGTTCACCGGCAAGCCCTGCTCACCGGACTGTGCCGTTACCAGTCGTCGGTGTAATAAACCTCGAGCTATCTCTCGGGCCTGTTCGACAGTGTGGGCGAGGGCAACGCCACCAGCTTTGCCACGACCCCCGGCGTAAATCTGGGCCTTGAGTACGCATGCACCCCCAAAGGATGCCGCGGCCTGACCGGCTTCGTCGATTGAACAGGCAATCTGCCCGCGCGGGATAACGATGCCGTATTGGGCAAAAAGAGCCTTGGCCTGATATTCGTGAAGCTTCATGGGCAGTTGATTCCCGTTTTGTTGAACGACTTGATGCGATCACCTGTGATCCGGTATCGATTGAGTCAACGCCTGCAGGTTATTTTTGGGATTTGTTCCAGTCGGACAGGAACCGCTCAATCCCGACATCCGTCAGCGGGTGCTTGGTTAATTGCATGATGACACTGAAAGGTATCGTGCAGATGTGAGCGCCGACCAGCCCTGCTTTAAGCACATGCAAGGGGCTGCGCACCGATGCTACGATAATTTCCGTATCGAATCCGTAATTTTCAAAAATGGTCAGGATCTCATCAACGCCTTGCATGCCGTCATGGCCGACATCATCCAGGCGGCCGACAAACGGTGAGACATAAGCCGCACCGGCCTTGGCGGCCAGCAGTGCCTGCAGAGGGGAAAAGATCAGGGTCATATTGACGCGTACGCCGTCCTTGGCTAAAACGCGGGTCGCCTTGAGCCCTTCGCCGGTCATGGGCACCTTGATGACGATATTAGTGGGATGGTATTGGAGCAATTCCCGCGCCTCGGCAACCATTCCTTCCGCGTCGGTTGCAACGACTTCTGCGGAAATGGGGCCATCCACCAAGGCGACGATATCTTTTAAGACCTCGGTAAATTTGCGGCCGGATTTGGCAACCAGGGAAGGATTGGTGGTAACGCCGTCTACCAATCCCATATCATGCGCAGCTCTAATTTCTTCTATATCAGCCGTATCGATAAAAAATTTCATGCGAGTCTCCTTCCGCTACAAGCGGTGAAAGGTAGAAATAAGCGACAAAAGGGTATTGTGACAAAGGCTAGGAACTGTTTTTTGGATTTCCGAAACTTTTCAGGCATTCTTCAGAACAGAAATAGTAGGTCTTTCCCTTGATTACTTTTTTTAAAGCAAGGCTGCGAGGCACGAAAATACCACAATGCGGGTCGCGAACCATGGCCTCTCCCTCAGGACTTTTTTCCGGTGGAGGGCTGTGGGGCCTGCCTGTGAACAATCCGGAAATTGCTGTAACAAGGTAATAACATAGCAGGAAAAGAAAAAACAGCCACAGAAAACGAATCATTTGTCACTCACCAGAGGTCAGGCAGGCGGCGAACACCTGCAGTAGATGGCAATTGGGTCAGCATTTCCCGCACCGTCCTTTGCAGCAGGGGGTGGATCAGGTCGGGAGCGACATCCAGCAGGGGGGTAAGCACAAAAGCCCGTTGGTGTAAACGTGGATGAGGTACGATCAGATCCTTTTGCCGATGCACATTGTCAGCGTAAAATAACAGGTCTATATCCAGAGACCGGGCCCCCCAACGAACCTGTCGGCATCGGCCATACAGTTGTTCCACAGCAAGGCAGAATTCGAGCAAACGAGCAGCCGGCAGCAAGGTTTGCACCTCCAGGACGGCATTGAGATATGGAGGTTGCCCGTCTGGACCGCCGACCGGGTCCGTTTCGTAAAGGGCTGAAGCATTGACGATGCAAAGCTCCGGAGGGCAATGCAGCGTTTGCTTCGCGCCTCTGAGGTTAGCGATTCGGTTGCCGAGATTAGAGCCGAGCGCGAGAAATGCCGTAACCGGTTTGTGATTGCCGTTCATAGGAGGGTATTTAAGCACAGGCATTCGAGGTGAGTCAATCCAACGACTTCCCGTTGTGTCATCTGTCCTGATAAAAAAACGGTCGGGATTTCTCCCGACCGTTTTTTTTATTTGTATCTTGCTCGCCGATTGACAGGATGGGCCGCATCAGTGGCCATCCGGCAAACCAAAGCGGGCTGTTATTACATGGCTGCCTTGAAGATGCCGATAACCTGATCCAGCGTAGCAGTACGCGGGTTGGTCAGCTGGCAAGCGTCTTTCTTGGCGTTTTCGGCCATGACTTTGAAGTCTTCTTCTTTGACGTTCAGGTCTTTCAGGCCAGCCGGAATGCCGATGGAAGCGGACAGTTCGCGGATGGCTTCGATACCGGCAGCGGCTGCTTCGGTAACGCTCAAGCCCTCGGTGGGCACGCCCATGAAGTTGGCGATGTCAGCGAAACGATCCGGGCAAGCGATCATGTTGAAGTCGCAAACGGCCGGCAGCAGGATGGCGTTGCAAACACCGTGGGGCAGGTTGTAGAAGCCGCCCAACTGGTGAGCCATGGAGTGAACGTAACCCAAGGAGGCGTTGTTGAAGGCCATACCGGCCAGGTACTGAGCGTAGCACATGGCGTCGCGAGCTTCGATGTTGGAGCCCAGAGCAACGGCAGGACGGAGCCACTGAGCGATCAGGCGCATGGCTTTTTCAGCACAAGCGTCGGTGATCGGAGTAGCGATGGTGGAAACGTAAGCTTCAACGGCGTGGGTCAGAGCGTCCATACCGGTAGCGGCGGTCAGTGCGGGGGGCTTGCCCAGCATGAGGATGGGATCGTCAACGGCGATCAGCGGGGTGCAGCGCCAGTCAACGATAGCCATCTTAACATGGGTGTCGGAGTTGGTGATGATGCAGAAACGGGTCATTTCGGAAGCAGTACCCGCGGTGGTGTTGATGGCAACCAGAGGAGTCATGGGAACGGTGCTCTTGTTGACGCCTTCGTAGTCGCGGATGTGACCGCCGCCGGCGGTTACCAGGCCAATGCCTTTAGCGCAGTCATGGGAGGAGCCGCCACCCAGGGAGACGATGAAGTCACAGCCTTCGGCTTCGTAGACTTTTACGCCATCATGAACATTGGTGTCCGTCGGGTTAGGTTCAGCACCGGGGTAGATGACAACTTCAACGCCAGCATCTTTAATGTAGCCAGCGATCTGGTCGGCAACACCCATTTTCATCAGACCGGCATCGGTAACGAGAAGAGCTTTTTTAGCGCCCAGTTCTTTGGCCTTGGGACCAACTTCTTTGGCGCAACCAGGACCCATGAGGGTAACGCTGGGAATGAAAAAGCCGTACGTGGATTCTGCGAGGTTGACTACTGCCATGATTATTCCTCCTAGATTGAGCGTTGATGGAAATCCCACACAACTAAAACAACTGCCGGAAATAATTACTACAATGAAAAACACAAATCAAACCATTTTTTTAAAATAGTGTTTCCGTATACTTTAACTTGCGAATTGATGAGTTCTTCCGTCTCTAGATCATGCGTATACAAAAAAAGTGTATACTTTTAAAAATGACCAAAAATCAATATAGTGCAGAAAATGTAACTTTAAATAGTCTGGCTTGTGTAGATTGTATGCGAGTGTTGCAGAGACAATAGAAAAACGGTTGTTTTGGAAACAATACCCACAAGACATGGACTTTTTAGAAAAACATCGTGCTCGAAAATTACTCTTTAAGGTATCTTTATTGTTTTTAGACAAACACATTTTTGCAAGAAAATATTAAAAATTCAGATAGGTTCATCTGGAATGTAAATATAGTAAAAAGCATATTATAAAACAACTTGGACGATAATCTTTTCTTGAGAAACTGGTCTTGCAGAAGTCCCATTTAATTTGTGAACGTTTTTATTCCCAAAGTGTATACGCAAAAGGAAAACATTGTTAGGATATGTGATGTTCAGGGGGGGTGGCAGTCCGTGGGGTTGATGTACATTGTTTAAATACCTGGAGGAAGGTCTTTTGGTTTTCTTTTTTTCTACTTATTGGGTATCTGACGGCAAAGCGTCCACCCTTTACGTAAAATAGCCGGCTGAGAGGCCGGCTATTTTAATCTTTTGGGTTTTGGAAAAGCGGGTTCAGCACTCGATTTCAACAAACTCCATATCGAGAAGATCGATGGATAAGCAGCGTCGGCGCATTGGAGTGCCTTGGTTCAATAAAACCTTGCATACTTCGGAGACTTCAAGGCTGGCTACGACTGCAGGTGTGAAAGATGGGTTGCCAAGGTGTTTTTCAAGACCGCTTTCCTGTGAGTTGTGAGTGAAGAACTTTTGCAGGGTTCGCTCTCCGGGAAACTGTGTCATGAGGTATCCGTACCATCCGGCAATCGCTCCATGCACCAGGGGGATGTTCAGTTCCTGACAGATTTCAGCCAGTTCCAATCTCACGGAGATGCTGTCAAGGGCATCTGCCGCAACATGGCATCCCTCGAGGACCTGTTTTCCGTTCTCAAGGCCAAAAGCCAGTCCAACCGGCAAAAGTTCTACGGCAGGATTGACCCGGTCCACTCTGCGTGCGGCGGCCGCTACTTTTTTGATCCCCAAAAATTCCGGGGTTGCCAGAAGTTGGCGATTCATGTTGTGCTCTTCAAAAACATCGGGATCTACGGCAACAATGGTTCCGACTCCCAGTCGCGCCAATTCCTCAATAATGTAACCCCCTAGTCCACCACAGCCGATAACGGCAACTTTGCTGTTATACAGTTTGAGCTGGTCGTCGAGGCAGAACATATTGCGGTTGCGTTGGTAGCGTGCCGGGAGCAAACCGTTTTCCAGTGCTATCCCTTCAACTTCACGAATGCTGACCTTGAATCGATTGGCTGCGGACAGTTGGTCTGCCCATAGTAGCAGGTCGTCCTTTGCTCGTTCTTTAAGCCATGTCAGGAGGTCTGGCATGTCAACCTCCACCTACTTTGGGGAACAGGGAAACCGTTACGCCAGTGTAGAGCACCTGGTCGACCGTAACATGGCGCCCATCGATCATGGCGACTCCAAGTTCGGGTTCTGTTATCCCTAGTTGTTCCAGCACGTCGGCAATTGTACTGTTCTCTAGGATTTCGCGTTTTGCCACCTTAAAGCGATTTTCCCTGAATCCTGCAAAAAGCTTTATAAAAACGGTCATTTCATTTCTCCTCCCTCTTACGAAAGCAGTTCATTGAATTGGTTCCCAATACGCTGTTTGCCTGTTCCCTGGTATGCTAAGCTGCGCGCAAATTTGTACAAGAATCTACCTCTCCAACGGGGAATATGCAAGTAAAACCAACCTATTTTATGTGTAAGCTGGGATCGGGCCGGTGGTGGATGTTCGGGAGCTGATTGCCTCGGGTATCATGAACCAGGGCATCCTTAAAAGGATGCCCTGGTGTATGGAATGTGTTTGCTATGTTTAGAAATTCCAGAATTCATCGATCTCTTCATCGGTGAAGTCCCAAACGGCATTGTGTGGCGGAATCGGTTCGTAGTTAAAAAACTCCGGTAACCGATCATCTGCAGAGCTGAAGCCGGCCGCTGTGTTGAAATCGTGCTCCACCTTGAGGATGGTTTTGCCTAACTCGGTAACGTCGTCCGCGGTAAGGTTTATGCCGTAGGTGGCGTTTAGCAAGTCGATCAGGGCGGTAAACGATTCGGGGATATCCAGTGCCGGGAACGCGATGAATACGCACATGCCAGTGCTGTCTACGGCAGCTGTCGCGATTTGCAGGTTGCGCGATAGTTCTACTTGGCCGTCTTTGGTTAATGGATCGACGTATCCGCCGACTTTGAGAATGTTGGTTGCAATAGTGTAGCCTGCGGTGTGGTCGGCTCCCATGGTCGATGTTGCGTAAGTGATACCGATCCCTTTTACCGAGCGCGGATCGTAGGCGGGAATCCCTTGATTTTTGACCACCGGTACGCGAACCAAACCATAAGCCCTGCCGACAGAGCCGGTGCCGTTGCCAAGAATGCGACCCAGAGGCGTGCCTTTGCCTATTTCATCGCGCAACACGCGTTGGCATTCCTTGCCATCGCCCCACGGAATGACCCCGGCTTCCATGGCGGTTGCAAGTAACACGGCACCCTCGATAGAGTCGATTCCGATGTCATCCATCAGGTTGTCACAACGAGCGATATCGTCGAGATCTTCTATCATTGCGTTTGCACCAAGCCCCCAGATGGTTTCGTATTCGAAGCCTGAGGTTATGTAGGCGCCTGTTCCGTCCACGTAGACTTGGGAACATTGAATGATGCAACCGGCGTGGCACCCGTGTTTATGTTTTCCGCCACGGGAAACGATCGTCTCGTGCATGGTTTCACCACTGATCTTTTCGTGGTGATCGCATTGTCCGTAACGGAAGTTCTTTGTGGGGAGGCCGCCGGCTTCGTTAAGGATGTTTATGAGAATGTTGGTTCCATAAATGGGCAAGCCTTCACCGCTTACGGGGTGATCAAGTAGAGATTTGGCGAAAATTTTCGCAGCGGCTCGGAATTTGTCCGGGTCTGCGATGGGCACTTTGCCTGCTCCTGTATCGTCGATGGTAATGCATTTAATTTTTTTGGAGCCCATCACTGCACCAAGTCCGCCACGTCCATGGCTCCGAATTTTTTGGTCTGGATCCTTGACGGAGATGTTGGCAGCAGCCATGCGCAATTCTCCTGGGACGCCAATGGAAAGGACGCCGATTTTTGGTCCGAAAGCGTTTACCATCCTGTCAATGACAGCAAAATTCTGTTTTCCGACAAGGTCGTCAGCCGGTTCAAAGGATACCCCATCCAGTGTGATGTGTAGCCTGTACCATTTGTCTTCGGTTGGGGTCCCCTCAATGATTATGGCTTTTATTCCCATGCGGGCCAACTGCTGTGCAGCGGTTCCTCCGGCATTGCTTTCCTTTATGGTCCCTGTGAGGGGGCTCTTGGCGCCAGCAGACAGGCGGCCTGATTGTGCTGCCGGCGTGCCGGTCAGTAGCCCAGGAGCAAACACCAGTTTGTTGTTGGGCCCCAGAGGGTGGCACCGGGGCGGCACTTCTGCTGCCACTATCGTGGAGGTCAATCCTCGGCCGCCAAGTCCTGCCCACTGTTCTGGGGCGGTTTCAATTTTAAATGTTAGTTCCGACATGTTGATGCGAAGGATCTTGTTCATGATGGTTTTCCTTCCATTTGTTGGTTTGGTGCACAAGGTCATTTACATCCTTTCAAACACAAACCTCATAATCGGGGATTCGATTTTCTGAATTCCTGATGGCAGAAAAACTTCCAAGCCCTCCGTAGTATCGACAGAAAAATTATCATTATTTCAATTATAGCCCAACGGGCTTGTCTAGTACAAAAAAAGGAGCAAAAGAGAGGTACTCTGTTGCTCCTGAAGCTATTGTTGGCAGTATATGTTTAGCAAGATCGCGCCCGCCGATGGCGGGCGCGATCAGGGTTGAGCTTGGATTACATGGCAGCCTTGAAGATTTCAATGACCTGATCCAGCGTAGCAGTACGCGGGTTGGTCAGCTGGCATGCGTCTTTCTTGGCGTTCTCGGCCATGACTTTGAAGTCTTCTTCTTTAACGTTCAGGTCTTTCAGGCCAGCCGGAATGCCGATGGAAGCGGACAGTTCGCGGATGGCTTCGATACCGGCAGCGGCTGCTTCGGTAACGCTCAAGCCCTCGGTGGGCACGCCCATGAACTTGGCGATGTCAGCGAAACGATCCGGGCAAGCGATCATGTTGAAGTCGCAAACGGCCGGCAGCAGGATGGCGTTGCAAACACCGTGGGGCAGGTTGTAGAAGCCGCCCAGCTGGTGAGCCATGGAGTGAACGTAACCCAAGGAGGCGTTGTTGAAGGCCATACCGGCCAGGTACTGAGCGTAGCACATGGCGTCACGAGCAGCGATGTTGGAGCCCAGAGCAACGGCAGGACGGAGCCACTGAGCGATCAGGCGGATGGCTTTTTCGGCGCAAGCGTCGGTGATCGGAGTAGCGATGGTGGAAACATAAGCTTCAACGGCGTGGGTCAGAGCGTCCATACCGGTAGCGGCGGTCAGTGCGGGGGGCTTGCCCAGCATCAGGATAGGATCGTCAATGGCTACGATCGGAGTAACGCGCCAGTCAACGATAGCCATCTTAACATGGGTGTCGGTGTTGGTGATGATGCAGAAACGGGTCATTTCGGACGCGGTACCTGCGGTGGTGTTGATGGCGATGAGAGGAGTCAAGGGCACGGAGCTCTTGTTGACGCCTTCGTAATCGCGGATGTTGCCGCCGCCGGCGCATACCAGGCCAATGCCTTTGGCGCAGTCATGGGAAGAACCGCCGCCCAGCGAAACGATAAAGTCGCATTTGTTGTCTACGAACACTTTTTGTCCGGCGGCAACGTTTTGGTCGGTGGGGTTAGGCTCTGCGCCGGGGAAGATAACTACTTCAACGCCAGCAGATTTGAGGTATCCGGCGATGGTTTCGGAAACGCCCATCTTGTGGAGGCCTGCGTCGGTCACGATCATTGCTTTTTTAGCGCCCAGTTCTTTAGCCTTGGCCCCTACCTCTTTAGCACAACCGGGACCCATGAGGGTAACGCTGGGGATGAAGAAACCGTAAGTAGCATCTGCGAGATTAACAACGGGCATAATGAATCCTCCTCATAAGATGAGTTTTTCGTGAAAGCCATGGGCGTTCACATACAAATAGAAAATCCGCTTGAAAATCTTCCTTACCTTTGATAACCGACTTGCTGGGCTTGCTAAAAAAACAATACCGTTTCGACGGCTCACCTCCTCCCACTTGATCATGTTGGATCCGTAGCTTAAAGATAGCAGGTGTTTACAATTTTGCAAAACACCGTTTTTAATTTCTGTAGCGCAGGTAATGTGGTTTAGCAATTAGAATGCCAGTAGTGTTTACGGGATGCTGTGTAAAAACAAAACACTGTGCCCTTTTGGCTTATCGAATCTCCTTGGGCGCTGCAGATTGGGCCCTTGCGAATAAAATAAAATTTCGTCAAAAACAAAACATGGTTCGTATTTTCGTTCTGAAGATGTCTTCCGTTAGGCAAAGCCGTTGAGGTTGGGGTTGCCCATGTGTTCCATAATGGATGACTGGTGTCTATCTAGGCACTCAATGTTCCAAAGTGGTGCATCTGGTTTTTTTGCCGTTGTTTGGTTTCGGGGTAGTGCCGACTTAAACCCTGTTATCAGCGGGCTGAAGTTGCTTTATAGTTGAAATATTCTTGGCATTATTTTAACTTACAAGCTCATGTCTGATTTCGGAGTCTGCCCAAAACAAAGAGACCAAGCCTATTGATGATTTCAATAAAGCGGGTTTTAATGCTTTGGTTGACAAAGAGCAAAAGTTCCGAACGCTGTTTCTTGAAAAGTGGAACCGGTGTTATAAATAACGGTTCTCTTGTGACTTTTTAATTCCGGGATTCATTAATCACATAGGTCGTACGCCTGTTTCGGATTCCAGGGTGGAGGATATACAGAAACAGGAGTTTCTTGTCGCATTTAATGAAAATGCTTGTTCCGAGTGATCCGGTACGGCATATCTCTAACGTTCTCGTCGAAAAGGGGAGAACGTTTTGACATCGAGGTTCAGTGTACCAGGGTTTTTTACACTTGCAGGGACTTGTGAAAAAATTTATGTGCAATACGATTTTTTATAGTACTTTCTCCATTTGATCCATTTTGCACAGTAATAGGGGTTCATGTTTTTGGTAGCGTTGGCTGGACTTCAACAAACGGTCTGCTACCAATGCGGTGCCAACCCATGCTATTGGATCTTGTTTGAATTAATTGGAATTGCCCAGGAGTAACCTACGCCTGAAGGAGGCCAATACAACATGCCGAGCTTTTTGGAAGCCAGAAATCAGATTCTTGCCAATGTTCCTTTGCTTGGCCAGGAACGCGTTCTGATAACCGATGCCGTTGGACGTATTCTGGCCGAGGATATAACTGCAGTCTGGGACATGCCCCGCTGGACTAATTCAGCAATGGATGGCTATGCCGTGCGCAGTCAAGACTGCCAACAGCCTGCGCGTCTTGAAGTCGTCGATTTCATCCCTGCGGGGGGGATGTCGGATAAAGCCGTTGTGCCGGGTATCGCTATTAAAATTATGACCGGGGCTCCCCTCCCTGAAGGTGCCGATGCCGTTGTTCCCGTTGAGGAGACCACCCAGGAAGGCACTTTTGTTCATATTCAAAATGTGGTAAAGCCCGGGGCCCATATTCGGCATAAGGGTGAGGATGTTGTCGAGGGAGAATGTGTCGTCCCTCGCGGAACGCTTCTTCGTCCGGCTGAAATCGGTATGCTGGCTTCGTACGGAAAGGCTTTTGTTCCGGTCTATCGCAAAGCTCGCGTCGCCATTTTGTCCACCGGCGATGAGTTGGTTGAATTAGGCGAAACGCTTTCGGAGGACCGCATTATAAATAGCAATTCACTGGCGTTGGTGGCGGCATTGAAGGAAATAGGTGCCGAACCAGTTATTCTCGGAATTGCTTTGGATAATCGTGCCAGCCATATAGAGAAAATCAGCGAGGGGCTGAAAGCCGATGTTCTGATCACCTCTGCCGGGGTCTCCACCGGCGACCGGGATTTTGTGCGCGCGGTATTGGAGGAGCTCGGGGCCAAGCCCGTTTTCTGGAAAGTCGACATCAAACCAGGGCGTCCCACCACTTTTGCCATGAAAAATGGCAAGCCCATTTTTTCGTTACCGGGTAATCCGGTTTCGACCATGATTACGTTTGAGGAGTTGGTCAAGCCCGGGCTGTTGAAAATGATGGGGCATACCCGTGTCATCAAGCAGGAGGTGGAGGCGGTCCTGGAGACCGACCTGACCAAAAAGCGACTTGGCGTGCTCAATTTTCAAAGAGTAAGTATTGCTATTCGCGATGGGCAGTACTTTGCCAGCTGTTCCGGCGACCAGAATACCGGCATCCTCAAAACCATGGTTCGCGCCGATGGTCTCGCCTTGCTGCCGGAAGATAAAGATCGTTTCATGGCTGGTGAAAAGGTCAAGATCCATATATTGAGTCCGAGCGTCACTATGCTAGAAGCCTAGAAGGCTGTCTGACCGTGCGGGCCGAATTTACAGCCGGCTCATGGGTGGCCCGACAAACTCCTGGCCGGTCGCCGGTTCTACGAGTAGGTTGTTTTTAGCAAGACTGATTTAGTGTTGACCATTCTGCAGGGCACAAATCGTAGGGGAAGGCCCCGCGGAAAGTTTCTTTTGACTCCAACTGTCGAATTATTATACTGTAAACGTTATGTTTTGATGCGGGTTGACAATGGCAATCTGCACAAAAACGACTGCCGTGCAAAAAAGTCCTCGGCGTAGGCGTTTCCAGTAGCTCGGCAATGCCATGGCGTATCCTTCTTCGTGTGGTTAACTGTCTTTTATCCCGAACTTTTTCTGCCTTGGCAGTTTTTTTAAGAGCTGCGGAATAAATTTGACACGTATAATCGCATAGAGAATCCAGACGCCGATCGGATAAGTGATGACCCCTTTAACTAAGGGAGATCCCGTGAGTATTCGGAAATTCGTCACACCGGAAATTATCTTCGGGCAGGGTGCTCTCAGCCAGATAGGTGAAAGTGCTGCCCGTAGTGGTGCGTCCAAAGTATTTGTCGTCACCGACCAAGGTCTTATAGATGCCGGTTGGGTGGATAAAGCTTTGTACTATTTGAGTACCGCCGGTTTGGAATACGAAATATTTTCGTCCATTACCTCCAATCCGAAGGATTTTGAGGTTGCTGAAGGAGTAGCGCACTACCTTCGCTCCGGATGTGACGCCTTGGTGGCGGTGGGCGGTGGTAGTCCGGCCGATACGGCCAAGGCTATTGCCACCCTGGCAACCAACGGCGGAGAGTTGCAGGACTATGAAGGGGTGAATAAAATTCGCCATCCTCTGCCGCCCATGGTGATTGTTCCGAGTACAGCCGGTACCGGGTCCGAGGTCAGCCAATTCGCCATTATCGTCGATCACCAGCGGCGTCTGAAAATGTCCATTATATCCAAGTCGCTGATTCCCGATATTGCCATTATCGATCCGGAGTTACTCAACACCAAATCCGCGCGGCTCACCGCTGCTACCGGCATGGACGCCCTGTCCCACGCTATCGAGGCGTATGTTTCTCTGGCTGCGACACCGCTGACCGACATCCATGCTCTCAATGCCATTCGCTTGATATTCGGCAATTTGAAGCGGTCGGTATTCGATCGGCAAGATGCCATCGCCAATAACAATATGGCCATGGCCAGCCTGAACGCCGGGATCGCTTTTTCCAACGCCATTCTGGGGGCCGGTCATGCCATGACCCACCAGATCGATGGTTTGTTGGATACCCACCATGGCGAAACCAATGCTACTTTGTTACCCCATGTCATGCAATTCAATCTCCCCGTATGTCGGGAAAAGTTCACAGCCATAGCCCGCCAGATAGAAGACTGTTCTTCTGCTGTCGAGCGGACGGACGACCTGGCTGAACAGGCGATTGAGGCGGTCAGCGCGCTTACCAGGGATATTGGCCTGAACAAAAGCCTGTCTGAGGTTGGACTGAAGATGGAAAACATCAAAACCTTGAGTCAAAATGCACTCAACGATGCCTGTCTGGTGACCAATCCCCGTAATGCCACCGCGGAAGAGATCGAAGAGTTATTTCTCAAAGCGTTTTAGCATAGGAAACATTCATGATCCCTCGTATCCCTTGCCGTGTGTAAATTCACTCTATTAATGGCCTGAAACATGTTTGACAAAAAATCGCTGATTGAGAATCTCACGGGGGTTAATTCCTCCAAACTGAATTATTACGTGGAGCTCAAGAAGCGTAATGCGGAAATTCTCAAACAGAACAGTCGGCTCGAGATCCTCCATCAGCTTTCCAGGGACATCAATCTGGAAATGTCAACCGAAGATATGATCGAGCGGGCCTATCGGCAATTGCATCATGCGTTGCCGTGCGATTTTCTGGCCCTGGCCATGTTTCGTGACGATACCTTGAGTATGCGCGCGGTCATGCCGTTGAAACCGTCGCGGCTGCCGTCCATTTCTCCCGATTCGTTTGTCTGGGATGCCGTCGAGTCGGGGCAGGCCTGCGTGCTTGAACCCGTGGCGGTTACGGATCCGTTTTTTCAAGCCTATCCGGAACTGGCCAAGGACCTGCAGTGCATGGCTATTGCTCCACTGTACAAGCGGGCAGCAGTGCACGGCTTGCTGCTGGTGGGCAGTACCCAAAAACATGCCTATGCCAGAGAAGAGCTCGGTTTCCTGCAGCACTTGGCGGACCATTTAACCATCAGTATTCAGAACTCCCGTCTCTATAAGGAAGTTTCCAGGGCCCAGCAAGGCTGGGAGGCCACCTTCAAAGCCGTTACCGACCCCATTTTGCTGCTCGATCTGGATTATAATATCCTGCTGGACAATGGGCGCCAGATGCCGGAAATGTCTTCGGAGCATTGCAATTACCAGGGGATGAAATGCTATACGCGACTTTATGGACGCGATATGCCTTGCGAAGAGTGCCCCATGGCAACCCTGCTGAAAGATCCCAAGCCGGTATTCAAACGTCTTGAAACCGATACCGGTCTGGTCCTGGATCTTTTCTACTACCCGGTGCTGGACGAAAATCGCCGTCTGACCGCCATTACCCATATCATCAAGGACGTTACTCAGAAGACCAATATGGAAGCCAAGCTGATCCATTCGGCCCGGTTGGCGGCGATTGGAGAAATGGCGGCCGGAGTGGCCCATGAGCTCAATAGTCCTATGACTGTTATCATCGGTACGGCGCAACTTATCCACAGGGAGTTTGAAGACAAGAAGGAGATCTGCGAACCACTGGAAGATATTGTTAATTGCGGCCTGCGCTGCAAACGTATCATTCAGAACCTTCTGACCTTTTCCCGTCAGGATCATCTGCCGATGGCGGAAACCGATCTCAATGAAGAGGTTGAAAGGGTTCTGCATCTGATTTATTATCAGATCGATCGCAATCAGATCACGATTCGCAAAAATCTTGACGCCAATCTGCCTCTTACCAAAGCCAACGGTCGACAAATTCAGCAGGTTCTGACCAATTTGCTGATCAATGCCCGAGACGCCGTGGCCGGGGTCGACCGCGAGAGGATTATCGAGGTAAACTCCCGATCAGAACAGATTAACGATGGACAGTGGATCGTTATCTCTGTTAGAGACAACGGCATAGGCATCCCTGCCAAAAATCTGCAGCGGGTTTTTACACCGTTTTATACCAGTAAGGAAGAAACAAAAGGCACCGGCCTGGGGCTTTCCGTAAGCCTTGGTATTGCCGAAGCGCACGGTGGTTTTCTGGAGGTAGAAAGCACTTACGGCGAAGGAAGTTGTTTCTCCTTACGATTGCCGGTTCGAAAAGGGCCTGCATACGATCTTAATAATTAACCCCAAAGGTGGTGTAATCTTGTCAAAGGTAAACATCCTGATCATCGATGACGAGGAATCTGTTTGTACATTTTTCCGTCGTCTGCTGCAAAGGAAAGGGTACCGAACCGTTTCCGCGGTTAACGAAGAAGAGGCCTTGCGGGCCCTGGATTATGGCACATTCAATGTGGCCATGGTCGACCTCAAGTTGCCTGATACCGACGGTCTCACCCTTTTGAAACACATAAAGACGCGCCAGCCTGCCTGCGAAGTCATCATCATGACCGGCTTCAGCACCATCAAGACGGCCGTCGAGGCTATGCAGCTGGGCGCTTACGAATACCTTGAAAAACCCTTTGAAGATATCAAGCTTATTGAAAGGCTTATA
>DKEW01000036.1:7535-35495 GCA_002452265.1 Pelobacter sp. UBA6812 | reverse complement strand
GCAAAGTCCCATGTAGCTTACGATGTCTTGACTCTTTACAGACCCGAGCCGGTGCTTTATCATTCGCTGAACATAATTTTATGCGTATAGTTTAACCGCGATTTTGGGTCGCGGTTCTGTTTTGCCACCCCAAAAGGAGTTTTTTATATGTCTGCCTTTGAAACGGAGGATTTTTCTATCCGTGCCATGTTGGCAGGCGATCTCGGCGCCGTCCTTGAGCTGGAAAGGCGCTGCCATGTCTGTCCCTGGTCCGCACAGCTTTTTGAAGAAGAACTGTCCAGGGATTATTCCACGGTCGATTTGTTATGGCAGGCCGAGCGTCTTGTCGGATTTCTCTGTAGCTGGCAGATTTGCGATGAGCTGCACGTTCTTAATGTCGCCGTGGATCCTTTGTTTCGTCGCCGCGGACTCGGGGGCTTGCTGCTCAGGCATGTCCTGGAACGCAGTTGCGCAAACGGTTGTACCCGGGCTTTGTTGGAGGTGCGTGCGGGCAACAGCGGTGCTATTTGCCTTTACCAGGGGTTTGATTTCAAAATTATCGGACACCGGGCAAAATATTATCCGGACGGCGAAGATGCACTGCTCATGGAGCGCGAGATCACTCGCGATTAGGTTGCCGATGGGGATGTCATCCAATATCGGTTTTGCAATGCGGGCGTTGAATTTTTTTACCCCGACTACTTTATCAGATACCAATAACAACGGGATAGCGTATGCAGAATTATAATACAACCATCCTTTCCAACCAGGAACTTTCGCCCGGCTATTATCGTATGCGGATTCTCGCGCCGGGTTTTGTCGCGGCTTCCAAACCCGGCCAGTTTCTGATGATCCGGGTCAGCGGAGGTCTCGAACCTTTACTGCGACGCCCTTTCGGGATTTTTCGTACCGGGTTTTTACCGGCGGACTGCCAAGGTTTGCCGGACAAAGAATACGTGGAGATACTTTACAAGGTTATCGGTAGCGGTACCGCGATTCTCAAGGATTTGCACCAGGGTGATCGCGTGGAGTTGTTAGGCCCTCTTGGCAACGGTTTCGACGTTCAGCCAGCCGGGGAGCAGATCCTGGTGGGGGGCGGCATCGGACTGGTGCCTCTTTATATGCTGGCGCGCCAACTGGTAAAAACCGGCAATGTCCGCTTGCTGATGGGTGGCCGTTGCCGGGATGACATTCTAGCGGTTACCGAGTTCGAGCGCCTGGGGGTGGCCACTTACGTTTCCACGGATGACGGTTCGCTGGGTGAGGAAGGTCTGGTCACTGACGTGTTGCAGCGTAAGCTCGATAAATTTCCCCAGGCCATGGTCTATGCCTGCGGACCCATGCCGATGCTGCGTGCCGTCCACGAGTTATGCCATATCCGCAAGGTGCCACTGCAGGTCTCTTTGGAGGCCTTTATGGCATGCGGGGTCGGGGCTTGTCTCGGTTGTGTAGTCAAAGGTGCCGGTCATACCGAATCCGATCCGCATTATCTGTGTACCTGCAAGGAAGGACCGGTATTCCGGGCGGATCAACTGGAATGGGATAAGCTGGAAGCCGGACATGAGGACTGCGGCTGTGAGGAGGAAGAGGCATGAACGATCGCAACCGTGAAAATATCAAACAGCCGAGTCTGGCGGTGGAAATCGCTGGCTTGCGGCTTAAAAATCCTGTTATGCCTGCCTCCGGCACCTTTGGCTACGGTCAGGAATATGCACCCTTTTTCGATCTTGACGAGCTGGGAGCAATTGTTACCAAGGGACTGTCCCTGAACCCCAAAGCGGGAAATCCGACACCGCGCATTGCAGAAACGACCAGTGGTATGCTTAATGCCATCGGTTTGCAGAACGTCGGGGTTGAGGCTTTTATCCGAGATAAAATGCCCTTTCTTCGGCAATATCGCACCCCGGTTATCGCTAATTTTTTCGGTAATTCCCTGGAAGAATACGGCGAAATGGCGCGGCGCTTGTCCGATTTGCCGGAAGTGGCGGCCGCTGAACTCAATATCTCCTGTCCCAACGTTAAAAAAGGCGGCATCGTGTTCGGTACCGACCCGCAGGCCGCCGCCGAAGTGGTGTCGCTGGTGCGGCGCCATCTGAGCAAGCCATTGATCGTCAAGCTGACCCCCAACGTAACCGATATTACGGTTATGGCCCGTGCGGTCGAGGAAGCCGGGGCGGATGCCATTTGCTGCATCAATACTCTCACCGGAATGGCGGTTGATGTGCGTCGACGCAGCCTGCGCCTGGCGAATTTGACCGGAGGCCTTTCCGGTCCTGCGATTCGTCCGGTGGCGGTACGTATGGTTTATCAGGTGGTACAGGCGGTTAAGGTGCCGGTTATCGGCGTGGGCGGCATCACCAAGGCGGAAGACGCCCTGGAGTTTCTGATCGTCGGGGCGCGGGCGGTGCAGGTCGGTACGGCCAATTTTGTCGATCCGCAGGCTATGCCTAAAATCGTGGCCGGATTGCAGCAGTACTGCCGCGAGCAGCGGGTGGACGACATCAATGATGTGATCGGTTCCCTGCAGGTGACCTGATGTGTGGCGCGACCTTGTTGGGATGTACATTACAAGCTGTTATGCTTGAAGATGGATGGTCGCGCCCGTCGGGGGGGTGGATAGTTGATACATTTTCTCAGGGAGTCGTTGATCCTTCATGGATGTCATAACCACGCACATCAATGCCGATTTCGACTGCCTGGGGGGCATGATCGCCGCCAAAAGACTTTATCCTGATGCCGTCATGGTCTTTGCCGGTGCCCAGGAGCGCAGCCTGCGTGAATTTTTCATGCAGAGTGCGTATTATGCGTATGAGTTTAAACGTATCAAGGATATCGATCTGGCAGCCATTACCCGGTTGATTCTGGTTGATGTCTGCCAGGCCGAACGCATCGGTCCTTTCGGGGAGGTGGCAAAACGTCCCGGTGTCGAAGTACATATCTACGATCATCATCCCAATAAACCCCACGCCCTGCGCGGAACCGTGGAAGAAATCCGGCCGGCCGGTTCCACCGTCACGATCCTGACCCATATATTCCAGCAGCGCGGTATTCATCCGACTCCGGATGAGGCCACCATGATGTTGCTGGGATTATATGAAGATACCAGCAAGCTGTTGTCGCATGCCACTGCCGCGGCCGATTACGCAGCGGCAGCCTACCTGGTGGAGCATGGTGGCAATCTCAATACGGTATCGGATTTTCTGGTGCAGGAGTTGACTTCCGACCAGGTGGCATTGCTGCATAAACTGCTACAATCCTTGACGGCCATCAACGTCAACAGCATCGATATCCACATCGCCCATGCTTCCATCGACGATTTTGTCGGGGATCTCGCAGTGCTGACTCATAAAATCAAGGATATGAAGACCTTGAACGCCCTGTTTGTGGCAGTCCGCATGGGGGATCGCATCTTTATGGTCGGCAGGTCCCGGTTGCCGGAGGTTCCAGCGGGAGAGATCCTTGAGGAATTCGGTGGCGGTGGCCATTCGTTTGCGGCCTCGGCCACGCTCAGGGATCTGACCCTGGTGCAGGTTCTCGACAAGCTGCCTGCAGTGTTGCGGCGACATGTCAATCCGCATTGGGAGGCGCGTCACATCATGTTTTCGCCCGTCAAAACGGTTCAGAAAACAGACACCATCGCGCAAGTGCGGGAAATTCTCACCCGGTACAATATCAATGCCATGCCGGTACTGGACGGTGAGCACGTGGTCGGTATCATTACCCGCCAGATTGTCGAAAAAGCAGCTCATCATCTACTCGGGGATGTCCCGGTGGGCGAGTATATGAGCTTCGATTTTTCCTCGGTGACTCCCGATACGCCCATGGAAGAGCTGCAGGATCTGATTGTCGATCGGCATCAGCGGTTCGTACCGGTAGTCGAGGATGGACTATTGGTTGGCGCCCTGACTCGCACGGACTTGCTGCATCATCTGGTATCCGGTGCCGTGGCGCGCAGGCGTCTCGGCATTGGTGAACCGGGTAACGGCCTGACTCTTAAAAGACGCGTGGTTAGTCATCTGTTACGTAATCAGCTACGCGACTCCCTGCAAAAGACCCTCTCACGTATCGGGAAAGTCAGTGATGCTCTGGAGTGCAATGTATTCGTGGTAGGCGGCTTCGTGCGGGATTTGCTGTTGCGCCAGGAGAATTTTGACGTTGATATTGTGGTGGAGGGTGACGGTATTGCTTTTGCTGAAGAGTATGCCAGGCGTTATGGCTGCCGGGTCCGGGCGCATAAAAAATTTGCCACTGCGGTACTGATTTTTCCGGATGGTTTTAAGGTGGATGTCGCTTCGGCACGCACCGAATACTATCTGGAGCCGGGCGCCCTGCCGACGGTGGAGACTGCCTCCATCAAGCTTGATCTTTACCGTCGTGATTTTACCATCAACGCCCTTGCCATCGCCTTGAACGGACCTCATTTTGGCGAACTTCTCGATTATTTCGGTGGTCAGAACGATCTGCGCGAAAAAGCTGTTAGGGTATTGCACAACCTCAGTTTTGTGGAAGATCCGACGCGCATGTTTCGGGCCATTCGTTTTGAGCAACGGCTCGGATTTCAGATGGGCAGGCACACCGAGCATTTGCTTAAAAGTGCGGTTCGCATGGGTTTTCTGGACAAGATCAGCGGTCCCCGGGTTTTTAACGAGTTGATCCTTATTCTCAGGGAAACCGATCCTCTGCCCGCTATGAAGCGCCTTGACGAATTGGGGTTGCTGGCCATTATTCACCCTCAATTGTCGTTCAGATCTTTGCTATCCAGGATGTTTGCGGCTGCCAAACGTGCCTACGACTGGTACGAATTGCTTTATACCGGTGAGCGTTGCCATCGCTGGCAGGTGTTTTTTCTCTGCCTGTTCTCGGAATTGGACAACCTGGAGGTTCAACAGGTGGTCCGACGTTTGGGTATGCCGCCGCGTCACGAAGAGTTTTTTGGCCCACAGCGGGATGCGGCGCACCGTGTGATCAATCAGCTTGAATGGCGCTGTCAACAACGACTGGATTTTCGCGACAGTGAAATTTTTGCCCTGTTGAAAGATCTCCAGGTCGAGACCCTGCTGTATGGTATGGCTCGCGCCGAGCATGAAGAAACCCGCCGTATTATTTCCCATTTTATTACCCATCTCCGGCAGATGCACTGTCTACTGAGCGGACGTGATCTACAAGCGATGGGACTTGAGCCAGGTCCCGTTTATCGGGAAGTCTTCACACGCTTGCTTGCGGCCCGATTGGATGGGAAGCTTGTGACTCGCGAAGATGAAATTCAGTTTGTCACCAAACGGTTTTTGGGGAAAAGTACCGAAAACCAGTCACAATGAACGTACTTGGTTGACGCAGCTGGCAGGCTTTTGCTAGAAAAGACTGTTATAGTATTTTTTTCTCCTTTTATGGATGTTTATGGATCTTTTTCTTCAAAAACTCTCGATCATGTTGGTGCCCGGATTGTTGGCCATCACTATGCATGAAGTGGCACATGGTTGGGTGGCGGAGCGTTTTGGTGACCCAACCGCTCGTCTGCTTGGTCGCTTGACTCTCAACCCTCTTAAACACCTCGACCCGATCGGCACTCTGTTGCTGTTTTTTATCGGTTTTGGCTGGGCCCGACCGGTGCCGGTCAATCCGGGCAACCTCAGAGACCCCCGCCGTAACATGTTGTGGGTGGCCCTCGGCGGGCCGATCGCCAATCTGGGTCTTGCACTGTTGTCTGCGCTGGTGCTGCGTGGACTCGGTGGTTTGCCGACTGGGCCCATGGGTAGCATTGAGGCCATGGTACTCGAACCTTTGACCCTGATGGCTGCTTTCAGCTTGTATATAAACGTCGTGTTGGCGGTGATCAATCTTATGCCGGTGCCACCTCTTGACGGCGGCAGGGTGTTGATCGGTCTGTTGCCTCCAAAGACTGCGGCGGTGGTGGCAAAGCTCGAACCGTTCGGTTTTTTTATCGTTATTTTATTGTTTTTTTTCTCTCCTCTGTCGGAACGTGTATTGTTGCCTATCGTTGGTTCGCTGACAGCTTTTCTGGCCGGTCCGCAGCTGTCCCTTGTTCAGAAAGTGTTCGCTGTGCTGTTCAGGGCCTAGCAAGATGTCATACGAAATTGAACTTGCGGTTTTCAAGGGTCCGCTTGATCTTTTGCTGCATCTCATAAAAAAAAATGAGATGGACATCTACGACATTCCCATTGCCGAGATTACAACCCAATATCTCGAAGCGTTGGATGCCTTGCAATCTCTCAATCTGGATATTGCCGGGGAATTTCTGGTCATGGCCTCGACGCTGGTACATATCAAATCGCGTATGTTGCTGCCTCTTGATCCCGATCCCGATTCCGAGGAAGAAGACACCGATCCCCGCGCCGAACTTGTGCATCGTCTGTTGGAGTACCAACGTTACAAAGTGGCAGCCGTGGCGCTTGATGAATATGATATCCTCGGTCGCGATGTGTTTGCCCGTTCGTGTGTTGAATCGGCGCTGGATGAGGAGCATGATGCCGAGCTGGAAGCCATTGGTATTTTTGAACTGGTCGAGGTTTTGCGGGACCTCCTCAAACAAACGCCACCTGAACCGGTTCACGAGGTCGTGCGGGAAAGACTCTCTGTGGCAGAGCGGGTGACCATGCTACTGAAGATTCTCGAGGGATGTCAAAGTCTGGTTTTTGACTCCCTGTTGTCAATTCCGCCCACCCGCGAAGAACTGGTGGTGACTTTTCTGGCGATGTTGGAGTTGGTAAAATTACGCACGGTTCGCATCATGCAAAATCAGCGTTGCGGTTCAATATGGTTGTTTCCCCTTGCATCGGATCCGGCCCGCGAACTGCCCTTGCAGGATGAATCTTTTGGATACTGCTGAACTGAAAACCATCCTGGAGGCACTCTTATTCGCTGCACCGGGGCCGGTGCGCCTTGAGCAATTGGCTCTTGCGGCCGAGGTTGAACCCGGGCAGGTCGCGCCATTGTTAGCTGAACTGGACGAGGAATACTGTTGTTCCGGCCGCGGTTTTGTGTTGGTCGCGTTGGCCGAAGGTTATCAGCTTCGTACCCGCCCCGAGCATGCCGAAATGGTCCGGCGACTTCAAAGCAGTCGTCCGGTGCGGATGTCCCGCGCTGCTTTGGAAGCTCTTGCCATCATCGCCTATCGTCAGCCTGTGACGCGAGCCGATATCGATTATTTGCGTGGGGTTGATTCCGGCGGGGTTGTTAAGAGCTTGTTGGATAAGCGGCTGGTGAGGATTGTAGGTAAAAAAGATATCCCTGGCAGACCATTGATCTATGGCACGAGTCGCGAATTCCTGGAATTCTTCGGTTTGCAGTCTTTGGAGGATCTGCCTACCCTTAAAGAATTCACCGAGCTGACCAAAGAAAGCGAAACCCTGCTGTTTGATTTCGAAGCGGGCCTTGAACATAGAAAAAATGGATCTGATTAATTCATAATTGCGGGAAGATGGAGAGGGCTGAAGAGACGTTGTGTTCGGTTAACCATTGTCGGCAGCCGTCAACCCGATAACTTTTTTTATATGCGAGATTTATGAAACAGCGACTGCAAAAATTAATTGCCGGTGCCGGCCTTGCTTCCCGGCGTAAGGCAGAAGAGTGGATAGCCAACGGTCGCGTAACGATCAATGGTGAAATAGCAGAACTCGGCGCGCAGGCAGATCCCGGAAAGGATCGCATTCTTGTTGATGGTCGCCCGTTGCCGCAGGCTGAAGAGCCCGTTTGTCTGCTTATGTACAAACCGGTGGGGTATGTTACCAGTCTTCGCGATCCGCAGGGGCGTCCGGTTGTGACGGATCTGGTGCGCAACGTACAGGCTCGTTTGTTCCCTGTCGGGCGTCTCGATCTGAATACCGAGGGCTTGTTGCTGCTCACCAATGATGGAGATCTGGCCTGGCGCCTTAGTCATCCAAGCCATGAGGTTAATAAAACTTATTTGGTGCGACTGCAGGGTGGCCTGTCTGCCGAAGCGCGAAACGCCTTGGAAAAAGGGGTGCAACTTGAAGATGGCATGACTGCACCGGCTAAGGTGTCTCGAATTCGTCAATCGGGAAGTCATGCCTGGTTGGAATTGACCATTCATGAGGGGCGTAACCGGCAAGTTCGGCGTATGTGCGAGGCAGTGGGATGTCCTGTGAGTCGCTTAAAACGTATCCGTTACGCATTTCTCGACTTGGAAAATATGAAGCCTGGACAATACCGTCAGTTGAGTCGCGACGAGGTGGCTCGGTTGAAGAAGTTGTGAATGACAGCTTCCTGGCTGAAAGTTCCCTGTTTTGACGTGGGTGCCTAGAGGCTTCTTTTATTATGAAAAACAAGAGCTTTCCCTGTTTTGTAACGGAATCCGGCAAGCTTGACAGGTCGAATGAAACTGGTTTAAATTGCGTAACTGCACCATAAACTTCAACAATGGGTGAATGACCTTGTCAAAAAAGGAAAAGCTGCTTCAGGCAGCGCAAAAAAATATTCAGAAAGCTCAGTGGTTGAAGGCGGCCAAGGACTACCAGAAAGTCGTTGAGCTTGATCCCAAGGACGTGAGAAGCCGTCAGCGACTGGCCGAATTGCTGAATCGTGCCAACCTGGTGCCCGAGTCCCTTGAGGCCTATGAAGTTGTCGCCAAACACTATGCAGATAATGGTTTTTATCTCAAGGCGATCGCTGTTTATAAGCAGATGCAGAAGATAAATCCCTCCCATGAAAAGATTTATCGGCGGCTGGCGCTACTGAATGAAAAACAGGGACTTGTTGGCAATGCTCTCGGGGAGTACCGGGGCCTTGCAGAGCTTTACAAAAAGGCGGGTAATGTAGCTGAGCTGCATGAAATTTTGGAAAAGATGAAAGAACTCGACCCCGACAACAGCGGGTTGCGGTTGCGCATCTGCCAGAGTTACCTTGAAAACGCAATTTCTGACAAGGCTCACACTGCCTTGCGCGATACATTGAATCTGCTGGAAAAAAACAAAGATTTAGTATCTGCCAGAAAAATAAAGGATCTGGTCGAATCGTATCTGCCCGACGAAATCGACTTGAAGGTCGATGTTGGGCGAATTCTGATGCTTTGCAATCAGCCGGAAGAAACCGTAGCTCTGTTGGCAGGGGAGACAGATAAATTTCCTGATCAAAAGGAGATCCTACCGGTTTTGGCCCAGGCTTACCGTCAGATGGCCGATTTTAACTGTGAACGTCAGGTTTATGAGTTGTTGCTCGCCGGCGAGCCGGAAAATATCGAATTTCAGGAAGCCTTTGCTCGAGCTTGCCTTGATTGTGGAGAGGACCAGGCCGCTCTTGACCACCTCGAAAAGTGTAAAGAAGCTTTTCTGCAAAATGGGCTTACCCCGGTCCTTAAGGACTTTTATGAACAACTGCAGGTTATGCGTGGCGATGATGAGATAGTCCGGCAAACCTTGCATCAGATCTATGAAAACACGGGGGAAGGTTCGAAGTTGTTTGACCTGCTCTCTGAGGAAGGTCAAAAAAGTCAAAAGGGCAAGGTTGTTTCGACAGATGAGCAAGATGCTTCCGGTGAATGGTTTGGAGGTGAATTGCTGGAGGTCGAGGAAAGTGGGTTTTTTGAAGCGGACGCCCTTGAGTCTGAAGCCACCTCCCTTGAAGATCAAAAGCTCGATAGCCCTTCTGCCGCTGATGACCTTTTATCGCAGCAGGAATCGCACCTTTTCATCGGTGAAAATGAAGAGGTGTTAGAGGGGGTGGCACAGGATGATGACCTTGTTGTAGCGGATGCCAACCTTGCTCAAATGCCATCTGAGGATGGCGACGACGAGGTGATTGAACTCGAACTCGAACTTGAGTTGGATGAATGTGAAAGTGAATCCATCCTTGGGGACGAAGTCACTGGCACCCCGGTTGAAGAGACTGGTATTATTGATGGTAATCTGGATCTGCAGGGCGGTATCGATTTTGACGCCCTGGACCTGGATGGCGGCAGCGAACTGGCAGCGGATGGAATAGATGTTTCCGCTGATAATTCATTCGACATGCAGTTTCCCGTGACCGAACCTTCGTCCTTACCGTCAGAGGATACTGAACCTGACATCTCTTCCATGGACGACAGTCTTGCCGACTTGCAGAAGGAACTTGGCGAGGTGTTCGACATGGAGTCCTTCGATCTGGATGATGATGAACCCGATCTTACGAGTGATCTGGAAGAGGCTGAATTTTATCTGCAGCAGAATTTTTTCGAAGAAGCGCAGAAAAAATGTCAATCACTGCTTGAGCGCTCACCGCGTTGTAAGGAAGCCCTTGAGCTTCTTCGCCAGGTAGAAGCGCACCTGGCAGAAAACAAGACGTCTGCTGCACCCTTGGACGCGAAGAAAAGTCAAAAGGGTTCAGATATCCTGCCCCAAGCTGTTGGTGACAGAGAGAAAAGCAGGCTGGAAGGCAATATCTCCGCCTTCAAAAAGGGCATTGAAGACGCTGTCGCTCAGGATGATTGTGAAACCCATTATGATTTAGGGATTGCTTACAGAGAGATGGGTTTGCTTGGCGAGGCTATCGAAGAATTCACTAAGGCCATGAGTCATCCGAGTCGTTACACAGACGCCCTGACTTTGATCGGTACCTGTCTTGTAAGCAAGGGCGATTTCGAACAGGCGTCTGAATTGTTCAAAAAGGGCCTGCATCAGGAAAGTCTCAGCGAAGGGGACAGGCTTAATCTTTATTTTGAACTCGGTCAGCTTTATGTGGTTTGGGGGCGGCCGTTGGAAGCTTTGGACAGTTTTCAACAGGTTGCCGATACCGACATTTCCTATCGGGATGTGGGGGATCATATCCGTAAATTGCGCGACGAGCTCGGACTGGATGATGGTGGGGATGTTGGCGGTCCGGCAAGTGGTCCGGGGAGTAATCGTGTTTCATACCTGTGACCGCGGTTTTCCTCACGGAAAGATCTCCACTTGCCTGCGTGTCAATGTGATTTATAGCCTGCACAAAAGAGGATGGGCGGATGAGTTATCTTGAGCATTTCGGTTTGGACCGGGAACCTTTTTCCAATGCACCGGATGCGCGATTTTACTATAACAGTGAACAACATCGTCAGGCCATGTTACGGTTGATGCACGTCATCGATTCCAATAAGGGGCTGGCTGTAGTCATAGGCGGTGTTGGAACCGGTAAAACGACCCTGGCTCGCAGGATGCTCGATTATCTTGACGAAGAGCATTATGTGGCTTCGCTATTGGTTATGGTGCATTCAGGTGTAACCCCCGAATGGATTCTGACCCGGATAGCTTTGCAACTTGGGGTCGAAAACCCTGCCTTGGATCGGATGGCCTTGCTCAAACAACTGTACGATTGTTTGATAGAAATCGACGCATCCGGGCGTAAAGCGGTGGTGTTGATCGATGAGGCTCAAATGCTGCAGACCCGTGAACTCATGGAAGAGTTTCGTGGATTGCTCAATCTTGAGATTCCCTCCAAGAAATTGCTTAATATTTTGTTTTTCGGTCTTCCTGAAGTTGAGGACTGTCTGCGACTCGACGAACCGCTTGCCCAGCGGGTAGCGGTGAAGTACCGTCTGCATTCCTATACCCATACTACTGCCGAAGCGTATATCAGCCACCGGTTGCAGGTCGCTGGAGCACGTCATGCGATCATCGACCCTGACACCATTCCCGTCATTCACAACTATGCCGGGGGAGTCCCCCGCCTGATCAATACTATTTGTGATAATTGTCTGCTGGAAGCCTACCTGCTCAAGCACAACCAGGTTACCGCCCCGATAGTTGAAAATGTGGCCGGTGATCTTGGTCTGCGTCAGCAACCATCGCAACCCTTCAAAAATGATATGCAGGATTTGGGGGATATTGAGGATATCGACGAAATGCTTGATTCCCTCGAGCGCAAATTCTGAGTAATTCTCCTCGATAAGTTTAGGCCGCTTTATTCCCTTTTGAGCTTTTTATATTTTTTGGTATTTATTTTCCTGTCATCGTGAGGGCTGGTGTCTCATAAGATTCATATACTCCCCGAAGCCTTGTGTAATCAGATTGCCGCTGGTGAGGTTGTGGAAAGACCCGCCTCGGTTGTGAAGGAGTTGGTGGAGAACTCTTTAGATGCCGGTGCCAGCCGTATTCAGATTGAAATTGAAAATGGCGGTAAGCGTCTTATCCGGGTAACCGATAATGGTAGCGGAATGCCCCGTGAAGATGCTTTTTTGTGTCTGGAACGGCATGCCACCAGTAAAGTGCGTGCTGAGCAGGATCTCTTTCAGTTGACCACTCTCGGGTTTCGGGGGGAAGCATTGCCCTCCATTGCTGCCATATCGCGCTTTACTTTGCGTACCCGGGTTGCAGAAGCCTTGGAAGGATGGGAAATTATTGCCGAAGGGGGTACCGTAAAGCGTGCTTCAGAAGCAGGTGTGCCCCCCGGGACGAGCATTGAGATTCGCAATCTTTTTTTCAATACCCCGGCGCGCCGTAAATTTTTACGACGGGATGAGACGGAACTTGGTCATATCGGTGAAACCTTAACCCGGTTAGCGCTTTCCAGCCCCGAAGTCTGTTTTCGGTTTGTACACAATGGTCGTCTGCTTTGGGAGGTTAACAGGCAGAATACTCTTGCTGAGCGGGTGGCTGAACTTTTAGGCAGGCAAGTTGTTCACGATATGCTGTGTCTTGACAGTCATGGTCCGGAGGGCATGCGTCTTAGCGGTCTCATCTCTCGGCCAAGTTTGAGCAGGGCAGGTCTTGGGGGTGTCTACACTTTCATTAATGGAAGATTTATCCGGGACAGGGTTGTTCAACATGCTCTGGGGGATGGTTATCGGAATCTTCTCGAAAAAGGGCGGCATCCGGTTTTGGTGTTATTTCTGGAAGTCGAGCCTTCACAGGTCGACGTCAATGTGCATCCTACCAAACACGAAGTGCGATTTCGTCAACAGGCACTGGTTCACGATTTTATCGTTCAATCCCTGCGCGATCAGTTAAGTGCAGCTTCGCGGATAACGGAGGGTGCACAGGGCAGCAGTCCCTTCCCGATGCCGATATGTGAATCCAGTTCAGCCGTCAAGATCCCGTTGTCGCAGCATGGGACACCTGCTTCCATGGTTGAGAAGCCACGAGTCGTAGCGGAGCCTGTTTCTGGCAGTCGGCCCCCATCTCAGGTCCAAGTCAAGGAGTCATTAACTTCTTATCCCTCAAGGCAGGAAAACCCGGCCGAACCGGTAGAGGCTGTTTGTCAGCCCGAATCCGATCTGTTTGGTACTCAAGCCCATCCTGATCCGCAGGCCGAGATACAAAGCAAGGGGTTTTTTTCCGGGCTACGTATTATCGGACAGTACCAGAACAGTTATCTTGTGTGTCAGGCTGGCCAGGATTTGCTGCTTATCGATCAGCACGCCGCCCACGAACGTATCGGTTTTGAGCAGCTCAAGCAACAGTATCTTACCGGCTCGGTAGAGCGACAACTACTGCTGTTTCCCGTGGTGTTGGAATTCGATTTTCGACAGGGGAGAGCGGTCGCCGAGCATTGTCAAGCTTTGTCGCGATTTGGATTCGAGTTAGAGCATTTCGGAAGCAATGCTTATGCGCTTAAGGAATTACCGCGCATGCTAAAGGAGGCCGATGCTGAGCGATTGTTGCGCGATGTGGTCGACGAGTTGTCCTCTATTGGCCGGAGTCAACTGATTGAACAGGAATTCGAGCGTATTTTAATCAAAATGGCGTGCCATGGGATGTTGCGTGCGAATCAACGCTTGTCCCAGGAGGAGATGCAGGCGCTGCTTGATGCCATGGATCAGACCCCATTTATCAGCCACTGCCCCCACGGCCGTCCGACCTTTCTGCGCTGGACTCACGGGGATGTGGAGCGGTTGTTCAAGAGGGCCTGATGGACATCGAGGGAAAGGATATCCGGCCTCCGGTGCTTGTCCTGTGTGGCCCTACGGCTTCGGGCAAGACCTCTTTAGCCGTGCGCGTAGCCAAGGAACTACCTATTGAGATTGTTTCTGCCGATTCGCGCCAGGTATATCGGTATATGGATATCGGTACGGCCAAACCCTTACCCGAAGAGCTTGCTGCCGCACCTCACCATCTTATCGATGTCGCCAATCCGGATGAAAATTTTACCGCCAGCGACTTTTCCCGCCTGGGGCGCAGGGCCTTGCATGCTATTCGCGAAAGAGGCCGTTTTCCCGTAATTGTGGGGGGAACCGGGTTGTATATCCATGCTTTGCTGCATGGATTGGTGGATGTCCCAGGAGCGGATAGTCGTCTGCGGGCCACGTTGATGCAGGAGGAAGACAGGTGTGAAGGCATATTGTATGCTCGCCTGCAGTCGATAGACCCTGTGCTGGCGCAACGATTGCCTCCGAATGACCTGGTTCGCATTGTGCGGGGGCTTGAAGTGCATGCGCTGAGTGGTCGTTGTCTGTCCGATGTGCAGGCGGAACATGCTAATCGCAAGTCGCCCTTCCGGGTTACTACTCTTGGGGTGACCATGTCCCGTGATGATTTATATCGGCGCATTGATCAGCGTGTCTGCCAAATGATCAAAGATGGGTTGGTGCAGGAAGTCGAGGGATTGCTGGCGGCAGGTTACAGCGTTGAATCCAAGGCGATGCAAACCATTGGTTACAGAGAAATAGTACAGTATATTTGCGGAAATCTGTCGCTGGAAGAGGCTGTTAGACTTATCCAACGTGATTCAAGGCGCTACGCCAAGCGGCAGCTTACATGGTTCAACAAGGTAAAATCAATAATTTGGCTTGATTCCTCGGGAGAGTTTGCTAAGGTATTGAAGTTAATTGAGAGTTTTTTTTATGCTACATAAAAGGAGTGGCTATGTCCAAGACGCCGTTTAACATCCAGGATCAGTATTTGAATCAGGCCCGTAAAGAACGTGTTCGGGTAAACATTATCATGATGTCCGGCGACAAGCTGGATGGTTTCATCAAGTCGTTTGACAGCTTTTGCGTGCTGATCGAAAGTAAAGGGGACCTGCTGCTTTATAAACATGCCATTTCTTCCATTACTTCGGTGGATGGATCGTTTCGGCTGCATGGCGGACGAGACTAGTTGTACGTTTAAAGGCGCCAATCTGCTCCATGGGCTCCTGCTGAATATTACTTGCTTGTTCAGTCGGGAGCCTTTTTTGTCTCTTCAACCACTCTACAATCGGTGGCTGGTCAGGCTGGTGCAACCTATGAAAACATTTTGAATTCATAAGGTACTGCAAGGCAGTGACTGATGCTTTGAGCATGGGGTTTCTTTTATTGTGGTTTGTCGATGAAGATCCTGCACAATAAACCCCGGCCGGCTAAATCCTTTGCCTGAGCACACACAACATTTATGCCTGACGCAGTGTTGCGGAAAATTATGAAGATAGTTCCATGACTATTCCCAACATGATGACTCTCGCACGTATGGCGCTGGTCCCCGCTTTTTTGATCGCTGTGATTTACGGGTGGCTGCATATTGCGCTGGCCATCTTTGTCGTGGCCGGCCTTACCGACGCCTTGGATGGGTACCTGGCTCGTTGTCTTCACCAGGAAACCCAACTCGGACTGTATCTTGATCCGCTGGCTGACAAGTTGCTCAGTACGGTATCTTTCGTGTCTCTGGCTGTGATCGGCCTGATACCCGCCTGGTTGGCGGTGGTGATCTTCTTTAAAGATCTGTTTGTCGGGCTGGGTATAGCAATAATCTTTTTTACTGGTCGGAAACCAAGGATTATGCCTACTCTGTGTGGGAAGGGTACGACTATCGTGCAGGTCATTACTATCGGTGCCGCCTTGATCTGGAGTATCATGGGGCTGGACGGTCCCGTGCTTGATTTTCTATTCAAGGTTACCGGTGGCATGACCATTCTGTCTGGTGGGCATTATATCCTTCAGGGATCCAGGCAATTGGACGAGGATAAAAAAGCGGTGGTTTCCGCTTGATGGCAGCTTAAATATTTTTTTAGATAATATTGCTCTTTTGGATGGTAATTGAATGACAAGTGAAAAAGAATGGCAGGCAACGGTTCAAAACGCCACCGTTTTGCTGGAGAACGGAGACTGGGCCGCAGCCGCGCAATTGTACCGGCAAGCAATTGAGTCCGAAAAAACGGTTCCTGAATTGTATGCCGGCCTTGGTGAAGCTCTGGCTGAGGGTGGCAAGCTTGAACAGGCGATCGCGGCTTATCAGACGGCGTTGAAACTTAATCCCGAGGAAGTGGAAAGTCTGTTCGCTATAGGGGATTTACTTTTTGAACTGGATGAAGATGATAAGGCTCTGGATTGCTATCGGCAGCTGACTTCTCACCCTGAAGAAGCTGGTGAGGCTTTGGCCAGAATGGCTCTGGTACATGCAAGCCGGGAAGAATATGGGAAGGCACTCGAACTGCTTGAGCAGGCCCGAAAGGCTGATCCCGAATCTGCGTTTGTGCTGAACGGACTCGGTGATGTATATGCGGCGCTTGGCCAACCCGAGCAGGCTCTGGCGTCCTTCGAAGAGGCGTTGCAGCTAGACCCTGAAGATCCTCACATCTTGCTTCATCTGGGGGATTTACAGCACGATATGGGCAACCCGGCCAATGCGGAGCGGTTTTATCGTCAAGCCCTTGAATTGCAGGAGGATCTCCCAGAGGTGCATTTGGCTCTTGGACACCTCATGTTGGACGAGGAGCAGACGGAAAAGGCTCTCAAACATTATCGCCGGTTTCTTGATCTTGAAAAAGGCCGGGATTCGCAGGATCTTCTCAAAGAGGTCGCGGCGGTGGTGGAAGGGCTGGAAACCGAGTTGGGACGGTCCTCCAAAAAATAGGCCGGCAACGAAAAAAGGGCAGCCTGCACAGGCTGCCCTTCCGTTTCGTTCCCAAGAAGAAATTACTTCTTCTTGCCTGCGGAAGCCTTTTTAGAGGCTTTAAGCGGGTTGACTTTCTGAGTGCTGGTCTGGATTTCGATTTTCTTGTGAGTGGCGAGATTGCACAGACCTTGGGCCCATTTACGCTCGGGGCAAGGATACGCCGAACAAACGGGGCCGATGGTGCTTTCCACTACACGGTCGCAGCCCTGACAGGCTTCGACGATGGGCTGACAGGAATTACCTTCGAAGATACAGCCGTTCTTGCTCCAGAAGGTACACTCGGTACCGGGAAGAATAGTTTCGCATTTCATGGGATGGTGTTGCCTCCTTTATGTCGCTCTTCTGAAAAGCTTTCGTTCTTAAAGAAAGACATTATTTAACAGCTTGGTGAAATTTGTCAATCATTAATTCAGAGGTCGCATTCCCCTTTTTTGCCATGGCCGGCAGGGTGGGATTTCGGTTACCTGAAGATGGGGGAAAATACTGAACATGAAACAGGATTGGGAAAAAATCTGTCGTCGGTGTGGACAATGTTGTTACGAAAAAGTCGAATTTGAAGGGGAAATTTATTATACCGATGATCCATGTGAATATCTGGACCTTGACACGCATTTATGTCGCGTCTACCCCGACCGTTGCGCTGTGCGTGAAGGGTGTGTTGCTTTGACGCCGCAACTGGTGTTGCAGGGATTGTTGCCTGATGATTGTCCTTATGTCAAATATGTTTTGTCGCAGATTCAGGCGGGTATTTGTTTTACAGAGTGATATCCAGAACGTAGTTGAAAACAACGGATGCTTTGATCTGCTCCTTTGTTACAATGAAACAAGGTAGCGAGCTTATCAGCTTTTATTCCGTTTTTCGTAAGCTTTGTCGGGATTCCGGATATTGACAGGAGGAAGACTATGCATGGCATCAAGTTTGGCACCTCCGGTTGGCGAGGTATTTTTTGCGAGGATTTTACTCTCGATAATGTTCGGGTGGTTACCCAGGCCATAGCAGACCACCTGCGTTCCAAGGGTTTACACGAACGCGGTCTGGTCATAGGGCACGATAGCCGTTTTATGGGAGAGAAGTTCGCTCGCGAAACAGCCAGTGTGCTTGCCGGAGATGGTATTCCCTCGTTTCTTTGCAACCGGGATACGCCAACTCCGACAATCGCATTTGAAATTTTGCGACGTAAGACTGCCGGTGGCATCAATTTCACTGCCAGTCATAATCCTGCAGAATACAACGGCATGAAATTCTCCCAGGAATCAGGGGGGCCTGCACTGCCTGAAGTAACGGACGATATCGAGAGGCGTGCGAACGCCATGCTCGGTGAAATATGTTATCGAGCTATGCCTTTGGATGAGGCCTTTCAAAGTGGCCTGGTCGAGGAGATCGACCCTCAACCGATATACGAAAAATCCCTTGAAAAACTCGTGGATTTGAAAGTAATCGGACGTGCCGGGATCACTCTTGCCGTGAATCCACTTTATGGCACCGCTCGCGGGTATCTCGACAAGATGTTGCGTGAAGCCGGTGCTCGGGTGGTTTGCATCAACGATTATCGAGATCCCTATTTTGGTGGTTTTCCGCCCGAACCGGCACAGAACTACGTGGGGGATTTTATCGATCTGGTAAAAAAAGATCAGGCTGTCTCTTTAGGTCTTGCCACCGATGGCGACGCTGATCGCTATGGGCTAATCGATTACGATGGTACCTTTATCGAGCCTAATTATTTTCTGGCTTTACTGTACGATTATCTTATCCGGGTGCGAGATGTTAAAGGCGATGCGGCGCGCTCTGTGGCGACCTCCCATTTTATCGATGCTGTGGCTAATTACCATGGACAACAAGTTTATGAAACGCCGGTCGGGTTCAAATATATCGGAGAGTTAATAAGCGCCGGAAAAATCTTGCTCGGCGGTGAGGAAAGCGCCGGCCTTACGATTGCCGGGCACGTCCCGGAAAAGGATGGCATTCTCGCTTGTCTCCTGGCGGCGGAAATGGTGGCTATGACGGGCAAACCGCTGGGTGTGCAGTTACAGGATCTGTACAACCGCGTTGGAAGTTTTTATACTCGACGTAAGAATATCCGCCTTTCTATGGGGCTTGAGGACCAGTTTACGCTTAAAATGGCCACCCCTCCCGAAACCATTGGTGGATGGAAGGTGATGGATATCGTTACCGTCGATGGTTGGAAATTTCTTCTGGAAAATGATGCCTGGATGCTATTACGTAAATCCGGAACTGAGCCCGTAGTACGGCTTTACTGCGAAGCACGTAGCGAAAAAGATCTTGAGCATCTGGTTGAAGCGGGGAAAACTTTTATCGCCGGTTAGGCTGTTGAAAAATGGAAGGATAAAAGGTATGGCGGATACTCGCCGGTATTGGTTGATGAAATCCGAACCGGGTTGTTTCTCTATCGATGATCTTGAACATAGTCCGAATGGCATTTCTCCGTGGGATGGCGTGCGAAACTATCAGGCGCGGAATTTTCTGCGGGATGATATTCAGGTCGGGGACGGGGTACTTTTTTACCACAGCAATATTCCTGAACCTGCCATTGTCGGCATTGCGCGGGTTGTGCGCTCGGGCTATCCGGACTATACCGCCTGTGATCCTCTGTCGGATCATTTTGATCCACGCGCCAGTGAAGCCAATCCCCTCTGGTATATGGTCGATGTGCAGTACCTTGCTCATCTGCCAACACCACTTAGCCGCGATGCTCTCAGGCATCATCCGCAATTGTCGCAGATGGATGTATTGAAGCGAGGCAGCCGATTGTCTGTTCAACCGGTCACTGCCAGCCAATGGCGGGATGTGCTTCTGGCCGGTGGCTTGGTTGATCTTGTTGATGAAATGTAACCATTCCGGCCTTTGTGGGGTTAACCTTTCTACGATTCGGAATAATGCCAAAGGGCTTCATCGATCAAAGTCTTTATCTTTGGAGGATACATGAAAAAAGCGCTTCGTTACGTCGGTTTCGCAATGGGCGGCCTGATAGTACTGGTCGTAATACTTCTTGTTCTGGCCAAGTTTCTCATCACTTCAGAACAGGTGCGGAACACCGTACTCCCTATGGCCAAAGAAGCGCTGCAGCGGGATGTTGCACTCGGTGATATCGAAATCAGCATTTTTTCCGGGATAGTCCTGCATGATCTTACCGTTATGGATAAAGAGGGAACCTTGCCTTTTGTTGAAGCAGGCACGGTAACTTTGCGCTACCGCTTCTGGCCTCTGCTAAAGCTCAAAGTGGTGGTGGATGAGGTTCGGTTGGAGCAACCGGTGTTGCGGGTTGTGCGCCAGGCGGATGGCACGTTTAATTTCAGCGATCTGTTGGAAAAGAAAAAGCAGCCCGCTACGGAGCTGGCACCATCGGAACAGGAAGCCGGGGAGGGGAAGTCTTTCAAGCTGTTGGTTTCCGAAGTGGTGCTTTCCGACGGTCAGGTGCAATTTGTCGATTACCGGGCCAATCCTGATAAGCCTTTCGCTCTTGATTTGTCGCAGCTTAATCTGCGTGCCGAAAATATTTCAAAACAACAACCTTTTCCCATAACCTTGGGAGTACTCATCAATCAGGCAAAACTCGACATAAGCGGTCAGATAGACCCCTCCGCAGGGGGAGGTCAGGTTAAAATCCAACTGGCTGATTTGAATCTGCCCGATTTTGCACCGTACTTTGAAAAGCAACAACCCGGTAAAATCAAGGCGTTGAAGGTCAACTGTGATCTCGATGTTGAAGGTACGGCGCAGAAACTGCACAGCGTCGGTAGCATTATGCTTGCCGGGCTTCAACGGGCGCCTTCGACTCCTTCGGGGAGGCCTATCAGCGGTCTCGATATAACTTTCGACCATGATATGCAGCTTGATCGTCCTGCCGGTGTCCTGGAATTAAACCGAGGACGCCTGCTTGTGGGCGGACTGCCTGTTGATCTGCAGGCACGTCTTGAGGGTCTCGGGGAACGGCCCGTCATAAATGGCAGCGCGACACTATCCCGAATCGATCTATCAAAGCTTCCCCAGATTCTGCCCTCGGCCTTGTTGGGGAATATCCCCAAGATGAATCCGGCAGGTTTTGTTCATGCGCGGTTTCAACTTGAGGGTGCTCTGAATCAGCCTAAAGTACTGCTGAAAACGGGGGAAGTGCGGCTTGAAGGGGTGCAGGTTACAGCAGGAAGCCTGCGTCCCCAGTTGACCGGGGACCTGACTTTGACCAAAGATACCCTGCAGGGGCGTAAACTTAATCTGGTCTTGGGGGAAGACCGTGCATTGCTGGATCTTACGGCGGAAAATCTATTCGGCAAACCGATCCGCGTGACTTCCGGTCTTACCGCAGATCGACTCCAACTTGATAAGTTGCTTGGTGGGGCGTCCGGAGACAAAGCCAAAACCAGCACCCGTACGGAAACCAAGACTGAAAAGGTGAAACGTAAGCTTGGGCCCTATAATTTCCCCATTACGGCCCTCGGCACACTGCGTGTTGAACAAGCCGTGTGGCGCGGTATGCTTATTGAGGGTCTGTCCGCCCGTTACCAGCTCAAGGACAATATTTTCACCCTGGAACAGCTGACCGGTAAGACAGCCGGGGGGACTTTTTCGGAAACGGCGCGCATCGATCTTACCAAGCAGGGGTTGGCTTATAAAACCCATTTGGAAACCAGTGCTATCCAGGCCGACCCGTTATTGTCCGCTTTTGCACCTAAAATGGCCGGTACGGTCTTCGGTTTGTTGAATCTGTCCGTTGATATGCAGGGCCAGGGAACGGGGCTGGAAGACTTGAAAAAAAGCCTTTCCGGCAGCGGCGATCTTAAAATTGCCAATGGGAAGCTTACCGGGACCGGTCTGGTTGGGGGGCTTGCCGACTTTCTGAACCTCGAGGAATTACGCGTGCTTCGGTTCTCTCAGGCTGCCGGCCAGTTGGTAGTAAAAGACGGTCGTGTTCAACTTGATGGCAGTCTTTCCGGAGATCAGGTACGACTTGCACCGACCGGCACGGTTGGTTTGGACGGTACTCTCGATGTCGGGCTGCCGGTTCGCCTGGCGCCTGCATTGACTGCCCGTCTGGATAGCAGCAACAAATTCAGCCGATTTTTGACCGATTCCCAAGGTTGGGGCGAACTGCCTCTTAAAGTCACCGGTAGCGTCAAGGCACCGCGATTTGCTCTCGATACCAAAGCTCTGGGGGGCAGTATTCAGCGCGGGGTGCAGCAACAATTACAGAAAACCCTGCAGGAAAAACTATTCAAATCAACCAAAGAGGGCCAGGCGCCGGACGCAGAAAAGGCGCCATCGGATACATCGACCGGTGAGACTGGTACCGATAAAAAGGCTACCGAAGAAAAGCTTCTGGAAGGAGTCATGAAGGGCCTTTTCGGTAAATAGTGTTTATCCGGAAACTATGGGTGAACACAAGTGCAGTTTTCATATGGGAAACAAACAATTTTTTCCAAGGTCAAGAAGATCAATCGCTTGCACGGAGGCGTAGGTGTCTACGCCGCAAAAGCAGCCGGACCGCGTCACACGCAAGTATGCAGATTTACGACGAAATGGGGGAAAAGGGCGGGTTCCTGATGAAAACTATTTAGGAGGATTGTATTCGTGCGCGGCGCTACACATTTCAGCGGATTTGAGGCCATACGGATGGCCATGGAAATCGAACATCGGGAGCATCGGTTTTTTGTTGCGTTGGCGCGCAAAGCCAAAAGCGAACTGCTCCGGGATGCGTTTAGCGGCATGGCGCAGGATACAATTTCACTGTTACGCACGTTGCGTTTTCGTCTTCGGGATTACTCCGCTGATGGTTTTTGGGATGATGAGGAAGAGATTTTACCTTACCTGCAGCGTTTGCCCGGTGATTTATTCAATGCTGTTGAGGCCGTCAAGGATCGGGTTGAGAGCCTGTCTACGGATAGTGAAGCCCTGACTCTGGCTATCGAGGTCGAAGAGACTCTGGCCGGTTATTTCAGGGACACATCTGTCAGGTCATCGCATCTTCAAGGCAGAGAGGCTTTTGAATGGCTATCGGGGGAAAAAAAACGGCACGCTGAGGAATTGAAAAAGCGGCAAAATGTTCTGGAGGCCGAAGCAACCTCTGGGGGATAAGTTTTTGGGCAATGCTTTATCTGTCCGGTCAAGATCCTAAGCGATTTATTTTGATACCAAAGAAGGAGAAAGTCATGAATGTTTTCGATTTCGCAATGCAAATGGAGACCGATGCAGAAGCCTTTTATCGGCAGCTCGCCAGGAAAAGTCCCGAGGCCGGGATAAAAAAAATTTTTACGGATCTGGCAGAAGACGAGCAAAAACACTATCAGATATTTCGTAACCTGAAAAATGCTCTGGACAGCGCTGACTCGCAGGAATCGAGAGTGCTGGATAATGCCAAAAATGTTTTTGCAGCCCTGCTTGAAAAAAGGGCTGATGTTACCGTAATGCAGGATAACCTTGAGGGGTATCGTTATGCTATGAAACTCGAGGCCGATGGTGCTCATTTTTATGAGGATGCGGCGCGGCGGGAAAAAGACCCGAAGATCGCGAAACTCTTGTTACGGGTTGCGGGGGAGGAGCGCAAGCACTTTAATATTGTCGAAAATGTCTATCGTTATGTCAATGCTCCCAATGAATATCTGGCTTGGGTCGAATTCAGTAACCTGGATGAATTTCATGCCTTTGGCAGGGATGTTGATTTGTAGATCTCAGGTGCGGCTTTTTGGATCATAAAAAGGTAGTTCTCAATGCGGCCGGGTTCAGCGTGAACCGGCCGCGTTTTTATTCATACATCAGATCAAGGTAGTGGATCAGTCCGATATCCTTCCCCACCTGTTCATTTTCACCTCAGTCAGTCAGTATCTCTTTCATGCTCTGTTCCTGGGCCGGCAATGCGGAGTCATGCCTCTGAGCGAGTTTCAGAGTTTCCTGACCGAGGGCACGGTAAAGTTTTGCGAACTCAGGTTGCCATCGCTGTAAGGCGTCGATGTGGCAACTGACCGTGGCAACGTCGCGGCGTGCGATGGGGCCGGTAAGGGCTTTAGCGGGTCCCAGGGTAAAGATATTATCTATGGTATTGCGCACCATGGGCTCAAGGATTTTCAAGCCTGTTACCGGTGGGAGGCCGGCCTGCTCGAGGGCGTCAAGCCCCCATTGCAGCAACGTAACCAGATAGTTTGCGCTTATCGACATCCCTGCGTGATAGAGGGGTTTGGTTTCGGATCGTAAGGGCAGGGGCGAGCCGCCAATATTTTCAAATAAGGGTGTCAGACGTGCGGTGGCTTCAGGATCGCCCTCGATGCCACAGAAAGTTCCGCTAAAACTGGCCGCAGCGAAGGCTGGTTCAGCGAAACTTTTAATCGGATGCACGCTTGCAACCCGTGCGCCGCAGGGTTTTAGGCCGGCCAGAATTTCGGAACTGAGAGCTCCGCTACAATGAAATACGGTATCCCCCGGGCGCAGGATGCCGGCATTGGCGAGTTGGGTCGCGCAGGCGGCGATGGCGCTGTCGCCGGTTGCGATCATGGTGAAATCCGCAGGCTGCAATTTATCAGGTGGGCATGCCGTTCCGCCACCGATAAAGTCCGCGGCGGTTTGCGCACTGGCTATGCTGCAATTGCTGATGCCCTGCACGTGGATGATCCGGTGGCGGTGCCACAGATAGGCCAGGGTTTTACCAACGCGACCGCAGCCGATAATGTTCATGCTTGCAGGGTTAGACATGGTTCCCCTTGTTAGTCTCATGCAGTCGGACTTTGAGTTTTTCGATACGTTTAAGGGATTGCAGGATGCGTTGCCGGGATACTCGACCTGAATTTACAAGTTTGTGCAATATTGCAAGCATGCGTGTCGTTGTGTCGGGCCGGTTATCGGCCAGCAACAACATATCCACCCCTGCATTGAGAGCTTTTTGCACCGATTCCTCAAGTGTATATTGTCCGGCAATAGCGCCCATGGTCAGGTCGTCGCTGATGACAACACCATTGAAGCCGAGTTTTTTGCGCAGCAAACCTTCTACGGTTGGTTTTGACAGGGTTGCCGGTACCTGGGGATCGAGTTTGGCATTAAACACGTGCGCTGTCAGCACTGTGTCTGCGAGGCCTTCTTTGATAAGGGCACGAAAGGGCTGCAGCTCCTTTTTACTCCAAGTATCCGTCACATCAACAAATCCCTTGTGGGAATCGGCAGTAGAACTGCCATGCCCCGGAAAGTGTTTAAGGCTGCAAAGTATGCCTCGCTGATGGTGGGCACGGATGAATTCGCGGGCATGCGCTGTAACGATTGCAGGGTCCGAAGAAAAACTTCTCTGTAGTTTGCTGATGACCGGATTGGCGGGATTAATATTCAAATCCACCACCGGGCCGAGATTGAGGTTGATCCCGGCTTTCTGTAAAGTGCCGGCAATTTCGGCCGCACGTTGGCGGGTGAAGGCCAGATCGTTGCGCTGGCCCAGGGACGCAAATGAGACCGTGGCCGGGAATCCGAAGCTTTCCTTCAAGCGACAGATGCGACCGCCTTCCTGATCAACCGCAATCAGCAGTGGGGTTTGGCTGGGGGCGGCATGCTGCAAGCGGGTCGTAAGTTTTTGAAGTTGACTCGGAGAAGTGATGTTGTTAGCCGGTGTTCCATTATCGGGGCCATAATTAAACAGTATGACCCCACCGAGGTGACGTTGACGTATGTCTTCAAGGATAGGATGCCCATCATCAATGACGGAACCGGAAAACCCGACCAGCAACATCTGTCCCAGAGGCAAATCATCAGAGGTCTGGACCGGTGATGGGGTAGCCGTTGTTATGCCGCTTTGCACCGGAGGTGCAAGCAGAAACAGGCCGAAAAGGATGAGCGCGATCTTTTGCTGGTATATGCGCAACAGCACAGGCATGACGTACTCCGAAACATTGCGCACAGGTTGAGCGCAGGAAAGTTGTCTGTCAGGCGAATCGGTCGGTGGTGGATGCGGGATGGATCCATATGCGCCTGTTGCACGGGCACCAGGGTAGCCCGTAGCGTTTTTCTCTGGTTCTCGCGGTAATCATCCCGTTGTTTTTAAATCCGGTAGACGTCTTCAGCAGGGAGGGTTTGTACTCCCGCGGATTCAAAAATTTTTTGCACATGCTCGGCGTTTTCCACGTCGATGATCAGAATTGCCTCTTTGTTATCGCCAAGTACGGTGCCATAGGCATTCTGAATGTTAAGACCTGCCTGGGCCAGAAGGCCCAGCATGTCATGCAATGCTCCCGCGCGGTCCTGCATGCTGACCACCACGATTTCCCGCAATACGGCAGGATGCCCCGCCTGTGAAAGTTTTTGGCAGGCTGTGTCGGGGTGGTCAACCAACAGATTGAGGATGCCCCATCCGGACGAACTGGTCGACAGGGTCATGGCCCTGATGTTAATCCCTGTGGCTTTGAGAACAGCCGTTACCTTTTCCAGTCGGCCTGGTTTGTTTTCCAGAAAAATTGAAACCTGGTGCGCAATCATGGCAACCTCCTAGGGAATCCGTGAATCGATGACCCGAACCGCCTTGCCTTCAGTTTTAGGCAGACTTCCCGGTTCGACCAGTCTAACGTTGGGAGAGACCAGTATCTCATCCCGCACCTCATGGGCAATACGTCGGGAGAGTTTTTCCAAGGCCTCGATGTTGCCGGTAAACCATTCTTTTTGCAGTTCTACCTTGACGGTGATCTCATCGTTGCCATCCACGGTTTCCAGCTCGATGAGATAGTCCGTACTGACTTCCGTATAGCGCATCAGCACCTTTTCAATCTGCATGGGGAAAACATTGCAGCCTTTGATGATAAACATATCGTCAGTGCGACCGGAGATGCGATCCAAACGACGGTGCGTACGGCCGCATGGGCAATCACCGCTTAAAAAGCGGGTCAGGTCGCGGGTCCTGTAGCGCAGCAGGGGCATGGCATGACGATCGAGGGTGGTAAAGACCAGCTCTCCTTCTTCACCGTCGGGTACGGGCTGGAGGGTGTCGGGGTCGATGATTTCCGTCAGAAACGCATCCTCCCAGACATGCAGACCGTTCTGGTATTCACATTCAAACGCTACGCCGGGGCCGTTCATTTCCGAAAGTCCGTAAGAGTTGAAGGCTCTGACGCCAAACAGTTCTTCGATCCGGCGTCTTTGCTCATCGGTATGTGGTTCCGCTCCGATGACAAACAGTTTGAGGCTGGTGTCTTTGCGCGGGTCCAGCCCCATTTCCTTAAAAGCACTGTGCAGACGGAATAGATAGCTCGGAATCGTATGTACGGCCGTGGTACCAAAATCCTGCATTAATTTGATCTGCCGCCGGGTATTACCGGCCGCAGCCGGGATAACAAGAGCGCCCAGACGTTCGGCTCCGTACTGGAAACCAAGCCCTCCGGTAAACAGGCCATAGCCACAGATGTTCTGGAACACATCTGTATCCCGCAAACCGGCACAATACAGGGAGCGCGCAACCAGATCCGCCCAGGAAGATAAATCGTGATTGTCATGGAATATCACAGTTGGATTGCCGGTAGTGCCGCTTGAACAGTGCAGGCGAACGGCCCCCTGCTTCGGCACAGTAAGAAAGCCGTAGGGGAAATTGTTACGCAGGTCTTCTTTGGTTGTAAAAGGCAGGCGCCGTATGTCGTCGACACTTTTTATAATCTCCGGTCCAATGCCATGCCGGCGAAACTGCTCTCCATAGAAGGGTGAATTTGCGGCACGACCCAAGGTGTCCTGCAGTCGTTGTGCCTGCAGAACGTGGAGTTGTGGCTGCGGGAGGATTTCGATTTCCGGTTTCCAGTACATGAGCTGTATAGGGTCCTTTCGTCAGGGCTCCGAGCGATACTCATCCTTTGTTCGGATTCTGGCTATGTTGGGTTTGCCTGCACAATGCAACGTGACATGACGTGCCTCAGGCCTGAGTTGGGGGAGCTTTGGCTGTGAGTAATAGCCATAATCAACCACGCGACAATGATAACGAGGTGAAATGGTTGCTAGAACCAGCCTGCAATAAACTGTCTGACCGAATCTCGAACATACCAGATTTTTTTGTGAAATGGTAGTTACGCACTGCGTTTAAGGTAACCGGGAATCGATATCAGAAGTTTGATGCATTGTTCTATAGATTAAACGGTTGGAAGGGGGGAAGCGGAATCGGAACTCAGACAAAAAAATCCCCGGATCTATCGATCCGGGGATTTTTTATCTGGAGCGGGAAACGGGATTCGA
>DKEW01000036.1:0-7514 GCA_002452265.1 Pelobacter sp. UBA6812 | reverse complement strand
CTCTACCACTGAGTTATTCCCGCATTGGATGTTTGATCCGGAAAATTGTCTGCATCACACCAGAGAACAGGATTGAAAAGCCCCGAACCGATGAGCTCGGGGCCTTGATCGCTTGGAGCGGGAAACGGGATTCGAGCCCGCGACTTCAACCTTGGCAAGGTNNCTACCACTGAGTTATTCCCGCGTGATGCTAACAGCTCCGTGTTGCGAGCGGGCTTATTAATAGCAAATGGCATTTTTCAAGTCAACAAAAAATTCAGCGAATTTTGATTTGTTTCGCATTCAGTTGAGAACGATGAAATTTGCCGTGGAAGCTACAGCAGAAAAAGACAGACTTACAAGGTTTACTCCGGCCATGCCTGCAATTTTTAGATGATGTGAGCCATATTTTGTCTACACGCGACTAAGCTGACGACAAAATTTGCTTGGAGTCGTTGCTATAAGGCTGAGCGCGATAGAGTTAGATCAGCGGGAGGCTTGAAAGTAGACAGCGTTTCAACGGTAAGCCTGAAGAAAGCGTTTGACGCGCTGCACGTAGTTGCGCGTCTCGGTGTAGGGAGGGATGCCGCCGTGTTGACGCACCGCACCGGGGCCGGCATTGTACGCCGCTATTGCCAGGTCCGTATTGCCGTTGAAAAGATCGAGCATTTTTCGCAGGTAGCGTGTGCCGCCTCGGATATTATCTTCGGGGTCGAAAGGATCAACAACCCTCATTTCGCGGGCTGTTTCCGGTATCAGTTGCATCATGCCCTGCGCGCCCTTGCTGGATACGGCACGGGGGTTATAATCGCTTTCGGCTTTGATGACAGCTTTGACCAGAGCTTTTTCCAGACGGTTGGCTAAAGCATACCGTTCAATAATCTCTTCGACACTTTGATGGGACGTGTATTTAGTGGGGGATTCCTTGAGGTAAAACGTGTATTGAGAATCGGTTGGGGTGTTGGTGAAATGCATGACCCCGTTGCTGTCGACGTACCGGTAGATATCCGCCTGGGCGCTGACCGAGCCCAGGAGTAAAATTCCACCGGTAATCAATAAACATGTGACAAAAAAATGTTTCATTGTTCTCCTGTCGAGAGGCCTAAGCACTATAGCCTGAAAGGGATTGTATTTCAACCCGCTTGAACATGCAAAAACCTTGACAATACGGAGGGGGGTTCCGATAATGGCTCCAGTTTTTCAGCATCCATTGTTTTCCGACTCGCTTTGTCCGTCGAATCATGTAAATAACGGCGTTAGCAACGGCCTTGATTTTCGATGGTGGCAGTCTATTCGCTTGTATTGTTATTACTGGAAGTGAGGCCTCGCAGTGAACATCACCACTGATTTTCTAGTTATCGGCAGTGGGATAGCCGGTTTGTCTTATGCCCTTAAGGTCGCTGATTTTGGCCAGGTAGCCGTTGTGACCAAACGGGAGATTTCCGAAACGGCAACCACTCTGGCGCAGGGTGGTATTGCTTCGGTTCTTTCTTCGGAGGACAGCTTTGCTGCGCATGTGCGTGATACCATGGTCGCCGGGGGACATCTGTCCAATGAAGATGTTGTCAGGATGGTGGTACAGCGTGGGCCCCAGGCAATTGCCGATCTTATCAATTGGGGAGTTCGCTTCAGCAAAAAAGATGATGATACCTACGATTTGACCCGTGAAGGAGGTCACAGTCGACGCCGTATTCTGCATGCCAAGGATATGACAGGACAGGAGATCGAAAGGGCATTGGTTGAAGCGGTCAGAGCACATCCAAATATTACGATTTATGAACACCATATAGCTATAGACCTGATTACCGATGCCAAAGCCGGCGCGCATATACATCGTCCCACCCGGTGCCTTGGAGCGCATATTCTTGATATAGCCGGTCGTAAGGTACAAACCCTTGGCGCGCGGGTTACTGTCCTGGCAACCGGAGGCGCTGGTAAGGTTTACCTTTATACCTGCAACCCCGATGTGGCTACCGGTGACGGTGTCGCCATGGCATATCGTGCGGGTGCTACCATAGCCGATATGGAATTCATGCAGTTCCACCCCACCACGTTATATCATCCCAAGGCCAAATCGTTCCTGATATCTGAAGCGGTACGCGGGGAAGGGGCAATTCTCAGGCGGCGTGATGGTACGGCTTTTATGGATCAATACCATGAATTGCGCGACCTGGCGCCTCGCGATATTACCGCCCGGGCTATCGACAATGAGATGAAAATTCACGGTGATGAAAGTGTTTTCCTCGATATTACCCATCGTGATGCGGATTACATCCGTGACCGGTTTCCCAATATCTATGAAACCTGCCTTTCGTTCGGCATCGATATTACTACCGAACCTATCCCTGTTGTTCCCGCGGCTCATTATGTATGTGGGGGCGTAAAGGTGGATAAATGGGGCGAATCGGATCTTGTGAACTTGTTTGCCATTGGCGAGGTGGCCTGTACCGGACTCCATGGGGCGAACCGTCTTGCAAGCAACAGCCTGCTGGAAGGTGTGGTTTTTGCCGATCTGGTGGCTCAGCGCAGCCTGGCCCGCATCAAGGAAAAGCAAGAACAGGCACAGCAGGTGACGCCGTGGGATTACGGTAAAGCTACCAACAGCGATGAAGAAGTGGTGGTTGCTCATAACTGGGATGAGATTCGGCGCTGCATGTGGAACTATGTCGGTATCGTGCGCACCAATAAGCGCCTTAAGCGTGCTTTGCGGCGCATCCAGATGATCAAGGATGAGATTACTGAATATTACTGGGATTTTTATCCCACCTCGGATCTTATTGAGTTACGTAACATCGCTACGGTAGCTGAGTTGATTGTTCGTTGTGCGCGGATGCGGCGTGAAAGCCGCGGGTTGCACTACAACATCGATTATCCGGAACGCGATGATTTGAATTGGAAAAAAGATACGTTGATACGCAAAAAACTATAATAGATTTTCTTGCGGAAATTGGACAGATACCAACATTGATTTTTGTGAGGATACTTAAAATCGGGAGTTTGGTTTGACTATTGACGAAATAAGAGAAGAGATCGACGCACTGGACGATGAATTGTTGCAGATATTCAATCGTCGCGCCGCTTTGGCCCTGGCCATCGGGGAAATTAAAAAAAACGAAGGGCGCGCGGTCTATGATCCCAAGCGGGAACAGATGATTTTTGAGCGCATGCAAGCTACCAATCCCGGTCCTCTCGATAACGGTGCCATAGTGCGGTTGTATGAGCGCGTCATCGATGAAACCCGGCGGTTGGAGCGTATTCGGACGAAAGGGGAATAGACGATGCTGGTGATCATGAGGTCAACGGCCACGGAGCAGGATCTCGGCCAACTCAAACAGTATCTGGTGGAGCGTGATTACGATTTCCATCAATCGACCGGAGCCAATCGGGTCATCATCGGTGTCATTGGGGAAACCTCCCAACTCGATAAACAGGAACTTGAGGCTTTGCCGGGGGTGTTGGCGGTGTTCAAAATCCCTGAAGAATAATTTTGCTATATGCGGAAAGTGAAAATAGAAAGGGGGGGAAAGCCATTGGCTTTCCCCCCCTTTCTATTTTTTTAAGGCTTTTTCAAGGATACAAACAATTCTCAGTCCGCAACGATCTCGTTTTTGGTGAATATGGAGCGCAGTTGCAAACCGGCGGCTTCGACGATTTCCCGGCCACCTTCCTGGCGGTCGACCAGGGTGATGATGCCAAGAACTTCAAGACCTTCTTCACGGGCACGGTCCACGGCTTTGAGGGCCGAACCACCGGTGGTGAGGACATCTTCGACGATTACCACTCGAGCACCGGGGCGCAGATTCTTGCGGCCTTCCAGCCATTGACCGGTACCGTGGCCTTTGGGTTCCTTGCGGATGATGAATGCGGGGATCGGCGTGTCCCCCATGGAACTTACCAAGGCAGCAGCCGTGGCTATGGGGTCGGCTCCCAGGGTCAGGCCACCGACACCCTCAATGGGTGCGGGGAAATGTTTCACTTCCTCCAGTACGGCTTTACCTACAAGCATGGCACCGCGGGGATGAAGGGTCGTCTGTTTGCCGTCAAAGTAGAAGTTGCTTTTGCGGCCGGAAGCCAGGGTCACTTCCCGCTCTTCGTAGGACATCTGCCGAATAATGGCTTTAAGTTCTGCACGATCGGTGGTCAAAACTAAATCTCCTTTATGGTAACAATTCAAGACATAACGCGTCAGGTCAAGGGTTGTTTTTCCATCATCAACCTGTTATATCCGCCCGCGGTGTAGCTGCCGTCGCGCTTCAAGGTTCTCAGAAAAGGCCGAGTTGGTCATCCGATTTCATGCGCGGAAATTTTACAGGGTAGTTACCACTGAAACAGGCTTCGCAATAGTGGCCAGCGGCTCCCTTGGGAGCGCCGGCAATTTCAAGCATGCCTTCCAGTGAAAGGTACCCGAGGGTGTCGGCTGTAATGTAACGGCAGATTTCCTCGTTGGTGTGGGACGAGGCAATCAGTTCCTTTCGGGTCGGTGTATCGATCCCGTAGAAGCAGGGGTAGGCGGTAGGGGGCGAGGATACCCGCATGTGGACTTCCTTAGCGCCGGCGTTACGTATCATTTTGATAATTTTGCGTGAGGTTGTACCGCGGACCACCGAGTCGTCGATGACCACTACGCGCTTGCCTTCGAGCACTTCACGAATGGCGTTGAGCTTGATCTTGACGCCAAAGTGGCGGATCGATTGTTGCGGCTCGATGAAAGTTCGACCGATATAGTGATTGCGGATCAGGCCCATTTCGAAAGGGATTCCTGACTCTTCGGCGTATCCGATAGCTGCAGGGACACCGGAGTCCGGGATGGGGATGACGACATCGGCTTCGACTTGGTGTTCGCGGGCCAATTGCCGGCCGAAACCCTTGCGAACCTGATAGACCTGTTGGCCAAACAGTGTGCTGTCGGGGCGCGCAAAATAGACAAACTCAAAAATGCAGGGTGAGGGCGAGCGCTCTTCAAAGGGGCGATAGGAGGTCATGCCGTTTTGATCGAAAACCACCATTTCACCCGGTTCAATCTCGCGCACATACCTGGCTTCGATAAGATCGAGGGCACAGGTTTCAGAAGCAACGACGTAGGTACCATCCACTTCGCCGAGTACTAGCGGCCGGAAGCCGTGGGGATCGCGTACGGCAACCATGCGGGTTTCTGTCAGGAAAACCAGACTGTAAGCACCGCGTACTTGTCTCAACGCCTCCGAGATGCGATCAGGCAAGGAGTCGCTCTGAGAACGAGCCAACAAATGAATGATGACTTCCGTATCGGCGGTGGTGGAGAAAATGGACCCCTTTTCTTCGAGGGTGCTGCGTACTTCACGGGCATTGACCAGATTGCCGTTGTGCGCTACGGCTACGCTGCCGCGTGCATAATCAACGGCAATGGGTTGGCAGTTGCGGATATTGTCGCCGCCGGCCGTGGAGTAACGGACGTGGCCTATGGCCGCGTTTCCCGGGAGTTTTTTGAAGATTTCATCGTCCTTGAAAACGTCCGCCACCAGGCCGCTGCCGAGGTGGGTGCGCAGGCGCATGCCGTCGGAAGCCGAAATGCCACAACTTTCCTGGCCGCGATGCTGCAGGGCATAGAGCCCCAGATAGGTCATGTTTGCGGCTTCCGGGTGGTTGTAGATTCCGAATACGCCGCACTCATCTTCATATTTATCAAACATAAGACTGTAGAGCTCCCCGCTTGATGCTGTTTGGATATTCGCGCTGAATTGCGCTGTTACCATAGTTTTCGAATATACCATATCCCCAAATTCAGAGGCAGGGGATTTTTACATCGGTCCTCTTGGGGTATGCTTCATTCCTGTGTTGCAATGAAGAGCCCATTCGGGAAGTATCGAATGGGCTCTTACCATGAAACCTAGAGAAGTTCGTCGCGGATAAAGCGTACCGCGTTTTGATATAGCCAGAGCCCCATGCCTTCTTCAGGCAGGTCCTCTTCGCGTGTCCAGCGGGGGTGATGCGTACGGTGGACATAAGCTTCCGGGTGGGGCATAAGACCGAACAGGCGGCCTGTTTCATCGCAGAGACCGGCAATGGCCGCTGTGGAACCGTTGGGATTGAGGGGGTAGTCCATGGTGGTCGCACTGTAATCAGGCAGGCTGTATTTCAGAACCCCCAGATGTTTTTCTTCGATGCGGGCCAAAGTGACATCACTGTCGACAACCAGTTTGCCTTCGCCGTGACGTACCGGCAGGGTTATGCCTTTGAGCCCACGGGTGAAAATGCAGGGTGAAGCCGGATCTGCCTTGAGATTGACCCAGCGATCTTCAAAACGGCCATTGTCATTGAAGGTCAGGGTGGTCGTCTGGGAAAAATCCCCTCCCAGTGCCGGCAGCAGTCCCATTTTGACCATCAGCTGAAACCCGTTGCAGACTCCCATGATGAGTTTGCCATCAGCGATGAATTTACGCAGATGTTCACTCAGGTGTTCTTCACTGTCCTTGATCGGCGCATGCAACAGCCGGTTGGCACCGGCTTTGGCACTGCCAAGGTCGTCGCCGTCAAGAAATCCGCCGGCCAGATTGAGAAAATGATAATCCTGCAGCAACACGCGGCCGCTGAGCAATTCGGAAATATGGACGATATCCACGACCTCGGCACCACCCAGACGGATGGCATGTGCCGTCTCCCGCTCGCAGTTGGTGCCGTTGCCGGCAATGACGATGGCACGTACTTGTTTGGACATAACTTACATCTCCCTTAACGGCGCCTGCCACGCCTCTTTGAGATCATCGATATGGGCCCGTACCAGGATTTCACCGCCGAGGCCGACGATGCGTAATTCCTTGTCTTCGGTCACGCTGCCGAGCAAAGAGACGTCCTGTCCGGCAAACACCTTTTCAAAGGCCGCTTTATTGTCGGGCCGTACCGTGACCAACAGTCGGCTGGCCGATTCTGAGAACAAAACGGCGTCTTCGCGCAGTACTTCGTCACATTTGACTTTGCCGAGGTCGATATGCATGCCGAAGCCGCCGGCAAAGGCCGTTTCCGCCAGGGCGACACCCAAACCACCATCGGAAAGATCGTGGCAACTGGCGAGCAGTCCCTGTTCCTGGGCCTGATTGACGCTGCGATAACGCTGCAGGGCTGTGGCGGCGTCAACTTTAGGCACGTTTTTACCGAGATGGCCGAGCATATCGTAATATTCCGATGCGCCCAGTTCGTTGCGGGTGGTACCGAGCAGGTAGACCAGATCGCCGGGACGTTTGGCATCCATGGTCACGCCTTTACGGATATCGTCCGTTTTGCCGATAACCGAGAACAACACCGTCGGTGGAATGGAAATCTTGGTATCGCCGATCTGGTAGTCGTTTTTCATGGAGTCCTTGCCGGACACGCAGGGCAGCCGGTAGGCCCGGCAGAAATGGGCCAGGGCCAGATTGGCCCGCACCAGCTGGGCCAGCTTGTAGCGGCCGTCCGGGGTCTTTTCGGACTCAACCGGGTCGCACCAGCAGAAATTGTCCACCCCGGCCAGCCGGTCCGGGTCCGCGCCCACGGCCACGGCGTTGCGCACGGCCTCGTCGATG
>DKEW01000086.1:4972-176932 GCA_002452265.1 Pelobacter sp. UBA6812 | reverse complement strand
TCTGATGTTTAATAGGTGGAAAAGTCATCGGGATATTTTCCACTTATCACAAATGTTAGCGGCAATGGGGAGTTAAGAATGGTTCGAAACTGGGAGATTATAAGAGAAATACTTCTCAAACTTGAAAAAATGTCGCCTGATAAAACGCTTAGGTTGGGTGATTTTCCCGAAGAGAAAGCATACGACTACTCTTACCATGTAGAGCTTCTATTTGAGGCGGGGTTGATTTATGGCGAAATGTTGAAAGAACTTGGAACTCAGGCGAGTGACTTTTTGGCTTTGCGCCTTACGTGGGCTGGTCATGAGTTTCTAGACTCAATCCGTAGCGATACAGTATGGGACAAAACGAAATCCAGATTTGTAAAAGAAGGTATATCAATGACATTCGATTTAATAAAGTCAGTCGCCATTGGTATTGCGGCAAGCTTATTAAAACAATAGGGGCGCAGCTAACCATCGCATGCAGACGGACGGGAATGGGCTGACTGCAAAGTCTTAATAGTTTGAGCAAAATCCAGCCGGCCTGCCGCCCACCGCTGATACAAGTCCATTATGTGCATAAAGGAATAAAAATGAAATATCGTGCTTTAATCATGCTCTTTGGCGTCGCGTTATTGGCTAGTTGCGCAAGCACTGGCGTCATTCCTATGAGCCAAGATTCGTACTATATTGGCAAGAAAGATGGCTCACCTGGTTTGGGGGTATCGCTTAGCAACAAAGCACAGGTCTATAAAGAAGCACATGCTTTTTGTAACAACAAGGGGCTTGAATTATTTGTGCTACGAGAAACCGTCACACCCGCCGCTCCGGCGCGACTAGGATCGACTGAGTTGCATTTCAAATGTGTTGCACCCGGCGGTACTGCGGGGCCACTCACTAAAGATCCAAACACAATTATTCAAATTAAATGATAACATTTACAGTCACTTACAGGGATAAAGAAACACGTAACCATATATTCAAGCGGATGAAAGATGGCGGTGTTCTCCCCTAAAGGCAAATCTTCGGTTGTTCTAACAGGCCGTGTTGTCGCCGCTTATCACTACCGTTCTCGAAGGAGGCGTACATGGCAAACCAACGACGGGCGCTTTTCCTTTCCCACGGGGGTGGCCCATTACCACTTCTTGGGGACAAGTCTCATGAAGAAATGGTCCAGTGTCTGAAAGAAATTGCAGCGACCATTGAAAAACCGTCGGCCATTATCATAGTAAGTGCGCATTGGGAGGAAAGTAGCCCAACCATAACTTCGGGAGCCAACCCGGAGCTGATATACGATTACTATGGATTTCCTCCGGAGTCTTACACGATTGAGTACCCTTGACCGGGAGAACCGTCCCTGGCTGGCCAGATAGCCAAGCGGTTTGCGGAAGCAGGTATCGATGCCAGGCTTAACGGAGAGAGAGGATTCGACCACGGCCTGTTTGTGCCGCTGAAAATCATGTACCCCGAGGCCGATATTCCGTGTGTGCAGCTGTCGCTGCTCAAGAGTCTTGATCCGGCCGAACACATCAAAATGGGGCAAGCCCTTCAAACCCTGGGCGATCAATCATTACTCGTCATCGGATCCGGGTTTTCCTTTCACAATATGAATGCCTTTTTTGCACCGGAAACGGACGACTCCAGGGCGATGAATGAAGCATTCGACAATTGGCTGCTTGAGACGTGTCAAAGTCCGGATCTTGAGGAAGAAGAGAGGATGCAAAGACTGGTACATTGGGCGTCCGCACCTTCCGCACGTTATTGTCACCCGAGAGAAGAGCACTTATTGCCGCTTCACGTCTGCTACGGATTTGCCGCATCGGCGTGCACGGAATCCTTTGAATTACACATCCTGAACAAAAAGGCGAGCATGTACCTTTGGGAAACAGAAAGCTGACAAGCGACTCGAACGGCTTGCCGCTCTTTCGAAAGTTTGCTGAGTTTGATAGCAGCTGTTTTTCTATTGGGCTTAACTGCCGTTCGGCAACATTCTGCGTCGCAACGTGCATTGTCAAAAAGGACGATGAAGCACATGGTGATTGCTGCGACAGCTATCTCAGTCTTGGTTGGCATGTCGGCCCTCTGAACGGCCCCCTTCGTATGGCGTTTTAAGATGAGATTAACGTGGTAGGCCTTGGGGGCAGGCCGCCGTGACTTATCCAAACCTCAACGTTTCCTTTTCGCAATGACCTTCAAAAACTTCCGGCAGCACGATTTTTGTGAGAATCAGAAGTGTCGCCGGTTTCAGCTGTAATCTATTTCTCCGGCATAATTCCAAGCCGTAAAAACCAACGCCATCTCAGTACCCACTGTTTTAGAAAGTGCTTGTAATCCTAACTTTTTTAGGCCACGAGGGCCTTTTGCTTGAATGTGTGAGCCTCCGTTGTTACCTCCAACCGGAGGCCCTAGCAGGGCCATGGAGCAGCCGCTGGGCAGGGTTCACACCTTTCCTTTTTGGAAAAGGGGATCTTACCCGATGGCTGTTTTTTTATTTCGATTCCATTGTCCATGGCAGTTGCGAACAACCTTGCTGATGGTCGGATGGTTGCACGGTCATCGATCATATCCATGTTGGCTTAAGTATTGCCTATATACCTATGGACAAGTAGCACATTGAGACTTGCTTACATACCGAGGAGACCTTATGAGGCACTTTAGATTACAAGGCAGAACCGTAATTGTAACAGGGGCTGGTCGAGGTATCGGACATGGCATTGCCATCAGGCTTGCAAAAGACGGAGCTGACGTGGTTGTCAGCGATATCAATGCTGAAGATGTCGACAGGGTCGTGAAGGAAGTTGAGGCTTGTGGGCGCAAGTCACTGGGGATTGTTGCGGATGTGACCAAGCGTCAGGAAGTGTATGACATGGTGGAAGAGGTTGTCGATGAGTTTGGACAGCTTGACGCTATGGTGGCCAACGCCGGAATCGCCCAGGTGAAATCGTCTCTTGAGCTGACGGACGAAGATTGGGACAACATCTTTGCCGTGAACGTCAAAGGTGTATTCCTGTGCAATCAAGCTGCGGCAAAGCAGATGGTGGAGCAAAAAAGCGGAAAGATCATCAACTGCGCATGCGTTGCAGCCCATACCGGCCTTGCGATGCTGTCCCATTACACCGCCACCAAATTTGCCGTGCGCGGATTCACGCAGGCCTTGGCCAAAGAATTGAGACCTTTTGGCGTTCAGGTAAATGCGTACTGCCCAGGCATCGTGGAAACAGCCATGTGGGATCTTATCAATCAGGAACAAGCGAAGGATCTTGCTCTGCCCAACGGTGAGACCCTGAAAAAATATACGGACCTTATCTGTGCCGGTCGCGCCCTGACTTCCGATGACGTAGCGGCCTTTGTCGCTTATCTGGTTTCGGAGGATTCCGACTATATGACAGGGCAGTCCGTAATGATCGACGGGGGACTTGTCATGAACTGATGGATTCGGTTCGGGTATTGAGAACGGCCAGTCGGTCCGTCCTCTTTGCAGGGATCGAGCAAGGTAAAAGATATTATGGATAAACGGGCCCCTGAGAACTGACGGCTCGGCCCGGTCAAACACGACCAGACACCACCTGAGGAGAACATGCAGTGAGTTACGATATTAAAAACAAGACGATCTTTATCACCGGAGCCAATCGGGGCATTGGCAAAGCCATCGTAGAGGAATTTATAAATCAAGGGGCTGCCAAGGTCTATGCTGCCGTGCGCAACGTCGAGAGTGTGGCGCCATTGGTCGCCCTCTATGGAGACAAGGTTATTCCTGTCAAGGTCGATGTGGCGGATGAAAAGTCGATCATCGAAGCGGCCAATGCAGCCCAAGACGTTGATGTCGTGATCAATAATGCCGGAGTGTTAACTATGTCTTCGGTTTTCGATGATAATGCGATGGAGGCGTTGGCGTTTGAGTTGGATATCAACCTTTTTGGACTGATGCGCGTTGCGCGGGCCTTTTCTCCGGTACTGAAAGCCAACGGTGGCGGTGCCTTTGTGCAACTCAATTCAGTAGGGTCTTTGAAAACAGTGCCGAATATCGCTACCTACTGTACTTCCAAGGCCGCTACCTATGCGATCACGCAAGCATTGAGAGAGGCCCTTGCCGAGCAGGGCACCCATGTTGTCAGCGTTCATGCGGGGCCGATCAATACGGAGATGCTCAATGACACCGGATACGGAGAGATCGCAGAACCGCCGTCGCTTGTTGCGAACGGGATCATTGAAGCATTAAAGAATGGCGAATTCCATCTTTTCCCCGATTCATTGGCCAGGCAGGTCGGCTCCGCTTACGAAGGTTTTGCTGAGAATGTTATCATGGCTTCGGTGACAGGGGAGTGATCCTCGTCGATTACTTCTATGAAATGGATAACGAGGGGGCTGGGCAAGGATATTGCTCAGCCCCCTTTGGTTTGTCTGACCACGTCCCATCAATACACCAGCGCTGACCTGCAGGACATTCTCGGAAGTTTGTCGTCTATGATCCCGGCAGCCCACTGACAACTGACAACTGACAAACTATACTTCATTAGAATTCTTGACGAATTGATACACTTGGCGTTACCTTGACTCCGCTTTATGGGAGTAGGTTAGCCTTTGAGTTTTGATTTTTTGATGGATGGAGTGATTGTTCGAGGGATGATCAAATAGTTTGCTAAAAACCGCTCGGCGCTGGTGAAGTGTGAGCGGTTTTTTGTATCTGGGCCCAGGCTGGCATCGGATCGTAAGCTGATTGTGTCATTTAAGTTGTTTGGCTTGTTTGAATGAAATGAAATGGGTGGGATGCCAAAATGTCAATCAAAGTTATCGGTGCCGGATTTGGTAGGACAGGTACGGCTTCACTGCGCACTGCACTTGAAAAACTCGGATTTAACAAGTGTTATCATATGCACGAAATATTAGCCGAGCAATCAAGAGCCAAGTCCTGGTATTTAGCAAGCCTGGGGAAACACGTAAACTGGGATCATGTTTTTGAGGGTTATCAGGCGATGTTGGACTGGCCAGGTTGTAGTTTTTATAAGCAACTGGTGGAAAAGTATCCGGAAGCCAAGGTGATATTAACCGTAAGAGACCCTGACGAATGGTATACAAGCGTATCTAAAACCGTTTATCCTTTATCAAATTCCTTTTCAAAGTGGCACGCCTGGTTTTCTCCCACAGCCCGTATTATGAAAGGTATGCTGTTCAGGGTTATCTGGGAAGGTACCTTTCATGGAAAGTTTGACGATAAAGAATATGCTAAAACCATATTTGAACAGCATATTGATGAGGTTAAAAGCACCGTATCTGAAGAAAAATTGTTGATCTATAAGGTGACCGAAGGATGGGAACCACTGTGCGAATTTTTAAAAGTAGAAGTACCGGAAGAACCTTTCCCAAGAATTAATGGACTGGAAGAATTCCATATAAAAGGAAATGAAATACTTTCATTGTTTTCAAATCTTTATAGTCGCGAATTAGGGACTAAAGTTCTCCTTTTTGTTTTAATCCTGTCGTTTCTCTGGTTTGGCAGCAAAATTTACGGGTAAAGCTAATTTATTGGACCAATCTTTTAGCCCTCGTTTTTTAGGCCCCCTGCGTCAGGAGGCTGTTGATGAAATGGTCTCCCCCCGCTCGATTTAGTTTTGTTTCGGTATGGGACGTAGCGTTTATCGTTGCCGACTGCATTGGCAACCCGGCCGCTTATGGGGAGATATTCAATGCCGCCGGCGATGAAGAGTTATCGTACCCGGCCCTGGTTGCTTGTTTTAAAGAAGTTACTGGCATCGAATTTACCGTCAAAAAACTATCCATTTCCGAGATTGAAACACAGGGAATTCCTCTGCCTTTTCCTCTGGATGAGGATTTGCTGTATTCCGGTCGACACAGCCAGCAGGTATTGAACTATCGCTACATTCCATTTAAGAAAGCCATGCAGGAAACCTATCGCCTCTATCGGCTGGGACTCGGACTCGATGGATAGCCTCGGAAGGGAAAAATGGGTCATTTTATGCAAACTTGTCATAAGTAAGCCAGGTAGGGCGGGCTCTAACTACTTCTTTCAGCGAGGCGGGGACGAAATCCTACCGAAAGGTAAAAAGTAATTAGACCCGCGCTTTTTTGCGATATATCCCTATATGTATCTCCTGCGGCTATTCTCCTCCTTGACAAGGGTTTTTCTTTGCAGGATTATCCGGCGTCGAGCCCCTGAATTTTGATGGCGTTGCAAAAATTCCGCCCTACGGCGTTACGGCGTTTTTTCAAGACCTCGACATACGACATGTATGCCTTCACCCCTGAAAAAACACCAGGCCTTGTAGAATGAAAATTTTTCTTAGCCATCCTGGAAGATTTTGCGGGTGCATCAATTTTACGAACATGTCTTTTCGTTCCGGGGGTGATTCCGGTTGAAGGTATTTACGTTTCGGCAGCCAAGTGAGGAGAGCATGGCCATTTTTTCCCGAATTCCTATCGTAGTCATGTTCGTGTTGTGCTGCGCCGTGCCTACTCTGGCCGCCGTTCCGCCATCCTCGATCAACGTCAGAGTGGAGGCTACCGCGGCCGATCTGGCCACTATCATCAACCAATCTCTCCCGAATGATCTTTATACAGGGCAGGGTGGCCTCGGAACATCGGTCAGTGTCCTTCGGGCAGGACAGGTTGCCGTAACGGCTTCCGATAATTTTATCTATCTCACGCTGCCTGTTCAGTTGATATTCAGCAACGCCTTATATGAGAGTTACCCGCTTCGGGCCGGTCTTAGATTCAAGGCCAAAGTGAATGTCACGCCGAACTGGCGCCTCAAGACCGAGCTTTACTACACCGGGTTATCGGATAATTTAGCCGATACATTCAAACTCGGGCCGCTGTCTTTGAAACCGAAAAGCATGGTTGAGGATATCACCCAGCCGGTCCAAAAACTCCTTGCGCCGATCATCGACGCCAAAGTGAATGACGCAATCCAGCTGCGTGCCAAGATCGCTCCATTGTGGCGTAATGCGTTTACTCCGACACTGGTAAGCAAAGAATACTGTACCTGGCTCAAGCTGACGCCCCAAAAAATAGTCATGAGTCCGCTGCTTGCGGCAAATAATACGATTCGGTTGTCACTGGGAGTCGTTACCGGTGCCGAGATAACCGTCGGGCCAAAGCCGGCCGCGGCACCAGTGAAGCTTTTACCTCCGGTACAGCATTTCCCAACTTTTGACAAAAGTTTTCATATTCAGCTTCCTGCCGATATTTTCATGGCTGACCTCGTGACCGCTCTGAACCCGGTGTTGCTTGACAAGACCTTTGGTGAAGACAAAAAGATAACCATAAAAAATTTCAACCTGAAGGGGGAAAACGGCCGTCTGGTTGTTAATCTGAATACCACTGGAGATTTCAAAGGGGAGTTAACGCTGTTTGCAAAGCCAGTGTACAATGCACAGAATAATTCGCTTACATTTGAAAATGTCGATTTCGACACCAGGAACACGGGGTGGTTGATAAGTGCCGGTAGCTGGTTATTCAGCAGTTCCATTCGCAGCGCTATCAAGACGAAGCTCGACAGCACTGTTGTCGAACAATTGGAGCAGGCTCGCCTTAAGACGTCTTCTTTGCTGTCCAGCGTGCAAGTAGGTGAACATGTTAAATTGACCGGAGTCGTCAAGTCTTTGTCTCTCGGCGAGGCAACGGTGTTCAATGATCGTTTGTCGGTGCGTGTCATTGCCCGGGGCGAGTCGAATATCAGCCTGAAATGATGCGAGATCGCTGCCTCTCAAGGCGGATTATCTGCTGCTGACTTCTTTAACGGCTATCTCTTGCCTGTCAGTTCATTGAATGGGAATTTAAAGTGAAAAATCCTCACTTGGTTGTAAAAGTTGTCGGAATGGCCCTGGCTGCTGTCGTCGTGGTTGGTATCGGAGTATTTATCGTGCGGGAGTCGCCTGCCTACAAACAACATAAGAACTCTGAAGTTGAGTCCCGATTGATAGAGTCGTTTGAGTTGGCTGCCGAACAAATTAATGCTCAAGTTCCCAAAATGATCGACAATGATACTCTTCTTGATAAAGCTACTGTTGGCCCCGGGCCTCGTTTGACATACCACTACACATTGTTGAATCGAAAATCCGGTGAAGTCGATGCAGATTTGATGTTGTCGATTCTGAAACCTGATGTAATGAACAAGATTTGCGGTAATCAAGAGATGAAAACCACTCTTCAATATGGGGGGATTTATACCTATTCATATTCAGGTAATGATAATGTCGCTATTTTAACCTTTGATATAGCCAGCCAGGACTGTGAGCAGACAGAGGTTGCCCCGGAATAAGATGGATGACCTGCACATATCCCTAACTTGTGGATGGTCCAGAAAGGCAAGTAGCTGAAACATGCTTATCTCATTTGTAATCCCTACATACAACTACGGTCATTACATAACGCATTGCCTCGATTCCATTTTAGAGCAGGGGCGTAGTGATTTTGAAATAATCGTGGTTGATGACGGTTCCTCGGACAATACGCGTAGCATCATTGGCGATTATGCCAGAAATCATGCCGATGTTAAGATTCGGTATCTCCACCAGGTCAACAAGGGCCCTTCGGCAGCACGCAATGTCGGGGCAACTCAGGCCCGGGGGGAGTATGTGTGGTTTGTCGATGCGGACGATCGACTGGTTGCGGGGGCACTGGACCATGTCAACGCAGCGATCGAAACATTTGGAAATCCGGCATTTATCTTTGGGAGCCATGTCTATGTTAACGAAAAGGGAAAGAAAACCACCCGTTTTGCGAGTGACATTGGCATTGACAGGAATAAAAATTTCAGAAGATTTATCCGGAAGAAAGTATCCGGTATTTCTATCGGCTCACTCGTTGTTCGCCAGGATGTTTTCGGAACTCTTTGCTTTCCTGAAGGGATCCATAACAACGAAGATAATATTTTTTTCGGGCATCTGCTCGCCACCCGGCAGGGGTGTTCGTGCCGAAATATCCTTGTTGAAAAAATAGGTCACAAAGATAGCTTGCGCTATAATGACCGTTCCATCAAAGAGACAGGCTTGACTGTTGACAGGCTTTTTGATGATTGGCTTCTGAATGATAAACAGATGTCCTTGAGAAATATTTATCTTTCAGATAATTATTACGCCCTTTTTCGTACTCGATACCGCAATAATGAATACAAGGAAGCACTTTTGTTTTATAGGAAATCGATTGTCGCAAACCCTTTTCAGTTGTTTCGTGTCCATCGATTTAAGCAGGCAGTTCGATGTTTTGTGAAAAACTTAGCAGTAAAGACTTCTTGATTGCATTCATATAAAATAATATTAAACTTCTAGTTCTCAAATTGTTGAGGCAGGCAAAATTTACACTGTAAAATGACTCTCGAAAAGAGGTTGTCTATGTGGCGTATCACTGGTTTTTTTATCACTGGGGTAGTCGTTATGTTTCTTGCAGGATGTGCCGGACAGCCCAGTACTGCGGATCTTATGCGAGCACAGGCCCTTGAAGTGCAGGCGCAGGTTGACATGAAGAATCAACTTGCCAAAGATTGGGATCGTGGTTCAAAACTTGTTCGTTCCGGAGAAAAGTTGAAGGAACGCGGGGAAAAGCAGATCAAATCGGCAGAAAAAGATCTTAAAGAAGGACGGGAGCGTGTGGAGCAAGGTGATCGGGATATTATCGAAGGTCGTAAACTCATGCAAGAGAGCGAGCGGCAATTCCATGATAATTTTCCCGGGATAAACCTGAATTAACGGCAGGTATCCTGGTGATGCAATGAGAGAGGTGTTTTTCTGGTAGTTTCCCTGCTCAGATTTGCCAATACACTCTGATTAATTGTGAAAGCTGAGTCAAAAAGCCTGGCAGGATACCCTGCCAGGCTTTTATTGTCTTAATCAGGTCATATTTCCGGATTTAGAAACAACCGATTTATTCAACCAGCTTTGCGCCGGTAACCGCTGCCTGCACTTTGCGCAGAGCTTTGGCATCGGTCAAAGGGCCGATGCCGGTGACCATGCGCGAGGCTGCTTTCGGACCGATGCTATTGGGCACCCGCAGCGGAATTTTCCGACGGAGTCCGGCCGTGTCTGTGAGCAGGACGACAACATCGACATCTTTCACAGTTACTCCGGTGCTGTTGACCACTTCGATCATCAGGTAGTTGCTACGGTCCAGGCCCAGACGAACGTTCAGGTATTTTTGCGGATTGTCGGGCAAATCAAGACGCACCAGTGAAGCTGCGGCTTCTTGTCCGGGTTGGGAATCGGATTCGGCGGCGGCGGCAAAATACTGCTTGGCCCTGGTGCGATCCCCCTGGGCCAAACTTGTCTTGCCGAGAGCGTTAAGAGCCGGAGCCGTCGGTAATAGCTTGGTGCTGTATTCCAGGTCGGCCACGGCTTTATCGCGCTGACCGAGTTGTTGGAGGGCAAGGCCGCGTTGCAGGTAATAATGGAAATAGCCGTTGTTGCGCTCCAAGGCTCGATCGTAGTTGGTCACCGCATCCTTGTAGAGTCCTTTTTTGAACAGCACATCGCCGCGCAGGGCGTGGAACAGGGCCTCTTTCGGTTCAGCGGCCAAGGCTTTTTCGGCCAAGCCCAGGGCTTTGTCCGTCTTCCCTTCGGCCAGGGCCTTGCGTCCTTCATCGTAGGCTGCATACGCTGCCTTGGTTTTCAATAAGGGGGCAATCTTCTGTCTGTAACGTTCTGCGCCCATCTCCCCGCCAGCGCCAAGGGTAAGCGCGGTCTGCCGGTTAGCTTCTACACGTTCCATTGAGGGTGGATGGCTGGCGAACAGGCCGGATAGCCAGTCGTTGTTGCGACCCTCCGAGAGACGGACGAAGGTTTCCTGCAAGCTTACGGCGGCACGCGGATCGTATCCGGCCCGGGCCATGTATAGCATGCCGTAGTAGTCCGACTCCCGTTCCGCATCGCGACCGTACTTCTGGGTAATCAGCCCTGCGCCAACGTTGGCCCCTCCCACCGCCAGTTGGGCGTATTCACTGTTTTGCGAGGCCAGGCCGACGGCGAGCACTGCCCCCTGAAGCAACATTCCACGTTCCATTCCTTTTGCACCATGGCGTGCCGCCGCATGTACGATTTCGTGGCCGAGTACAGCCGCCAGTTCCGCTTCGCTGTTGAGTTCGGTCAGCAGGCCGCGGTTGATGGCGATTTTGCCGCCCGGCAGGGCCCAGGCGTTGGGGGTGGAATCGTTGATAAGGTTAAATTCGTAGGGCAGTTTGCGGTCACTGACCGCTGCCAGGCGCTGCCCGACACTGGCAACATAGGCATCGATGCCCGGCTCGGTGGTGTAATCGCCGCCCTGCATCTGGCGACTGGGAACATACTGTTCCTGGCCGATGTTGATTTCAGTACTCTCCGGCACCAGGTTCAGTTCCGTTTTGCCCGTCACCGGGTTAATGGCACAGCCTGCAAGCACGGAAGCGGCCAGCAGCAGGCATATCGACAGTTTATTATGCATGGTTATACCTCGATGGAAAATAGCGGGCAACACTTACGTTACGATGTTTTTCAACCATAACATTTACTAATCCTCGCAGCAACGGTCATGGCTGGTGTTCTTCCGCTTTCATATAAATTGAAAAGCCTGACAGGCTAACCCATCAGGCTTTTCAATGTATATTGCGACTCTTGGCAGGCTTGGAACTCTGTCCGGAGCCTATCGGGTATTCTTGGACCAAAGTAAGACTGGCTGTGGTTAAGGTCAGGCCAGAGCCCCTTCAAAAACCATTTCCACCACGCCACCCAGGTCGTGTCCATGGTAGAAGGGGACATTGACGATGGTGAGGATACCTTCAGGGCCGTCCATGGTCAGATGGTGGGTCTTGATTTTTTTGTTTGCGAAGTCCTGGTAGATGATTTTCAGTTTTTCCATGGTTTCCGGTTGATGGCAGGACGCCATGTTTTTGCCGACTTGCAGCCCGACAATCTTCAGCTCATCAAATAGTTCATAGGCTCTTTGATTGGCATACGTTACATTGAAATCGGGGTCAGAAACGATGACGGCCGTGTTGAGGCTGTCCCAAAAATTGGTGTTACTGCACATGGTGATTCTCCTCCTAGACGCATGAATAACAGATAGTGTGCTGCAATGGCCTCTCATCGGTGGCAGTGAGTAGCCAGGTAATTTGCAAAGGTTCTGGTCAAACAGCACAGTCGTGCGATACAGACGCGATACCATCTTGGAATATCAGGTCCTGATGCATGTATGTGAAACAGTGTTCTACCATTGTCCGGAAGGTGGCAGGATGTCAACCCGTTATTTGAAGCAGGCTTGGAATTATAGGTTTTCTGGTTAGACACCAATTTTCATGTTTCGTAAATCTTCGAAAGTCGGTGCACCTCCAACGTGAAGTGGAGAATCAAATTAAACTTTCACCACGAAGATCGCGAAGGACACGAAGAAGTTCCGATAACGACAAAGCGACCACGAACAGGGATATGCAGGATGATCAGGATAACCCCCTAAACCCAAGGCCGTTGGTTTTTATCCTGCTATCCTGAATATCCCTGTAAAAGCAAGATTGCAGAGGGCAACGATCATCAACATATAAGGACACGAAGAGCACTAAGAAATATATATAAAACAGACTCTTATGGTTGTTTTTTTGCCTTAGTGCGATAGGACCCCCCCCCCCGGCTCTGCCGGGGGACTTGTAAAGTTTGGCAGTACCGGGAGTAAATGAAAGCCTCCCCTCTGTGAACCGCTCAAAGTTCTCAGGAAAGGAGGCTTTCGATGGGCAACATCAAAAGCTTATGCCATTCAGTGTGGGACTGCAAGTACCACATAGTTTGGATCCCGAAGTGTCGAAGGAAGGTACTATACAGGCGAATCCGTGAGCACCTTGGAAACGTAATTCGAGAATTGGCCCGCCAGCGTGAGAATCTTGTGCTGGAGGGGTACTTATGTTCTGACCACGTTCATGTGTATATCTCGATCCCGCCCAAATATGCGGTAGCTCAGGTCGTAGGATACATCAAGGGTAAAAGCGCCATTCATATTGCCCGGACCTTTGGTGGGCGAACGCGGAATTTCACGGGCGAGAATTTTTGGGCCCGTGGATATTTCGCATCGACCGTGGGGCGCGACGAAGAGGTCATTCGAAATTACATTCGGAGTCAAGAGGCTGAAGATAGCAGATTGGATCAATTGAACCTGCTCAAATAGCCAGCCGCCTTTAGGCGGCCCAAGGTTTGAGCCAACCGCTTTGAGCGGTTCACCCATAAAGCCCCCGGTTTGACCGGGGGATACTTACTAAGTTGAGTCTCAATAATGTCCTTCGTGCGCGCCTAGAAATAACGGCGGGCGCCCAGGTATTTTTTGGTGGTGCCGGGGTGAGCCAGTTCGGCAACTTTGATTTCGTCATTACGCTTGGGAGCGTGGACAAATTTGCCCTGGCCGATATAAATGCCGACATGGCTGACCTGGTTGTTATGGCCAAAAAACACCAGATCTCCGTCGACCAGTTCTTCCTGGGGGATAGGCTGGCCCACTTTGAATTGTTCCGCCGAGGTTCGGGGGATATTGATTCCGCACAGGTAGTAGACCGATTTGACAAAGGCGCTGCAATCCAAACCTTCTACAACAGTATTACCACCCCATTTGTAAGGAATTCCTACGAACCGCTCCGCTGTTCTGGCTGCGATATCGCCCATTTCTATATCATGTTTTGGTTTTTTTGTCGGTTTGATGGGTGCGACCGGGGGAACGCCAGTGGTACCTGCCGGATGGTCAAGTGCTACGGGGTCCGCAGGATCAGATTCCGCCGGAGTCAGGGGTTGGATATTTTTGGTGATGGGTGATGCAATATAATAAGAATCCACGAGTTTGGAAAGGGTCAGTTCCTTGGCCGCTATTTTGGCCTCTTTGCGGGTCGCATAGTTTCCGAACCGTACGGCAAACACGTTATTTTCTTTTTTGAAATAATAGGCTTCGATGCCTTTGTCCTGAAGTTTGGATGCAAGTCGTTCTGCATTGTCTACCTTGGAAAAAGCCCCGACCTGCACGCTATACCCCAACTTGCTTATTTCGGCAACCGGTTCGGCCCAGACCGACCCTGAGATGACGGCAAATGCTACAGCACCTATGACCCATTTTTTCATCTGTTTGGTGACCATTTTTTATCCTTGAAGGAAAACGGCATCCACCTGGATTGCCGAAAATTTATAGCTCGAAATAGTAGATAGAGGGATGGCTCGACGGGAATCCGTCGCGGCCATAATCAATAATGCATAATCGTATGCAAAGGCAATGAAAATTTCAACCGGCGGTCTCGGATAAAATGCGATGTCGAGGGCTTGTCGATCTCTTGTTAAGACCAGGATGGCCGGCTTGGTGTTACTAGCGGGAGGGTTAAAATTCATAGACAACATTACGATCGGTTCGCGAAAAAACGTATCCAGAGTTGATCTGGCGGGCGATTAGTGAGAGTATGTGATGCGTATACGCAATCTCTACTCATGAAATCGGAGAATCTATCAATGTGTGTTTCTAGTAACATCAATCATACCTTGCAGGATATAGAACAGCGTCGCAGTATTCGCTCATTTACCGACGAGCCGGTTTGCGAAGAGGACTTGAAAACTATTTTGCGTGCGGCCAATCATGCACCGTCTGCCCATAATCAGCAATCCTGGCGCTTTATCGTTATTCGAGGGGAACGCAAAAAAGCCCTCGCCAGCCTGGTAAATGCACGGGCCGGCGATTTTCCCAAGGCGGCATCTGTGTTGTTGCGTATGGCGGCCAGGAGCATCAATTCCGCTCCGGTGGTGGTCGTGGTGGCCAATACCGGCACGCTGATCAATCATGGTACAGAGCTGTTTCAGATCGAAAACCGACAGGCTGCAGACTTTTTTCAGACCATGGAGATACAAAGTTCGGCAGCGGCGATTCAAAACCTGCTTCTGGCAGCAACTTCACTCGGTTTGGCGACGGTATGGCTGGGGGTGCTGTTTCTCATCAAGGACGAGGTGCTGCGTTTCATGGGAGAGCAGGAGGGTGAGTTTATGGCGGTTATTCCGGTGGGCTATGCCGGCAAGGTCGGTAAAGCCCCCAAAAAGATGGCATGCGAAATGATGGTGAACTGGTTGGATTGATCAGGGCGCTTATATACCTTTTAAAAAACGATGTCTGCGAGGCCCCTCCTGTTTATACGGTGGGGCTTTTATTGTGCCAGGCTTGCGCAAACTGACTCGCTGTTGCGGTCGGATAGAAATAGCGTAACTTTTTCCACAGGCATCGGTCGGGCAAAATAGTAGCCTTGCATCTCGAAGCATCCAAGTTGACGCAAAAATGTCATCTGCTCCTTTGTTTCGACACCTTCGGCAATCACCCTCAGTCCAAGCCGGTCAGCCATAGCCATGATGGTTTCGACAATGGCTGAATCGTCCTTGTCGCAGGGAATATCTCTGACAAAATCCTGGGCGATTTTTATCCGGTCAATAGGGAAGTTTTTCAAGTAACTCAGGGAGGAGTATCCCGTGCCGAAATCGTCTATGGAAATTTGCACGCCGCGCATTTTGAGGTCGACCAGAAGTTCGATGGCGTTATCAAGATTTTCCATGAAGACGCTTTCGGTGATTTCCAGTTCCAGAAAATGAGGCTCCAATCCGCTGAGTTCAAGTATCTGTTCGATACGTTCCACCAGTCCCGGTTGCCTGAATTGCTGGGCGGATAGATTGACGGCCATGCGCATGGGGGGAAGCCCCATGTGCCGCCATTTCATGGCTTGATGACAGGCTGTGCGTAATATCCAGTTGCCCATGGCGTGGATCAGCCCCGTTTCCTCTGCTACGGGGATGAACATGTCCGGCGGAATAACCCCATTCTCCGGATGCTGCCAACGTACCAGCGCCTCCACCGCAATAATTTCCCCCGTTCGCAGGTCAACCTGCGGTTGGTAGACCAGAAAAAATTCTTCATGCCTTATGGCACGGCGTAATCCTGCTTCGAGATGGTGGCGTTCGATGACCTTACTGTGAATCTCTTCGGTGAAAAAGCGATAGGTGTTGCGTCCTGATTTTTTTGCTTCATACATGGCCATGTCTGCATGTTTCAGCAGGGTTTCCGAATCTCTGCCGTTTTGAGGAAATAGAGCAATACCGATGCTGCCTGAGGTAAAAAATTGGCACTCGCCCAAATCGAAAGGAGTTTCGTTTAAAGTGGCGAGTATCTCATCCGCTCTGTGGGAGGCTTCCGGAAAATTTTGCACATCGGTAAGCACCAGTACGAACTCATCCCCACCGAGTCGTGCCAGGGTGTCGCTATCGCTCAGAAGCTTGCGAAGCCGTGAGGTAAGCTGCACCAGTAATTCATCGCCTTTGGCGTGGCCACTTGTGTCGTTGATCTGCTTGAAATCGTCAAGGTCCAGCATGCATACGGCGATTTCCTGAGATTTGAGCATGGCTTGGTCGAGGGCCCGGTCCATATGCTTCTTCAGTGCAAGGCGATTGGGAAGTCCTGTCAAGGCATCGCAATAGGCGATCTGCTTGATTTCGCGCTCGCTTGCTTTTCTGCTGGTGACATCGCTGAAATAGGCTGTCAGCGACAAAGGCATCTGCGAGGCGTTCCTGGTGACAAAGGCCTGTACTTCCAATTCAAATACGGAGCCCTGGTTTCTTTGGGCGAGCAACTCGCCTTGCCATTTTCCTTCGGTTTTGAGCGCCTGAATAGCACGCAGCCCCTCTTGAGGCTGTTTCAGGAAAGATATGAACGGCTTACCGAGCATTTCCCGGGGGGAGGAGTAACCAAAAAGCTCCAGCATCGCAGGGTTGGCATAGGTGACGATTCCTTCCATGGTGGCCATGCCGACGGGATTGCTCGATGAATCGATGGCGTATTGGGCCAGGAGTAACTTTTCTTCCGCCAGTTTGCGATCGGTAATATCACGAATGGTTGACCGCCACCCGAGCAGTTCGCCGTTGGTGTCGCACATCTGGCGGCACAGGTGTTCTACCCAGCGTGTTCCAGAATTGACGGGTATGATTCGAAACGGTTGAACGCATGAACTTTCATGGCAAAGGGATTGTTTGTACAGGTCATAATCCTCAGGATGAACGAGTTTTTCAAGAAGGCCATGATCCTTCTGGAAGTCACTGGCGCAATAGCCGGTGATTCGTTCGCAGGCAGGTGAGGTGTAGATCACATTTCCGTCCAGTGCAGTCCAGAATTCCCAGTCGTAGGTAAAATCGGCAACTGTTCGTAACAGCTTCTCTTTTTCACGAAGCGATTTGGTTGTGTGTCGGCACTTTGTGATGGCACACAAAAGGGCTATCACCAGCAGTGAAAACGCGCTTCCAATAATCAGATTGAAATGCGTGCAACTGAGGGAGGGGATGTCCTTTTTGCCTGCTGCGCTAAAACCATTGCATGGTACTGCCAGCAGAAACCCCAGAGCCAACATGCACAAGACTGTTTGGGCGGTGTTTTTAAGGGTGCCACTGGCCATGTCGGACTGCATGTGAGAAACCTCGGACGGGTGCCGGTTGATGAATTCCCCCCGCTTGAAATAGTTTTTAGCTTGAGTCCAAAACCAAAAAAAGCACCCGAAGGCCCTGGGGTGCCAGGGATATCGGGTGCTGTATGAACGGCAAAGTTGTAAGATTTTGTATAGGGTCATTTCTTCGGTAACCCGGCTATCCTTTGGGAAGGACCCGTGGCTTTGCGTCACCGGGTTACCCCGGTTTTGCCAGTATCGGAAATTTGTATGGCCCCATAATAGCCAGTGGAATTTAAATGTCCACAAAAATAATTAAAAAAAATGATGCAAGGTGCCGAAAAGACAGATACTAGATTCCCCCTTGTTTTTTACAAAGGCGAACGCCAAGCAAAACAGGGATAGTATTGACACGATTCCTGCAACAGGAACTTGTTGGCTTGGAATCTACGCTAATACCTGGTTCTGAACAAAATATTGACAGCCTGAAAGGGGATCCTCCCCAATTCCAGGTGGTGTGGTGGACCTTTAAAGGGTCTTCTGGCGTTTCGTCGAATTTCGCGGAGAGTCAAGATTATGAAACAATATGCTTCACAGGATATTCTGCTGGAAAGCGGTACCAATGAAATGGAGATCCTCGAGTTTTATCTGGGGGGGCAATCCTTTGGCATCAATGTTCAAAAATTGAGGGAAATCATCTGTTACGATCCTGCCAAGCGTACTGCCATGCCGGAGTCTTTGCCCTCGGTTCTCGGGGTCTATATGGTTCGGGGATCGTCTATCCCGCTTGTTGATCTGACCAGCCACCTGCGACAGCGGGCCGCTGTGGCACCGGCCGCCGATGCCCGTTGTATTGTACTGGTTTGCCAGTTCAATCAAAAGGTTACGGGATTTTTAGTTGATGGTGTGAACCAGATCCATAGGGTTAACTGGCAGAACGTTGAGCCTATGGCATCGCTTATCGAAAGATTCCGCCCGCGTTTTACCGGCACCATTCATGTCGAGGATCGCGAAGTTTTGATCGTTGACCTCGAACATATTGTGGCCGAAGTTGATCCGGAAATGAACATGACCTTTGATCATGAAACGGACACCGCTTCGGATTCCGATGAGTTGCTGAAGCGTGGGAACATCGGGTTGATGATCGCTGAAGATTCCGTGATTATTCGCATCGGTATTCAAAAGGTCCTGGCCAATGCCGGATATTCCAATGTCAAAGCGTTTGCCGATGGGGAGGAATGCTATCAGGAACTGGTTCGCCTCAAGGAGCAGTCGGACACCGAAACGGAATTTTTAAAACACACCCGCTTGTTGATTACTGATATTGAAATGCCACGCATGGACGGACTGACTCTGTGTCGCAGGATTCGCGAAGAGTTGGGATTGACGGATCTTAAAGTTATCATGTTTTCTTCGTTGGTTACGGATCAGATGGCCCATAAGTGCAGTTCTGTTGGTGCGGACACCTGGATCAGTAAACCCCAGATTCCTACTTTGGTGGAGCTTGTGGATGGTTACTGCCTTGGTGGAAAATCGACTACGAAGAAGTAATCCTTTTTAAAGAGTTGTACTGCAAAATGATTTTTTCGGCATTGCTGTCCGATGTTTCATTTTTCACCCATCAATAAGTATATGTTAGTTTAATGTATTTAATTGTTTTTTGGTTCTGTATTTGTTCTAAAGATAAGTGGGTTGATATTTTTAACTTACATTGTTATAAGTCAATACGTTATTTAGTCGATATCATTATTTCAGCGGCAAACTCACAGTGATGTGAGGACGCAAAGCCATGGGTCCTTTTAGCCAGGATCGCCAGGTTGCATAATGGACAAAATTAAACAAATAAAAGCCCATCTTCAATAAAGAAGATGGGCTTTTATTTTGTGATTAGAATAAACAAAGTCATTGGCACTGTACTGTTTTGTTATTTAATCAATCACAGGAATTACCTATGAGTGTTGAATCTCCACGGTTTTTTGTTTGTCAAGCGTTTCAAGATATTATTCGTCTGATGCCGAATTGCATTGCTATTGTTGACCGAAACAGGCGTGTTGTCGCTTGCAACTGGTATGGCCTGGACTCCTTTCCACAGGATCTGAAGCATGCTCATATCTTTTGTCATGAGATCTTTGATCCGCATGCGGGGCAGCCTTGTCAGCCTTGCGTGGTAGATGCGGTTTTTGCCAGCGGACAACCGGGCACTTACCAAAAAACACTGCCTCAGAACGGTGTCGTGCATATTGAAGCTTCCCCTGTATTTGATGAAACAGGACAGGTTGCTTTTGTTGTCCAGCAACTTAATTTTTCGGCATTCCAGCACTATCCTGAAGATGAGCTCGCTAATACGACGCAGGTCATGGATTCTTCCCATACTCCTTTTGGTGTGACAGATGTTGAAGGGAGAGTGATGTATGTCAATGCGGCTTTCCTTGACATGTGGGGTTATCAGCACAAAACTGAAATCATCGGGCAGAATATTTCTTGTTTATGGGGCCGGGCAGCAGAGGGGTACGCTGCACTCGAAACTCTCCAACAACAGGAATATCTTTCGGTCGAAATGATCGGCAAACATAGAGATGGCGATATTATTCGCGCCCAGGTGTCGGGGTCATTGATAAGGAACACAGATGGCAACTCCACTTGTATCTGGGTCTCTTTCCTCGACATTACCCAATACAAGGATGTTGAACAGCAACTGCATGACAGTGAGGCCCGGTTCCGGGAGATGGCCGACAGCTTGCCCCAGACTATTTTTGAGGCAGATACTCTCGGGCGCATCACTTTTGCCAATGCTTATGCTTTTCAGTTGTTCGGTTACAATCAGGCCGATATCGATGCAGGGATTAATATCGTGCAGGTCATTGCTCCCAAGGACAGGGTCGGGGCCATGGGGCTGGCGCAAAGGGTCCTCCAGGGTGAAATGGAAATCCGGGCGGAAATGGATGCATGCCGTAACAACGGGAGCACCTTTCCGGTGTTGGTTTGCAGTAATCCGATCGTTCGTCATCAACGTGTTGTAGGATTTCGCGGCACGCTGATGGAAATCAGTCAACAAAAATGTATTGAAAACTCGCTACGCAAAAGTCAGGAGCGTTACCGTGCCCTGGTCGAAAACCAGGTGGAACTTGTGATGCGCTGGTTGCCCGACACCACACTTACCTATGTGAATCCTGCCTATTGCCGATTTTTTGAAAAATCTGAGGACCAACTTATCGGCCAGAAGTTCTTGCATCAGGTGCCGGAGATTTACCATAAATATCTTGGTCGGCAGATCGCATCGATGTTGGAAAACCCCAAGACTGTCTACTCGGAATTTCGGTCCATAGCAGGTGACGGCAGGTCTGCATGGCATCGTTGGAGTGATACGCCCATTGTGGATCAGGATGGCAAGGTAGTGGAATTTCAATCCGTAGGGATGGATATTACCGAGCTTAAAGAGGCGTATCAACGATTGCATCGTAGCGAATTGCGCTATCAACATCTGGCTCAGCACGATCCTTTGACAGGGTTGCCTAACCGGGTTTTATTGTTTGACCGCCTTAAACACGTCGTTTCAAAGTGCCGTCGGTTTGGGCGCGCTTTTGCTTTGCTGGTTGTGGATCTGGACCGTTTCAAGAGGGTCACCGATGCGTTGGGTCATGATGGTGCCGATCGGGTGCTTTGCCAGATAGGTAAACGCTTCGGTGAGGTTGTTCGTGAATCCGATACTCTTGCCAAAATGAGTGGCGATGAGTTTGTTATTGTTTGCGATGAAATCAATAGTGCCGAGGGGCCTTCGATCCTGGCGCAAATGTTGTTGGACAGCTTGTCTGTGCCCTTTGAAGTGGACGGTCACATCCTTTCGCTGTCGGCAACGGTCGGCATCTCCTTCTGGAAAGATGGCATAAGCAGCCTCGAGAGCCTTGTGCAGGAGGCGGATCTTGCCATGCAGGAAGGCAAACGGCAAGGCGGTAACCGCTACCTTTTTTTCAACCGCCAGATGAGCGAACGTACCAAGGATGCCATTTGTGTGGAAGGGCTTCTGCGCCAGGCTATTCAAAATGATGCCTTGCATTTGGTTTTTTTGCCGCAAATCGATCTGGCATCCGGTTTAACGGTCGGTGTTGAGACCCTGGTGCGGTTAAACGGTCCTGACGGTAACTGTATCCTTCCCGGTGAGTTTGTTCCCATCGCGGAAAAAACCGGACTTATCCTTGAACTGGGAGATTGGGTTCTGGAAAAAGCCTGTGAGCAGAATTGCCGTTGGCAGGAGGCTGGTCTTATTCCGACCGTCATAACTGTCAACGTTTCCCCCGAGCAGTTCAGTCAATCCGATTTTACCGATAGGGTCATGGGTATCCTGACTAAAACAGGGATGAAACCTTATTGGCTTGAGCTTGAGATCAACGAACGTGGCATTATGGATAATGTTGTCCACGCTATCGAAGTGATGGAAATGTTGACCAGGGTAGGTGTCCGTTTTGCAATTGATGATTTTGGTAAAGGGTTTTCTTCCTTGGCGCATTTGCGGCATCTGCCTGTTTCCAAACTGAAAATCGACCGTACTTTTACCCGGCATGTGCCGGAGAATGCCCTGGATGTCAAGCTGGTCAACTCTGTTGTTGCCTTGGCGCGCAGTTTGGGGGTGCAAACGGTCGTGGAAGGGGTGGAAAGCGACAGGCAATGCGAGTATTTCCGAGAATTAGAGTGCGATCTGGCACAGGGCTATTTGTTCGGTCCGCCAAAATCGGCAGAGGAGATCTTCGATTTTTTGACAAATCGTGACGCTAACGATTCTTTGCTCGTTTGAGATCGTGGGCCAAGCCGCTATCGGTCATTTTTAGATGCGGGCGTCTCCGGGGTATGCACGCCCATGAAAACACAAGAATCCCAATTTTCGCTTCGGTTTGCATAGTCCGGCAGACTCCCAGGTCCGGTTCAAATTGATACTCTGAACAGGGAGGGATGTTTTGCGAGAATGGATGAGTATGCTGAAAATCGAAAGCCGTATATAACAATCAGGTCGTTTGCATTGTGCTGTTTTTTCACTGGTTTTAGGCCCATGGTATATATTCCTTGAACAATTGAAGTAATTTTGTTAAAAAGAGCGTTCTATTTTATCCAAAAGGAGGGCTCTGTCTATGGGGCTTATGACTGGTAAACGCGGCATTATTTTTGGTGTGGCGAATGAACTGAGCATTGCCTGGGGGATCGCGCAGCAACTGCATGCTGCCGGGGCCACTTTGGCTTTTACTTATCTTAATGGTGCTCTGGAAAAACGTGTTCGTCCTCTTGCCGAAAGTGTCAATGCTGATCTTATCTTGCCTTGCGATCTTGCCAAGGACGAGGATATCGAAGCGGTATACGAAGAGGTTGGCAAGAAATGGGGCAAGATCGATTTCGTTGTCCATGCGGTGGCCTTCGCCAACCGTGATGACCTTAAAAACCCCTTCAGCCAAACCAGCCGTGCCGGTTTCAGCCTGGCCATGGACATCAGTGCTTATACCCTGGTCGCTGTGACCCGCGGTGCACTGCCGTTGATGAGTGAAGGTGGCAGTATTATCACTCTGTCTTACCTCGGCGCAGTTCGCGCTGTACCCAACTACAACGTCATGGGCGTGGCCAAGGCGGCACTGGAAGCATCGACGCGTTATCTGGCCGCCGAAGTGGGCGCCAAAAACATCCGTGTGAACGCAATTTCGGCCGGTCCTATCAAGACCCTGGCTTCTTCCGCAGTAGGGCAGTTCAAGGAAAAACTGCGCATCATGGATGAAGTCGCGCCCTTGCATCGTACCGTTACCCAGGAGGAAGTCGGAAAATCGGCTCTTTACCTGCTGTCCGATCTTTCCAGTGGTGTTACCGGTGAAGTGCATTATGTTGACGCCGGTTTCAACTTTGTTGTTGGCTAAGTCGTAATGACCGTGCTGAAAACCTGTATATCAGCAAAAGGACCTTTAGGGGTCCTTTTTGTTTTTTAGGGATCTATGCTAATTCACGGAAATTTGACGGGGCTCAAATCCAGCCAAATTAAGGCATTGGAACGGATCTATCGGCGGAGGGTGCCACCGGATCAGATCGTTACGCCGGAGTTGGCCCGTTATCTGACCGAACAATCTCTTGAGATTCGCCGTCAGATCGGGTTGATCATCGACCGTAGCGGCACGGTACGGTATGTCATTGTCGGCGATGATCGTGAAATCGTGATCCCCGATCTTTCGGATTATGGCCGCGGGCGTAGCGGTTTGCGAGGGCTGCGCTGTATCCATACTCATCTGGCCGGCGAGTCTTTAAGCGAGGACGATCTGACTGACCTGGCGCTGCTGTGTCTGGATCTGATGGTCGTGATCGGCGTCGGTGAACATGGTTTGCCTGGACGGGTGGAATATGCCCATCCGCTGCCTCCCAATCCTGAAGGAAAATCCGTTGAAATTACGGCCGTGCCGTCGGTTTACGATCTGGATCTGGATCTCGACAGGGTCTTGCGCTCGCTGGAACAGGAACTGGAGAGTAAGATCGCCGAAACCGTCGATCTTTCCGATCCCAGAGAAAAGGGCATCCTTATCTCCGTCAGTCAGCAGCCACGTTATGAAGTTGAAGATTCCCTCGATGAATTAGCTGAACTGGCCCGTACTGCTGAGGTATTGGTTCTGGATAGGTTTATTCAGCGCCCGCGCCAGGTTAACCCCAAATACCTGCTTGGGGAAGGGAAGGTCAAAGAGGTCATTATCCGCGCCCTGCAACAAGGGGCCACTCTGCTAATTTTTGACCAGGATCTCAGCCCGGCCCAGGTACGGGCCATCACTGAAGTCACGGATCTGAAAGTCATCGATCGTTCCCAGTTGATTCTGGATATTTTTGCCCGCAGAGCTCATACCCGCGACGGTAAGGTTCAGGTCGAACTGGCGCAGCTTAAATATATCCTGCCGCGCCTTATCGGCCGTGGGGTCGCGTTTTCGCGGCTGATGGGTGGCATTGGTGGTCGCGGTCCCGGGGAAACCAAGCTGGAAATCGATCGGCGTCGCATTCGCGACCGTATAACCAGGCTTGAAAACGAACTTAAAAACCTGTCCAAGGGACGTCTGCAGCGCCGTCAGCGACGGATTCGTTCCGGCGTGCCGATCATTTCCATCGTTGGTTATACCAATGCCGGTAAATCGACTCTGCTTAACGCCTTGACGCAAAGTGAAGTTTTTACCGAAGACCTTTTGTTTGCCACGCTTGATACTTCCAGTCGACGATTGCGCTTTCCCATGGAGCGGGAAGTCATCATTACCGATACCGTCGGCTTTATCCGCAAGCTTCCAAAAAGTTTAATTGGCGCGTTCCGTGCAACGCTCGAGGAGCTGGAAGACGCCGATATGCTATTGCATGTGGTGGATATTTCCAATCCACGGTTTGAGGAGCACATCGCAGCCGTGGAAAAAATTCTTGATGATCTTGATCTGGGGATGATCCCCCGGAAGCTTGTTTTTAATAAAATGGACCTTGTATCGGTTCAACAGGTCAAGGCGCTATGTCGTCGGTTTGACGCCCTGGCGGTCAGCGCTCGTGACCGCAAGACCTTTGAACCCCTACTGGAGATGCTCGAAGGCCGTTTCTGGCCTCGGGAAATGGAAGGGTCGGATTGAAATCCGGTAAATGTGAAAAAATGGCTAAAAGATATATCGTATTTTTGCTCGTGGGGCTGATGGCTGGGTGCCAGATGCCAGTGCGGCCTGCTGCGGGGCCGTCAGATGCCGGTAAAAAATCTCCGGCGCGCGCGGGAGTAGCAGCAAAAAATGCCGGCCTGGTCAAATCACTGGCCGGGTTGGCGGTTACCGATGGCTTGGACGGGGTAGTCGACGAAGAAGAGCTGAACGCTGATGAGGCGGAGGATGTGACTGATGGCTGTCTCGTCTCTGTCGACCCCGAAACTCTGGAGGATATGGAACTCCTTTCGGATGTTGACAAACTACCGCCGGAAGACGAAGGGGTTACAGCGGTTGAGGGGGAGCAGGTCTATGATATTTCGGTGGTGGAAAACGAAAAAGTCCGTTATTTCATAGACTACTATGCCAATCGCGGCAGTCGTGGATTCCGGCGCTGGCTTGAACGCTCTGGGCGTTATCTGCCTATGATGCAGGCCATATTTGCCGAAGAAGGATTGCCCAGGGATCTGGCATATCTTGCCATGATAGAGTCGGGTTTCAACGAAAAGGCGTGCAGTCGTGCCAACGCGGTGGGACCCTGGCAATTTATGGCCGGTACCGGAAAAATGTACGGTCTGCAAAACGAATGGTGGCGCGATGAACGGCGTGACCCAGTTAAATCGACGATTGCCGCCGCCCGCCACCTTAAGGACCTTTACGCACGTTTTGACGGAGACTGGAATCTTGCCATTGCCGCATACAATGCCGGTGCCGGCAAAGTCAGTCAAGCGATCCGACGTTCTGAAACTCGCGACTTCTGGAAGATCAGCCGAGGGGGACATTTAGCCGCTGAAACCCGCAATTATCTGCCAAAACTGTTTGCGGTGCTGCATATAGCCAAAAATCCTCTCAAGTATGGTTTCGATAATATTCAATATCAGGCACCGCTGGCGTATGACGAAGTCATATTGACCAGCAGCACGGATCTGGATATCGTTGCCCGTTTGTGTGGTGTGGGGTTTGATGATATTCAAAAACTTAATCCCGAATTGAAACGCTGGTGCACACCGCCCGGCATAAAAGATTATAAGTTGCGTATCCCTGCTGGAAAACGTGATGACTTTTTGACCGCCTATGCGGAAATCCCTGCCAATCAGCGGGCAAATTACAGCCATTATCGTATCCGGTCAGGCGATACCCTCGGTGCATTGGCTGCGCGTTTTGGTATTAAAACACGGGATATCATAGCTTTGAACCATATTAAAAATCCCCGTGGTTTGCGCATCGGCACTGACCTGATATTGCCGTTGAATCCCGATTATGCTCAAAACCCAATCCGCTCACTGGGGGATGATTATGTTCGTACTCCAACGCGAAACCATATGGTCCGACAGGGTGATACTTTATGGAAGATCGCACGCCGGTATGATATGACGCCTCGCCAATTGGCCGTTCAGAACGGTATGAGCGTTAATAGTGTATTGCGCCCCGGAAAGATTTTGAAAGTGGCGGGGAATGCATCGGCGCCTTCAGGGGCGACGGAAAAGTACACGGTGCGGTCAGGCGATAATTTGTGGACTATTGCCAAACGTTTTGGGGTTAGTACGGATCGCCTTTGTGCCTGGAACGATTTGAGCAGGACCGGCGTGTTGAAACCAGGCATGGTTCTCAACCTATTCGGTGTTGCCAAGGGGAAGCAACCTCGGAAAATCGTTTATCAGGTACGTTCCGGGGACAGCCTGTGGAGTATCAGTCGACGCTTCAGTCTGTCCGTGGGTAAAATCAGGAACTGGAACAATCTTGCCAATAATCAGGTTTTGCGCCCAGGACAAAAACTTACCCTTCATGTCGGTTCGGACCACCGGGGATAAGCTTTTGACATTTTTTTGGCGCGTTGCTACACTGCCTCGCGCACTGTATGTCAACCATGTGAAAGGATTCCCCCGTTTATGATTAATCTGGCTATTTCATTGGCAGTGTATTTAGCTGTTGTCGGCCTGCTCCAAGTGACCGTTAGTCTTGATACCTGGATTAACGCCCTTATTGGTTTGGCTGTTTTTGCACTCGTCTACTTTTTGCTGAGTCGTCGTGTGCTTAAAAAGCTTACTGCGGTGATGGAGGAGGTTCAGCGGGATATGCTGGCCGGGAGAGCTGAAAAAGCCATCAAAATTCTGGAAGCTTCGTTGCCTTTGGGTAAATGGCAGTTCCTGGTCTCTTCTCAATTGCACTCCCAGATCGGCAGTCTCTACTATCTCAAGCGTGATTTTGGGAAAGCTTTTGACTATCTTCAAAAAGGATTCAGTCGACACTGGCCGTCGATGGGCATGCTGGCCATCTGTTACATGAAACGCAACAAGCTTGATAAGATGGTGCAAACGTTTGAAAAGGCCGTCAGTCTGACTCGCAACGAAGCCTTGCTTTGGAACCTGTATGCCTATTGCCTGGACAAGGTTGGAAATCGTACTCAGGCCATCGAGGTTATGAAAAAAGGGATAAAAAAAGCAGGTAATGACGATAATCTGCAGCAAAATCTTGATGCTTTGATTGAAGGCCGCAAAATGAAGATGCAGGTGTATGGTGATATGTGGCTGCAATTTCATCTCGAAAAAACCGGCACCATTGTCAAGCAGCAGACCAAGGCGATGCAGGGACGGCGCAAAATTGTAAGGCGGTAATCGTGGCTCGCAAAAAAAAACAGCAAAACAACAGCACCCGTGAATTTAAAGAAAGCCCCTTCAAAACATTGAAGGGGCTTATCGTTTCCGACCATGCGGTTTCTTCTGTTAAAAACATAGAAAAGAAGCCTGAAGAGGAAGAAGACGTCGATGATGGCTCCCTGTTTGAGCGGGAAATGACTATGTTGAAGGTTGACAAGCGTCATGGGGATGAGCCTGGCCGGCCTTTGCCGCCGGAACCCCTGGAATCGGAGCCCATACCCGAGCATGTCTCCATGCCCGTGTCGGATCAAGAACTATTTCTTACCGCCCTTGGCAATATGGACACTGTTTTCAGGGATGAATTGCCGCAGGAAGAGGAACCGCATGCCTCGCCGCGGCGCATGAAACAGTTGCGGCAGGGGAAACTGGTACCCGAGGCGCAGCTCGACCTGCATGGCGCAACCCGTGAGGAAGCACGACAGAAGGTTGGCTATTTTCTTGAGGATAGCGTTTACCAGGGTTATAAGACCGTCCTTGTTATTACCGGTCGGGGGAAAGGGTCTCGTGAAGGCCCCGTACTGCGCGACGACATGGAAAAGTATCTATCCCATGATGCAACAGCCTGGGTGGTCGAATGGGGGCGTGCCCCGGCACGGTATGGTGGAGATGGAGCGTTAGTCGTGTATTTGAGATCTTCACTGAAAAATTCATAAAAAAAAGGCCGCAGCGTTTGCTGCGGCCTTTTTTGTTGATACTTATGAGGTGGGCGGTTCATCCTTGGAAAGGATTATTTATTACGCCTCATTGTTTTTGTCGGGAGCTGACTCTGTATTTACAGTTTCTTGGACTGCTTTAGCGGCAGTTTTACGAGGTCTGCGTGCCGGCTTTTTCTTGAGGGGTTCCTCTGTGTTGGCTTCGGAGGCTACTTTTGTGGCATTTTTCAGGTCGCTATCAGCCTTTTTGGTCGTAGTGCGACGTTTCGGAGTAGCCACAGCTTTTTCTTTGACAGGTGTTTCAACGGTTGCTTCTGTATCCGTGTTTACCATGGTATCTGCGGCAGGTTTCGCAGCGCGCCTCGGTCGGGGGCGCCGTGCGGGTGGCTTGCTTGCCGCCGGTTCTTCAACAGCGCTCTCTTGTGCAATGGGTGCTGCGTCTGCGGTAGAGGTCGGTCGTGTTTTCTCCATATCCGACGGTATGGTTTTTTCGCGACTCTTGGCCGGGGTGCGCTTTCTGGCCGCCGGTTTAACTTCCGGCTTAACTTCCGGCTTAACTTCCGGCTTAACTTCCGGCTTAACTTCCGGCTTAACTTCCGGCTTAACTTCCGGCTTAACTTCCGGCTGAGCTTCCGGCTGAGCTTCCGGCTGAGCTTCCGGCTGAGCTTCCGGCTGAGCTTCCGGCTGAGCTTCCGGCTGAGCTTCCGGCTGAGCTTCCGGCTGAGTATTCGCCCTTTTGGCTGAGGGCTTCCGCCGACGGGGTCGAGGCCGTCTTGTAGGTTTTTGTGGCTGCTCGGCAGGAATCGCTGCACCTTCGGGAGTTGCCGGTGCTGGTTCCATTCCGGGTTCCTGGGCTACTTCCGCTGATGCTGGGGGTGTTTCGTTGGTTAACGTTGCAGCCTGGCCCTGTTCAACACTCACTGGCAAAGCTGGTGCTGTTTCATCGGTGCTGTCTGCCGCAACCTCCTGACCGTTGGCATTTTCCGCGGAAGAGGATTTACGGCGTCTGCGCGGACGGCGTTTGCGTTTTGCCGGTTTTTCTTCGACATCGGCCTCTTCGGTTGGCTGGATATCATTGGTTTCAGCCATTACATGGGTAGCTTCTATGTAGGCCGCAGCTTGTGCCGATTCTTTTTCACGTTTGTGAAATTCAACCTCACCCTGGCTGTTCAAGTATTCAGGGCAAGCTCTGATATGGATACGGATATCGTTGGTCTGTTCTATGTTTAAAAGTTCAGAGCGCTTGTTGTTGAGCAGGTAGCTGGCGACATCCAAGGGGACCATGGCTTCTATCCGTCCTACATGCCCCTTAGCGAGTCCGGCATGAATACGGCGTAAAAACGCCAGGGACTGGGCCTCGACCGTCTTGATTTTGCCACTGCCGTTGCAGTGTGGGCAGACTTCAAAAGATGCTTCAGCGAGGGCTGCCTTTATACGTTGACGGCTCATTTCGAGGAGTCCGAACTGGCTGATGCGTCCGATGCTGACCCTGGCCTTATCCATCTTCATGGCATCCTTGAGGGTCTTTTCCACTTCGCGGATATGCTTGCGGTCACGCATGTCGATAAAATCGATGACCACCAGGCCCCCGAGATCACGCAGGCGTAACTGCCGTGCGGTTTCGATGGCCGCTTCAAGATTGGTTTTATAAGCGGTTGCTTCAACCCCTTGCTCGCTGGCCATTTTCCCAGAGTTGACATCGATGGCTACCAGGGCTTCGGTGGTATCGATGACGATGGACCCACCAGATGGAAGCATAACCTTGTTTTTGCTGATCGATTCGATCTGCTCCTCAATCTGATAGCGGGCAAAAATAGGTCGGCGCTCCTGGTGCAGTTTGACCAGTTCGGCATATTCGGGCATTACTTCCTGGAAAAAATCACGTGCTTCGGCGGACACCCGGGCGTCATCCACCAGAACTTCGTCCATATCATCACTGAAATAGTCGCGGATAGAGCGGATAACCAGGTTGGATTCTTTGTAAACAAGGGCGGGTGCCTTAGTGGTGCTGGAGAGGGTTTGGATTTTATTGTACAAGCGCAGCAGGTAGTCGACGTCGCGTTTAAGGTCGGTTTTTTTCTGGGTGCTGCCGGCGGTTCGCACGATATAGCCCATATCCTCGGGGATTTCCAGGCTATTCATGAGTTCTTTAAGCTTTTTGCGATCCGATTCCTTTTCGATTTTACGTGAAATACCCTTGGTATCGGATTCCGGCATCAAAACCATATACCGTCCCGGGAGAGACAGATAAGTCGTCAGGGCGGCACCCTTGGTTCCACGCTCTTCCTTGACGATCTGTACCAGGATTTCCTGTCCGCGTCTTAGCAGGTCGTTGATTCGTGGTTTTTTCCCTTGTTCAGTGCGTTCTTCAGCGGCCTGGAAAAAAGACGGATGAATTTCGCCGATCTGAAGAAACCCGAGGCGCTCGCTGCCATAATCGACAAAGGCCGCCTGTAGTCCCGTTTCGACACGGGCTACGACGGCCTTGTAAATATTGCCCTTGGTTTGTTCTTTGCCGGATATTTCAATATCCAACTCTGTCAGGGTTCCGTCTTCAACGATGGCAACCCTGTGCTCCTCAGGATGAGTTGCGTTGATGAGCATTTTTTTTGTCATGAAAATCCTTCCGACTGTCGCGGGCGACAGCCACTAAATGGGTGAGGGCCGAAAATGTTTCGGCATGTCAGTTTTTCCGTTCCGGACGAATCGGTCCACCGGCCCTATAGGCGGTGGTGATCGCTTGGAGTACACGGTACGAAAAAACCGTTAATACTTATATATGGTCAGGGCTTGGCGCCCGACAGCATACATTGAAAATGGTGGGAAAACCCCGATAACCAATTTGTTTAATGAGTCAATGAGACTGAGGTCCAGATGCGCATGAGTTCTGCATGAGTTCTCTGTGAGGGCTCGTCTCTTTCGAGGTTTTACCTGAGCTCCTATTGTGCTATAAAAAGAGCCATGCTGCAACTGAGAAATATTATCAAGGATTTTGGAGACAGGCGTCTGTTCGCTGGTATTAACTGGCATGTCAGGCTTGCCGACCGCATTGGTCTTTGCGGAGAGAACGGTACGGGTAAAACTACCCTGCTAAGGGTTCTTGCCGGAGAGGTGGCGATCGATGGTGGTGAGGTGCAGAGTGCCAAGGGGACATCTATCGGCTATTTGCCGCAGGATGGCTTGGTGCATGCTGGTCTCAGCCTGTTTGATGAGGTGCGCTCGGCTCTGACTGAGCTCATGGCCCTGGAAGCCGAACTGCGATCGCTTGAGGAGCAAATCGGTGTCGACAGCCCGCCGGCTATGCTGGAACGTTACGCCGAGGTTCAGGATGTTTTCCGTCATCGGGGCGGTTATGCCATCGAGTCGGAGATCGGCCGGGTTCTTGGCGGTCTAGGATTTTCCGAAAGCGACTGGCAAAAACCCTGCGAGCAGTTTTCCGGTGGTTGGCAGATGCGTATCGCCCTGGCCAAACTGTTGCTGCAGCGTCCCAATCTGCTGTTGCTTGACGAACCGACCAACCATCTGGACCTGCCGGCACGGGACTGGCTCGAGAACTATCTGGCCGACTATCCGTTTGCCGTGGTGCTGGTATCCCATGACCGGTTTTTCCTCGATCGGGTAGTAAATCGTATCGTTGAACTTTGGAACGGTGCCTTAACCGAGTATAGCGGTAATTACAGCGCTTATCTTGTGGAGCGTGAACAGCGCATCAGCGCCTTGCGTGCTGCACGTATGCGCCAGGATGAAGAGATTGCCCGTATCGAAGCCTTTATCAGCCGCTTCCGTTATCAGGCCAATAAGGCAACCCAGGTACAGAGCCGCATCAAGCAACTTGAAAAGATCGATCGCATTGAAGTGCCTCCCGAGCGTAAAAGTATTGCTTTTCAGTTTCCTGTTCCCCCCAAAGGCGGACGGGTTGCCTTGGAACTGGAAGACATTGAACAAGGCTATGGTCCATTAAGCGTATTGCGGGGTGTCTCTTTGACGATCGAGCGGGGTGAACGTGTGGCGCTGGTTGGTGCGAACGGTGCTGGCAAGTCAACTCTCATGCGTTTGATGGCCGGTTCCGAAGCACCGCGCAGTGGTATCCGGAGGGAAGGTCATAACCTGGATCTGGCTTATTTTGCCCAGGACCAGGCGAGAGTGTTGAATCCTTCCCGTACGGTTCTGGAGGAGTTGACTACTGCAGCACCTTTTGACATGGTACCGCGGGTACGCGACATACTCGGCTCTTTCCTGTTTTCCGGGGATGACGTGTATAAGCCGGTCTCGGTACTTTCCGGCGGTGAACGCAATCGTCTGGCTCTGGCCATGTTGCTGTTGCGGCCGGCAAATTTGCTGTTACTGGATGAACCGACGAACCATCTTGATCTGCAATCCAAAGATGTTCTGTTGCGTTCTTTGCTGGCTTACCAGGGGACCATGGTATTCGTATCCCATGATCGCTACTTTGTCGATCGTCTGGCGACGCGGATTATTGAGGTTGGCGGCGGATGTGCCGTATCCCATATGGGCAATTACGAGGATTTTTTGCGTAGCAAGGCCGCCGGCGGTGATCTCAGTCATTCGGCTGAGCGCGTGGAACAACGCCAGGTTGCTGCCGTTGTTGGGGGAGACCATGCGTCTTCGGCCTCTGCAGCTTCCTATGAAGATCGCAAAGTTGCCAAACGCGAGGAGCGCCGGAGGCAAAAGCAACTTGCCGAAATCGAAACGTTGATTGAAGCAGGTGAGCAGAAACTGGCCGAATTGGAAGCCACCATGGCCGATCCCCAACTGTATGACGATCCCCAACGATCCCGACAGGTTGCGGATGATTACGAAGCGTTGCAGAATGAAATTGCCGATCTTTACCAACGTTGGGAAGAGCTACACCTTGAAGAAACGGCTTGAAAGAGTACGTGTCCCGTACAGAAAATCCCAAGGATGGGACTTGTCATGTTTTATGGAGGATCCATGATCGTATTACCCCGAGGCAAACCGGTCAAAGAGAGGGGGCGTACCCTTGGCATGGACTGGCATGAAGTGCTCCAAAAACTGCACGACGGTCATTTTACCGGTTACCTGAATTTTGCAGCCGATTGTGGCCGTGGTCTGCTGTTGTTTTTCCGTGGCCAGTTGGTAGTGATCCGCTACCGTATGCCTGATGATGTTCTGGATGGCGAAGTTGCTCTTGAGCATATTTTTTCAGCGTCACTGTCGGGTCACGCCTGCCTGGACATCTATCGATTGGAGCCAGGTCTTGCCGCTGAAATATTCAATCTTATCGAGGGAAAGACGCTCTATCAGGGGCAACATCGCGAATTGCTGGATATTCCATTTCTGCTCCAACGGTTGAAGTCTGATTGTTTCAGCGGTGGGTTGCATGTTCAAGCGGGGGATGAGGTAGCGATTATTCTGATGGATTCAGGCCATTTTCTCGGATTTTTTCATGATGGGCATCCCGGTATCATGACCACTGCCGATCTTACTGCCTCAGTGGCATGGCAACCGGAGGCTAAAATCGATGTAATCTGTTCTGCCGGGGTTCCCGAGTGGGATCTGCCCGATTTTTTTCAGGAACTTGATCCGGGGAGTCTTTGGGATAAAGCCTTGTTGCATGCCGGTTGAGCAAACCGGAGGAAAGGACGCGGTATGAAGCGGGAAATTTTCGGAAGAATGGAATTGCTCGTAGGAGACATTACCCGTCTGCAGGTCGATGCCATCGTTAATGCGGCGAACCGTAGCCTGCTTGGAGGGGGTGGGGTTGATGGGGCCATTCATCGTGCCGCCGGTCCGGATTTGGTCGAGGAATGCCGTACCCTCGGAGGCTGCGAGACGGGGGACGCAAAAATTACCGGCGGATATCGGCTGCCCGCGCGTTATATCATTCATACGGTCGGTCCCGTGTATCATGGTCGCCCTGAAGACCCAAAGCTGCTGGCATCATGTTATCGTACCAGTTTGCAACTGGCGCGCCAGTATGGCCTGGCCAGTGTGGCTTTTCCTGCTATAAGTTGCGGTATTTACGGGTATCCCGTGGATGAAGGCTGTCGCATTGCGATCGATACAGTGCGCGATTTTCTAAAGGACAACGAACTGCCCGAGAGGGTATTGTTTGTGCTTTTTTCCGAGGAGTTTTTCCGCATCTACCGGGACTATCTGCTCAAGGTAACGGCCTGATACCTCTCCCTCTGAGGTAGGTGATCCATGCGATTAATCGCTGCGGTTAACTGCACGGTACACAAACAGTCCGATCATCGGAGATTTGATGAATATCCTGTTGCTGGAACCGTACATGGCCGGGTCGCATGCCGCTTGGGCGAGTCAGTATGCCGCATGCAGCCGTCACAAGGTGCAGGTTCTGGGGCTGCCGGGTCGACACTGGAAATGGCGTATGCACGGCGGTGCTGTAACCCTGGCCGGTCAGTGGTTGGCTGAAGAAACCCCGGTCGATTTGCTGCTTGCGACCGATATGCTCGATCTGGCCTGTTTCCAGGGTTTGACCCGTCATCGTTGTGGTGCAGTACCATCGGTTCTATATTTTCACGAAAATCAATTGACCTATCCCTGGTCGCCCCGCGACGCCGATCCCGGTCAACAGCGCGATGCTCACTACGCATTTCTGAACTTTACCAGTGCCTTGGCCGCTGATGCCGTTCTGTTTAATTCGCGTTACCACCATGATGCCTTTTTTGAGGCGTTGCCCCGTTTTTTAAAACGTTTTCCCGATTGTCGACAAATGGACGATGTCATGCGTATTCGTGATAAAAGCCAGGTGTTGCCTCTGGGGCTCGATTTACGTCTGCTGGATGCTTCCCGGGAAGAGAAGGCTCTTTCCAAATCCGGTCCGTTGATTCTGTGGAATCATCGATGGGAATACGATAAAAATCCGGAGGCGTTCTTTTCAGCCTTGTTCGTACTTGCGGATGAGGGCTGGCCTTTTGAAGTAGCGGTACTCGGGGAGTCTTTCGCCGAGACACCCGATATTTTTCAGCAGGCTCAGCAACGTCTCGGGGATCGCATTGTTCATTTTGGTTATGCACAAAATTTTGACGAATATGCGCGCTGGTTGTGGCGGGCTGATATCTTGCCAGTCACGTCAATCCATGATTTTTTCGGAATCAGCGTGGTTGAAGCCATGTATTGTCAAACCTGGCCTTTGCTGCCGCGGCGCCTTGCCTATCCGGAACATCTTCCGGCGCTATGGCATGACCGGCATTTGTATGACACTCCTCTGGAATTGCTCGATGGTTTGCGGGCGTTGTTGGCTGATCCCTCGGTGATGGATGGGCAAAACCCACGTTCATGGGTAGAGGGTTACGACTGGCACTCGCAGTCATCGCGCTATGACAAACTTTTTCAATCGATGATCGCATAATCCATTCATTCTCATCCTGTTCTGCTGAAAATGACGCTCCGTTCAGGAAAAATTGCTATAATGGGCTGTCGCCTGAGTTAGAGATAGAATTTTTATTAGAGATATCGGAGCTGCAATGAACGACGAATTTGACGACTATCCTTTTTACTCCGATGAAGAGCGTGACCTTCTGGAAATGGCCCAGATCGCCTTTCAACAGGGTGATCTGGTACATGCGCTGGAGCTCGGCGAGGCCTGGCTTGAGGATCATCCCCTGGATGTGGAGGCCATGCACTTATGTGCCCTGGCTGCTGCTGGCCAGGGGGATGAGAGCAAGGCCATGGCTTTGTATCGTAAAGCCTTGCGGTTTGAACCTGCGCATGGAACACTGCATCACAATATCGGTGCCTTGTTGGAAAGGCGCAAAGACTATGTGAATGCCTTATATCATCTCCGGCGGGCTTTGGAGCTGCAGCCTGATTTTCCTGAGATCTACTTGAATCTTGGCAACGTCCTCGATGCCCTGGGGCAATCAGAAGAAGCGCTGGCCATGTACCAGGAGGCCTTGCGGCGGCTTCCCGACACGGACGACGTTTATTTCAACCGTGGGTGTACTTTAAACCGCATGGGGCGCTATCAGGAGTCACTTGCGAGTTTTGAAGCGATATTGCAGGGCGATCCTGATAATGCTGCTGCTCTGAACGGCAAAGGGTTGGCCCTTGTCGGCCTGGGGCACGATGAAGAGGCGATCGAAGCTTTTTCCGACGCCATACGATGTTCTCCCAACAGTACCCTGTATCTGTATAATCGTGCATTGGCCTTACGGGGACAACAGCGCCTGAAAGAGGCACTGCATGACCTGGACAAGGCTTTGATTATTGATGCGGGATTTTTAGAAGCCTTGTTGCAGAAGGCGGAAGTTCTCAATGAACTGGGACACTGGGATGAAAGTTGGCAGGCTCTTACAACGGCGGGAATTCCCGATCCGACTCGCCCGGAAATCGCATGCTGTCGAGGTCTTTTGTTGGAAAGTCAGGGGGATCTGAATGGCGCCCTGGTGGCCTTGGAACAATGCCTTACCAGCTTTCCTGATGACCGAAAGGCTCTGGGCCACAAGGGGCTGGTGCTTATGAAACTTGGCAGGTATGAGGAGGCTATCCTTTGTTTTAACGCGGTTCTGGCACAAGGCGAAAATCCGGAGATAGCCTACCGCAGGGCCTGTATTTACGCGCAGCAGGGGCAGGTTCGCAAGGCGGTACAGTCGCTTGGTCAGGCCGCTGCCCATGATCCGGCCAAGCTTCTGGAGGCCCAATCCGATAAATCTTTTGACGCCGTAAGAGAATCTCCGTCGTTCAGACGCCTGTTCAAAAAGTTTCATCTCGCCTGAGCGCAGGAGCCTTTTGTATGTCACGGGAAATGCAATCCACCACCAAAACGACTTTTCGGGTTCAAGGAATGCATTGCGCTTCGTGTGCACAGACCCTGGAAAAAAAATTACGCGGGATGGACGGGGTGGTGTCTGCCACGGTTAACTTTGCAGCGGAAAAGGCCTCGGTGCATTTCATCGCCTCTGTTACGGATAAAACAGGGCTGTTTGATGTCGTGCGTGCCGCAGGCTTCAGGCCTTTAATTGCCAGGAGCGCGATCGATGAAGCCCGTCTTGAACATGTCGAACGACTCTGGCTGGTGTTTTCCGCCGTTCTGACCCTTCCCATTCTACCGCTGATGTGGTGGCATCCGTTTGGGACCAAAACCCCGTATGTCATTGCCGGTTTGGCTACCTTTGTCCAGTTCAGCGCCGGCCTGACCTTTTATCGCGGCGCCTGGCAATCGCTGCGAAACCGCGCCGCCAATATGGATGTGCTGGTAGCTCTCGGGATCAGCGCCGCCTGGGGCTACTCCATTCTGGCGGCTTTTCACCTGTTTGGTGTTGCTGGCGAAGTTTTTTTTGAGACAGGCGCCATGCTGGTCACCTTTATCCGTTTTGGAAAGTGGCTGGAGGCGCGAGCCCGCGGCCGTGCCGGCCGGGTATTACAAACCTTACTGCAGTTACAGGCCGACCGCGCCCTGCTGTTGACCGACACTGGCGAACAGGATGTTCCGGCCAGCCAATTACGCGCCGATGATCGCGTGGTGGTGCGCCCCGGTGAGAAAATTCCAGCTGACGGAGTGGTGGAAAATGGCAGCTCGGCGGTTGACGAATCGATGGTGACAGGCGAATCCCTGCCGGTGGAAAAACAACCCGGCAGTCAGGTCATCGGCTCCACGATCAATTGCGGTGGGCGGTTGGTGGTTAAGGTTGAGAGGGTCGGCGAGGAAACCGTGCTGGCCCAGATTGCGCGCCTGGTGGAAGAAGCCCAGGCCGATCGCGCTCCGATCCAACGATTGGCAGATGCTGTGGCAAACGTCTTTGTACCGTTTATTGTGGCGGTGGCAGGGTTGACGTTCATGGTCTGGTATCTGTGGGGACAGGCGGACTTCGTTTTTGCCTTTTGCATGGCCATCGCTGTGTTGGTAATCGCCTGCCCCTGTGCCCTTGGTCTGGCAACCCCTACCGCTATCATGGTTGGCAGCGCTGAAGGCTTATCCCTGGGCATTTTGTTCAAAAGGCCATCGGTGCTGGAAAACATAGCGCGCCTGGACGTATTGCTGCTGGATAAAACGGGCACGCTTACCACCGGGGCATTCAGTGTGACGGATGTTGTCGCTCTAGATGGGGGGAATACGCAGGCGCTGCTGCAGGTTGCCCGCGCTGCCGGTGCTGTCAGCAGTCATCCCCTGGCACAGGCCGTGGCCCGCTATGCGGCAAGCTTGGCGGTTACGGATCTTGGTCTTGAGGATATCGAGGAAATCCCCGGACACGGTCTTGTCGGGCGCATGGGTAGCTCTCGAGTGCTGTTCGGTAATGCCCGTTTGATGGCTCGCGAGGATGTTGAGGTTGGCTTGTTGGCTGACGCTGCCACTGGTTTTGCCGGTCACGGCAAGTCGTTGCTGTATGTAGCCCGCGACGGGCAATTGATGGGATTGCTGGCCCTGTCCGACACCCTCAAGGATTCGGCTCCCAGGGCCATGGCACAGCTTTCCGAATTGGGTTTGCGCACGGTAATTATCAGCGGTGACCGCACAGAGGTTGCGCAAACCGTGGCTCGTAATCTCGGCGTTGATAGTGTTGAAGCTGAAGTATTGCCGGATCAGAAACAAGCTGTGGTACGGCGTTATCAGACTGGCGGCTTTAAGGTCGGTATGGTCGGCGACGGTATCAACGATGCTCCGGCACTTGCCGCAGCCGATGTCGGAATTGCCATCGGTAGCGGTACTGATGTGGCCAAGGAAACTGGCGATGTCATCCTTGTCAGGGGGGATGTTATGGACGTGGTGCGAGGGATCCTGTTGGGACGAAAAACCCTGGCTAAAATTCGCCAGAACTTGTTCTGGGCCTTTTTTTACAATATCGTTGGCATACCGATCGCGGCCGGCGTCCTTTATCCGGTGTTCGGCTTGGTTCTCAAGCCTGAGTATGCCGGGTTGGCCATGGCTTTGTCTAGCGTTTCCGTGGTAACCAACAGTTTGCTGTTGCGCGGTTACGGGCGACGCTTGCGCCGACAAATCACCTGAGGAAAATCCCATGCGTCAGCTTATGGTGGGGGTTATTGGGGCGGGTACGACCACATCCGCAGGTTATGAAGCAGCCCGACAGGTAGGGTATTTGATCGCCAGGGCTGGTGCTGTACTTGTTTGTGGCGGCCTCGGAGGTGTCATGGAAGCGGCCTGTCGTGGTGCTTGCGAGGCAGGCGGACAGACCCTTGGACTTTTGCCCGGTCCCGAAGCGGCGCAGGCCAATCCCTGGGTTACCCTGGTGGTGCCTACCAATCTTGGGCACGCACGTAATGTGATCATTGCCCATACGGCCCAGGTGCTGATCGCTGTGGAAGGGGAGTTTGGAACGCTGTCGGAGATGGCTATCGGTCTTAAGCTGGGGAAACCGGTTGTGGCACTCGGTAGTTGGCCCGGATTGCCCGGTGTGATTTATACCAACACCCCGGCGGAGGCTGTCGCAAGAGCGATAGAAGCTATTCATGATTCGAAATAAAACTACCTTTTTGTGGGGAATGCAATGACTGCTGAAGCGATGCCGGATTTGAAGCAAGCCTTTGAGTTTACCGAGAAATTTCTGGGCTGGATGCGCGGTCGCGGCGCGGTATTGATCGTTACCCACGACCATCCCGATCCCGACTCGTTGGCTGCGGCCATGGCTCTTAAGCACCTGATCACGATCAAGACCGGTCAACCCACCACCGTGGCTTTTGGAGGCATGATAGGCCGGGGGGAAAACCGGGTCATGGTGGATAAACTGGAAATCGACGTGGTACCGCTTGATTCTCTTGATCTTGATCGTTTTCAAGTGGTGTGCATGGTCGATAGCCAGCCGGGCACGGGCAACAATTCCTTCCCGCTGGAACGCAAGGTCGACCTGGTCATCGATCATCACCCCGCCCGCGAATCGTGCCAGGGCATACGCTGGGTCGATGTGCGCGACGAATACGGTGCAACCGCCACCATGCTGTTCGAATATCTTCAGGCGCAACAGGTATCGTTCGGGACCAAACTCGCCACCATCCTGTTTTATGCCATTAAATCGGAAACACAGGATCTCGGCCGTGACTGGATCCGGGCAGACCGACGTGCTTACCTGCAGCTTTTGCCGTTGGTTAATAACAGTATCCTGTTCGATATTATTCACCCGGAGGTTCCGCGCGCTTATTTTGCCCACTTCAGTCATGCTATTCGTAATGCCGTGATTTACAGTGACGTTCTGGTGTTTAACCTTTATGAGATCGATACACCGGATATGGTCGCAGAGCTTGCTGATTTTCTGTTGAGGGTAGACGAGGTCAAGGTGGTTCTGGGCATGGGACACTATAAGCAGAGTATGGCATTGTCGTTTCGTACCTTGCGCCACGATCTCAATGCCGGAGAAATTTTGCAGTCCGTTGTTTCCGGCCTGGGTACTGGTGGCGGCCATGGCATGATTGCAGGCGGTCAGATTCCTGCTATTTCCGGTGACCGGGAATCACTCAGGCAACTGGAGCAGACACTTACGCAGCGTTTACTGCAGGTATTGGGTTGTTACCCTGTGCCGGGGCTGCCGCTGGTGGCCGAATGAAGCGGATAAGTCCGTTTTATTGACATGGAAAGAAGCGCCGAGGTATAAGAAACGGCTCGAACCGAAGAGGAGACTATGATCCGTTTTTTGATTCCTGTATTTTGCTTACTGTTGGTCCTCCCTGCTCATGCCGCTGTAGAGATTGCGCTGGAAGGGCAACCGCCCACACGCATTGCTGAGGTGTATCATCGCGAAGGTATCGCTTATTTGGCTATTGACGATGTGTTACCTGTGCTTGGCTTGTCGGGTCGCTGGCAGTCGGTCAAACATGTGTACGAAATAACGACCCCTCAAGGGCGTGCCGTGATTTCGCCCGGGAGTCATTTCCTGCGCATAGGCAGCCAGATGATGCCCCTTGCCCAACCTCCACGATTTATCGATGGGCGCCTACGCATATCGGAAAGTTTTCTTCAGAACCAACTTGTTGGACTGGTGAACCGTTCGGTGGTTTATCGCAATCTCGATCCCAGCAATACCCAGGACCCTAATCCCGGTACGCAACTCGACCGCTTGTTCGCCTTTTTACTCAAGCGTGATCCAACCGATGCAAAGGATATCAGGGTGGTAACCAAGATTGCCATTGATCCGGGGCATGGAGGGGAAGATCCGGGGGCCATCGGGGTCGATGGAATCAAAGAAAAACAGGTGACTCTGGCGATTGCTCAAAAGGTCGCGAGGCAAGTCAAGATGCAGCTTGGAATGCCGGTTGTTCTGGCCCGTAATGACGATTATGCCCTCACGCAAGACCAGAGATTTCAGGTCGTTTCCCAATCAGGTGCCGATGTGTTGCTGGTGTTGCATGCCCAGGCATCCTTTGGCCAATCTCCCCATGGGGTTGTTCTTTTCGTGCGCCCCCTTGAGGAGAAGGCTGCCGGTTCCGTAGCGGAAAATGATGGCAGCATGCAATTGGCTCAGACTCTGAAGTCGTCCCTGCTGGCTGCGGGCTTGCCGGTGCATGGTATTCTAAGAGCCCCGCTATTGCCTTTGGGGCGCGGTGATTTACCTACCGTACTGGTTGAAATGGGCTACTTGAGCCATGTTGACGATAAAGCTCGTCTGACCGTAGAAGAGGGGCAGAGAGCTGTGGCCGCGGCCCTGTTCAATGGTCTCAACACCTTTGCCGAGAAAAAGCAGGAGGATTTTCTGTGAGTGACTCCGTGACCCGTCGTGTCGATGGTCGCACTCCATCCGAGTTGCGTACCGTATATTTCAGTCGTGGTTTTACCCGTTATGCCGAAGGCTCGGTGCTGGTATCGTTTGGAGAAACCCGTGTTCTATGCAATGCCACCGTTGAAGATGGCGTGCCGTCATTTCTTCGCGGGCAGGGTCAGGGGTGGATCACTGCGGAATATTCCATGTTGCCCCGTGCGACTCATGTACGCTCCTCGCGGGAATCGACGCGTGGCAAAGTGAGTGGTCGCACCAGTGAAATTCAACGCCTGATCGGTCGTTCCCTGCGAGCAATCTGTGATCTCGAGGCTCTTGGAGAGCGGACCATCCTCATCGACTGCGATGTTTTACAGGCCGATGGCGGCACCCGCACAGCAGCCATCACCGGTGCCTACGTAGCTCTGCACGATGCCATTTACGGCCTGATTCGGGAAAACCACCTGGTCGATTCACCGTTGCGCGATAGCGTTTCCGCTGTCAGTGTCGGATTGGTAGACGGTCATCCGTTGCTGGATCTCGATTATGGCGAGGATTTCCGGGCCGAGGTCGATATGAATTTTGTGATTACCGGTTCCGGGAATTTTGTCGAGGTGCAAGGGACTGCCGAGGAACGCCCCTTTACCATGCAGGAACTCGATGATTTACGTAATCTGGCCTTGGCGGGTTGCCGGGATTTGCATCGTTTGCAGCTGCAGTCTCTGGAGGCGTAAAGATGGAACTGCTGGTTGCGACACGCAATAACGGAAAGTTGAAGGAAATTCAGCGGTTGCTGGCTGACACCGGTATTGCCGTCAAAGGGTTGGATGAGTGCGGCGAGCTTCCCGATGTTGTGGAAGATGGCGAGACTTTTGCGGCCAATGCGCATAAAAAGGCCGCTACCATGGCTCATCTGACCGGTTATATGACGCTTGCGGATGATTCCGGGTTGGCGGTTGAGGCGCTTGCCGGGCAACCGGGGATCTATTCGGCCCGTTATGCCGGCGATGGTGCATCGGATGCCGACAATAATCGTAAATTGCTTGAGGATATGGTCGACGTGCCCTTCAACCAACGTCAGGCGGCTTTTCATTGCGTCCTGGCTTTGTGCACCCCTGAAGGGGACTGCCAACTGTTCGAAGGGCGTCTCGACGGGGTAATTCTTGAGCAGGCCAGAGGAGATGGAGGCTTTGGTTACGATCCGCTGTTCATGGTACCTGAATATGGTCGCACCCTTGCGGAACTACCTCTGGAGATAAAAAATCGCATAAGTCACCGAGGGCAAGCATTTAAACGTTTTGTTGAATATTTGCAACACATCCATTAGTCCTTACCTATATCTTAGTTCCCGGACTTTTCTCCTGCCAACTGCTCGTGTTTGATCCTCTTGTAAAATCCCCGGCAAGAACCGGGGAGGATGTTCTTATCTTTTCTTATCACAATAGCTGTAACCATAACGTTGAGAGTACTTTTGCAGCTTTTTGAAGGCGTTGGTTGCATCGCTGATAATATGCTGCATAATTAGAAGCGACTCCTGTTTTTATCCTGATAGAGGACTCCTGGTGATTTTACGCTTTCTGTTCGTTTCAATGTGGACTTCGCTGTTCTGCTTCGGTTGTGGCAGCGTGCAGAAACCGCCCAGTGTCGTTGGCAGTATCGATCTTCAGCGTTACTCTGGTACATGGTACGAGATTGCGCGTTACCCAAACCGGTTTGAAAAAGGCTGCGACGGTGTAACAGCGACCTATCGGATCGTTGATGACGGCAGTATAGAGGTGATCAATCGTTGCCGTCGTGTGGACCGTGGAGGAAGCATCAGTGAGGTCAAAGGGCGTGCCAGGGTTTGCGATGAGCGAAGCCCTGCTAAACTCAAAGTCACATTTTTTTGGCCCTTTTACGGACACTATTGGGTTATTGAATTGGCGGAAGATTACAGTTGGGCTGTCGTTGGACACCCGAGCAGAAAGTATCTCTGGATCCTTGCTCGACAATCGCATCTGGAAAAAGATCTGCTTCAAAAAATTCTATTACGAATTGTCGACCAGGGATATAACCCTGAAAGGCTTATTTTTCCGAATCAGCCGTGAAAAGATCCGTTTCATTCGTTAGAGTCATGGAAACGGGTAGGTAATCACCCTAACCTAGAGGGAGGTGGAGCAATGCAAAAATGGCAAACGATATTGGGAGGCGCTGCTTTGTCGGTCATGGTTCTGAGTGGTTGTTCAGCGCAGCTCAGTGCCACCGATCGCGAATTGATCAATCAGGCCGTGCAATCCGGTCAGATGGCTGCAGACCAGGCACAGAAGGCGCAAGTTTCCGCCGGAATGGCAAGCGATGCAGCCATGCGTGCTGAAGAATCGGCTCAACGGGCTGAAGCTGCGGCTGCCCAAGCTGAGAAGAGCGCTGCTGACGCCCAAGCCAGTGCACAAAAAGCCCAACGCGCTTTTGAAATGTGCCAGAAAAAATAATTGATGGATTAAACCATTGAAATGCCCTGCAGAGTACACTGTGGGGCATTTTTTTTGCATTGATGACACAGCGGTCCCGCTCCTGGTCATGAGTAAAAAATATGATGGGAATGAAGCAATGATTGCCAAATCCAATATTCATGAAGGTTATTTCGTATGCCATGTGTTGTTTCTGCAATAATTTGTACGCATAATCGGGCGAACTATTTATCTCGGGCGCTGGACAGTCTGGTTTGTCAAAGTCTGCCTGTTGATCAATACGAAATTCTGGTTGTGGACAATGCGTCAACCGATGGTACTGCGTCGTTGGTTCGCGAGTATCAGGCAAGGTATCCGCACTTGAGATACTTGCGGGAGGATAATCTGGGTTTGTCGATAGCGCGTAATCTTGGCTGGAAGGAAGCAAAGGGGGATTACGTGGCGTTTCTGGACGACGATGCCGCAGCTTGCCACGAATGGCTTGAAACTCTGTTGGAGGTTTTTGAAAGAATCACCCCGACCCCTGGATTTATTGGGGGCAAGGTTGCTCTGGACTGGGAAATAGCACGTCCTGCGTGGCTGACCGATAAAATGTTGTCCCCATTGGCTTATCTTGACTACGGTGATTTCGCTCGTTATTTAAAAAACGAATATCTGTGGGGGGTGAACATAGCCTTTCCACGGGCCCTACTGGAAAGCACCGGCGGATTTGCCGTAAATCTGGGGCGTAAAGGTGAATGCTTGATATCAAATGAGGAAACCTTGCTTCAGGACAAACTGTGCGCCATGGGGTACCAGGGTTATTACCAGCCCGAAGCCAGGGTTGTGCATTTAGTGCATCGCAGTCGGCTGAGGAAAAGCTGGTACCGGCGCAGGTATTTCTGGCAGGGGTACTCTGATGTTTTTTCCCTTATCTCTGATGACGCACCTGTTGTGGAGAAAACTTTTCTGTCCTTGCTGAAAGCGGTCTGGGCATTACTCTGCCGATTGAAGAAGGGCTACAAGTGGTTGCTACCTTACAAGAAATTCAATAGCCTGCGTTATCAGTTGGAGGTTGCCAATAAGATCGGGTCCGTGGTCGCCTGGTACAGGCTACTGTTCTTCCCTGAACGTTATTGCCATAGCCGTGTTGTAAAAGATGATTAACGTTTGGCAGATTAATCCCCGGATATGATGGTAGGCACGCCACGTCCAAGATGTATTTCTCTTTCTACGGTATCCCGATTCACTTGGATATGACCGGCTACTTGGGCAATTCGTTGCAGAGTTTCCTCCAGTAAGTTCTGGTCGCTGAAATTGTCAGAGCGGTGAACTTCCAACAGCAACTTACCGTTTTTTATGCCGATTTTCACGGGTTGCCGTAAAATGCGTACAGGGGTACCGATTTTTACGCGGGCAAACAGGTCTCTTATATCCCAGGGATAAAGCCGTAAACAACCGTGACTGATGCGACGACCAACCCCGTACGGTTTACTGGTACCATGAATGCCATAACCGGGTGCCGAAAGGCCAAGCCAATATTCCCCCAGAGGGTTGTCAGGCCCGGGGGGGACGCTGGCAGGAAGTTGCGGGTTTTCCAACCTTAGGGATGCCGGGGGATGCCAGGCAGGACGAACTATTTTTTGAATGACCTCAAAGGATCCTTCGGGCGTGTCCCATCCGGACCTGCCGATGCCTACAGGATAAACGCGCACCCGTAAACTGTTTTGTTCATGCCACACATAATAAAGACGAAGTTCCGCCAAGTTGACGGTGATGCCGGGCTGAATGCCCGTGGGTAATATAAAGGCATAAGGCAGCAATATCCGCGTGCCGGCTTGAGGTAACCATGGGTCAACTTCTGGATTCGCTTTGCTTAATGCGAGGTATCCAAGCCCCCCTTGGAGGGCAAGTTCAATTAACGTATCCCCGGGTTGCGTATAATAAGTCCGGTGGCTGCCAATCAGCGAGGCACCGTCGGTTGACGGTATCAGACTTTCGTCAGGTTGGATGGGATACCAGCCGTAAGCAGTATGGCAACATAGGCATAGGATACTGAAAATACATGTAAATAATTTACTCATGAGCCAAACTATACCGTAATCCTGAATCCTGGAAAAGATACTTTTGTCGATAGTGACTGTATTGTCAGGAGGGCGAAATAGTTTGCTGATAAAACAGATAGCGCAAAACAGGGCCGTAAGTTGAAATCTGGAAAAGCCGACTTGAGGTGTACCTGGAGAATAACCAAGTGCAGCATGCATAAAAATGAAGATTATTTTTTTTGAGGCTGAAAAAAAATATTTGTATGTTAGTATTTTCGCGTTGCCCTTCTCGTTGTGTAGATGGGCAGATTGGTTATGCATGCATTTTGGATAATCTTTTATGGCAGGCTTTCAGCAGCGGTTGTTCTGTTGCAGGTGGCCTGTTTTGACCCCAGTCGGTCGCGTGTATTGTAGATGCGTTGTGAGGGGCACTTCTTCCGTACTATCCACCTGATTTCCTCCTTCTCGAAGGCCTTTTCGGAAAAAACAATTCCTGACACAATGCATTCTACCCATGCCTCTGACGCTACGCGCAAAATCGATGGGCAAATTACAACACAGTTTGATTTCTATGGCGTGATGGCATTTTGTTTATCCATGCCGTGAATATTCGTGAAGGCTTGAAAGGTGGTTTTTCCTTGTAGACGGTGGTGTCCGTGCCATGGTCGGGGAGTTCTAACGTGAGCCAGTATTGTGTAAATAGCCAATCTTCTTTGGTGGGAGGACCGAGCGAGTATCCCAATCAGGACCTTTCCACGAAAAAGTTTCAGGCATTATCCGAGGCTTTTGGTGGCGTGTTATATGAACTCTACCATCCCGGGGGTAAACTGGACTGGTCGGAACAGTGCTACAGAATGTTCGGGTTTTCACGGGAGGAAATGGGCAGCGATATCCAAAGCTGGCTTTTGCATATTCATCCCCAGGATCGTGCCCATGCCTTGAAAGAAATGTATAGGGTGATGCGCGCCGGCCAGCCCATGCACATAGAATACCGCGTCCAGCACAGCGATGGTTATTATCTGTGGGTTCGTGATGACAGCTATATCTGCCGTCGTAGTGAAGATAATGCCACGCATATCGTTGGCTATCTACAGAATATTACCGAAACCAAGCAGCGGCAAAAAGATCTCGGACTGGCGCGACGGGCTATCGATTCATCTATCAACGGTATAGCGTTTACGGACCTGGACGGGCGTTTGACTTACGTCAACAAGTCATTTGTCGATTTAGTGGGATTTGATAACCCGGAAGATATTCTTGGACATCAGGTAGGCCATTTCTGGAAGAATCCCAAAAAGGCCCGCGTGGTTTTGCGTGCGCTGCAGAAATCCAGAGACTGGAGTGGCGAAGTTGTTGCAATTCGCCCCGATGGGAGATCCGTTTATTTTGAAGTTTCGGCCCATGTGGTCGAAAATTCGGAGGGGGAACCTCATTGTTACATGGCATCGTTTGTTGATGTCACCGAGCATAAGCATGCTGAACAGAAGGTGCAGGAATCCGAAGAAAAGTATCGCATGCTGTTTTCCTCCTGCTCGGATGCGATCGTTATTTTCGATGCAACCACCTATCGGATTGTTGATGTCAACGTGGCGGCGCTAGATCTGTACGGTTACACCCGGGAGGAATTTTTGGCACTCGATGTCCTTGATCTAAGTGAAGAACCGGAGCAGAGTCGGTTTCGTTTGCAACAGATTGTAAATGGCGCCCTACGACAGTTTCCGCTGGTGAGTCACCGTCGCCAGGACGGTAGCAGCTTTGATGTGGAAATCTCCGTGGGGGCTTTTACCTGGAAAAAAAGAAAAGTATTTGCGGCATTTTTACGTGATGTCAGTGACCGAAAGCGCATCGAGGAACTCAAGGATGACATGTTGTCAGCCGTCAGTCATGAAATGCGTACGCCCCTGACGGCGATTTTGGGCTTTACCGATTATTTACTCAAGACAAATGACGGTCCGGCAGGTCAGAAGGACTACCTGAATATCATTCAACAACAAAGTGAGCGGTTAAAGGAACTGGTGGATAATCATCTTAATCTGCAACGCCTGCGGGCAGGTTACGGAGTTGGCAGTATTCATCCGGTAGAAGTTTTTCCATTGTTGCATGGCGTAGCGAATATGTTCTCCTCCGCCCGTGGACGGGACCGCATCCGGATCCATTGCCCGGAGGTTTTGCCGCCGGTTCGAGGTGATGAAAATCAGCTGTATCGTGCTCTTCATAACCTTCTGTCCAATGCCTTCAAATATTCGCCGGATGATGAAGAAATAGTTCTGGGTGCCCGTCTGGATAATGACGGTGCGGTTATTTATGTGAAGGATAGAGGTGTCGGAATTCCTCTGGAACATCAGACCATGATTTTCGAACGTTTTTTCAGGATACAATCCGAACACCCTAATATGCGAGGCACCGGATTGGGTTTGTCGTTGGTTCAGGAAATCGTCAAGGCTCATAATGGCAGCATCTGGCTGGATAGTGCCGTCGGTCAGGGGAGCTGTTTTTATTTAAAACTGCCTTTTTATAACTGATGGTTGAATTTTTCCGTGCATGACGATTCAGTTCTGCAATTTCACTAATCGTTACAAGGGTTTTGCCTTTTTTGCGGCGGGGAAACAGTTGACACTCTGGTCTGCGGCGTTGTATTACTTTGGTGGTTTATTTCTTCCTCAAAGAGTTTGGAGGGGTGTCTATGATCAAGATCGATTTCGAAAAAATGGGTGGCCTGGTGCCAGCCATTATTCAGGACCACCAGACCAATGAAGTACTGATGGTTGCATTTCTGGATGAAAAAGCACTGAATCTGACTTTGGAAACCGGGAAAACCTGGTTTTTCAGTCGTCGGCGTAACAAATACTGGATGAAAGGCGAGGAATCCGGCAACACTCAGGAAGTTAAAGAGGTGCTGACAGATTGCGATGCCGATACCGTGGTCATCAAGGTCAAGCAGAATGGTGGCGCCGCATGCCATACCGGCAACCGTACCTGCTTTTACGTACGCTGGGAAGACGGTGCCTGGGTGGAGCATTCCGAACCTCTATTCGATCCCGATGAGGTATATAAAAAATGAGCCGCCAACTCAAGCTGGGTATCCCTAAGGGCAGCTTGGAAGCGGCGACCGTAGATTTATTTCAAAAGGCCGGCTGGAACATCCGGGTGTCCTCCCGCAATTACTTTCCCGCTATCGATGACGACGACATCGGTTGCAGTCTGATCCGCAGCCAGGAAATGGGTAAATACGTCGAGCGCGGTACCATCGATGTCGGGATCGCCGGTCGTGACTGGGTGATGGAAAACGATTCGGATGTCGAAGTTCTCTGTGACCTGGTTTACTCCAAGGTGTCCAGGCGGCCAGCGCGCTGGGTGCTTGTGGTGGCCAATGACTCCCCGGTTCAAAAACCGGAAGATCTTCAAGGTAAGACCATTTCCACCGAACTGGTCGGTTTTACCCGGCGTTATTTTTTAGAGCGGGGTATCGATGTCGATGTTGAATTTTCCTGGGGGGCTACCGAGGCCAAGGTCGTCGAAGGTTTGTGTGACGCCATTGTCGAGGTGACGGAAACCGGATCGACACTCCAGGCCAATAACTTGCGGATTGTCGAAACCCTTATGGAATCGACGCCCGTGATTCTTGCTAATAAGCAGGCCTGGCAAGACCCCTGGAAGCGCGGCAAGATGGAACAACTCTGCACCTTGTTGCAGGCGGCACTGCGGGCCGAAAAGATGGTCGGCTTGAAAATGAATGTGCCGCACAATCAGGTGGAAGCTATTATCCGTATACTGCCAAGCCTGAATCGTCCGACGGTGGCCAACCTTTATCAGTCTGAATGGGTATCCATCGAGACGGTGCTGCATGAAAAACAGGTGCGCTGCATTATCCCGGAGTTGGTCAAACTGGGCGCGCAGGGAATTGTAGAATATCCCCTCAACAAGATCATATAAAACAGTTTATACCCGGGATTTCGACAGTCTGGCATATAATCCTGATGGCTGACGTCCCCTTGGATTCAGGCAGCGAGGCCTTGTAGTAGACGTGTTTTACGTTTGTATGATAATTGATCGTTATATGGAGAAGTTTTATGGAAAGAACCTTTGCTATTGTCAAACCTGACGCCTTTGCTGCAGGTCACGCCGGTCGTATCCTGGCCCGTATTTATGAGGAAGGTTTTTGTATTGTTGGCATGAAGAAGCTGAACCTGAGCGAAGAACAGGCTGCCGGTTTTTATTATGTGCATAAAGACAGACCTTTTTTTGATGACCTCAAAGGTTTCATGAGTAGCGGTCCGTGTCTCGCTCTGGTGCTGGAAGCCGAAGGCGCTATTCGCAAGTGGCGTGACCTGATGGGGGCCACCAACCCTGCGGATGCCCAGGCCGGTACCTTGCGCAAGGAATTTGGAACATCGCTGGGGCGCAATGCGGTGCATGGCTCCGACGCTCCGGAAACCGCTGCATTCGAGGTGGGTTATTTCTTTTCGGGGATGGAGCTGCTTTGAGCTTTTTTTACCGTTTTTCTTAAGTTATATAGGGCCTTGTGCCCGGAAAGCCCTTCAGATACAATCGGAGGGCTTTTTTTGATGGTTTGGCCATCTTATGAATTTCTGCAAAAGTATTTTTTTAAGCATTTCTTAGAATTTCGCGGTTTGCACCGTTGCATGGAAAATATTGATGGATCACGATACACGAATCGATCTTAAGAATCTCACCCTGGAAGAGTTGACAGAATTTTTGGCCGGCATGGGCAAGGAGCGATTCCGAGCCAGCCAGGTCATGCGTTGGATGTATGGCCGCATGGTTAATAATTTTGAGGCCATGAGCGATCTGTCCAAAGCCTTGCGTACGGAATTGCAGCAGCGTGCCCGCATCAGCCATCTGGAACCCGAAGTTACGGAAGACAGCAAGGATGGAACCCGCAAGTATTTGTTCCGCCTGGAAGACGGCGAAACCATCGAAACCGTGCGTATCCCCATGGAGGAAAACCGCGCCACGTTGTGTATTTCGACGCAGGTCGGATGCGCCATGGGATGTGTATTCTGCCATACCGGCAGTTTTGGATTAAAACGAAACCTTACCCCCGGTGAGATTGTCAATCAGGTTTGTGCCGCCTTGGCCGATGGGCCCGTAAACAATATCGTGTTGATGGGCATGGGCGAGCCGCTGCACAATCTCGACAACGTTGTCAAGGCTTTGCAAATATTCTATTTGACCGAAGGCCTCGCGTTCAGTCCCCGTAAGGTAACTCTGTCGACGGCCGGTCTGGTGCCGGAAATGCTTGAGTTGGGACAGCGCATTCGCGTTAACCTGGCGGTGTCGCTTAATGCCACCACCGATGAGGTACGCAACCAGCTCATGCCCATCAATCGGCGTTATCCTCTGGGGCAGCTTATGGATGCCTGCCGGCAATTTCCCCTGGAGCCAAGACAACGCATCACTTTCGAATATATTCTTATTCGCGGGGTCAACGACTCCGATCAAGACGCACGGCGGTTGGTGAAGCTGTTGCACGGAGTTAAGGCCAAGGTCAATCTCATTCCGTTCAATGAACATTCCGCCTCACCTTTTAAAGCGCCCACAGGGGATCGTGTGACGCGATTCCAGGGGCATTTGCTGGATCGCGGTATGGTGGCTATCCGTCGTGCCAGCAAAGGGCAGGATATTTCCGCCGCTTGTGGGCAGCTCAAGGGCAAACGCGCCCCGATGCAGGATCGGCAAGTTGCCGGAGAAGACGCTGCCAACGATCATCATCCACTTGAGAAAGGCAACGGTAAATGAAACAGGCAGTCATAGGGGTTATCGGCGGCAGCGGTTTGTACGAGATGGAAGAGCTGACCGAGGTACGTGAGGTTGTGCTGGATACGCCATTCGGTGCGCCCTCTGATGCTTTTATTACCGGCGTGCTGGATGGGGTGAAAATGGTTTTTCTTCCCAGGCATGGCCGCGGGCATCGGTTATTGCCGTCCGAAGTTCCCTACCGGGCCAATATCCATGGGATGAAACAGCTTGGGGTGGAGCGCATCATTTCCGTATCGGCGGTTGGCAGTATGCGCGAACAGATCGTTCCGGGGCACATTGTCATTCCCGATCAGTTTTTCGATCGCACCCAGGGCAAGCGCCAATCGACGTTTTTCGGTGAAGGAATTGTCGGGCATGTGCAGTTTGCCGACCCGGTATGTCATGACTTGTCGCGGGTGCTTGCCGAAGCTGCCCGGCGGGTCGGAGCTACCGTTCACGAAGGTGGCACCTACCTGTGTATCGAAGGACCCAATTTTTCCACCCGAGCTGAATCAAAAATTTATCGCAGTTGGGGGGTGGATATCATCGGCATGACCAATGTTCCCGAAGCACGCCTGGCTCGCGAGGCGGAAATCTGTTATGGCACGGTAGCTCTTGCCACGGATTATGACTGCTGGCATGAAGGGCATGACGATGTGTCTGTCGATGCAGTGGTGGCCATCATAAAGCAGAATGTGGTCACCGCCCGTCAGATCATCCGTGAATCCGTCCGCAGTATGGTCAATGTGCGCAGTTGTCAATGCAACGAAGCCTTGCGTTTTGCCATCATGACCTCACCGGATGCCATTCCGGCAGCCACACGCACGAAACTGGGTTTGCTTCTCGATAAATATCTTTGAATGTAATTTGCCATCCCCGGTTTTGCCGAGGTGGAGGTGACCATGGTTCCAAAGGTAAGGTTTTTAGGCTGGGGATGTTTGGCGATTGCCCTGCTGGTAAACGGATGCACCTCGTCCAATAGTAGGCACAGGGATGTGACACAAAATGCCAAGGTGCATTATACGCTTGGCGTTGCCGAGCTGAAAAACAACAATCCGACCATGGCTTTGGCCAAGTTTCTTGAGGCGGAAAGAATCGATAAGCGAGATCCTGACATCCAGGAAGGTCTGGCCCAGGCTTATCAACGCAAAGGTGCCTTTGCCGAAGCGGAGAAGCACTATTTGAAGGCTATTGAGATGCGCTCCGATGAGCCGCGCTATTACAACAACCTGGGAGCTTTGTACCTTGATATGCAACGCCCGGACGATGCACTGGTCAATCTCCAAAAGGCTGCCGGTAATCTGTTGTTTCCCAATCCTGAGATCCCTTTGACCGGTATCGGCATAGCGCACTTTCTCAAAAATGATTATCCGGGCGCTGTGGCCGCCTACCGGGAGGCGTTGAGCAAGAATTCCAGGTATGTGGAGGCTTATGTTCGTCTCGGCGAAGTCTTGACAGCTATGGGGCAGATTGACAGGGGCTTGCGGGAATATCGCAAGGCCCTGGTTCTGGCCCCTGATTATGCTCGCCTGCATTTCTTGATGGGGCTGGCTTTTATGAAAAATGGCGATATGGAGCAGGCTCGGCAGGCATTTATCAAGGTCCGGCAACTGCTCCCTGAATCGGAAATGGGACAGCGGGCCAACGATTACCTCGATATGTTGCAGTGAGGGCAAGCGTTATGCAAGAAAAAACAACCGAAGAAATTACCGCAGAAACGCCACAAAAACCGGAATTGGGAGCGTTGCTGCTTTCCCGGCGCGAGGCTTGTGGTTTAAGTTTGGAAAGCGTGGCTGAACGCACCCACATTCGCCGGTCTTTTCTGCAGGCGTTTGAGAACGGTGACTATGAAAAATTACCGGCTCTCCCTTATGCCATCGGTTTTCTCCGACAATATGCCACTTTACTGGAACTCGATGCGGATTCTATTGTGCAGGACTATCGTCTGGCCAACCAACCGCTCCAGAACGCGTCTTACCGTCACATGGACTCTGAAGGGGCCCGCATAAAAATCAGGTTTGCCAGTAAACAGCGCTTTGGTCGTTTGTTGTGGCCTGTTATCGTTATGTTGCTGATCGCCGCTGTCTGGTACCTGTCCCATAACAAGGGAGTTCGCTCCGGGTTGCCTGAGCGCGTTGAAGACATTCCAGTTGCTGAAAGCGCTGCTGCAGAACCTGCCGGTGCGGCCATGTCGGATTCCGTGTCCAATAGCTATGCGTCAAAGCCAGAGCAAACACCACCGATTGTCGAGAAAAGTTCGCCCGTAATTTCTCAAAAGAGTGACGCGATGCTTCAAACAATTAACTTGTCGCTGCCCACTGGCGGGGGCGTTTTCCGGATTGAATCACAAGGAACCGGATGGGTGGAAATTGAAGCCGATCGGCGACCATTGCAAAACTATGATATGCAGCCTGGTACACAAGTCGATTGGACCGTGAGTGATTTCGCGGAAATTCGGTTAAATATCCAGGGAGGCTCTAAAGCTTGGCTTGACGACCGTGAACTTGATCTGCCAGACACTTGTCTGGTGATTCTTGGTCACCCGGCAGAGTCCGTACCCAACGGGTCCATAGCGACATTGACTGTGGAAAACCAAAATGAGACCTCACAACCCTGATGAAAACTTGGCAGAGGTGGTCTCTGCGGTACGCGACCAACTGGGAATTGATCCGTTTGACCTTGCTATTATCCTGGGATCTGGCCTTGGGCAGTTTGTGGCCGAGGTTGACCAAGCTAAGATGTGGGAATACAAGACCTTCTCCTGTTTTCCAGTCGGTGCCGTGGCGGGGCATGCTGGCCACTTGGTCGCCGGTACCCTGCATGGTCGCAAGACCCTGATATTTCAAGGACGTTTCCATATGTATCAGGGCCTATCCGCCTGGCAGGCGGCCATCCCTGTGCGTTTGGCCCACGCTTTGGGTTGCACTCGCATGCTTTTGACCAATGCCGTGGGCGGGATTCACGCAGATCTGGTTCCCGGCCGTTTTATGTTTGTCAGCGACCACCTTAATCTGCTTGGCGACAATCCCCTTCGCGGACTTGACGGCGATACGTTTATCGATTTGACCTACCTTTATCAGAACGATCTTTTTCCTCCTCTACAATCCGAAGCATTGTCTCAGGGAGGCTCCCTTCATCAAGGGGTTCTGGCTGCGGTGCCCGGGCCATCTTACGAAACTCCGGCGGAAGTGCGTGCTCTGCAACAGCTTGGCGCCGATGCCGTTTCCATGTCTCTGGTTCCCGAGGCGATTATGGCAAAATTTCTGAAAATGGAAGTTGTGGGCCTCAGTTTTATCACCAACCGTGCTGCGGGATTAGGAAATCAACAGCTGTGTCATGAGGATGTTCTCGCGTCCGGGCGCCTTGGTGCTGCCGAGCTTTCCGGGTTGGTGGAACAGCTTTGCCGGTTTTGGTTTATGCGATGATATCAGAGCGGCAGAGAGTTTCTCTTTGTAGTATGCAAGTAGCCGAAATTAATAAAAAAATCATATTATTTAAAGATTATGGATCGGCTTGACAGTCCAGCCCTCGATGGTATGCTTTAGGCAAAATCAACGAGGGGGTAGCCGTGCGGGTTCAAGAAAAAGTGCTTGTTGTAGATGATGAAGAAAACGCCCGTATTGCCCTGCGTGCGATACTGCAGCAGGAAGGTTACGTGGTTGATAGCGTTGCTAATGGCTACGAGGCCTTGGAGTTTTTGCGTCAACATAAAGTCAACGTGGTGATCAGCGATCTGAAAATGCCGGAAATGAACGGACTTACCTTTCTTCGCGAGTTAAATCGCCGGTATCCCAGTACGCGGGTTATCATGGTGACCGCCTATGGAGGGGTGGAGTCCTACCTTGAGGCCATTCAACTTGGTGCTTTTGAGTATATACACAAACCTGTCAAGGTGGATGAACTCAAATTTATCATGCACAAGATGCTGACAGAGGGACGTCCGAGCAAAGCTAACTGACCTATCTGGGGAGTAGCAATGAAAGAATTCAAAACGATACTTTTCGCCACCGACTTTTCGGAAAACTCCGAGTACGCGTTTGACTATGCTCTTGCCATGGCGCGTAAATATCAATCGTTGCTTGCCATTGTGCATATCATTAATGAACCGGTGGATCTCCGTGGCTTCTATGTTCCTCACATCTCTTTTGAATCACTGGAGGAAGAGATCGAGGAAGGGGCCCGCAAGATGATGGAAAAGTTCTGCCGCTTGCATGTCAGTGACTACGAAAATTATCAGACTTTTATCGTGCCAGGTATTCCTTACGACGAGATCATCAAAAAGGCCGAGGAACTTTCTGCCGATCTGATCATCATGGGTACGCAAGGTCGTTCAGGGCTGGATCACGTTCTGTTTGGCAGTACCGCGGAGAAGGTGGTACGCAAATCCCCTGTGCCGGTTATGACTATTCGCGTTCCTGGTTGATCCCATACATAGCTTCTGACATCGAAGGGCGACTATCGGTCGCCCTTTTTCTTTGATGGCGGTGACTATCAGGTTGCCGCCTTCGAATATTTCCCCCTTGCATAATCGATTTGTGCAAGGGTATCCTTGAAAATTGGCATGGGGCTCATGCTTGTCGGGTGACTATTTAATTTAAAGATACAGCTAATACCATATTCACCAAAGATGTATACTGGCGGACGGGCTGTCTCACTCCTTTACGATAGTCATGAAGATCTGGGTCCCTGTTGTTCTTTCAGTAGCCGTTTTTTAGAGCAGAACCGATGCCCTTGCGCTGTGGCGCCGTACCCGGCTGAGATGGTTTTCAGCTTCCAGAGGAGATGGTGATGTCCAACCGGATTCTTGTGGTGGATGATGAATCGATTATTCTGCAACTGGCCACCATGGTGTTGACCAGTCGTGGTTTTGAGGTTCTTACGGCCCAGAGCGGGCAGGAATGTCTCGATGTTGTAAAGCGTGAAAAGCCCGATCTGGTGCTGCTCGATTACATGATGCCTGTCATGGATGGTATGACGACCCTGCGACACCTGCGCCACCTTCATCCTGACACTTATGTGATCATGTTGACCGGCAAAGGCAGCGAACAGATAGCCGTCGAGGTGATGAAAGCAGGAGCGGCCGATTATATTCTCAAACCATTCAAGAATCAGGACCTGGTTGAAAGAATCGAGAATGTATTGCGCATTCGCCGCATTGAAATGCACAACCGGGAACTGCGTGAAGAACGGGAGCGCCTGCTTAGCGAAATAGAAGTCTGGAACATGGAGCTGGAAAGACGCGTGGCGGAAAAGACCCGTGAGCTTGAATTAGCCCACGCCGAAATTCTACAGGCGGAAAAATTGGCGGCATTGGGTCATGTTTCGGCAGGCATGGCACATGAAATTCGCAATCCACTCAATGCTATTGGCCTGTTCGCCCAGATTTTAAGGCCAGTGCTGGCGCATGATACCGAAAAGTCAGGATATATCGATAAATTGCTGCAGGAGGTTGATCGTATCGATGCGATCCTTTCTAAGCTTCTTGACGCCAGCAAGGCGCCGAAGGTAACGCTCGAACCGGTGTGCCTGATCGGAACCATCGATCGCATTTTGGAGACCTTTGGCGAACAGCTCAAAGCCAGCAAAGTAAAGGTCGAAAAACATTATGATCAGGTGCCGCCGTTGATGATGGCGGATAGTGGAGAAATAGAGCAGATTTTCACGAATCTTTTCGCCAACTCCCTCTACGAGATGCAACATGGCGGCGTGCTTGGGGTAACGGTTCAGTGCGACGATCAAAAAGTGACCATTGAGGTTTCCGATACCGGGGGAGGTATTCCGCGGGAAAACCTCAGTCAGATTTTCGATCCGTTTTTTACGACCAAGACCAAAGGTACCGGGTTCGGGCTATCGGTGGTACTGCGCATCGTCAAAAACTACCACGGACATATCAATGTACGCAGTACCGCAGGGGAGGGAACCGTATTTAATATGGAATTCCCCCTTGCCAGGCAAAGCAACTGACGGTCATCTGCGCGACGGTCTCTTAGCCCCTTTGGAAAATGAATCACCACTATGTCCCTGTTGTTGCGTGAAATTGCCCTGAACCTGGATGAAAGTGAGGCCTTACTTCCTGAACGGGTCGGGCAGGAATTGGGTATCGCACCTGAATTCTTGATCAAACTGTGTGTTGTTCGGCGCGGAATCGATGCCCGGCGTAAATCCCGCATTTTGAGAGTGTTCAATATTGAATTCGAAGTGGCAGACGAAGAAGCTTTGTTACAGCGTCATGCCAGTCATCCTCGTCTGCAAAGAGTTCAGCCTCGGATTAAGCCATCGATTGTCCCTCTGAAGCAGCCTTGGCGGGTTGTTGTTGTCGGTATGGGCCCGGCAGGCTTGTTTGCCGCCTGGCGTCTGGCACGCAGCGGCGCGGAAGTCACTTTGGTGGAGCGGGGGCGCCGCGTGGAAACCAGGGTCCATGATATTCGGCGTTTTCGCAGCGAGGGGATTTTCGATTCGGACAGCAATATCGCTTTTGGCGAAGGCGGGGCCGGGACTTTCTCCGACGGCAAGCTGACGACCAGGATCAAACATCCTTGGCATCGCCAGGTATTGCAGACATTGGTGGATTGCGGCGCTCCGGAGGATATCCTGGTTGACGCCAAGCCGCATGTCGGCACAGACCGTTTGCGTCTGGTGCTGATCCGTTTTCGACAGATGCTTATCAAGCTTGGCGTCACCATTCGCTACGAAACCCGTCTCGACAGCTTAATAGTAAAAGACGGACGCGTCACGGGTGGCATGATGCGCGGCGGTGAAGAGATGGCCTGCGATAGTCTGGTCCTTGCTTGCGGGCATAGTGCCAGGGATACTTATGAAATGTTGCAGGCTTCCGGGGTGGCCATGGAAGCCAAACCTTTTGCGGTGGGTGTCCGGGTGGAGCATCCGGCCCGGTTGATCAACGCTATCCAGTACGGCCATGCGCGTCATCCGCATTTGCCGACTGCAGAATACGCCTTGACCTGGAACGATCCGCAGACCGGGCGTGGGGTTTATTCCTTTTGCATGTGTCCCGGAGGCGAGGTGGTTGTGGCCTCCTCGGAGCCGGGTGGCATGGTGGTCAATGGCATGAGTTACCTGCGCCGTGACGGTGAATTATCAAACAGTGCGCTGGTTGTTGCTGTTCGGCCGGAAGATTTTGATGGTAAGGATGCGCTTGCCGGGATGCGCTTTCAGCGTCGCTGGGAACAACGGGCCTTCAGTCTCGGCGGGGGCGATTTTTATGCGCCGGCGCAAAATCTTCTGAATTTTCTGGGTCGAGGACAGGGGCCTCTTTGTTCTTCCTGTCGACCCGGGGTGCGCGAAGCCGATCTGTCGGAGGGGTTGCCCCCTGCTGTGACTACTGGATTGCGGCGAGCGTTACCCCATTTTGACCGGCGCATGCGCGGGTTTATTACCGCCGAGGCGACACTTGTGGGTATTGAGACCCGCACCTCGGCGCCATTACGTATTTTGCGCGGGGCTAATGGACAGTCCGTTTCCCACGCAGGCCTTTTCCCCGCAGGGGAGGGGGCTGGTTATGCTGGAGGCATCATGAGTGCAGCCCTTGACGGTATTACCATCGGGGAGCACATAATCAGTTCTGTACCAACCGGGAGTTACAGGTGAAAAAAGTTTATGCGGGACAGATTCAGGACCGGGACATTATCAAGGAGTCCTTCCTGGTGCGAGAAAAAATAACGGCTACGGCTCGTAACGGAAAGGCCTATCTCACCATCAAATTGATGGATCGAACCGGTGAGGTCGAGGGGCGCGTATGGGATCGCGTCGAGGAACTTTCCGATTGTTTTGAAAAGGATGATTTTGTCCAGGTTCAGGGCAAAGCCAGCCTTTACCTTGGCAAAATGCAGCTGGTTATTCAGGACTTGAAAAAGATTGAAGATGCGCAGGTCGATTTGGCCGATTACCTGCCCGTCGCTGAGCGCAGCGTCGAAGACATGTTATCGGAACTTCGGGCCCAGGTGGCAAGTATTCAGAACCCATACTTGCGAGAGTTGATGGATCATTTTCTGGCCGACGAAGAGTTCATGCAGGGCTATAGCAGCGCTCCGGCTGCCAAGGCCATTCACCATGTCTACCTGGGTGGTTTGCTGGATCACTCATTGTCGGTTGCGCGCCTGGCGGATGATATCTGCCGCCACTACCCCACAGTTGATCGAGATATGCTCCTGACCGGTGCCTTGCTGCATGACATCGGTAAGGTGGCTGAACTTTGTTACGAGCGTGCATTTGGCTATACCGACGAGGGTAAACTGCTTGGGCATATAACCATCGGATTTCAGATGCTCGACAGTAAAATCAACTCAGTGGCTGGTTTCCCCAGAGACTTGGCAGTGCTTCTTAAACACCTGCTGCTGTCTCATCACGGTCAGTACGAATACGGATCGCCCAAACGACCTAAAACCCTTGAGGCGATTATTCTTAATTACCTGGATGATCTCGATTCCAAGATCAACGGGATTCAAACTCATATCCTTAAGGATCCGGATAATGATGAGTCCTGGACCGGCTATCATCGTATTTACGACCGGTATTTTTATAAAAGTCCAGCCGCCGCTTCTATGCAATCACCCAAGTCGGAAGAACAAGCCTCATCACCACCGGTTGTTCCAGCGACTCCCACTGTAGAACCAGCGCCAAACACGGTGCCCGCCAAAGGTCGGCAGCCGGATGCGCGTCGTAAGAACTTTAATTTCACATTGGGGGATCAGTTGCGAGGTAAAAACCTGGATCTGTTTACCACGGATGAAAGGGATGATAAGTGAACAATATATGGCAAAAGAGCATCATGACGGGAGAACTGGGTGTCAATTGTTATATGCTGGGATGCCCCCGGACTAAGCAAGCTATCGTTATCGATCCCGGCGGTCACGCAGAACGTATCCTGGCGATACTCCAGGAGAATGGTTTTACCTTGAAGACCGTGATCAATACCCATGGTCATTTCGATCATATCGGTGGCAATCGTATGCTTCTGGATAAGACTGGTGCTGAGTTGCTGCTGCATGGCGCGGACTTGCCGCTGTTGCGAGGAGCTGCCGAGCATGCGGCGAAATTTGGTTGCAGAACTATCGATCCATCGCCGGAACCGACACGGCTGTTGCAGGATGGCGATCAGATCGAAGTAGGTAGTATCCTTCTGAATGTACTTCATGTTCCGGGACATTCTCCTGGCAGCGTATGCCTCAAATGCGGCGATTCGATATTTGCCGGAGATGTGCTTTTTGCCGGTTCCATCGGTCGCACCGATCTTCCCGGTGGTGACCATTTGCTGTTGTTGAAGGGGTTGCAAAATCGTTTACTGGTACTTGACGATAGCGTCAAGGTCTTCCCGGGGCATGGTCCGGAAACTACTATCGGCCGTGAACGAAAAAGTAATCCTTATTTGAATTATTTCGAATAGGAAAGATCGATGCTGACAGGTAAACAGATTGTCGTCGGGGTGACTGGAGGGATTGCGGCTTATCGGGCCGCGGAACTGGTTCGACTGTACATTAAAGCCGGTGCGCAGGTGCATGTTATCATGACGGCTGCCGCTACCGAATTTGTCACGCCCCTGACTTTTCAGACCCTGTCGGGCAACCCCGTGCATATCGAATTATTCAATCTGATAAGCGAACGGGAGATCGGGCATATCGCACTGGCCGATCGTGCCGATGCCCTGGTCGTGGCTCCCTGTACAGCCAACCTGGTGGGAAAGGTCGCTGCAGGGCTCGCCGATGACTTGCTCACGACCACCATTATGGCGACCAAAGCGCCGGTACTGTTTGTCCCCGCCATGAACAGCAATATGTGGGAAAACCCTATCTATCAGAAGAATCAGGCATGTCTTGCTGATCTGGGTTATCAGTTTGTCGAGCCGGTCAGCGGGTTGCTTGCCTGCGGCTGGCAGGGTAAAGGTAAAATGGCCGAACCCGAAGTGGTGTTCGAAGAAACGCTACGGTTGTTGACTCCTCAGGATCTGACCGGCGAAACTGTTCTGGTAACCGCCGGGCCGACCCGCGAAGAACTCGATCCGGTGCGGTACTTGAGTAATTATTCTTCAGGAAAGATGGGGTATGCCATCGCCCGTGCAGCCAGGCAGCGGGGTGCCAGGGTGATCCTGGTATCCGGTCCTACCTCTCTTGCACCTCCGGTCGGGGTCCAATTACACAAGGTTGTAAGTGCCGAGCAGATGAGACAGGCTGTTTTGGAACATTTGCCCGTTTGTACCGTGGTGATCAAGTCCGCTGCTGTAGCGGATTACCGACCTGTAGAACGTGCTGTTCAGAAGATTAAAAAAGGTGGAGAAGATTGCCTGCAGTTGAGCCTGGTTAAAAACCCGGATATCCTTGCGGAAATCGGCAAGGCCAAAAAAAATCAACTGGTGATCGGGTTTGCCGCAGAGACCCATGATCTGGAAGCTCACGCTTTGCGCAAATTGCAAAGCAAGAATCTTGATCTGATTGTTGCCAACGATGTTAGCTGCCCGCAGGCGGGGTTCGATGTCGATACCAATCTGGTCCGGTTGTTTTATCGAAATGGGAAGACGGAGCAGTGGCCTCTGATGAGCAAGGTCGAAGTGGCTGACAGGTTGCTGGAGTGTGTCGCCCGTCTACGTAGCGGACCGATGTGACATCAGTACCCCGACAGCAATTCGAGAAGTTTTTCCGGGTGGACGATACCTTGGCGGAAGCGCTGTTTTATCTCACAGAGTAATTGCTCTGCCTGGGCTGCCGGCAGTTTTCCTTCCAACCATAGCAGATGCAGATTTTTGCGAATTGCTTTGGCAGCATGTAACGCTCTTTCGCCGGCAGGATCAGCTTTCCAGTAAGGGCTTTGCTGCATATTCTGCAGAACACTCAGCACGGCTTCATGAGCAAGGGTCAGGTACTCTTCCTGGTTGATTTCCTGCAGTGTCCATTTGGAATGATCCGCCAATGAACGCAGCATTTTTTGCCATTGTTGTAAACGGCTTAACAGCAGCAGGGAATTGAAAAGTCGTTTATTCGTGCCGAAAGAGAAGAGGGTGGGGGCCAGAATACTGCGTAGCAGGGTATCGTTGGCGCTTAAGTCCTTTTGTGCCAGCGAACGGGCCAAAACCCAACAAGAGGGGTCAACCCGGCTTTCGAAGCGCATCTCCCAATAGGTATGCTTATGCATGGCAGTGTTGAAGGTACGCACCAGTTTATACGGTACCAGGTATGAGTGGGCAATGGTATCCGCAGCCAAATGTGCTATGTAGCCATAGGCACAGGCCCTCTGGGCGTCATTCTCGGCCGCGTCGATAATACGGCACCCGACCCGCCATGAATGGCAGTGTTGCAGATAGTGAGTGAAGCGTTTGCCGAGAGTGATGTCGGCACTGATGCAGCCATAAAGAAAGTCGAAAGGGTGGGAGGCGATCAACTGTCTGAGGGCTTCGGGCAGAAGGTGTAATTCACCGAGTATCTGTGAACCGAGTTGCAGATGTACCCCCAGTCCCCAAGCCAAAGCTGTGGTGGGGATTGAAAGAATCGTGATAAAAATTATGAGTGTTATCTTGAACGCCATAGGCACCCGTGTTTATTTGTCGTTACAGGATAATCCCGCAGGGAAGGAAATGTAAAGAGACTATGCCGCAAAAGCTTTATCGGGATTTATGTGAGGCTGCCGGGCAGGTACGTGGCCTTCTTGAAAATCTTCAGCTGCTTGGTGCTCGTGAATTACCATGGCCGGTAGACACCTTACCTTTGCGCGTCTGCCCAACAGGGTCCGATGCAGCAGATCTCGTAGCAGGCCATTGTCGCTCCGAAACGCTGGAGGAAATTCGTGCCGATCTGGGTGACTGTTGCCGTTGTCTGCTGAGTCAGGGGCGCGAGCATATCGTCTTTGGTTGCGGTAATGAGAATGCACGGGTGGTGTTTGTCGGCGAAGCTCCGGGGCGCGAAGAGGATAAGCAGGGGATTCCTTTTGTCGGCGAAGCGGGGCGGCTTTTGGACCGTATGCTGTTTGCCATGGGGTTAAGCCGTGAGGACGTTTACATCTGTAACGTTCAAAAATGTCGACCTCCGGGCAATCGGGATCCGCAGCCCGATGAAATAATGGCTTGCGAGCCTTTTCTGGCACGCCAGTTAGCAGCGATTCGGCCTCGTGTCATCGTTACCCTGGGACGGTTTGCTGCCCAGGTATTGTTGAAAGATCAGGAAGCCATCAGCCGGTTGCGCGGCCAATGGCGTGAATATGAGGGCATTCCACTGATGCCAACGTATCACCCGGCTTACCTATTGCGTAATCCTGCAACCAAACGCGAAGTCTGGGAAGATCTTAAGCTGGTCATGAGCCGTTTGCGTGATAGCGACGCCTGAAAGGCTGATTATCTTGCCCTCTTTGGTTTTTGAAAATATTGAAAAAATTCGCATCGGAGAAGATGGAAAACCCCGCCAGATTCTGCGCCACCTAAGTATGACCATCACCGCAGGTCGTATTACTGTGCTTATCGGTCCGTCAGGTTGCGGAAAAACGACTCTGTTGCGCCTTGTCAACCGACTGGAGGATCCCACTGCCGGTCGTATCTTGCTGGGCAGTCAGGATATTTCGCTTTTGGATCCGCTGGAGCTCCGACAAGTTGTCGGAATGGTGCCGCAAAAACCCTTCATGTTCGCCGGAACCGTTCTGGAAAACCTGCAGCAACCTTTTTTGCTACGAAAACAGGTTCCTCCTTCGCCAAAGGATTCCATATGGTCTCAATGTCTTGGCCAAGTGGACCTGGCGGATGAATTTTTGCCGCGCCAGGCCAGGAGTCTTTCTCTGGGAGAACAGCAGCGTGTGGGGTTGGCGCGGGCCCTGCTATGCCACCCTCAGGTGGTACTGTTGGATGAGCCGACAAGTGCTTTGGATCGTCCATCCAGTGATCGTTTCGCTCGCTCGATCCGGTCCCTGTGTCAGGAAACTCATTTAACTTTGCTGCTGGTGACTCATGACCTGTGGTTCGCCGAACGCGTGGCCGATTATGTTGTGTTTCTTGATGATGGGTGCATTATCGAGCAGGGTACGGCCGTGCAAATCTTTTCAGCGCCACAAACCACTGCGTTACAGCGGTTTTTTCTTTATCCCGACAAGGCAGGAGTAACTCCATGAATCAGGTCGCTATCGTTGATCCGGGAGTGGCTAACCTGGCTTTTTGTTACGGCATGATTCTTTTGGTCGTTGGCCTGGCGCGACTCGGGGGCGCAGGGCGTGAGAAGGACTTGTTGTGGGCTTCGGTTCGGATGATTGTACAGCTCACAGCAGTCGGGTTTTTGCTGCGACTGATTTTCGCAGTTCGAAGCCCTTTGGCGACCATTCTCATCTTGCTGCTCATGGGTACGTTTGCCCTGCAGGTCATGGGTGGACGGGTTAAATCGAAGGTGCCGGGTTTCTATAGGATCGTTGGGATATCCTTGTTGTTTGGCTGTGGCGCCGTGACGGTTTATTTTTGCGTGTTAGTCGTAGGAGCCTCTCCCTGGTACAGCCCCAGGTATCTTATTCCTCTGGCAAGTATGATTCTGGGAAATTCCATGAACGGTGCCAGCCTGGCTGTTGAGCGTTATCTGTCCGAGGTGCTGGAACGCCGCGATGAGATAGAGACGGCATTGTGTCTTGGCGCCAGTTCGGCTACTGCGGGCTCCACAGCGTTGCGAAAGGCGTTTCGCGCCGCTCTTATCCCGACAACCAATACCATGGCGGCTGCCGGTCTGGTCACATTGCCTGGCATGATGACCGGGCAGATCCTTTCCGGAACGGATCCCTTGATCGCGGTCAAATACCAGGTCGCGATTATGTGTGCTATCGTTGCAGGTGTTGCTTTAACGGCTTTTCTGGCTCTAGTGCAGTGTCGAAAGGTTTGTTTCACCTCCTTTCATCAACTCCGGGACAACCTCTTCAGGAGGCTGTAGGACTATCCATGAGCCGGCTGCAAATTCGGCTGTTTGGCCCACATTTCAGCTCCTTTTTGATCCATAGTTACAACTATGAACCTTCAAATGAGCTAAAATCTGTTCTCAAACATCCAAATTTTCGCTTCGGCCCGCATAATCCGACAGACTCCTAGAGTCCCTGACCTTTTTATCCCTTTCCTGCCTTTCTCCATTCGTTGCCTGAAAATTATCCTAATTAGCGATTCAGGGGTGGCCTGATCGTTTTTTTGCCGTAAACTTCCAAGTAAGAGTTTTGTTGAGATGCAGGTTCTGAAACCATACTTGCGACTCTTTAACCTTCAGGGGGTCTATGTTATGAAAAAACCTTTGGGTGAACGGTTAGTGGATGAAGGGGTGATTTCGCAACAGCAACTCGATGCTGCGTTACAGCGGCAAAGGTTGCGCGGCGGGCGGCTAGGACAAAACCTCTGTGCTCTTGGTTTTCTCGATGAAAAAAAGCTGCAGGCATCATTTCGCAAGCCACCCGAGTGCCCCCAGACAATTGAGGATACGGGACTTGATTTGTTTTTCATTGCCGATCTGGTATTGAAACATACCTTGTTCCTGGGTGATTTTACGCTAGCGGAATTAATTGATCGGGTAAAGCTTCCCGCGAACATTATGGATCAGGCTGTTGAAGAATTGAGGCGGGAACATTTCGTCAAGGTTAAAGGGGCTTCTCTTTATTCCAAAAGCAGTTACCAATACTCCATCACCGAACCTGGCATCCGCCGGGCGTCAGCGTTGCTGGATGTATCACGTTATGTCGGTCCGGCACCGGTGAGTCTGGAAGATTATCGGGATATGGTTGATCTTCAAACGGTGCGCAGTTTGCTTGTAAGCCAGGAACGTGTGCATCAGGTTTTCTCCCATCTGGTGGTCAGTGAGCGGTTGTTGCATCGTCTTGGTCCGGCTTTGAGTTCCGGGAAAGAAATATTTCTCTACGGGCCACCAGGAAATGGCAAAACATCCATCGCAGAGACAATTGCCGAATTGTTACCGGGTGGTATTTATATGCCTTACGCATTGTTGGTGCGGGGCGAGATCATTAACGTTTACGATCCCGTAAATCACCATGCCCTGGATGTAGAAAACGGTTGCGGAAATTATGATGAACGCTGGATGCTGGTGCGCAGGCCGGTGGTGATCGCAGGTGGAGAATTGACCCTGCGCACGCTCGACCTGGACTTCAATCCTATCACCAAATATTATGAGGCCCCCTTGCAGGTTAAGGCCAACAATGGTGTGTTCATTATCGATGATTTTGGTCGCCAGCATGTGGATCCGCAATTATTACTGAACCGCTGGATGGTGCCACTCGATCGGCGCATCGATTTTTTAACGTTGCATACCGGGATGAAGTTCGAAATACCCTTCGATAACCTGGTCATTTTTTCAACCAATATCGAACCGCATGAACTTGTCGATGAAGCCTTTTTGCGTCGTATTCATTATAAATTCAAGGTTGATTATCCCACGGGGGAACAATTCGAAAATATTTTTAGACAGGTTTGCCAGCTCAATGGAATCGCTTTCGATAAATCTGTCTTCACTTATCTGATGGATCAGTTTTATCGCCGGTTGGATATCCCCTACAGCGCCTGCCATCCACAGGATATGGTAGAACATATCCTGGCGGACGCATCCTATCATGGCTACCCACCGGTAATGACGCGTGAGAGTATCGCTGCGGCCTGGGAAGATTATTTTGTGCGTATTTAACAGGTATTACATACAAAAAGTGGGATAAGGCTTGACAGGACGAATCGAATTTATTAATAGATAGGCGCCCTGAATGACATGCGGTATTTTGCAAGTTAGAGCTTGCTACTGTTTTTTGATGAAAAGGCACTTTTATGGAAACCTTTTTGGCGCCAGCAAAAATCAATATCTGTCTGCATGTGCTTAACCGTCGTGCGGACGGCTATCACGATCTGGCCATGCTCATGCAACGTGTATCTTTGTATGACAAGATAAGCATGTCTTTAGCGGATGGCGCGGATATTAAGGTAGAGTGTGGTGGCGTTAAGCTGCCGGTCGGGCAACAGAACATTGCAGCGTCTGCGGCTCAAGCTCTGTTTGACCGTGCCGGTATTCGTCAGGGTTTGGAAATTGTTATTGAAAAAAATATTCCGGTGGCCGCTGGTTTGGGTGGCGGTTCCTCGGATGCAGCCACCGTTTTGATGGGGCTCAACCAGATGCTGGGTCTTGGATTTTCTTCTGAGCAACTCATGGAAACAGGCGTGAAGCTCGGTGCTGACGTACCTTTTTTTATTTTTAAACATGCCGCCTGGGCAACCGGTATCGGAGACAGGCTTGAGGAAGTTCACGGATTGCCGCCCGTTTGGTACGTACTGGTTAATCCTGGTCTCGAAGTATCGACAGCGTGGGTTTATAAAAATTTGCGGTTGACATCCCCGAGGGATAATCTTAGAATACCTCGGTTTTCCGGCGCAGTAGAAGAAGTGATTAATCTTCTGCATAACGACCTTGAGACTGTGACTGTTGAGCGATACCCGCTGATCGAGCAGGTTAAGCGACAGTTGGTTCAACTTGGTGCCAAGGGTGCCTTGATGAGTGGAAGCGGGTCGACGGTCTTCGGTGTGTTTAGTAATCAAGACACCGCACAGGCCGCTGCCGACAAAATGTCTTGCCGCGATGGTTGGCGGGCTTTTGCGGTCAAGCCGATATAAGGTTGTCGTTTTAGAGATAGTAAAGCATTGGTAATTTGTTGGGGCGTCGCCAAGCGGTAAGNNCATTCCCAGGTTCGAATCCTGGCGCCCCAGCCACATTTAAATAGTCGCGTTATGCATTTTGAGGCTTTTTGGCCGGAGACGCGAATCGGCAACCGGACACCCGTTGGTCTCGGTCGCATAACAGGTCATGGTCTCCATGGCCTGCAGTTTTTTCTTACTTACCAACTGAGGATTTGTCGTGAACAACCTGAAGCTTTTTTCCGGTAATTCGAATACGCCTCTTGCGCGGGAGATCTGCGGACATCTTGCCGTTCCTCTTGGAGCTGCAAAGGTTCGTGCCTTTTCCGACGGCGAAATCATGGTGGAAATCGGGGAGAACGTACGTGGACGTGACGTCTATGTCATCCAGTCCACCTGTGCGCCGGCTAACGACAATCTCATGGAATTGTTGATTATGGCGGATGCACTTAAACGGGCATCTGCAGCGAGGATAACTGCGGTTATTCCGTATTTCGGTTATGCCAGGCAGGATCGAAAAGTCGCGCCCCGCACCCCGATTACCAGCAAGTTGGTTGCAGACCTCATCTCAACGTCCGGTTTTGATCGGGTCTTGACTATGGATCTGCATGCTGGACAGATTCAGGGTTTTTTTAATATTCCGGTGGATCACCTGTACGCCGCACCGGTAATCCTCAGGGATATAGCTGATCGCTTTGAAGATTCGCCGGTTGTTGTTTCTCCTGATGCAGGGGGTACTGAACGGGCCAGGGCCTTTGCCAAGCGCCTGGATGCCAGTCTCGCTATCATTGATAAGCGACGCAGCGGGCCTAATGTTTCACAGGTCATGAATATTATCGGTGATGTAGAAGGTAAAAATTGCATTATCGTTGATGATATGATCGATACAGCCGGTACCCTCTGTCAGGCAGCACAAGCTCTTAAAGATAAAGGGGCAGGGGATATTTATGCATTTGCTACCCATGCGGTTCTTTCCGGGCCTGCATTGGAGCGGATTGACAATAGTTGTCTGAAAGAAGTCGTTGTTACTAACACCATTCCAGTGATGGAGAAAGTCAAGGCCTGCAGCCGATTGCGGCAGTTGTCCGTTGCGGAACTTTTGGCTGAAGCTATTCGACGTATCAATGGTAGTGAATCAGTTAGTTCTCTTTTTGTATAAATAGACAGGGTTCAACACGAACCGAAATAACGTGAGGATTGGAGGAACGGATACATGGCACAGACGGAATTGAATGTCAGCCAGCGTGAAGGGCTTGGAAAAGGGACTGCTCGCACACTGCGTCGCGAGGGGCTGATTCCCGCCGTCATGTACGGCAAAGGTGTAGAGAGTTGCTCTTTGACTGTTGAACCTAAAAAGCTTTCTGCCATTATTGGTAGCGAAGCAGGTTGGAATACCCTGATCACTCTTAAGGGAGAAGGTCCGTTTGACGGTAAAGTAGTTATCCTTAAGGATATGCAGTTGGATCCTATTCGTCAGACGGTACTGCATGTTGATTTTCAGGCCATTGACCTGAAGCAAAAAGCTCATGTAATGGTTCCTGTCGTTGCGGTCGGCAAATCTGTAGGCGAAAAAGAAGGTGGTAATCTTCAGGTTATTCGTCATGAAATAGAACTCGTATGTCTCCCGACCAATATCCCGGCTGTTCTCGAAGTCGATGTTACGGCATTAGCTATCGGTGATGTACTGCATGTACAAGATATTGCGCTTCCCGCAGGGGTTGAATTGCCTGCTGATGTAAATTACACAGTTTTTACCGTCGGCGGTCGCTCAGCTGAAACTGAAGGTGAAGAAGCTGTCGAAGAAGTTGCTGAGATCGAAGCCGGCGAATAAGGCAGACGAGGAAACATTTTGAAGTTGCTTGTCGGCTTGGGCAACCCGGGACCGGAATATGCCTCAACAAGGCATAATATAGGTTTCCTGGTTGCCCAGAAATTTGCTGAAAACATGGGTTTGTCGTTAAAGCGGCAGGCCCATCAGGCTATATTGGGTACGGGTCGAGCTGGTGGGCAGGAGGTTATGGTGCTTCTGCCCCAGACTTACATGAACCGCAGTGGTATTTCGGTAGTTTCTGCCTGCAAGGCAAAGAATATCGCTGTTGAGGATCTGGTTGTTATCCATGATGAGATCGATTTGCCGTTTGGTTCCGTGCGCATAAAAGTGGGTGGCGGCCACGGTGGTCATAACGGATTGCGAAGTATTGCGGATCTGCTCGGGTCTCGCGACTTTACAAGGTTGAGAGTTGGTGTTGGACGGCCAGTTGGTCAGGTGGATGTAGCCAAATATGTCTTGGGGCCCTTTTCGTCCATGGAAAAATCTCAACTCGACAGCGTGCTTGAAAATTCGGTCATGGCCTTGGAGGTGTTGTTGCAAAAAGGTGCGCAGCAAGCCATGAATGAATTCAATAACCGGGTATTTTTAATTTAACAGAGAGGGAAGGGTTTAAAATGGAACTGCAAATGATTGCTAAACTTGCACCGATCCTTGGTGCGGTTGGGTTTGTGATCGCCATTGTGATCTACCGTATGATTAAGGTACAGCCTGTTGGCAACGAGCGTATGAAAGAGATTTCCGACGCCATTCATTCCGGCGCCATGGCTTTTCTTGGTCGTGAATACCGCGTGCTGTCCGTCTTTATCGTGCTGGTGTTCTTTCTGATTTTCATGGGAATGAATATGCAAACCGCTCTGGCCTTTGTCGGCGGTGCCCTTTGTTCCATGATTTGCGGTTTCATAGGCATGAAAGCCGCTACCCGTGCCAATGTGCGTACTACTGAGGCGGCTCGCCAGTCCGGGCAGGCCAAGGCCCTGGTAGTCTCCTTTAATGGCGGCGCTGTTATGGGTCTTGCCGTTGCCTCTCTCGGCCTGGTAGGGGTTGGTGTTGCTTATCTTCTTTTCGGCAACCCTGAATCTGCACAATACATGACCGGTTTCGCCATGGGTGCTTCCTCCATCGCACTGTTTGCACGTGTTGGTGGCGGGATCTACACCAAAGCTGCTGACGTTGGTGCTGACTTGGTCGGTAAAGTCGAAGCTGGTATTCCCGAAGACGATCCCCGCAATCCCGGTGTTATTGCCGATAACGTAGGTGACTGCGTTGGTGATACTGCAGGTATGGGTGCCGACATCTTCGAATCGTATGTCGGTTCCATTATTGCTACCATCGCTATCGCCGCTGCTGCCAGCCCCGTATTGCTGGAAAAACTCGGTGGTGGTGTTGCTGTTCAGGCCAATGCTATGCTGTTGCCTCTGGCCATGGCCGCTATCGGTCTGATCTTCTCCTTGATCGGCATCGGCTCCATGAAGTTCCTCAAGAACATTGATCCTGCCAAGGCGCTGCACTATACAACATTTGTCGCTGCCGGTGGGTTCCTGGTTGCTGCTTTCTTCCTGATTCAGGCCTTCGGTCTTACTGTCGGTGTTTTCTGGGCGATTCTTGCCGGTACCCTGGCTGGTATTGCTATCGGTCAGGTTACTGAGTATTACACTGCATCTACTCCGGTTATGCGTATCGCCGAGGCCAGCAAAACCGGTCCTGCCACCAATATCATCCACGGGCTTGCCGTCGGTCTTGAAAGTTGTGCACTGCCTGTTCTGATCATCTGCGTATCGATCTTTGTGGCCAACTACTATGCTGGCCTGTACGGTATCGGTATCGCGGCTGTTGGCATGCTTGCCACTGTTGGCGTTACTATGACCGTTGATGCTTACGGTCCCATTGCAGATAATGCCGGTGGTATTTCGGAAATGTGCGGACTCGGTCCTGATGTTCGTAAAATCACCGACGGACTGGACTCTATCGGTAACACCACTGCTGCCATCGGCAAGGGTTTTGCCATCGGCTCCGCAGCCCTGACCGCTTTGGCCCTTTTCTCCGCTTATGCCACGACTGTAGGTCTCGAAAGCATCAATCTTATCAACCCTGCCACAGTTATCGGTCTGCTCATTGGTGGCATGTTGCCGTTCTTCATCGGCGCTTTGACCATGACCAGCGTTGGCCGTGCTGCTGGTAAGATGGTGGATGAAATCCGTCGTCAGTTCCGTGAAATTCCCGGTCTGCTCGAAGGCAAACCCGGTGTCAAGCCTGAACCTGAAAAATGCGTAGATATCTCTGCTCGTGCCGCACTGCGCGAAATGGTGCTGCCCGGCATGGTGGCTGTTATTGCACCTGTTCTGGTTGGTTTCGTTATCGGTATTGAAGCTCTTGGCGGGATGCTCGCCGGTTCTACTCTGGCCGGTGTACTGCTGGCTTTGATGATGTCTAATGGCGGTGGTGCCTGGGATAATGCCAAAAAGCTTATCGAGAAGGGCGAACTTGACGGTGAGGTGAAGGGCGGTGATGCCCATAAAGCAGCCGTTGTTGGCGATACTGTTGGCGACCCGTTCAAGGATACTTCGGGTCCGGCCATGAATATTCTCATCAAGCTGATGAGCGTCGTTTCTCTGGTTATTGCTCCGGTGCTGGTTCGTTTCTGGTCTTAATCTGACACTGGAAGTTTTATATCGTTAAATCTGATAGCCGGGAGTTGATCCCGGCTATCGCTATTTAAGCAGGATATCTACATGGGATTTAAGTGCGGCATTGTTGGGTTGCCCAACGTTGGGAAATCGACCATTTTTAACGCCATTACCTCGGCTGGTGCCGAGTCGGCAAATTATCCCTTTTGTACCATTGAACCAAATGTCGGCGTGGTTACGGTGCCGGATTCGCGTCTTGATGCTTTGGCTGAAATCGTACAGCCAAAGCGGGTTCTTCCGACGACTATCGAGTTTGTCGATATTGCCGGGTTGGTGCGTGGGGCCAGTCGTGGAGAGGGTCTTGGCAATCAGTTTCTCGGTCATATTCGCCAGGTTGATGCCATCGCTAATATTGTTCGTTGTTTTGATGATGACAATGTTGTCCATGTAGACGGATCTGTTGACCCTTTACGGGATATTGAGATTATTCAGACAGAACTGAATCTTGCCGATCTCGATACCGTTGAAAAGCGTTTGGTGCGTCTGCAGAAGCAGGCCAAGAGCGGAGACAAGGACTCGAAGGCGCAGCAGGAAGTACTTCTTAGGGTTCGTGATACCCTGGATGCAGGCAAGCCTGCCCGTTCCGCAGGGTTGAACGATGAAGAACTTCGCTTAATTCATGATTTGCACCTGATTACTGCGAAACCGGTTCTATATGTTGCCAATGTTGCCGAAGATGATCTTCGGGGTGAGCACCCACACGTTGCTCGTGTGCAGGAGTTTGCTGCGCAGGAGGGAGCTGTGGCTGTGGCTATCTGTGGCAAAATTGAAGCGGAAATTGCCGAGCTTGATGGTGATGAAAAACAGGAGTTTCTTGACGAACTCGGTCTGGACAGTTCCGGACTTGATCAGATGATTCGTGCTGGTTATGAACTTCTGGGTTTGATTACCTACTTCACTGCCGGAGTTCAAGAGGTGCGTGCCTGGACGGTGCACCGCGGTGATCGAGCACCTCAGGCAGCAGGTGTTATTCATAGCGACTTTGAAAAAGGATTTATTCGCGCGGAGGTCATTGCTTATAACGACTTCATTGCTTGTCGCGGTGAAGCCGGCGCCAAAGAAAAAGGGCTGTTGAGGCTCGAGGGTAAAGAATATGTTGTGCAGGATGGTGATGTCATGCATTTCAGGTTTAATGTTTAATATTATTTTTGCGATCAGACTTTTCTGGTGGCGTTTCCCGAAAAGCGTTGAATTGCATTGGTCTATGTGGTATTAAACTAAGTTCTGTTTTTAGGCGGACACTAAGGTGTCTACTCCTTGCTCCGGACTGTGCCGGGGTTAAACACTCGAGAGGAGAGTTACATGCGTACTTACGAAAACATCATGATCGTCCATCCGGACAAGGTCGGGGATGAGTACAATGCCATTGTTGAAAAGTTCAAGGGCGTACTTACCGATCTCAATGCCAATCTCCTGAAGGTTGACGAATGGGGTGTGCGCAAGCTTGCCTATCCGGTCAAAAAACAAGGCCGGGGAAGCTATGTGTTGACCGTATTTGAAGCCGATCCGAGCATCATCGACGAATTTGAGCGTCGTCTGCGTCTCGATGAAGCTGTTATTAAATTCCAGACCGTATTTCTGGAAAAAGGCTTTGTTGAAGATACCTCTTCAAAGACGATTGAAGAAAGCGACGAGAATCTCGACGAAGAAGAATAAAATCGGATCATTGCGATGACAATATCGCACCGCATATGAGGAGAAATATAAACATGTATGATAAAAAACCTGCCGGAGCTGCTGGTAAACGTCCTTCTGTTCGTCGTCGCTTTTCTCGGCGCAAGGGATGCCGTTTCTGTGCTGACAGCACCATGAAAATTGATTATAAAGAATTGCGGAACCTGCGCTATTTTGTTTCCGAGCGCGGCAAGATCGTGCCCCGCCGTATCTCCGGTAACTGCGCCGAACACCAACGTAAAGTTTGTGAAGCAATCAAGCGCGCCAGAAATATCGCTCTGCTGCCCTTTATGGCCGGGCATTCTGTAGACTAGAACCAAGGAACCTTACTTTGAGTATGGCGCAAAAGCTTCTGTCTGTGGCTGGTACAGTAATTGCGACCATCGGGCTGCAGTTGTTGGTACTTAGCCTTGTCTCGCAAGATCAAAGCAGCGCTCTTGTTATTATCGGAAGTGGTTTAGCATTCCTGGTTCCTTGGCCTTTAGCACTTTTGGTTGTTCGCCAAGGGGGAGGTTTTGCTCTCTCTGCTTTGATGACGAGCGGTTTGGTGTTAGGCATAGTCGTTAGCCCTGCACTTGCCGTTGCCTATCTGGTCCAATTTGGATTGGGATCGTATGCGGTTCCTTACCTCCTCATGCGGGGCTGGAGATGGGACGCTGCGATTTTGTCAGGTACGGGGCTAAGTCTGGGCGCCGGCATCATTGCTCTTAGTGCTTATGCTTTGCAGCAGGGACAATCAGCTCTTGCTTTTGCAGATAATTGGGCCCGTACCGAGGTTGACAAGGCTCTTTCAGCTCTTGAGTATGCCAAACTTCCGGTTGAAGTTGCACAGCAAACCGAAAAGATAGTTCAGGATCTAGGTAACAAGCTTGTCGAGCTTTATCCTGCCATGACTATCTTGACCATTGCCATTATGTTACTGGTACTGGTGGTCTTTCTCAGTCGGAAGGCTGGAAACTTTTTGCCTGCTCAAGGTCTCTTTCATACGTGGAAGGTGGCTGAACATCTTGTTTGGATTCTTATTGTCAGTGGTGCGGCCGTGCTTTTTGCCGACGGTGCATGGCATCGACTTGCGTTAAACGTTTTGGTGATAATACTTGCCATTTATTTTCTGCAAGGTCTGGCAATACTGAACCACTTTTTCAATTTGAAGGGGGTGCCCCCGTTTTTTAGGGTACTTGGTTATTTTCTGGTTGTTGTAAGTTTTCCTTTGCGGATACTTGCAACCGGGGTTGGAATTTTTGATCTGTGGATCGATTTTCGGAAACCCAGAAACCACAAGGATTAGATCCTTTTTGGAGGAACTCAATGGATATCATCTTGATGGAAAACGTGGATGGCTTGGGCCAGATTGGCGAGTTGGTCAAGGTAAAGCCTGGTTATGCACGTAACTTTCTTATTCCCAAAAAATTTGCTGTTGAAGCAAATACCCGCAATCTGAAAGAACTTGAGCATCAAAAGCGTCAACTTGAGCGTAAGGCTCAAAAGATGCTTCAGGCATCCGAAGTTCTCAAAAACCAGATTGAAAAGGTTGCGTGTACTTTTGCTCTGCGTGCAGGCGATGACGGTAAGCTTTTCGGTTCTGTAACCAGCATGGAAATTCAATCGAAACTGGCCGAAGCCGGAATCGAGATGGATCGTAAGAAAATTCAGTTGGATGAGCCGATCAAAGCTCTGGGCGAGTACGAAATTGCGGTCAAATTGCCTGCCGGCATTGTTGCTACCGTGAAGGTTTCGGTAACCGCTCTTGATTAAACAACACGCCGACACCGGGGGTTATTACCCGGTGTCGGCGGTTTTACAGCCCTACAGATGTATCTATGACTAATATTCCGGTGACTAAACTCCCCCCCCAGTCCCTGGAAGGCGAAATGTCCGTACTGGGTGGCATTCTGCTTGAAAATGAAGCCCTCAATAAGGCATTGGGAATACTGCGTCCTGACGACTTTTATCGGGACAGTCACAAAAAGATCTTTGCCGCGCTTCTGCACCTCTCCGATATCGGTGAACCAGCCGATCTTGTCACGCTTACAGCTGCACTTCAAAAAAAGGGCGAACTCGATGCCGTAGGCGGCATCAGTTACCTGACCACCCTTGTTGATTATGTTCCTACGGCCGCCAATATTGTTTATTATTGCCGGATGGTTAAGGAGAAGGCGTTAGCCAGGCACCTGATCTCTGTCGCGACCGAGATAGCCACCAGGGGCTATGAAGGCGGGGATATTGAATCGCTTCTTGACTGGTCAGAAAAGTCCATATTTGAAATCAGTGGTATGAAAAACAAACCTTCCTATTTTTCAACTCGAGAAATAATGAAGGATACCATTCAAATCATTGAAGATTTATACCACCGCAAAGAGCTTGTCACGGGTGTCACCACCGGCTACAAGGTGTTGGACGAAATGACCGCCGGGATGCAGCCTTCGGATCTGATTATCGTAGCTGGGCGTCCTTCAATGGGTAAGACGGCCTTTGTACTGAATCTTGTTGAAAATGCCTCGGTTCAAGCCGCCAAACCCGTTCCCACGGTTGTTTTTTCTCTGGAGATGAGTAAAGAGTCGCTTGTCCAGCGTTTGCTTTGCTCTTTGGCGCGGGTGGACGCCGGTCGCTTGAGAACGGGTAATCTGGTAGAGTCTGACTGGCCCAAACTTATCGAGGGCGCCAGTAAGCTTTCCGAAGCGCCGATCTTTATCGATGATACGCCTGCTATCACGGTTATGGAACTGCGAGCCAAGGCGCGACGTCTTAAGGCCGAACATAACCTGGGCATGGTTGTCGTCGATTACCTTCAGTTGATGCAAGGGCATAATCCTGAAAGCAGGCAGCAGGAGATTTCCGAAATTTCCCGGTCATTAAAAGCGCTTGCCAAAGAGATTAATGTTCCTGTTCTGGCTCTTTCGCAGTTGAACCGATCTCTGGAGAATCGTACCGATAAACGCCCCATTATGGCCGACTTGCGTGAATCCGGTGCCATTGAACAGGATGCCGACGTTATTATGTTTATTTATCGTGAGTCCGTTTATTGCGATGACTGTCGCAGTAAAGAGCGTACTTGCGAAAAAGGCCATGATAAAGATGCCGAAATTATTATCGGTAAGCAGCGTAATGGGCCGATCGGTACGGTGCATTTGACCTTTCTTGGCCAATTTACCCGTTTTGAAAATCAGGCGCGTCGCGAAGATCCCTATTGATGGTAGTTATCCTCACTATAAAAGGCTCCGGAAAAATTTCCGGAGCCTTTTGTTTTTGCAGGGAATTATTCGTATGGAAGCTGTTACAACTCCTTTAAATCGATGTCCAGCTGTTGAATCTTTTTGCGCAGCGTATTGCGATTTATCCCTAGGATCTCTGCCGCCCGAACTTGGTTGCCACGGGTCTTATCAAGGATGATGGAAATCAACGGCCGTTCCATTTGGTGCAGGACCATCTGGTAGAGATTATTGAGTTCGTTGACATCCATCGGGGCAAAGGTGGCCAGCAATTTATTGGAAATCAGGGCTTCAAGGGATTCGTCCGTTTCTTTACGGATAGACTCGGGAGCTAATCCGGGAAAATCGGCAGGTGTCAGCAATTGGTCCGATGATAGCAGTGCGGCCCGTTTCAGCGTGTTTTCCAGCTCGCGGACATTGCCGGGCCAGTCGTGTCGTTTAAGGTGTGCTATCGCCTCCTTGGTGCATCCCTGAATGCCGACATTGAGGTCTTTGCGGGCCGCATCCAGGAAATATTCAACCAGCGCCGGAATATCATCGCGACGCTCGCGCAAGGGTGGGATGGCAATTGGTACAACGTTGAGGCGGTAAAACAGGTCTTCACGAAATTCCCTTGCAGCAACTTTCTCGCGCAGATTCTGGTTGGTGGCTGCAACGATGCGTACATCGACGGAGATGGAGGTACTACCGCCGGTACGGGTTATTTCACGCTCCTGTAGTACCCGCAGCAGTTTGGCTTGCAATTCGAGTGGCATATCCCCGATTTCATCGAGGAAAAGAGTGCCACCACTGGCTTGCTCGAATTTACCGATTTTACGTTCGGTAGCACCGGTAAAAGCACCTTTTTCGTGACCGAATAGTTCACTTTCCAACAGTTCACTGGGGATGGCGGCGCAGTTCAAGGCCAGGAAGTCCTTGCCGACCCTGGGGCTGTTATAATGAATGGCCCTCGCCACCAGTTCCTTGCCAGTGCCGCTTTCGCCGGTAATCAGAACCGTAACATCGGTTGGCGCCACTCTTCCCAGGATTTTGTAAATTTCCTGCATCGGCTTGCTTTTGCCGATAATGGCGCGGTCCAGAGGGTATTGTTCCTTGAGTTCGGTTTTGAGGCGGTGAACTTCCTCGGCAGCAACTGCTGCTTTTTGTGCTTTGACGATGATAGCTTCAAGAGCATCGAGGTCAAAAGGTTTGGTTAAATAATCGTATGCTCCGAGCTTCATGGCTTCAACCGCATTTTTCATGGACGATTCAGCCGTGATGATAATGACCAGCATTTCGGGCCGCTGTTCCTGAAAGTAGCGCAGAAGTTCCAGGCCGGAAACATCGGGCATTTTGATGTCGAGAATTGCCAGGTCGTAGTGGCGACGCTTAAACATGCTTTTCGCATCACCTCCATCGGAGGCAAGGTCAACGGTGAAGCCTTGTTTGGTCAGCGCCTTGCGAAGTACCCAGCGGATACTTTCTTCATCATCTGCTACCAGAATGCGTTGTATGGACATGCTAGTTTCCCGGACTTATGGTTGCCGTACCGCTGAAAGTGGCGATAGGGTGGTTGTTTTTAATGGAGCCGGCTGTCAAACGCTTAGCCTCGTTTCAATGGCAATGATACCGTGAATGTGGTTCCTTGCTTGAGCTGCGTAGAAACTCGAAGTGAACCCTGGTGCTCGCTGATGATTTTCTGGCATATCGCCAAGCCTAATCCACACCCCTTGGTTTTCGTGGTAAAAAAGGGTGTGAATATACGGTCGAGTTCATCCGGAGGGATGCCGGGACCGTTATCCTGAATTTCCACTGTCACCATCGGCACGGGCCGTTCTCCCGGTTTATTGAACAGGTATTGGCCTGCGATTCGCGATGTTATCGTGATGATTCCGTCGGTTTCAAAGGCTTCGGCGGCATTTTTCAGCAGGTTAAGAAATAGCCTGGAGAGAAGAGTTTCATCACCCTTGATAGGCGGAATGCTTGGGTCAAGCTGCATTTGATAGTTGATCTGCTTGTCCGGATGACTTTGTTTTTGCAGTAAAACCTGGTCGGCCAGAATGCGCGACAGGTTGACTTCACTGAGTTGGGTCGGACGCGGCCGGGTAAGATCGAGTAGTTCCTCGATCAGATCGTTAACCCTGTTGACTTCCCTGGTCATGACACGGGTATATTCCCGTAGAGGATTCTCCGGGGGTAACTCAAGATTCAGCAGTTGGGCCGCGCCTTTGATGCCACCGAGGGGATTTTTTATTTCGTGAGCCAGACCGGCTGCAAGTGTTCCCAACATCGCCAAACGATCGGCCTGGCGAACCGTCTCCTCCAATTCTCGTATCTGGGAGTGGTCACGTAAAATGACAACAGCACCTTCCTGCTCACCATTTCTGGTAAAAAGAGGTGAAGCGGATAGTCCAACCGGCAGAGGTTCGGCCAGGGGGCGATGCAGAAGGATATCCTCGTGACTGGTAATCGATCGTCCTGATTGCAGGGCGGCGCGAACAAGACGCAGAAGCTCGCTGCTTGAACTGAACAGATCGCCCAAGGGGCGTTTCAAGGCTTGTCGTTCAGAATAACCGGTACAGATCTGTGCAGCGGGATTGAACAATACGATGAGCTCGGCATCGTCGATGGCAATTACCGCTTCTTCCATATTTTCCAGTACCCTCATGTAGAGAGACCGGTCTTTTTGCTCACCGTTGTTCATGAATCCTCAGCTGTCGCCATGGCGGCATGTTCGAAGAAGTGCTGTATCAGGGTGCGCATCTCAATGATGGAACACGCTTGATTGATGCGTGCCCGAAACTGGGCCGCCCCGTTCAGGCCTTTTGCATACCAACACAAGTGCTTGCGCATATCAAGAACGGTTTTGCGTTCGCTGTTATAGCGAAGAAATATAGCTATGTGATGCAGTGCTACCTTGCGGCGCTCCTCTATGGAGGGCTCCACAGCCGATTTTCCATTTTGCAATGCAAGGATGTTTTTCGCGAGCCATGGGTTGCCATAGCAGCCACGGCCGATCATGACTGCGTCGCAACTGGTTTCCTTGGACATGCGTTGCGCATCTTCGGCGTCAAAGATGTCGCCGCTGCCGATAATCGGAATGGTTGCGCGACGCTTTAATTCACCAATGAGGCTCCAGTCTGCTGTGCCGGAAAAGCCCTGGATACGGGTGCGCGGATGCAAGGTGATGGCATCCACGCCTTCCTGTTCTGCAATGTGGGCGATTTCCAGAAAATTAATGCTGGTCTGATCCCATCCTGCCCGGATTTTAACGGTCAAGGGCAAGTCGGTTGCGCGTCGCATGGCAGCAAGAATTTTGGCAACCCGCTGTGGTGTTTGCATAAGGGCGCTACCGGCACCGCTGCGGACCACCTTTTTAACGGGACAGCCGATGTTCAGGTCGATGAGGTCGCCCTGTGCCTCAACCTGTCTGCATGCTTCGGCAAGTGTTGCCGGATTTTCGCCAAACAATTGAATGCCGAGAGGACGATCCTCGGGTTCGGACGCAAGCAGACACTTGGTTGCATCGCCACCCAGGACCAATCCGTTGGCGCTGACCATTTCGGTAAACGCCAGACCTATGCCAAACGGCCTCATAAGCAAACGGCAGGACAAGTCCGTGATGCCGGCCATGGGCGCAAGCAGAATATTATGATTTATATGGAGTGATTTGATTTTCATTTGCACAAATTTTATGCAGTTTAACCATGACTTTTGCAGATTGCAAGGGAAAATCCAGCATCGGTGATTTTTACTGTATTTACAAGATATTGTGCATAATATAAATTGATTGAACAGGTAGCGATATGGGTAAATCTGTTTTAAAATTGAAATTCAGTGCGAATATTTTCAAGCCAGTCGGTACGCGAACTGAAATGGTTTGTCCAGAATCTGGCTGTTTTCTTCCGACAGGCTGATGCCGTTCAAGGAGTTGATGATGTCTCAGTTAAAAGAAGCACTGTTCAGAAAAATTGAGGAACAACGCCCCCGAATTACTCGCTTACTCAAAGATTACGGGCAGGTTACCCTTGACCATGTTTCGATTGGCCAGGCCATAGGCGGAGTGCGAGGGGTGAAGTGTCTGGTTACCGATATCAGCTATCTCGACCCGGAAGAGGGCGTAAGGTTTCGCGGTAAGACCATCCGGGAGACCTTCGACGCATTGCCTAAAGTTCCCGGTTCGGAATATCCGTATGTCGAAGGCTTCTGGTATTTTTTGCTTACCGGAGAAGTTCCCACCCTTGAACAGACTCTGGAGGTTGTTAGCGATTTCCAGTCCCGGAGGCAGGTTCCGCACTATGTTTTTGATGCGTTGCGCGCTATGCCGCGAGATTTGCATCCCATGGCGATGCTATCTGCGGCTATCGTGGTTATGCAGCGAGAATCGATTTTTGCCACACGTTACAACGAGGGCATGGGCAAAGGTGACTTCTGGGATCCCATGTATGAAGATTCGTGTAATCTGCTTGCCAAACTGCCGGCCATCGCGGCTTTCATTTATCGTTTGAAATATAAAGGCGATACGCCGATTCCTTCGGATCCCACACTTGATTTTGGGGCAGATTTTGCCCACATGATGGGGATTGCTTCCCCCTATGACGATGTGGCACGCATGTATTTTATCCTTCATTCCGATCATGAATCGGGTAACGTGTCGGCACATACAACGCGTTTGGTTGCATCAGCCCTGGCCGATGCTTATTACAGTCTCTCGGCGGGTGTGAATGGTTTGTCCGGTCCCTTGCATGGTTTGGCCAATCAGGAAGTGTTGCGCTGGATTCAAGGGAAAATGGAAAAACTTGGCGGTACGCTTCCTACCGAAGAGGAATTGGAACGTTACTTGTGGGATACGCTGAACAGCGGCCAGGTTATTCCCGGTTACGGTCACGCTGTGTTGCGTCGCACCGATCCGCGCTTTACGGCCCAGATGGAATTTTGTGAAAAAAACCTGCCCGACGACGATTTGTACAAGTTGGTTAAGTTGATCTACAAGGTAGCCCCCAAAGTGCTGCAGGCCCATGGCAAAGCCCGCAACCCCTGGCCTAATGTCGATGCCCAGTCCGGCGTTATTCAATGGCACTACGGTATTACCCAGTACGACTATTACACCGTACTGTTTGCCGTTGGTAGGGCGATCGGCGTATTGGCAAATATAACTTGGGACAGGGCGCTGGGTTTTCCGCTGGAACGCCCCAAGTCCATAACTCTGGACATGATGGAGAAGGTCGCAGGGATACAGTGAGGCGGCCTTTCAGAACCCCCTCTGGGGTTTCGGTTTCAGGTGAATAAAGTGATGAAAGACGGATCTCTTTGCATTCAGGAGGAGATCCGTTTGTTATTTATGAGCCTTTTCGACCCGTTCAAAAGGTATGCTGTATCTTGAGAAAAGTGCTTGACGCTTGGAAATTCAATTAGCGCTGCAAAAAAATAATGAAAGGAAAGGTGGAATAAATAATGGATGGTTTTACAAATGATTTTACATATATCAGGTGTCTTACAAGCGATGACCAAAAGAAGATAAACAAAATTCCTTTTTTGAATATTGATTCCATACTGATTCCATCACCTTTTATAAAAGATAAGACGCTCGATATCGATTACGACCATAGTTATGTTTGGGATGAAGAGGGTGAGTTCCTTGGTTATATACTCGTGTATTCGAACCCTGAAAAAACTAAATTTCAAGTATATAAACAGGTGACAAGCCCCTTTGGTCGGGGAAAGGGCATAGGGTCTGCTTTTATACGAAAATTGGCTCAGGATGTTAATGAAGGGTCTTATATATATTTGTTTGTATGGGAAAAGCTCGTGAGTACGATTGAATTTTTTTCCAGTAATGGATTTAATCTTGAAGAATCAACTGTTTATCAAAAAATGAAATTCTATCTTATGTCGGCAACGGCTAAGGCAGTACTGGAAAAAAGTATTGCATTGAAGACAAAGGATGTATCCGTTCTTGAAGAATTAAGCAAAGTTAGGCATGACGCAAAGAAGTCACTAAAAGTATTGTCAGACATGGTTTCAATTATGTCCGTTGATAACTTCAATCAAATTATTGAAGACATCAATAGAGAAAATACGGCTCTACTTAATACCCTTAGTATGTACGAAGATAAAATAAAAGCCTCTCACGAAGTCAACATCAAGGAGATTTTGACCAACAGGGTTATACCCTTTATCGAAGCAGCGAATGTTCCGTGCCAGATACGATTGATTCTAAGTGCTGATATTCCACCTGTTATAGGTAGTTATATGGATTATAGCAGGGCGCTTATTAATCTTGCTTCCAACTCGATCGATGCTATTGAAGAAGCTGGCAGGGAAGGCCTTATCCAGATAATGATTACGCGTAAGCAAGGTAAAGTGGTTCTTATTATCCAGGACAACGGTATAGGTATCAGTCCGGATCGTTTGCTGGTTGATAATAAAAATCTGCCTGTATTTGTTGGCCATACGACAAAACAGGAAAAAGCTGGCGAGGGGATCGGAACCCGGCAGATTTTTACCACTTTCGGAGCGGGCAATATCAAGATTGAAAGTCGTCAGTATAAATTTACCCGCTGGACCATTACATTAAATATAAGTACCAAGAAAAAAACCGATCAACTGGGGTTGCTTGAAACGCGGTTCAGCGAATTTATGAAGTCAACAGAGACGATAGACCTGGATAGAGGAAGCAGCAGAACCGAAGTTGCCTCTCTAATCTGGCAACTGCGGGAAATGGAGATTTTCAGTTATGATTTGATCCAATCCTTCAGTGCGTATAACAATGTTCGAGATATTTATCGACTTGTGCTGACATATCGGTACGGTAACACCAGTTTCAGGCAAATGAAGGAGGAACTTGAAAAATGCCGCATCGACCATGAAATAATTCGTTATTGGCTACTTGGTATGCTTAACCGTATCAAGCAAAATGAAAGCTTTCTTTTTGAGTCCTTTGATTTTCAGTCGTACAAAGGCATATATTTTAAAAGTTACGGTCAGGCTATTAAAAAAACCATTATTTTTACCATGGATCCGGATACCGGCAATTTTTATGCGGCAGATCGGCGTCTTGCTGAACATCTGGATTTTGTTCCCTATTTAAAACGCCAAAGGGATCAGCTGATTCGGGGCGAATTCAAGGGGGATGTCAAGAATCTTGAAAGTCCGATCTATCTCGGAGTTTGGTCGGTGATCAACAAAGAGGACCTGTATGACAAAATCGATATGATTAAACAGGCGTGTCAACAATTGCTCGATATGGGTATCAAGCCTGAAAAATCACTATCATTTTATCATGTTACAAGGAATTTAAGCAGTTTCGACTTTGATCCGTTTAAAGTGATCAGACTTGGAGAAATGCTTGAACTTACGCGTCAGCAATATGAGCAGTTGATAACAGGGGCAGATGAAGACTTTGACGGTCTGGTGTTCACGGACTAAGGCGATGGAAATATTCAATGTAGCTGCTTTTTAATTCTTTAAGGGCTATTTGATCAGACGTTTGCGCATGCCGCGCAGCGCGAGAGGGTATGTGAGCAGGAAAAATGCCATCAAGTAAGCAAGGCTCCATAACAGTGACAGTTCGGGTCTGCCCAATGCACAGGCACGAATTAATATCGTCAGATGGGTCAGAGGGAAAATCTGCGCCAGCCATTGGGCCCATGTGGGGAGGTTTTGCAGCGGGAAGAACGTGCCACTGAATAGAAACATTGGGGTGATAAATAGAAAGATCGGCAGATTGAAGGTTTCGATATTTGGCACCAGGGCTGTGAAAACCATCCCGATGGCTGCAAACGCGAGTCCCCCCAGGGCAGCCAAGGGCAGAAGTAGCAGTCCTTCCGGATAGTGGACCAGCCCCCACAGGCTGATGACGCTTTGCATGAGCAAGGCTGCAATCCCTGCTTTGGTTGCGGCCCAGACGATCTCGCCGGTGATGACTTCTTCGATGGTCAGGGGTGTGGCCAGCATGGCATCGAAGGTTTTCTGGTAATACATGCGTACAAACGAGGCATAGCTTGTTTCAAAAAAGGCATTGTACATGATGGTAATAGCCAGCAGTGCCGGGGCGATGAAGGGCAGATAAGCGATTTCCTGGCCGCGGTAAGAAAAACTGTTTACCAGGCTACTCAGCCCGATGCCGAAAGCAGCAAGATAAAACAGCGGCTCCAACAGCGGTGGCAGGAAGCTGATCTTCCAGGTGTGGCGATAGACGCTGAAGTTGCGCTGCCATACGCGCACCCAGCGTGAGCTGATGGAAAAATCCCGCATCATTCGCGCAGCTCCCTTCCGGTCAGGTGAAGAAAAACATCTTCCAGGGTGGCCGGTCTCAAGGTACAGCGAAGATCGCCGAAAAGTTCCGTTAATAACGTAAACAGACCGGCGTCGGCCTGGTTGTGGATAACCAGTCGCTGTCCGAGGTTTTCAAAGCGCAGGCCGTGGTTTTTAAGATAGGATAGCAATTTCGGAGACGGCGGGGAAATCTCGATGACCTCGCGACCTACATAGTGCTGGATAAGTTCTTGTGGGCGGCCTTCGACCAAGATGCGGCCCTGGTTCATGATGACCAGCCGGTCGCATAACCTGGATGCTTCTTCCATGTAATGGGTGGTAAGCAGAATGGTCAGCCCAGCGTTTTTTAACTCTTCCAATCGCTCCCACACCTGGTGCCGGGATTGAGGGTCGAGACCGGTGGTCGGTTCATCAAGGATTAGAAGATCGGGCTGGTTGATCAGTGATCTTGCCAGCACCAGCCTTCTTTTCATGCCGCCGGATAATTCCCTGATATTGGTTTTAGCGCGGTTTTCCAGGGCAAAAAATTTTAGCAGGCGGTCTGTGATTTGTCGGGCACCGGACTTGGAAAGATTGAAGTAGCGGGCGTAGGTAAGCAGGTTGTCACGTATACTGAGGTCCGGGTCGAGGTTGTCTTCCTGCTGGCACACCCCGATTCGGTTTTTAACGGTCCGCCAATCATTGTTTATCAACTGGTCAAACAGGTATAATTCGCCATCGCTTGCCGGACTGTAGCCGTATAGCATGCGGATGGTGCTGGTTTTGCCGGCACCATTCGGCCCGAGCAAGCCAAAGCATTCGGCTTTTTGCACCGTGAAAGAAATGCCGTCCACAGCGGTGAACGTTCCGAAGGTTTTTCTCAGGTTTTTGACTGCGATAATGCTTGGCATTACAGCGTTTCCCCGACGGGTTGATGTTGTCAAAAATACCTGATTTAACATACCATTATGTCATGCAACCGCCAAGATCCTTTGTAGGAATGGCTTTTCTTTATAATAATACTTTTCTCCGGCAATGCTTTCGTGGCACTATTGCGCGTTTTTGATAGCATTTCCCATATACTTTTAACCCGATTGCACTGAGAAGGTTCGATGGAAGATATTGCGCGTCTGATAACCGGTTTTAGACGTTTTCAAAAAGTCTATTTTCGCGGTGATAACGAACTGTTTGATGAACTCAAAGGCGGACAGAATCCGAACACCCTGGTCATCGGCTGCTGTGATTCCCGGGTCGATCCGGCGATCCTTACCGATAGCGCCCCGGGTGATTTGTTTGTGGTGCGCAATGTTGGCAATCTGGTTCCCCCTTATGAGCCGGATGCGGGCCATCACGGGATCAGTGCGGCTCTGGAGTACGCTGTATGCGGGTTGCAGGTGCAGCATGTCATCATCCTGGGGCATTCCCAATGTGGCGGCATTGCCTATCTGATGAAAAATGATGGTGCCGGCCAGAGTGAATTTATCGGCCATTGGGTGGGTATGGTATCTGCGGCAAAGCAGGAGGTTGACGATCGCCTGTCCGGTAAACCTGCAGAAGTGAGGCAGCGCGCTTGCGAACAGGCGGCGATCCTTCTGTCGCTCGATAACCTGCTTACTTTCCCCTGGTTGCGTGAACGCGCCGAAAAGGGAGAGCTGTTTCTTCACGGGTGGTATTTCGACCTGGTGAGTGGAGAATTGCTTAGCTATTCCCCGGATGCCGGTGCCTTCAGGCCCTTGGTTCGACGTGCGAAGGCCTAGTGACTTCGGGCCTGGATGGTATAGCCCTGCAATACAGGGAGGTATTGGAAACCGTTGATGCGTGGTTCGCTCATTGCAAAGTCGAGGGTGGTGAGCATATCCGCTGTGATAAAGGATGTTCCGCGTGTTGCCGGGGGCTGTTTGACATCACCCTGCTCGATGCTTATCTGCTTCATCTCGGAATTTCGCAGTTGCCGCAGTCCCTTCGGCATCAGGTGTTAGCCAAGGCTCGAGGCAGGTTGCGCCAGTTACAGCAGCAATGGCCCGATTTTACTCACCCCTATCTGCTTAATTCCATGCCGGATCATGTCTGGACCGAGATGCCGGAGGACGATGAGACCCCTTGTCCTTTGCTTGGGGAAGATGGTTCCTGTCTGGTGTATGCATGGCGACCGCTTATTTGCCGCCAGCATGGTTTGCCCAATATCGACTTGTCCGGCACGCGCTTTTCCGAATTGTACTGCAGCCTGAATTTTGCGGGAATCGATCCCTTTGCCATGCCGCAGATTCGCGGGGAGTTCCAGCATCTTTTTGAACAGGAAATGGCGCTGTTCGGCGCCTTCACATCGGTGCTGTTAGGCGCCCCTATCAATGAAGCGGATACTTTCATCCCCACGGCTTTGCTCATCGACTTTTCCAGAATCTCATCTTCCCCCAAAGTTTAAGCCTTCGTTGTCTGGTACAGTTAACATAGGACAGTCTCTATGTGTGCCGGAGTTGTTCTTATGGCGTTACGCATGCCTTTTCGATATCTGGAGCCAACCTTTTTTGCCGGTTTGCTTGATGACCCGGTATTGTGGGTGCGGGTGCGTCCATGGGGACGAGCCCTGTTGTTTGATTGCGGTCAATTGCATCACTTGGCGAAACGGACATTGAAATCTCTGGCTGCGCTGTTTATCACCCATGCGCACATGGATCACTTCATGGGGTTTGATACCCTGGTTCGTCATGTGCTTGTCTCGCCGCGGGTTTTTGATGTCTTTGGGCCTCCTGGTCTGGCCGAAAAAATCGAACATAAACTTTCTGCTTACGATTGGAATCTTAACGAGCGATTCTGGTGTACCTTTCGCGTGCATGAAGTTTTTTCAAAACATATTCAAAGGTGGTTGTTTCCTGGGCCGCAACGGTTTAGCAGGCAGCCCGACGGCACAGCTGATCGCGTGGATAGTATTGTTTACAGCAACCAATGGGTGAGGGTGGAGGCGCAACAGGTCGACCACCACATTCCGGTACTACTGTATCGTATTACCGAACAGCTGACATTTGGTCTGGATGCGGACCGCCTTACTGCATCCGGGTTGTCGGGTGGGCCATGGATCAAGCAGTTGAAGCGCCAATTCTACAAGGGGCTGCTGGGTAAAGAAGCTTTGACGGTAAGGCAGGCACAAGGCAAGAGGGAGAGCTTTCATGTGGTTACGGATACGCGCAGATTGTATGAGGCGATCCGAAAGAATAGGGTTCCGTCATCTATTGGTTATATGACGGATCTTGGCTATTCCGGAAAGAATGAGGCAACGGTAGCCGATATGTTGCAGGGGGTAACGCTGTTAGTGGGGGAGTGTGCTTTTCTGGCAGATCATGTGGAGAAAGCCCGCCAATCCTGTCACCTGTGTACGCAGGATATGAACCTTTTGCTACAAAAAATTCGGCCTGCCTTTTACCTTCCAGTGCATCTTTCTAAATCTTGTGGGGAAGTGAGTCAAAATCTCTACCAGGAGTTGCGACCTCCGGCCGGAACAAAACTGATTCACCTGCCGGAGCGACTGCTTCCGCGGCCTTTGTTGCCTTGTGAAGTGCGTCTGGGTTCCTGATAGTGATAAAAAAAGCCCCACCCTGTTTATCCAGGGGGGGCTTTATATTTAATGCGGGAGGGGTCAGGAAGAGTAGGTCATATCCATAACCACTTCGGGCTCGCAACCGAGTCGCAAGGCGCCCCAATGCTTGCCGTTGATGAATATCGGCATGGCAAATTCACTCAGGATCGAACCATCATCCCGTTTGTAGGTATGCAGCAAAACGGGATCGGTATTGGTGGCAGCGGCAAGACTGCTTGGATCATCGAAAATACGCTGGTCGCGACTGTGGATAGCATCGATTTCAGGATCCCCGGTTGGCGGTTGTGAGCAGAAGCTGTTATGTGTTGCACCGTAACCGTTTATATCGACACAGAGGGCGAATACGCCGCCTTTAAGATCACTTACCAGTTTGTCGTAGATAGGTTGCAACTCTCTGGCAAAGGCATCGACATAGGCGGTCTGGAACTTTTGAGGATTCGTTCCCGGGATCGGTTGGTAATTCCGATCGAAAACATCGATACCGCGCTCGAGCATTTTTTCCATGCTTTTACGTATTTTACTGCGGGCTTTGCGAACCTCGTTGACACAATGTTCACCGTAGCCTTTGCCGGTTTTGAAGCGGGCGTTCATGCGTTGCAGGTTTTCGGTGATCTGGTAGAGACTTTCGGTCGAATCTTTGGCTTCTTCCATGGTGTCGGATACTTCGCGACTGATCTGGTTGATGTTGTCGACCTTGCCGTGTACCTCGTTGTTGGCTGCCGAGAGTTCCTCGACAGATGCGGTGATGCTCTGCAGTTGATCGTCGCTTTTTTCCAGGTCGGAAATCATGGTTTTGAAGCTTTCGCATGATTTGCTGACCGCATTGCGGGTATCCTTGGCGACGTTGCTGATATCCTCCGTCTCGCTGATACAGGTTTCGATATGAGACAGCATGTTGTTGATCTTGCCGGCAATGTCTTCGCTGGCTGCATTGACCTGTTCGGCCAAAGCCTTGACTTCGTCGGCAACAATGGCGAATCCCTTGCCGGCCTGACCGGCCCTGGCGGCCTCGATGGCAGCATTAAGCGACAGCAAAGAAGTCTGTGTGGCGATCGATTTGATCAACGATACGATTTTTTTAATGTCCTGGGACTCGGTATCCATTTTGCCGATGGTGATGGTGTATCCGGCAATTTTTTCCGTCATGCTGTTGATGCTGGCGTTGGTTTCCATGAGCTCCAGAAAAGAGCTCTGTGCCGTCTCCAGGTTGTTGGAGGTGGAGGCGCAAATTTTCTGGGTGTTGTTGGAAATTTCCCCGTGGGCGGCAGTGGTTTCCTGGCTGCTGGCAAAAATATCCTGCGCCAGCATGCCTTGCTCGATAGAGTTGCGGGAGGAAATCTCGACCTGGTTGGAGACCTTAAGCGTATTGACGGCAATCTGCACACCCATGGTGCGGATGTTCAAAAACATTTCCCGTACGTTGTCAATGCATGTATTAAGGGCTTTGGCCATGCGACCGATTTCATCCTGGCGATCAAGGTCAAGGCGCAGACTGAAGTCACCCTTGCCGATTTTTTCCATGATTTCAGCCGATTCGTTCAGCGGTCTGGAAATGGCTCGGGTAACGAAATATACCAGGGTCATGGATGTTACGATAACGATCAACAAAATGCCGAAGGTCGTGTAAAACAGCTTGGTCAGCACCTGCTCGATATCATCGAGATACAGACCGGCCCCGACGATCCAGTTCCATTCCGGCACCATCTTGACAAACGAAATCTTGCCGACAGGTTTTGTCGAGCCCTCCTTGTGCCATGCATATTCCAGAAATCCCTCACCATCCTTACGGCAAAGTTCGGTCATTTTAACGAACATGCGCATGCCGTTGGAATCTTCTTTGGTGGCCAGGGATGTGCCATTAAGTTGCGGATCGAGGGGGTGCAGGACCATGCTGGGCTGCATGTCGTTGATCCAGAAATAGTTGTCGTTGGCGAAGCGCAGGTCCTGAATGATGGCCTTGGCCTGAGTTTGGGCTTCTTCGGTGCTCAGCCGGCCGGTTTTGGCCAAACGGGCATAATGTTCAACCTGTCCCCAGCCGGATTCAACGACGTGTTGAATTTCGCTGCGACGCGCTTCCATGATGTTGTTGCGAAAATGGATGTAAAGCCACGACGCAACCAGGGTGAAAATCAAGATGATGCTGCCACTGAGCAAAAAAATCTTTGTTGGGATTTTCAGATCCTTCACGAGTTGCCCCTCCCTTTATTGGCCTGATAAGCACGAACAAGGCTGCTGGATTAAATGATTTCGCAATATGGAAACTGCGGTTGCAAAAGGTGTTAGGTCAAACATGGTGCGCCATGTGCGTTGCCGATGCTTGCCTGGCATCGGGTTGTTTCAGGACGATCCCTTTCCGAATGCCTATGTTTGAAGAATAAAACAATGTTTAAATTTATGCTTTGGTTTTATGTGGTGGCTTTCCTGTTGCTTTATAGTCTTATCGGACGCATTTGCGATTTTTTTTATACACAAAATGCATGATAGACGCCAGCGGAAACTATATAGGAAAAAAATAATCTAATAGTTAAGGTAGGAAAAATCATGAAAAATTACCAAAGAAATTTGTTGATTTTAAATAGCAATGATTCCAATTTGTTGCGTGTTAACGCGAGGAATGTAGTCCGTGCAAAAGAAAAAAATGCACAGTTGTTCATTTGAAATAATCGTTTGGATCGAAAGCTTTTCTTGAAATATGAGGTTTTAGCAGGGAGAGTGTATTCAAGGAATTGACGTTTACTGCATATGTTTTGATTATTATAACCCTAGTTTACGTTGTTTCGGCAGGTATTTAGATTTACTGTCAAAATACATCGGGCCATGGGTTTTTTACTGTCAATGCCCTGACTTGCATAAAAAACTTTTTAGGTGAAATGTGATGGAGCAAACACGGGGTGATTATTTTTGGTTAAATGAAGATCTTTGGGATTGCAACATTGACGGACGAGGTTATAGATTACTCTTTTGCATATGAATTGTTCATGATCTCGTTTGTTATATGGCGGTTGCTGATAGAAAATGCTCAGCTCCATATATTGGAAACGTATTGACAAAATAAATTCAAAAGGTTAAATGGCATGACGGATGTTGCGTTTTGGGTAGCAGGATCTTTTCAAGTTGTGTGATCTTTTTGGTGGATGAAGATAGCAACTGTCAGCACTTTCAGGGGAGCATGTTTTGATAGCACCGATAACTGAAAGCGATCTTTTCGAGGCTTGTCGTTTCCTGTTTGGAAACGAGATTCAGTTGTCGTTGGATTTTCTTTCCTATTTGCAACCCAATGGCGCTAAATCCGCTTACCGCCGTAAGGTCAAAGAAACCCATCCTGATTTATATGGTCAGGACGATTCGGGTAAACAGCAATCTCAGACCGAGCAGTTTCAGAGGTTGCTGGCTTCCTATGAAGTTGTTTGCGATTTTTTCAAGTTGCGTGAAAGTGGCTTATGGACTCCAACCCCTGTTTCTTCAGGCCCTGTTGCGTCGCCCTCTTCATCTACGCAGCATTCCACCTCACCGCGACAGCCATTTACCGGTTCAACCAGCGGAAGCATCTATCTCCCGCGTCGTAGCCTGCAGATAGGGTTGTTCCTGTATTATCGTAAATACATCGATTACCGACTGTTGATGGATGCGCTCTTTTGGCAACGCCGTCAGAGGCCAAATCTTGGCGATATTGCCCAGCGGTGGGGATGGTTGCAGGCCCGGGATGTTCATCATATTTTGAGCTTTCGTGGCGCTGGCCGTCGTTTTGGTGAAAAAGCTGTCGGGCTCGATTTTATTACCCCGCGCCAACTCCAAACCTTGCTGTTTTACCAGCGCTCACAACAGAAAAAACTTGGACAATTTTTTGTAGAAAATGCTGTTTTAAGGCATGACGAGATGGAAAAACTTGTCCAGGAGCAAAAGGAACATAATCGACGCTACGGAAAAGGGCCCATTTTTTCCGGATAATTTGTTGTATAGGATAATCTGAATACCCAGAAAACGGGCAAGGCCGACGGTCTTGCCCGTTTTCTCTCTAATTTCTATCCATTGCAGGCAGGAATGCTTCGCCCGTTATTGTTATCTGAAGTTGACTTTAGCCACCCTGTCGCCATTATTAGTTGCTCGTTTTAGTTGGGGCGATTATGGCATGATGCAAATAGTGTGATCCGACTTTTGCTTGTGTGCGTGGTGGGTGGGAAAAATGCTTTGACAAGGTTCATACGAATTTTTTAGGATAAGCCTCATTTTACCTCATTGAGACATGGGAATTGCATGCAGCTTGCTCAGAAACTGCTCAGGGAAGATCTGGAACATATTGAAGGCTGCTTTCGCCAATACCTGACTTCAGATGTGCCGCTGATTCGCCAGATGAGCGACCATATCCTGGCTAGTGGAGGCAAACGCATCAGACCGGTGCTGTTGCTGCTATGTGCCCGTCTGAGCGGTTACGGTGGGGATTACCGGTATACTCTCGCCAGCATCATCGAATTTATCCATACAGCAACATTGCTTCATGATGATGTGGTCGATGGGGCACCTTTGCGCAGGGGGCAGGTTTCTGCTAACGCAGCTTGGGGCAATGAAGTTGCCGTACTTGTAGGTGACTACCTGTTTGCGCGCTGCTTTGAATTGATGGTCGATTTTTGTGATCGTCGCATTATGAAGGCATTGGCCGGGACCTCCTCGCTTATGGCACAAGGGGAGGTGGTCCAGCTCGTGAATAGTGGCGATCTGTCTCTGGACGAAGACCGTTACTTGTCCGTAGTGCGCAGCAAGACAGCGGCCCTGTTTTCCGCAACGTGTCGTTGCGGTGCTATCCTTGGCCAATTGCCGAGTGATCGTGAGGAAGATCTGGCCGCTTTCGGTATGGATTTGGGGGTTGCATTTCAATTGGTTGATGATGCCCTGGATTATGTCGCCGATCAGAACGAATCCGGCAAGCTGCTTGGCCGCGATCTGGCCGAAGGGAAAATGACTCTGCCCCTTATCTATGTATTGGGATGCTGCCAGGGGGAGGAGCGGCAGAAGGTATCCACTATTTTTACCAAGGACCATTTGCATGCCGATGACCTCGCCTTTGTGCAAAACCTTATCACTCGGTATGATGGAATTGGCTACACCCACCGACAGGCGAGTTTTTATGTAAGCCAGGCTATTGCAAGACTGGCTTCATTTCCGGACTCTCCAGCGCGGCAGGCTCTTGTCGATTTGGCCGAGTCTGCAATTCACCGACGTTATTGATCCCATCTCCGTTCCGGCCGTTGAAACAGTTTTAGCTCCTCACTCCAAGTCCTTGGAATGATAACCTTTTCTCTTTCTTGACAGTCCATTAACGATTGTTATCATTAATTGACAGCATGCGACCCAAATTTGGTTTTTGAAATTTCCCTGCATGTGCACGGATATTTCAGCATTTCCTGTCGCATAAAGTTTTTTTCCTGATAACAACGTCTCTTTATCCCCTTTGTATTTTCGGATAAGCATGAGGCGAAGGGAGATACCCATGACCGGACAGCCCTTGGATATTATTCCGCCGGAAGTGCCTGTGTATCCACTGCATGAACAGGTTATTTTCCCTTATATGGCCTTTCCTTTATTTATCGGTAAAGAACACATGGGGCTTGTTGAAGAGTCGTTGCGGGGTGATCGTCTGATTGCTATCCTTACGGTCCTTGCCGTTGACCCGATCACTGGCCGGGAACAATTTGCAAGAGTTGGGACGATTTGCCGCATAACCCAGGTTTTACGGTTTCCGGAAGGGGGCTGTAAAATCATGCTTGAAGGGCTTAACCGTGTTCGCCTGATAAATACAAGGCAGGTTACGCCTTTTGTCATGGCCACAGTGAGTCTGATCCCGGCCCGTGAAAACCGGAATGCCGTTGCACAGGCCATGATGCAGAGCATCGTTGCTTTGTTGAGGGTGGCTCAATCTCTTGGGAAGCCGTTGCCGGACGATATAAATCATTCTACTGGGCGTATAGATGAATCGGGCAAACTTGCTGACGTGTTGGCGGTTTATCTGAACATGGAAGTCAAAGACCAGCAGCGTCTTCTCGAAACTCTTGATCCTCTGGAGCGTCTCAAGGAAGTTTATCTTTTTTTGACAGCCGAGATTCAAAAAATGCAGCTCAAGGGACAGGGTAATGCCGACCGACCACGCTCTGCGGTCCGCAGCCAAAAAGAACACCTGTTACGCGAACAACTCAAACAAATTCAGCATCAACTGGGGGAAGAAGATCCACAGCAGGAAGAGATCAGAACTTTTCGCTCGATTGTAGAAAGTGGCGATATGCCAGAGGGCGTGCGCTCTGTGGCTGAAAAAGAATTGGCTCGCCTGGAACGTATCAACCCTTCATCTCCCGAATATACGGTCGCACGGACTTATGTTGAATATCTATGTAATATGCCGTGGCGACGAGGCACTTCCGATATCCTCGACATCGAGCGCGCCCAACAAACCCTCGATGAGGATCATTATGATCTGGTAGAGGTAAAGGAGCGCATCCTTGAGTTTCTCGCCGTTCATACACTTAAAGCCTCTTTGAAAGGCCCCATCCTTTGCCTTGTGGGGCCGCCGGGGGTAGGTAAAACCTCTCTCGGTCGTTCCATCGCCCGGTCTTTAGGGCGCAAGTTCATTCGTATTTCCCTGGGTGGCATGAAAGATGAGGCAGAGATTCGAGGCCATCGGCGCACCTATATAGGCGCTATGCCAGGTCGCATCATTCAGGAAATCTGTCGCTGCGGAAACAATAATCCGGTTTTCATGCTCGACGAGGTCGACAAAATCGGGCAGGATTTCCGTGGCGATCCAGCTGCAGCGCTACTGGAAGTGCTCGATCCAGAGCAAAATGACACTTTTACCGATCACTATCTCGATGTGCCGTTTGACCTGTCGCACGTGATGTTTATTACAACCGCTAACATCATGGATACCATTCCACCCCCTTTACGTGATCGCATGGAGGTGTTGCGCCTGCCCGGTTATACCGATGAGGAAAAACTGCAGATTGTTTTTAAATATTTGATACCCAAACAGATATCGGAAAATGGTCTTGAGGACCACCCTGTGCCATTTGAAGAGATGGCGGTTCTTAAAATCATCAAAGACTATACTCGTGAAGCAGGAGTGCGCGGCATCGATCGGCAAATTGCATCAATTTGCCGTAAAGTGGCCAAAGAAGTCGCCAAGGGTAAGACGGCGCCGGCCGTTATTAATTCCGATGAGGTTGAAAAGATGCTCGGCCCGCGCAAATATTTTTCTGATGTTGCGTCCGAGGAAGACCGTGTCGGAGTTGTGACCGGCCTGGCCTGGACGGAATCCGGTGGGGATATTATTTTTATCGAGGTTTCGGCCATGGCGGGGAGTAAACAGTTGACCTTGACCGGAAGCCTCGGCAGTGTCATGCAGGAATCGGCGAAAACCGCGCTCTCCTATGTACGCGCCCATCATGCCGAATTTGGTATCGATGCCGGATTTTTCGAAAACACCGATATTCATATCCATGTTCCGTCCGGCTCCATCCCCAAGGACGGGCCTTCAGCCGGTGTGACGATCGCTACGGCTCTCATCTCGCTGCTGACCGGTAGACCGGCCCGGCGCAACGTAGCCATGACCGGGGAACTCACTCTGACAGGCAGGATCCTGCCTATTGGGGGGGTTAAAGAAAAGGTTCTGGCCGCTCGGAGGGCCGGAGTGACAACAGTATTGCTGCCTGAGCGCAACCGTGAAAACCTGCAGGAACTTGACGAGCATATTCGTACTGAAATGAACGTATTTATGGTCGAGAGTTTGTCGGAAGTGATCGCCCATACCCTGATGCCAGACCCTGAGCATGCAGAGCGATTGTTTGAAGATCGCCAGCATCTGCTTATCGATCCGCGTTCGGGATCATGAGTCTTGCCTTCACCCCGGGACTTGGGTATATACTCGATATTACAACCGTCTTAACCGGTGGTCATCAGGCAATTTTGGATGGACACCTTTATAAAGCCTTGAACATGAAGGGACGATTATCGTGATATCCTCTAAAGGATGGCGGCGGTTGGCCGCCATTTTTTTATTTTGTCTGTGGACTTCGATCTGCCATGCGCAGCCGTTAGCCGAAAAGGTGCAGGAGCATATCTTTCCCAATGGCTTACGATTGCTGGTGGTGGAACGACATAATGCGCCAACCTTTAGCGCTTATCTCACCGTTGGTGTGGGTTCCGTCGATGAAACCAATGGCGATCGAGGGTTGGCTCATTTTCTTGAGCACTTGCGGTTCAAGGGTACCGAAATCCTTGGTACTCGCAATTTTACTGCAGAAAAGCCGTTACTGGCTGCGATCGAGAAGGCTGGGGACGCTCTGGATGATTTGCGTCGCAGTCCCAATGTCGATCCGAAAGCGATGTCCGCCTTGGAAGATCGGCTGCATGCTTTACAGCAAAAACACCGAGATTTTGTTGTTACGGATGAGGCATCAAATATTTATGCCCGCCATGGTGGGGTTGGTTATAATGCTTTTACCAGCAAAGACCTGACCAGCTATATCATTTCCTTGCCTTCGAATAAGCTTGAACTGTGGGCTGCTGTGGAGTCTGATCGCATGGCTCATGCAGTACTACGTGAATTTTATACGGAACGGGACGTAATTCTGGAAGAGCGCCGCCGTTCTTACGACAGTAATCCTGACGGATTGCTTTATGAACAACTGCTGGCGACTGCCTTTACCGTACACCCTTATCGCCATCCCATCATCGGTTGGCCTTCCGATATCCGTAACTTGAGGCCGCGTCAGGCCCGCGAATTCATGCACAAGTATTATACTCCAGTCAACACGGTCATTGCTCTGGTGGGGGCGGTTGATTTCGATGAAGCCGTAGCTATGGTTGGTCGCTATTTCGGACATCTGGCTGCAGGGACCCCCGTGCCTGGTGTAGCGACAGTGGAACCCCCTCAGCGAGGAGAGCGACGTGTAAAAGTTGTATTTGATGCGCAGCCGAAGCTGGAGGTAGCCTTTCATAAACCGACCCTGCCCAGTCGCGATGACTATGTGTTCGATGTTATCGATCAATTGCTTGGCCAGGGGCGCACCTCGCGCCTCTACCAGAGACTGGTGGTTGAAAAACAGCTGGCTGCAGAGGTATCGACTTACGTCGCCCCTGGTTCGCGTTATCCCAACCTGTTTGTTTGTCATCTGGTGCCGCGCCATCCGCATACAGTAGAAGAGGTTGAACACGCGTTATATGAGGAGCTTGATCGCTTGTCCCGGAAGCCGGTAAACGATGCCGACCTGAAACGGGTTCGTAATCGGCTGCGGGTTGACCAATTGCGATCTTTGAAAAGTAATAGCGGACTCGCCGGTATGTTGACCTATTTTCAAACGGTTGCAGGAGACTGGCGCTACCTTTCCGAGTACGATCGACAGGTTGCTTCGGTGACGGCGGAAGATGTCATGGCTGTGGCGAGGAAATATTTCACCAGTGAAAATCGTACGGTGGCGATTCTTGAGGCGAAAGGACAACAGCCGTGAAAAAATGTTGGGTGGTAACTCTGGTTGGGTTGGCCCTGCTGGCAGGTTGTACGCTATCGCACCGTATGGAACACCCCGACAGGTTGACTTTCGCGCCTTTGAGTTTTGAATTACCGAAGGTCGAGAGGTTTCAACTTGCCAATGGTATTCAGGTGTTTTTGCGCGAAGACCATGAATTACCGCTGGTAACCATGAGTGCCATGTTTGATGCCGGCAGTATTAACGACCCGCCTGATAAGAGCGGTTTGGCGCAACTGCATAGTAGCGCCGTGCGCAGTGCCGGGGCAGGTGACAGGAGTGCCGATGAGGTCGAGTCGACTCTGGAACGTATAGCCGCAGATTTGAGTATAAACAGCGAGAGTTATGCGACGGTCCTGAACCTGTCTTTGCAAACCGCCGATCTGGATGAGGGGGTGGGGTTGCTTGCAGATATGATGCGGCGACCGCATTTCGATCCGCAGAGAGTTGAACTGGCGCGCCGACGTATGCTCGAAAGTATTCGGCGGGAGGCCGATAGCTCGTCCGTTTTGGCGCAAAAGACATTGGTGTCCGCGCTATATCAGGGCCATGCCTTGGGGGTGATGCCCACGCTGGAGACCGTTAAGGCTATTAAGCGAGAAGACCTTGAAAATTTTCATCGTCGTTTTATCAGGCCGGATAATATGTGGTTGGCTGTTTCCGGAGATATCGATCGCAAGACCCTGGAAAATCTTCTGGGGCATTTATTTGAAAGTTGGTCCGGCGTCGTTCCATCATTCCGCCAACTGGAACCGTTACCACTTGCAGCCGCCCCTGCCATGTTGCTTGTCCATAAAGAGATCCCCCAGACAACCGTTTTGATAGGGCAACGAGGGATTAAAAAAGACGATCCCGATCTGTATGCGTTGCGGGTGCTCGATTTTATCCTGGGAGGGGGGAGTTTTAATTCCCGTCTGATGCAGGAGATACGTACCCGGCGGGGGTTGGCTTACTCGGTCTACTCGTCTTTTCAGGTCGGACGACGGCTGCCCGGATTGTTTGTTGCCGGTGCGGAAACCAAAAATGCTACGGTGGCCGAGGTTGTGGGTCTGATGCGCCAGGAAATGGAAAATATGACCCGAGAACCGGTCTCCGAGGATGAGCTGACTTTGGCCAAGGATAGCCTTATTAATTCCTTTGTATTCGCTTTTGATGATTCCCATGAGATTGTCAGCCAAACCATGCGTCTGGTTTTTTACGGATATCCTGAAGACTATCTCGACCGTTATCGTGAGCGGTTGGCGGCCGTTACAGCCAAAGATGTCCTGGCGGCAGCCCGTCGTCATTTGCATCCAGAGGCGCAAACCATAGTATTGGTTGGTGACCCTGAACATCCTGCCGAACTTGCTAAACAACTTGGGTTGCCTCTGGAAAACATGGGACCTTTTAATGGTGATACGGCTAACTGATCGACTGATTCGTCTTTATGGGATTTTATCCGCAGGCGAACGCCTGTGAATGAATAGAGCCGGCCGGATGGCGTTCTTGATCGCGACAGTATCCTCATATGTTTACGAAAGGGATGCCTATGCGGGGCAGCCTGGAACTGCTGGTAACATTTATGGTTCAGATGATCATTCTGGTTGATCCGGTGGCTGGCGCGCCTGTTCTGCTGGCGATCACACCCGATAATACCAGAGCCGAGCGCCGTGCCATGGCATTACGCGGTTGCCTGGTGGCCTGCCTGGTGATTTGTTTTTTTATTCTGGCAGGGCCGTGGCTGCTGGGATACTTCGGGATTCAAACCGAGGCTGTTCAGATTTGTGGCGGGGTGTTGTTGTTTGTAATCGCCATGGAAATGCTTTACGGACGCACCACTGGTACCGAAATCAGCCGTCGTGAAGAACGGCTCGCCGAAACCAAAAAAGACGTTTCCATTACTCCGCTGGCTGTACCGCTACTGGCTGGTCCTGGGGCTATCGCCACCGCATTATTGTTCGCCGGAAAAGCTTCCGGCTTATACGACTATCTGGTTCTTCTTTTTGGTACATTCATGGTGTTTGCTGTCACCGGTCTTATTTTGTGGCAGGCCGAGTTGTTGGGAAAAGTGCTGGGCCGTCTGGGTATGGCGGTGGTTACCCGCATCCTGGGGTTGATCCTGGCATTTCTCGCGGTGCAATATGCCATTGACGGGGCTCGAGGAGTGCTTGGATAGTGTTTAGAGCCAAGTTGACCGATATCGGCAAAGAGGCTATGCTGCGCAACGGTCTGCCGGTGCAACCCCAATCCCCAGTGCCCACTGACAAGTGACAAGTGACAAGTGACAAGTGACAAAACCAACAGCATGCGTAATTATCAGGATCTTGTGAGGAGGGTAGATGCCCTCTGCGATACAATCGGTGCGCGCCTGCAGGGACACCTTGCCTGTCGCAAAGGTTGTGATGCCTGCTGTCTGCACCTTAGTCTGTTCCAGGTCGAGGCTGCAGTGGTGGCGAAAGCCATCAAGGCCCTGCCGGCATTTCAGAGGTTAAAGCTGCGTGAACGTGCGAAAAACGCCCTTCACGATGGCCCTTGCCCCTTGCTGGAAGATCATGTCTGCCTTATTTATCAGGTACGGCCCATGATCTGCCGAACCCACGGATTACCCATTTTGACTCGTATCGACGGGGATGCTCAGGTCGATTTTTGTCCTGAAAATTGTCAGGAACTGACCAGCCTTTCCGGAGATATGATTATCGATCTCGATCGGCTCAACACGGCCTTAGCGACGATCAATGCTCTTTATTTGCGGGAAAGTGACGAGGTTGATCCATCCCGGCGGCAATTCATGTCGGAGATTATCCTGGATGTCACGGAGTAAATTGCCGGGATTATCGTGAATCCTGGCGCATATAGTGTAATGCTACGAAGACTTAGCGTGGTTTGTTCGCGCAGTGGAAGGAGGCCAGATTGGCAAACCGGTTATGGGACAAGCTTCGCATTTTTTTGCTGCATGACTTATGGCACCTGGATGCCCATGAACTGACTCGCGGGCGGCTTTTTTTAATGCGTCAATTGCAGGTTGCAGCCATTGTCGTGCGCGGCTTTGTCTCCGATGGCTGCATGTTGCGGGCTTCGGCCCTGACCTACGCCACTTTGTTGTCCATTGTTCCTTTGCTGGCTCTCATGTTTTCCCTCATCAAAGGATTTGGCGGACAGAATCTGCTTGAGCCTCTCCTTTTCAAGGTATTCACCCATGGCTCCGAGGAAGTGATCGGGGCCATTCTTTCGTATATAGAAAACACCAACTTTCGCCGTCTTGGTACCGTCGGTCTTGCCATTTTGGTAATCACTGTTCTTACGCTGCTGTCGAATATTGAAAAGAGTTTCAACCATATATGGGGGGTCAAGGAAACCAGGACCATGATTCGGCGTTTTGCCGATTATTTTTCAGTCGTTCTGCTCAGCCCTTTACTTATGGTCGCGGCGCTTTCGCTGACCACCTCACTGCGTAGCCAGTCGCTGGTACAGAAACTACTGGAGACGGCGTTCGTCGGAGAGGCTTTGTTGCTGCTGTTCAATATCCTGCCGTATCTGGCCGTGTGGGCGGCATTTACGTTTATGTATCTGTTCATGCCCAATACGCGCGTGCAGTTTGCCCCGGCTCTGGTTGGCGGTATTTTTGGCGGGACTTTATGGCAACTGGCACAGTGGAGCTACGTCAACTTTCAGATCGGTGTATCCCGCTACAATGCCATCTACGGTACCATGGCTGCACTGCCGATCCTCATCGTCTGGTTGTACGTCTCGTGGATGATTGTTCTGCTTGGGCTTGAGCTGACTTATGCCATGCAAAATGCCACCATTATTCGCGAGGAATATGGCGAGGAAGCGGCTAATTTCGCCAGTCGGGAAAGGGTTGCCATGACTGTTCTGTTGCTCTGCGCGGAATCCTTTTACTCTAACAGCGCAGCTTGGAACCATGCACGGCTTTGCTCGGAACTCCGATTGCCTCCGCGTCTGGTGCGTTCCATACTTAACGACCTGGTCAGACTTGGATTGCTGGCGAAGGTTCAGGAACCCGATGAGGGCGGACATGTCTATCACCCTGGCAGCGCACCTGAAGGTATCGAAGTGTACACTGTTTTGCAGGCTCTTCGAGAGGATGGTTCAACTCAGCCCCGCAATTTTCGTATGCCTGGAAGAGACATTGTTGCTGAGGTGGAGAAAATTCTTGAAAGTGCGGACCGCGAAGCTTTGGCCGGGATGACTCTTCGGGACATGGTCTTGAAAAAATTGAAGGCAGGGGATAGCGAATCCGTTGATCAGGACGGATAGAGGGTGAACACACCATCCTCCAGAGTAGCGTAAGAGGGTTGGTTGCTCCATCCGCCAAGGGCTATCAGGGTGTTGCCGTTTTCTCTGTGCAGGCACGGTACGTGGAAATGGCCGGTAATTACCGTGTCGTAACCCTCGGAAAAGTAACGTCGGGCGTAGTTGAACAGGTCTTCACGAGGCAAGCGATGCCGATCGCGGCCGCCATTTTTTCGGGAACTTTTGGCGCTGGCCCAGCGGGCGACGCGCCAGGCCGTGTCCGGCGGTACCAGCAGCATCAAACGACGCGTCCAGGGATGTCGCAAAAAGCGCCGTAGCAATCGATACCCTGTATCCCGCGGATTGACAAGGTCGCCGTGGGCGATGAAGATTTTTCGACCATCGCGTTCCAGCACACCGCCATCGGGTAAAATACGGCATTTCAGGGTTTCGCTGAAATAGGGACCTAGGTGGAAGTCGTGATTGCCCTCGACAAAAACCAGCTCGGTCCCCGCCGCCTGAAGGCGGCGCAGAGTGTTTAGCAGGGGGATATAAGCTGTAAACACGGTGTGTTTGTATCCGAGCCAGAATTCGAAAATATCGCCGAGCATGATCAGGCTGCGCAACTGTCCGCACTGTTGCTCAAGAAGTTCCAACAGGTGGCGATAACGATTGTCATCAGGATCGATAAGATGCGTGTCGGCTATAAAAAGATCTTTCATAGAACCCAGTCGGTTCCCATCCATAACTGCCGGGTGGGGTGATGTTCGTTTTGTAAGGGCGCGATCTCTTATCTGCAAACTATGGAAAATTGATCGTTATTTCTGAAAAGGTCATGCCCGGATGGAAACCAACTATAGAAGCGGGATGCGGTAAAGTCAAGCGATGCCGGTGTTGTGAAAGGGAGGTAGGGATGCTGAACGTTTTTGGGGACATGCACCCCATTGTACAAGCTTTGCTGGCCACCTGTTTTACCTGGGGGGTGACTTCACTCGGAGCCGGAGCCGTTTTTCTGGCCCGCCAGCCTAGTCGTAAGACCCTCGATGGCATGCTCGGGTTTGCTGCGGGGGTTATGATCGCCGCAAGTTACTGGTCGTTACTGGCACCCGCCATCGAAATGTCCGAAGGTCAGGGGCTACCTGCCTGGATGCCGCCTGCCATCGGTTTTCTGCTCGGGGGCGTTTTTCTTCGCGGTCTCGATATGTTGTTACCGCATTTACATCGTGGTTTGCCTCGCAGCAAGGCCGAAGGGATAGAAACCAATTGGCCCCGCAGTACCCTTTTTGTCCTGGCGGTAACATTGCATAACATTCCGGAAGGCTTGGCGGTGGGGGTTGCTTTTGGCGCCGTTGGGGCAGGATTGGATGCATCCAGTATCACCGCCGCCGTAGCTCTTGCTCTGGGTATAGGTTTGCAGAATTTTCCAGAGGGTATGGCTGTATCCATGCCTTTAAGGAGAGACGGTTTATCGCCTTTGAAAAGTTTCTGGTATGGACAGCTTTCCGGATTTGTCGAGGTTATTGCCGGCGTGGCAGGTGCTGCCGCCGTACTGCTTGCACGTCCGATTCTTCCCTATGCATTGGCTTTTGCTGCCGGCGCCATGATCTTTGTGGTTATCGAGGAAGTCGTGCCGGAGACCCAACAGGGAGAATTTGGTGATTTTGCAACCCTTTGCGCCATGCTTGGTTTTGTCGTTATGATGAGTCTGGATGTCGGGTTGGGGTAGGAGCGCGATAGCTTTGTCGGTGGAAGGTATCGCGATTGGACGCCTGCCGAACGAAACTGCTGGTATCTGATGTCTGCCGGTTCTTGTCGTTCCGTCTGGCAGTCATGGTTTGTTTCCAACTGCCACGGTGTTTTGTTTTCGATTTGGATTTGGATTGTTTTGTTCAACTGTGACTATGATGCTTGTTTCAATGTTTGATGGATATTCGTTTCAGGAGGAATAACGTGTACTGTAACAAATCACGGACAGCCGCCCGGCGTTGGGCGGGAAGAATTTTATGCGGGTTTTTCTTACCCATGATAATGGCAACGTATTGCCTTGCTCTCGATTATCGCACCCCACGGGCAGGTGAAAGCTATACCACGGAGGTCTTCGGGCAGTCGGCAACGGCACCATCTCGTGACCGTTGTTCAGTAACCGCTCTGAATCTCGGCCTTCAATGGTTGCCATATGCTCCCACTGATTATGAACTCCAACCCTTCGGGGCATATTTTTTGTGGCGTAACAAAGATAACGGACGCCAGAGACTTCGTGCTGTATTGGTGGGTGTGTACAACGAGGTCCGTTATAATGTGACCCCGTCCTGGTTGGGTAAAACCGAACTGGTCATGACTTTTGATAACATGACGCTTCCGATCGCACGACAGGAGTTTGTCGAGGGGGTACAGATCGACCAGGAAGAGCTGGAGTGGCATCGCGCACACCTCGGACTTGGGCTGGGCTGGCGCACTGCGCTGGCCCCCGGACACCAGGACAATGGGCTGGAGGTCGCTCTGACTTATGAACCAGGCGTGTTACTGTTCAGTGAGGGCAGCGATACCATTGACGGTTTTATTCAACCGCGCGACACCTATGAAGGCAGAGTCCATATTCGCATGCGTGCCGATGCCCTGGAGCGTAACATCATGGAGCTTCCTCATAATGGATGGGCGGCCGGGTTCGACGGCCTGTATGGTCACCGTGCCAACTGGGACGATTGGGGAGGCGGACCTGTGTTTGGAATGCAGGATGGCGAAGAACATCGCACCTGGTCTTCGGCAAGATTCTTTGCCCTGGCGGCTGTACCTATGCCGCTGCTTGATCAGGAGCGTAACCGTGTGATCGCTTCATTGTATGGTGGCATTGGCGAAAACCTGGATCGCTTCAGCGCGTTCCGACTTGGTGGTGAGCCAACCGGGGGTGAGTGGGAAGCTTTATCACGTCCCACCGTAATGGGCGCCATATTCGATGAATTTTATAGTCGCAGCTATGCTGTCGCAAATTTGGAATACCGCCGTGAATTGCTTTTTTTCTGTTATTTGCATTTGCGCGGTCAGCTTGCGGTAGTAGATCGACCTCATGTGGAAAATGGACAAATTGATTGGGGGATGGATACCCTTCCGGCGGTCGGTGCCGCTGTAACCTGCGGAGCCCCTTGGAACTCCCAGGTTGAAATCGGTTACAGTTATAATTTTGGATTGTTACGTGACCAGGGGGATGGCAGTGAGTTTGGTGGTTCTGCCCTGACGCTGGCCTGGTCAAAAGAATTTTAACGAAACATGTTGTTCTCTGCACCCCGGTTTGTCACCGGGGTGTTTTTGTATTTTGGCTCATTTTCCTTTTTCCCTTGATAAAAAGTTGTTGAAAGCAAAGGCGATTTATGTGAGTCTCGTTATAACTGGTGCTATATATCGATGCTGTAACTTCCGATGTGCCTGACACATATCCTTGTAGCAGAAGCTCTCCTTTTTGCATGCATGGCGGGAGCAAAGCGTTGTTGCACCTTACCCACTTGGCCGCTGCAGAGACATGATCAATGTTCATGGCTGCTTGCAGCGGCACTTTTTCAAAATATCAAATAGGGTATTCCTGCATTGAGAAACTCCGATTTTTTTAACATCTTGGAATTTTTGGCGACTTGCTAGTCGTAAAAAACATTTAAATAGTTGGGAGGTGTTAATATTGGTTTCAGTAACGTTTTTTGTGAGACCATGTACGATCAAAACCGAGTAGACCATTTATGACCAAGGAGGATGTATGACTCTGAATATTCAAGGAAAACTTCTGGATGTCCTGATTTCGAAAACGGCGGATCTTGAAGTTGAAGAGGTTCGTATAGGATTGGGTTATTCGGCTGTTAAACTTAACAACGGGAAAGCCGGTCTGGCTTGGACTCCATCCAATAAAGGTGGTGGTTGCACGCATCTTCACGCGGCGGGAACCCTATGCGGCAAACCCGCAGCAAATCTGCTGGGAGGTCTGATTGGGGAGAATGCCCTGCTGAGAGCGCTTGGCGTAGCGACTGCCAATGCCCTGGTCGCGAGTCCCATTCCCGGAGCCTTCACCGGAAACGCTCTGGATCCGTTGGAAATTACCTCCAAGGATCATGTTGCCATGGTCGGATATTTTGGGCCCCTTGTCAGGGAATTGCAGCAGGGCGGGTGTCGATTGGATATCATTGAGTTGGACTCAACGCGACCCGGAGTCCTGACACCGCAAGAAGGCAAAGCGGCCTTAGCCGACTGTGATGTGGCAATTCTTACGGGTACCAGTCTGATCACAGGTACGCTGGATGATTTATTTGCTTCATTGGGTAAACCCAGGGGCGTTGTGCTGCTCGGTCCATCTGCACCGTTATGTCCGGAGGTTTTTGCCGGTACACCTTTGACACAGATTTCGGGTGCACGTGTGCTTGATTGTGACAGTGTATTTCGAGTGATCTCTGAAGGCGGAGGTACACCGTTGTTGAAACACCATGTGGCCTTTGAAACCATATTTTTGAATCGTTAAGGTCTTGGGGGGGCTGTCAGACTCATTCATGATCCAGCTGCAAATTTGGCTGTTTGGCCCATATTTCAGCTCCATTTCGGCCCATAGCTACAACGATGAACCGTCAAATGAGCTAAAATCTGTTCTCAAACATGCAAATTTTCGCTTCGGTCCGTATAGTCCGACAGACTCCCAGCCTGTCGGACTCTTTATTTTCTGTCTGTACAGTTGCCAGACAACATACTATTTTTACCGAAAAGGGAATCTTTCCAGAGCATGTCGGAAAGGTTTTGGTATTATTACATATAAAGGTATTTGTAACTCTAGGCGCCAGCGAGAGGGGTTGTATGGGCTTTAGCGAACCTGTAAAGGAGCAGCTTGATCTGTTTGGAGCTGTGGTCGACAATTTAGCTATCATGGTCGAGATGGCGCGTAGCGCTTTCAATCATCAATGCAGGCAAATGCTTGCCGAAGTGGAGCATCACAAGGTGATCGTCGAGGAAGAGATCGCCCTTGCCACAGAGCGGATCGATAATCTGCTTGGCCACGTTAACGGCAAGGACCAGGTCAAGGCGATCAAGCTGCACAGTATTTTGTCGCATTTGCAGATTGTGACCGAAACGCTCAGTGAATTGGCCCATCCGCTGAGGCGTCAAATCAGCGACGGTATACCTTTTTCGCCAAAGGCTTGCACTCAGATTAACGATTTGTTCAAAGGTCACCTTGAGATGCTGCGCGCTATGGCGGATATTTTGAAAACCGACAACGAGGTTCTTAAAACCTACATCATTGAAGATAAGGGACCGCAGTTATGTCGTCTCTGCATCGAGTTTGCCACGGATCACGAAGCGCGTCTCATCGAGGGACTCTGCACGCCGCATGCCGCTCCGCTCTATCTCGGGATTCTTGATTGCCTGCGGATCATGGCTCAACACGAGATATCGGTGGCGCAGCTATTACAGGAAGTTTCCCATTTGGCTGGTGACACTCTATGATTCGGGGTTGTGCAAACTCTGTCATGTTTTGAAGAAATGGCCGGACAATTATGATATTGTCCGGCCATTTCTTCTCATGTCGATTAGCAATTGAACCCTTTGCGGTCAGGCCGGGGTTGCGGATTATAAAGGCTTGGACTCCTGTGTTTCCATGGGAACCAGAACGATCTGAATACGTCGATTCTGCGCCCTTCCGCTGCTTGTTGCATTGTCGGCAATGGGTTGGTAGGGACCAAAGCCACAGAGGGATAGGCGTTCTCCGGGAATGTCCAGACTGTCCTGAAGGAAGTGCACCACGCTTCCTGCACGGGCGGTTGACAATTCCCAGTTCGATAGGTAAGTGTCCTTGAGTCGCGGACTGATCGGTATATTGTCGGTATGACCTTCGACCCGGATGTTTTTGCCAGTGGTGTTCTTGAGGATCGTCCCTATGCGTTTGAGGATGTTCAGGCCGGCCGGTTTGATCTCCGCTTTGCCTGAATCGAACAAGATCTTTTCCACCATATTGACGGTCAGGCGACCCTGCAATTCGGAGATAGTGACGTCGCCGCGCTTGATTTCGGTTTCGAGTTTGCCGACCAGATCATCATAAGTTGTTTTTAACTGGGCGATACGCGCCTGGCGTGCAAGTTGCTCTTGTTCCAGTTGCGCAGTCAGTTGGCGTTTTTCCTCTTCGAGGCGGTCGATGGCTTGTCGCAGGTCGGTCATGGCTATCCCCGCCTCGTTACTGCGGTCGGCCAGGATCTTTTCCAGTCTCTCGATGTCAGCTTTGGCGCGCAAATTGTCCTGCCGCAGGATGGCCGAGGTATTGCGAGCGTCTTCCATCTGCTGCGCAATTTGGTCGTAACGAATTGCCATTTGTTTTTGCTGTTCGATGAGCTTGGCATAGTCCTGCTCCAGGTTCCGGCTCAGGGCTGCATAATGGTTCGCTTCATCGGATTTACGTTGGAAAGCGGACTGGCTGACGCAACCGCTGGTTAGAAAAATAAGCGCCAGGCTGGTTGCAAGGAGCTGAAGAGTCATGCGCACGGTGTTTCCTCCTGTAAAGGCTATGGACAAGCAGTTTGAAAAGGGGCGAAAATTTTGTCCATTGTTAAACTGAACACCCCCGGTTTGTAAAGGCTAAAGAACATGGAACAAGGGCTTTATGGGTTGCGGGGGCTTCTGTGACCATGTTATATAAAAGCGTGATGTTACTGATGTAAAGTTGTTTTAAATCCGCTTATGGAGACATACATGTTTGAAGTAGAACGTATTATCCGGACCGCCCTGCAGGAAGATATCGGTCTTGGAGATATAACCACTCAGGCAACCATTGCTCCGGGCACCATGGCCCGGGCAGAGCTTGTAGCCAAACAGGACTTTGTACTGGCCGGCATCGATGTAGCGCGTCAGGTTTTCACTTTGTTGGATTCTTCCGTAGCCTTTGAAAAATTGCGCGAAGACGGCGGACATGTACAGCGCGGAGATGTCCTTGCATGGATCAAGGGTGAGGCATCCATTTTACTGCAGGGCGAGCGTGTTGCACTGAATCTGATGCAGCGCATGAGCGGCGTCGCAACTCATGCGGCCGCTTTTGTAAAAGAGCTGGACGGGACGGGCGCAGCGGTTGTTGATACCCGCAAAACCACCCCAGGGCTGAGGGTACTGGAAAAATATGCTGTCAGGGTCGGTGGCGGACGGAACCATCGCACCTCCCTTTATGACGGTGTTCTCATCAAGGAAAATCATGTGGCTGCTGCCGGTGGTATTGCCGTCGCCGTTGCCCGGGCTCGTGAAATAGCGCCCCATACCCTTCGGATCGAAGTGGAGACACGCAACCTGACGGAAGTCGAGGAAGCTTTGGCGGCCGGTGCGGATGTCATTATGCTGGACAACATGGATCTTGATATGTTGCGTCAGGCGGTAAGCCTGGTGAATGGGCGTGCAATTACCGAAGCCTCTGGAGGTGTAACCCTTGAAACGGTGCGTGGTATCGCTGAAACCGGGGTTGACCTCATTTCTGTCGGTGCGTTGACCCATTCAAGTCCGGCGGTCGATATTTCCATGCTCTTTCAATAACGGGGTCCCATGACTGTGCAGGATGCACGCACAACCATACTTGCTCTGTTTCGCACTGCCGGTGACGGATTCGTATCCGGGGGTGAAATCAGCCGTGCTCTCGGGGTTTCGCGAACCGCCGTCTGGAAAAAGATCGAACAGTTAAGGTTATTGGGGTATGCGATTGAAGCAGTGCCTTCAAAAGGTTATCGGTTACAGGCGACGCCCGACCTGTTGCTGCCGGAAGAGGTGAAGGCGGATCTCGATACAGAGCTCATCGGTCGGGAGGTGGTATATTGTCCCGAGACCGATTCGACCAATCTGCGTGCTCATGAACTCGGCAAAGCCGGTGCCGCAGAGGGTACGGTGGTGCTGGCCGACAGCCAGACGGCCGGGAAGGGGCGCTTGGGCCGCAAATGGTGCTCGCCGCCGGGAGTCAATGTGTATGCGTCAGTGTTGGTTAGGCCACCGGTAGCACCGCGTTATGCCAGTCAGTTGACTTTTTTATCGGCGGCCGCGGTAGCACGCGCTGTGAATGAAATCGGACGACTTCCGGTGACGGTCAAGTGGCCTAACGATGTGCTGGTGGGTGGTCGCAAGGTTGCCGGTCTTCTCAATGAACTGGATGCCGAAACCGAGCGAATTCATTATCTGGTTCTGGGGATCGGGGTCAATGTCAACATGGAATCCGATCAATTCCCAGAGGATTTGCGTTATCCTGCGACCTCCATGAAGCTCGAATGCGGTCAGACGATATCGCGTCGAGATTTTACCCGCAGTCTGCTGCGTCATCTGGACTGTCTTTATGCTCTTTACCTTGCGCAGGGGTTCGAACCGGTGCTGGATGCCTGGCAGGAGTTTTTCGACCTGAATGGCCGGATGGTTGAAGTCGATTACCAGGACCGTAAGGTGGTTGGCTGTGTAAAGGGGCTTGGCGGTGATGGCGCTCTGTTGCTGGAGCTGATCGACGGATCTTCGGAACGTGTTCTGGCCGGAGATGTAAGGCCACTGTAATGGATATTTTATCGGCCTTCCTGCAAGGATGCCGATATAAATCGGAAATTTCAAAGGAAAACTATGCTGCTTGTTATCGATGTCGGCAACACCAACACCGTGGTGGGGCTTTATGAGGGGCAGACGTTGGCTCACAATTGGCGGATTACCACCGACAAGGGGCGGACCGGTGATGAATATGCCATGCTGTTGCACGAATTATTGCGTCTGGCCAACGTTTCTTTTGATCGCATTGAAGATGTTATTGTCTCCAGTGTTGTACCGCCGACACTGCAGGCTATTGAAATCCTTTGCAGCAAATATGTCGGTCGCTTGCCCTATGTGGTGGGTCCCGGTATCAAGACCGGCATGCCGATTCTTTATGAAAATCCACGAGAGGTGGGAGCCGACCGCATTGTCAATGCCGTAGCCCCTTTTGCCCGCTGGCAGCGCAGCCTGATCGTTGTCGATTTTGGCACCGCCACGACCTTTGATTATGTAACCGCTAAAGGCCAGTACCAAGGGGGCGCCATCGCCCCCGGACTTAAGATCAGCGCCGATGCCCTGTTCGAAAAGGCCAGTAAATTGCCGCGGGTGGAAGTATGCAAGCCTCCTTTCGTAGTGGCTAAAAATACGGTCAACAGTATTCAGTCCGGACTCTTTTTTGGTTATGTCGGATTAGTCGACGGTATCGTCGAACGCATGAAAAAAGAGACCCGCGACGATCCTCTGGTCGTCGCCACCGGCGGTTTGGCCACGCTGATAGCCAATGAAACTCAAACCATAAACGAGGTAGATCCTGATCTGACTCTGGAAGGTTTACGTATCCTGTATTTACGCAACAAAGGGTAATGCGCCTTCGCGGGCACATGACCGAAAGATTGTTCCTCATGTTTAATCCGGCAGGTAACTGCCGATACGATGTCATAGGCAGCGATGCCGTTTTATGTATCGCAGCGTTCGTTGTTTCCTGAGATGTGATCCTCAAGCGCGTTCCCCCGGCGGGGAAAATGAAGGGAGATACCATGGGAAAGTACGACACGGCTAGATTGAGGAATTTTGGAGTTGTTGCTCACGGCGGGGCGGGTAAGACCTCCCTGGTCGAGGCCATGCTGTTCTGCAGTGGGGTGACAGACCGGCTGGGGCGGGTCGATGACGGCAGTTCGTTGATGGATCACCAGCCTGAGGAGATCAAACGAACCAGTTCCATCGATGTCAGTTCCTGCTTCCTTCCATGGAAGGAGCATGAGTTGAACATCCTCGATACCCCGGGGTACGCAAACTTTCTGCACGATACGCGCAACAGTCTGCGCGTGGTTGACAGCCTGGTTTTACTGGCTTCTGCTATTTCCGGGGTTAAATCCCAAACTCAGAAGATATGGGAGTGGGGGCGCGAGTATAATCTTCCGGCGGTAGCGTTCGTAAGTAAAATGGATCGCGAGCGGGCCAATTTCAACAACGCGGTGGCCTCCATGACGGAATCCTTGTCGATACGGGCCATACCCTTGGTGGTACCGATTGGTGCGGAAAGCTCTTTTAGGGGCTTGATCGATCTCATCACCATGCAAGCGTACCTGTTTAACGATGAGGCCGATGACGGCGTTGAACCTGTAGCAATTCCTGATGAATTGCTTGAGGAGGCGCAGATTCAGCGCATCGCGCTGGTGGAAGCAGCAGCCGAAACCGACGATGTGCTGATGGAAAAATACCTTGAAGAAGACAACCTGGCAGAGGATGAAATCCGCTCCGGGTTGCGAGCTGCGACCCTGGCTGGTGATATTGTGCCGGTATTGTGCGGCAGCGGCCCTGCCAACCGTGGAGTATCTTTTTTGCTTGATGCAATTAACTTGTGCCTGCCGTCTCCGGGAGATCGCCCCGCAGCCATCGGAATTACGCCGAAGACGGAAGAAATGGTCGAGCGTCTGCCAACCGCCGATGCACCGTTTTCAGCACTGGTATTTAAGACCATCAGCGATCCTTATACCGGCAAGCTGAATCTGTTACGTGTTTATTCCGGACAAATCAAGTCCGATTCGACGACCTATAATACCAACCGTGAAAGTGCGGAGCGTATTGGACAACTTTTCAAAATGGTCGGTAAGAAACAGGTAACTGTCGATGTGGCCCGGCCGGGTGAGATTGTGGCGGTTGCCAAGCTGAAGGAAACCGTTACCGGCGACACCCTTTGCGACGGTGCGCACGCCATCCGTCTTGATTTTCCCGCGCCGATGAAACCGGTTATTTCCTTTGCGCTTGAAGCACGCAGCAAAAATGATGAGGATAAAATCCATTCGTCCTTGCAACGACTGGTCGAAGAGGATCCTACTTTGCAGCTTGTGCGCGATGAGGAAACCCATGAATTGATACTGTCAGGGATGGGACAGGTTCATGTGGAAGTCACGGTTGAAAAGCTTAAACGCAAGTTCAATGTCGAGGTTGAGCTCAAGGAACCCAAAGTACCCTATCGGGAGACCTTGCGCGGCACTGCCAAGTTGCAGAGTAAGTATAAAAAACAGTCAGGTGGCCGGGGCCAATATGCCGACGTGTGGCTTGAATTCACTCCTTTGAAGCGTGGCGAAGGTTTTCAGTTCGAGGATAAAGTTGTTGGTGGTGCGGTACCACGTCAATACATCCCAGCCGTTGAAAAGGGTATTCATGATGCAGCGGCTTCTGGTGTTCTTGCCGGGTTTCCAACAGTAGATTTTAAAGCGACGCTTTTTGACGGTTCCTTTCATACCGTCGATTCCTCGGAAATGGCTTTTAAAATCGCCGGCTCCATGGGGTTTAAAAAAGGTGCCGAGATGGCTTCACCGGTACTGCTGGAGCCTATCATGAAAATGGAAATTACGGTTCCGGATGAGTGTGTCGGGGATGTGATCGGAGATATGAACTCCCGGCGTGGCAAGGTTTTAGGGATGGACCCCAAAGGTGGTAATCAGCAGGTCAATGTGCTTGTGCCCTTGGCCGAGGTGCTTAAATATTCCCCTGAACTTCGATCCATGACTTCGGACCGCGGGATGTTTACCATGGAATTCTCTCACTATGAAGATGTGCCTGCCCATCTGACCGCCAAGCTTCTTGCCGAATTGAAGCGTGAGGAATAATCGGCAATCGTTTTTGCTAAGACCATGGCCGCCGGTGTAAGCCATCCGCCGGCGGCCATCCTTTTTGCTGAACAGTGGCATGTAACTATCCATGAATGAATCCGATTCTCAAAAAACTAAACAGTCGGTACGCCTTAAAGTATCTTCTCGGGTTGCCCGTATCGTTGCTGGTCGTGATGATCGGGATCAGCAATTGCAGGCCATTAGGGGGCAACTGGATCTCTCCGATGCCGAACGCATGACCTTGCTGGTGTATTTCGGACAGGGGGCGGATCGTGAACTGCGCCTTGAAACCCGACAGGCTCTCGAGCTGTTCCCGGGGGAACAACTGCGGCTTCTGGCCACGGATTCCGGATTACACCCTCGTTTGCTCACGTTTTTGGCCAAACGCTACGCAGGTCGTCATGGGCTGGATACCTTGTTGATCGCAAATCCTTCGCTGCCGGATAGGGTGCGCCATGATCTGCTGGCCGCTGCCCATCAAAATACAGAGGACAAGCCGGCAGACAGAACCGAATTATCTCAGGGGGGGACGCCCGATGAGAATCGGGAGGGTGTCGATTCCGAAGACTCAAACACAGAAACTTCGGAAGAGCCTGATCCTGCCGAAGAGACGGAAAGTTCCGAACATCTCAGCAAGTATCAGATGACTATGCACATGGGGGTGGCGGAAAAGATTAAGGCGGCTCAGACCGGTGATAAGGAATGGCGTGGACTGCTGATCAATGATTCCAACAAGCTGGTTTCATCCGCCGTACTGAAAAATCCGCGAATTACCGAGGGCGAGGTTTATGCCATTGCCCGCAATAAATCGACCAATGATGAGCTTATTCGCCTTATTCTTCTAAATAGAGAGTGGATCAAAAATTACAGTATCAAGCTTGCCCTGGTCATGCATCCGCGCACCCCTTTGGGCAATGCTTTGAGATTTATGGGGGTGCTGACGGAGAAAGATTTGAAAAACCTGGTGAAAAGCCGCGAGATTTCACCAGTCATTGTTAACAATGCGCGGCGTATGTTGTTGGCCAAGGATAAACGTCGTTGATTTTATTTACCCGGGTATTTGAACCTTATGTTCGGGTATTCAATGATTTGTAGTATTTTTGTCAAACGTGGATATTTTAGAAATTAATCGTAACTGGCAAATACGTCTTGCATAAGGGATTGCAAGACGCAACGTGACAATTTTAAGCGATCCATAGCCACCGGGGTGTGGACTGTGCGTTTAAAGGGGAGAAGATTTATGAAAGGCAAGATTGTAGCTGTATGCACCAGTCCAGAAAAAGGTGGCCGCAAAAAAGATGTGGGGCACGGAGTTCTGGTTGAAGGGTTTGGTCTTGAGGGGGATGGTCACGGTGGTGACTGGCATCGTCAGGTCAGTCTATTGGCCATGGAGAGTATCGCCTCCATGCAGGCTAAGGGACTTGATGTCGGACCGGGGGATTTTGCCGAGAATCTTACTACCGAAGGGATCGAACTGTTTACCCTGCCTATCGGTACGCGCTTGCAGATCGGGGATCAGGTGATGCTTGAAGTTTCCCAGATTGGCAAAGTCTGTCATACACGCTGCGCCATCTATTATCAGGCCGGTGATTGTGTCATGCCGAAGGAAGGTATCTTTGCCGTGGTTCTTAAGGGCGGTTCTATTAAAACCGGCGATGAGGTCCTGGTGCTGCCACCGGTTGCCGAGGAGAACCCTGCATGACGGATTACGCCTTTACTATCGGGATATTAACTCTATCGGATAAGGGTTCACGAGGCGAGAGGGAAGACCTCAGTGGCCAGGTTATTCGTGACATGGTTGCTCCGCTGGGTAAGGTCACGCATTACCAGGTTATACCCGATGATGCAGAGATTATTGTCGAAACGCTTGTGAAGTGGGTGGATACCGATAAGGTTGATCTTATTCTTACCACCGGCGGTACGGGACTAAGTCCACGGGATGTTACTCCAGAGGCTACAGCACGCGTCCTCGATTGGGAAATCCCAGGTATGGCCGAGGCCATGCGGGTGGCAAGTATGCAAAAAACCCCTCACGCCATGTTGTCCCGGGCAAAGGTTGGGGTACGCCGCCAGTCCATGATCATAAACTTGCCAGGAAGCCCCAAGGGGGTGCGTGAGAATCTTGAAGTTGTCATGCCGGCCCTGGGACATGGTTTGAAGAAATTGAAGGGTGATCCCTCGGACTGCGCGCGTTAAGCCTGGTATATATATGGATCTTGTTGTTTCCGGAATACTACATTACGATTTTTCCCTTTTGGGCAGGTTGGTTCTTGCGGCTGTGCTTGGAGGGATGCTTGGCTTTGAACGGGAAATTCATGGCCGCCCGGCTGGATTCCGAACGCACTTACTGGTAGCCCTTGGGGCCTGTCTGATGATGGTGATTTCGGAATTTTTCTTCTTGAAATATAACCACCTGACAAGCGCCAGTGCAGTTCGCGTCGATCCGGGCAGGGTAGCAGCCCAGATAGTCACCGGCATCGGATTTTTGGGTGCTGGGGCCATTATAAAGGATGGTTCCGCTGTCCGCGGATTAACTACCGCCGCTTGTCTGTGGGTGGCTGCCGGGATCGGTATGGCGGCAGGAGCGGGATTGTATCTGCTTGCAGTGTTGGTTACGGGGATGTCTGTTGGCACCTTGATGTTTCTCAAACGCGTTGAAAAGAGGATGGCCAAGGTTCGCTATGCCAACCTGACGGTTTATTGTGATCTTGATCCGGCCATGCGCCAAATTCTCGAGGGATTTCTTGCTTCCGGTGGCTGGCGTCTGGTTGAAACTGCGGTGGAAAAGGATAAGGTGGCAGGAGAAGTTCGTTACGATTTTGTCGTTTCCAGATATGGGGGTATGACTTCCTTCGATCTGGTTGATGATATCGCTGCTTATGAAGGTGTACGCAAGGTTCGATTCCGCTGAGTCCAGATTATTGGGAGAACATATCCGGTTCATTTAATTTTTTAAGGGGATAGAGAACGTGATGTTGCCACAGAATGCAAAAACAACCATTCTGCTGGCTGATGGTGCCAGTACGATTCTCGAGGTTGAAAAAAGTTTTTTCCGCCGGGAACACTATGACATTTTGCTGGCAAGCAGCGCACAGGAGGTTTATGAAACCGCCATCACCCATCATCCGGACATTATTTTCATGGGATTACAGCTGAGGGAGATGTGCGGAGACGAACTTTGCCTCAGGTTTAAAGCGCATGCGGAACTATGCCATGTCCCCGTAGTGCTCGTTGTTCAGCCGAACCGGGCTGATGATTTTTTGCGTTGTCAGCGCGCCGGGTGCGACGATATTTTGCTTAAACCACCCCGGCGTCACCAGTTTCTCAGTGCCGTTGAAAAACATCTGAAACTTCCCCGCCGCGCCGCGCCGCGTGTTGAAGCGAAAATGCATGTCACGTATCGCGAACCTTCCGGGGAGCATGCACTGACCCATTTTTCCATTAATATAAGCACCGGGGGGATTTTCATCGAAACGGAAGAACCTTTGTCTGTCGGGACGCAGCTGCAGCTCGATTTTACCCTCCCCGGGCACCATGATGTTGTTCGCTGCAAGGCCAGGGTAGCGTGGATCAACCAAGCGGATGGTCCAAGTCATTCGCGCCTTCCTCCCGGGATGGGTCTTCAGTTTTTTGATCTGACTCTTGAGGATATGGCACTTGTTCGTTCTTTTGTCATGCGCTCTCTCGTCGTTCCTGATTGGTAGCGGGCGCGTTTCTCGCCTTTAATCATCTTTTCCATACGCCCCGACCGGGGCGTTTTTCTTTGTCTTCGTTTAAAGAAATTCATTTTATTCACAATAACTTGTGTGTCCGATTAGCGTTTGACCTGTCCAAAGCTTTATGGTATTCAAATCTCCAATTAAATACGATGTTTTATTTTTAGAACGAATCAGGTGTAAATAGAAAACGTCTTGCAGATTGCAGGGAAGGATATTGCGAAATGAGCAAACAACTGCACTTTACCATGGGGCAACTGCTGGGGGATATTGCAACACGGTATCCGGATAATGATGCCTTGGTCTATCCCGATCGTGATTTGCGATATTCCTACCAGGAATTCGATGCTGTTTGTGATCGTGTGGCCAAAGGTTTGTTGGCCATGGGTGTAAAAAAAGGTGATCATGTAGCTATCTGGGCTACCAACGTACCCGAGTGGGTTGTCCTGCAGTTCGCATCCGCTAAAATTGGCGCTATCCTGGTGACAGTTAATACCAATTACAAAGCCGTCGAGTTGGAATATGTTCTGAAACAGTCCGATTCCACCACCTTGTTTCTTGTTCAGGGGTTCAAGGACACCGATTATGTGGAAACGCTCTATAGTGTGGTGCCTGAATTGCGCGATACGACTCCGGGAGAACTGCAGTCACAACGCCTGCCATTTCTCAAAAATGTGGTCTTTTTGGGCGGCCACGATTATGCTGGAATGCATCGCTGGGACGCTATCGAGGCTCTTGGGCAAGGGGTGTCCGATGACCGGTTGACTGCTGTAAAAGCAACTCTGGCCGAGCATGAAGTCATCAATATGCAGTACACCTCGGGTACGACCGGTTTTCCCAAGGGGGTGATGCTGACCCATTACAATATCATCAATAATGGATTTAATATCGGTGAGTGCATGCGTTTTACCGAAAAGGACCGGTTGTGCATTCCTGTACCGTTTTTTCATTGTTTTGGCTGTGTGCTTGGCGTGCTGGCATGCGTCACCCATGGCAGTACCATGGTTCCTGTAGAGGTTTTCAATCCTGAAGTTGTGTTGCGAACCATTGCATCTGAGCGATGTACTGCAGTGCATGGCGTACCCACCATGTTTATCGCTGAACTCGACCATCCAAACTTCCCTCGCTATGATTTAAGCAGTTTGCGTACCGGTATCATGGCCGGGTCCCCTTGTCCCACAGAGGTCATGAAGCGTGTTATTCGCGAGATGTACATGACCGAAATCACTATCGCCTACGGTCAGACCGAGTCTTCGCCGGTTATCACCCAGACTCGCACCGATGACCCTTTGGAGTTGCGCGTTGCCACCGTCGGACGTGCACTGCCGGAAGTTGAGGTGAAAATCGTGGATATCGAGACCGGTGAGGCTCTTGCTCCTGGTCGTCAAGGTGAACTTTGCACGCGCGGTTATCTTGTGATGAAAGGTTATTACAAGATGCCCGAAGAAACTGCCAGGGTTATCGATACGGATGGCTGGTTGCACACAGGTGACCTGGCGGTAATGGATGAAAACGGTTACTGTAAGATTACCGGCCGTATTAAAAACATGATTATTCGTGGTGGGGAAAATATCTATCCCCGGGAGATCGAAGAATTTCTTTACACCTATCCCAAGGTTGCCGATGTGCAGGTGTATGGTGTTCCCGATGCCAAATATGGCGAGCAGGTCATGGCCGCGATCAAGCTTAAAGAAAACACCTCTGCCACTGTCGAGGACATCGTGAATTTTTGTCGCGGCAGTATCGCCAATTACAAGGTGCCCCGCTACGTCAAATTCGTCGATGATTTTCCGATGACCGCCAGCGGTAAAATACAAAAATTCAAATTGCGTGAGATGGCCATTAAAGAGCTGAACCTGGAAGAGGCTGCTTCGGTGGAGACGGCATGAGTTGCCCCGATTCCGAAACCGGTTTGGCATTCGTGCCGGTAGCGGAACTCGGCACGCGCTGGAAAAATCTGCAAAAAAAGATGGCTGCAGCCGGGCTTGATGCTGTGGTTGTGATGCAGAATGCCGATCTGTACTATTTCTCGGGTACCTTGCAAAGCGGTCTGCTGTATATTCCGGTTCAGGGTAAGCCCGTTTATCTGGTACGCCGCGATGAACAGCGGGCCCGGCATGAAAGTTTATTGCCGCACATCGTTCCTTTTGGGAGTTTTCGAGACCTCGCCAAAATCCTTTTTGACTGCGGCTTGCCGCGGGCGGACAGAATCGGCTTCGAATTGGATGTGCTGCCTGTCGCCACCTATCAGCGGTTGCACAAAGCTCTGGGGGAACCGCATGTCGTGGATGCATCCCCGTTGATTCGATCTTTGCGGGCAATCAAGTCAGAGTGGGAATTGAACCATATCCGTCGTGCCGCAATGCAGCTTGACCAATGCTGGCGACGCGCTATCGAAGTGGCACGCGAGGGACTCAGGGATCTCGATTTGGCGATTGAGTTGGAAGGTATGGCGCGCCGTCAGGGCCACCCCGGTTATGCCCGCATGCGAGCGTTCAACGGAGAAGTCGCCATGGGTACGGTGCTGGTGGGGGCTGATGGAGCCGTTCCGGCTTTTCGTAATACACCATTGGGCGGGATCGGACTGCATCCCTCTGTAGGCTTTGGAGTCAGTGGGCGACAAATGGCCCGAGGAGAGCCGGTAACTGTCGATCTGGTTGGTTATTGTGCCGGTTACCTGGCCGACCAGACCCGTACCTTCGCGCTTGGCAGCCTTGCCGAACCGCTTTGTCGCGCCTATGAAGCCATGCGTCAGATTCAGGATCTGTTGATTTGCACCGCGCGGCCCGGTGTTGCATGGGGACAGTTGTACCAGGATTGTTGGCGACTTGCCGCGGAACTTGGCTATGAGCGACAGTTTATGGGAGAGGGTGCTGCCCGGGTGCCTTTTATCGGACACGGTATCGGTCTTGAAATCGACGAATATCCCTTTATCGCCCGGGGACTGTACGATCAGGTATTGGAAGAAAACATGACTTTCGCCTTTGAACCCAAAGCGGTATTTCCAGGACAGGGAGCCGTGGGGATAGAAAACACCTTTGTGGTCACCGCGGATGGATTGGCTTCCCTTACTGTTTCAGACGAGTCTCTGCATATTTTGTAAGGCTTTCCCTAAAGGTTATACGTGCCTACCAGCAAACAACTCCCGTTTTTTATCGCCGCGCGCATTACGTTTCTAATCTGTTTGTCGCTGATCGTATTGTCGCCCTGTATCGTTATGGCCGACAATGGCACCCAAACCGATTGCCGACGATGCCATGCAGTTATGCCCGCCGCTCATGTACCCGTTTCAGATGACGGACTTGCGTGTCTGCAGTGTCATACGGGACATAGCATGAAGCGAGCTGTTGGAAACTCTAAGACGGGGGCAGATCATACCGGGCAGGTGCTACGGTGGAATGGTTCGGTTATTGAGGGCATCGGTTTCATGGTGCTGCTGGTCGGTATCCTGGGACCCGTAATTCATGGGCTGCTGTTTGTAGCCTTGTCTGTACGGCGCAAATCTACCTATTCTCCTGAGATTACCGGCAAAGCCAAGTCGCGTCCCGGTCTGTTACGTGGTTGGCATATCATCAATGCGGCAACCGTTGTTTTCCTGGCGGTGACGGGATTTTGTCTTCGCTGGCAATTGTCTGCAGTGCCTGGCCGTATTGCGGTTTGGCATGGTATCGCGGGAGGGTGGCATGTTGTGACATGGGTACTTTGGCTTGGTTTTAACCTGGTAACCGGATGTTATGTCGGTCGGTATCTGAGGCCGGCTGCCGGTTGGTGCGGTGGTATTATACGACAGATTATTTACTATGGCTGGGGGATTTTTCTAGGTCGCCGTAATCCTCACCCATACGAGGGTTTTAATCCGTTGCAGTCGGTCGTGTATCTGCTGGTCATGGGATTGTTATTGCCGGTGGTGATGGTTTCGGGGGCAGGGTTGCAATCTTTGCGGTCGTTGGCTTTCGCAAATATCGGATCGTGGAGACAGCTACTGGTTGAAACCCACTTCCTGGCAGGGTGCCTGCTCCTGGCGTTTTTGTCCATACATCTTTATCTTGCCGTATGGGGGCCTGATGGCAGGGTGTGGAGGCGATGACAGTCGTCAGGTCGCGGTGCGAGTGACTGGTCCTGGGACCCATTTTCATAGAATAAAAGATATCAACGCCCGCAGCTGCGGGTGTTTGCCATTCAGGGGGCAACGGTAACTTGCTCAAGCAGACACAGGAAGTTTGCCGTCAGTTGGGGATGCAACTCGCGGCCTGCCAATTCCTGAAGAATAGCGGCACATTGCTCGGCGGGTTTTGCTGGCTTGTAGGGTCGTTTTGTTCGCAGTGCATCGTAGGTATCGGCAATGGTTGTCATCTGGCTGCATAGATGTTGGCGCCAGTTGCCCGATACGCCGGGATAGCCGCTTAAATCATAACGCAAATGGTGTTCAAAGGCGGTGACGATGGCCAGTTGCGGGACGCCCGGACAGTCGAGCAAACGGCGCGCCCCTGCGATGGGATGTTCTTTCATGATGGCCCACTCCCTTTCATCTAATTTCCCCGGTTTATCCAGGATCTCCATGGGGATATGAAGTTTCCCGATGTCATGCAGCAACGCGGCGATACCGATATCGTGCAACAAGACGCCTTGTATGCCAAGGTGCATGGCCTGGGCCAAGTTTAGCAGGCACACATTGAGGCCATGAGTGAAGGTGTATTCATCCATGGATCGCAAAGGCATGAGGGCCAGGAGCGACGGGGTTTCACGATGAAACGCGTTGATAAATCCGCTCACGATTTCGGCCAGGCCGGTCATCTTAATGGTTTTTTGGCGGCCGAATCCCTGGAAAATTTCTGCCAGACGACCATGACTGTCGATCTTTAGTGCCTGCAGCGCGTCGTTATCATCCGGGAGCGATGCATGAACAGGCATGATTGATTGTGAGGTTTCATGAGTTGCCAGGGTTTCAAACCGTAGATGGCTACAGGTGGGCTGGTGGTTGTCAGTCGCAACAAGAAACATTATCAGTTCACGAAGTTCGTCATTTTCTACGCCCGGAGATATGATGATGCGGTTAATGCGATGTTGTTCCATGAGTCGCGCGAATTTTTGCGTATGTAGTCCCGGTGGCACGGGGAAGTCCTCGAAAAGAATTTCCCCTTCAACAATCAGCAGGGACAGAACTCTGCGCCCTTTTAAAAGGTTGTCAAAACAACGGCGCGCAGCTTCGCAGAGCCGTTTGATTTGTGGGTGGTCAAGGCTGTACAACTTGGCATTGGCGACAGCTGTTACCAGATGACGCAGGGCGTTTTGCAATTCTGCCAGGGTAGCAGGCTTCATGATGCGGTTCCACGATTGATAGGCCCAGAGATGTGGCGCAGCTCCGCCAGATCGGGTCGCACACTGCGATCGAGACGCCGATAAAGTGATTTGGTGGCTTCACAGGGGTAGTTTTTAAGACTTGCCAGGATCTGTGCCTGCAAGCGTTTATGGCGGCGCGGATGGCAAATGCTGAAACTGAAGAGAACTTGTTCTAACGCATTCAAAGCGATTGGGTTGCCGATGTCTGCCAGGGTCGCCACCACGGCAAGGCGTATGCTTAAGCTTTCGTTGCTGAGGCTGGTTTGTTGCAGCAGATCGACGAGTCTTTGAAAAACTCTTGTATCCTGAGAATGTCGGGCCAGTCCGATGGCCCATGCAGGCGGCAGATCCGTGGTGCGCTTTAACTCCTTAAGGAGGGCATCATCGGCCCGGGCATCTTTGAAGTAAAAGGCCGTTTTCAATGCCTCTTGCCGGACACGTTCGTGTGGATGTTGCAACAGTGGTGCCATGGTATCCATGAGTTCCGGATCGTCAAGTCCGCGCAGTAACACAACAAGGTTGCGAACCATGTGCCAGCGTTCATCGTGCAGGCGACTCAAGACCTCCTGGCGGATGATCGGCCCCATGTCTCCAAGCAACTTCAGATAACGGGATCGCACCGAACGGTCCTGTTCCTCGCCAAGCTGGTCCAACAGGATTGGGACAAATGGTGCTCCTACCTGAAGCATCAATTCAAAAATTTCTTGGCGTTTGGTCTGGGGCCATAGAGATAAGCTGCGAACTATTTCACGCGTAAACCTGTAGCTGGAAAAGCTAGCGGTCAGGTTGTCTTTAGCCAATGTTCTCGACGCCTGAGTGAAGGAGTCTGCTTGTCTGTGCAGATCGATTAAGGCTGCAAAGTCGCCAGTGTCGATAAAATGCTGGATAAGGGGTGAAAGGTGATTTTTTAATGCAGCCTGACATTGGGGTTCTTCAAAATGTTGCATCATGTGGCTGATGATCGCGCAAAGTCGTCGTTCCATGGTTTGGTCATGGATGCTTTCGGTGAGACCTTCAATAACATCAGGTGGCAACACTGGTACCGGTCGGTGGTTTGGAAACCCGCGCAGTAACGATTGATAGTCCTCCGGTACAAAGTCATTGGCACGGTGCTCTGCAAATACCTGTTGGAAGTGCTCTGCTGTGAACGATTGCAGACCGGCGGGATTTTTTTGTGTCTGCGGAGTTTCCAACGTTGGCCCTGCGCAACTCAACTGGCTTAGCGTCTGCAGGATAAAGGGCGGGATGTCGGCTTGCCGTGCATTCAGATCGTTGAGGGTGTCCAGCAGAAGAGTGCTGGGAAAGCGGCTCAATAGGGCACCTGCTTGCGTTTCGTGCATGCCAAGTATGGAAACGGTACTTGATAAAAACTGCTGCCTTAATTCCGGTTGTAGTTCGTTGACAAATATTCTGAATTTATCCAGCAACTCATCATGCTGGTGGTGGGACAGGTTTTCACGGTCCAGATCGCGCAGAAAAGTTGTGATGGCTTTATCGTATTCACCTGTGTCTTTCGTGAGACAGTCCGATTCCTCTGTACTTAAGATACCTGCCAGTTTTTCAGGTGTTACTATGATCTCAGTAGGCCAGGGTCCGGCTTGGGGGGGATGAGCAGGCGCAAGCAGGGTGCCCACAAAACGATCCCATGGCTTTACAGTATCGCTTTGTGCCGCACGTTCATTGTCGTTCAGCTGTAAAATGCCGGTGGTGCGAAACTGATTGTGAGCGAGCGGAGTAACTTTGGCGTGAATGATGTTGGCCGCGGTGGCCGCTGCTACAATGCCACCTTGTGCGAGGATGTCTTCGGGTTTTCGGGCTATGAGTCTGCATAAAGTGCAGAGTTCCTCAGCACTCAGATCAAGGTGAATCGTCAGGGCCACTATCCCATGGGAAAACAAGGCTCGAGCATATTCGCGATAGACCGGATTTTTGGGGTCCAGTGGCGTTGCGCCGAGCATCAGTCGATCTCTGGCTATTCCAATGGTGATTTGTGGAGTGGTGGTCTTAAGGTTTGCCAGAACCTTGAGGGTTCTGTCGGCGGCGGAAAGGATGACCTGGTGTCCCGGTGGATAGGCACTGACCTGCCTTCGGACAATATTCAACTGGTAGATGAGGTTGGATAATGCCTTGGTATCCAGTGGGGGTGTTGCGGATGCGTTAGACGTTTCCCAGGCCAAACAGTCCCCCCCCTCTTCAAAAGCTACGCAGTCAGACTAACTAAAACAGCTGGCAAAAGGTCTCGTTCCTAAAGACTGAGCCGTTTGATTTTCTCAACCAAAGTTGTGCGCTTGATGTTCAGCAGTTCGGCGGCGCGGGCTTTGACGCCACCACTGAGCTCCATGGCGGCCTTGATCATGCACCGTTCAATCCCTTCAATGATCTGTGGCATATCCAGGCCTGCTTCGGTAAGTCGGGGGCAGGAAATCTGCGGTTCTTCATCTTCGCGGCAGGAACCGCTGATGTTGGTCGGCAGATCACTTCTGCCGATAGCCGATCCTTCCGTCAGGGTCACGGTTCTCTCAATGACGTTTTCCAGTTCGCGCACGTTTCCCGGCCAGTGATAATTCTCAAGGCAGATCATGGCAGCAGGAGTGATGGAAAGGAGTGGTCGTTTCATTTCGCTACAGATTTTTTGAAGAAAATGGCGGGATAATAGAGCAATATCCTCGCGTCTTTCGCGAAGCGGCGGTAGCGGAATGGGGATAACGTTCAAGCGGTAGTAGAGATCTTTGCGAAAATGTCCCTGCTCTACCTCCTCCTCAAGATTGACGTTGGTGGCTGAAATCACACGCACGTCCAGCTTGATTTTCTTTGAGGAGCCGACTTTTTCTACCTCCTGTTCCTGTAATACCCGTAACAGCTTCATCTGCAGGTGCAAAGGCATGGTGCCAATTTCATCGAGAAAAATGGTGCCTTGATGCGCCTGCTGAAATTTTCCTATTTTGTCGGCGACCGCTCCGGTAAAGGCGCCTCGTATGTGGCCGAAGAGTTCGCTTTCCAGTAATTCAGCCGGAATCGCTCCACAATTTATTGCTATGAACGGCTTTTCCTTGCGGTGGCCGTTATAGTGAATGGCTTTGGCGACCAGTTCCTTGCCGGTTCCGGATTCGCCAAGAATGAGGATAGTCGAGTCGGTATGGACGATTTTTTCCATGCGGGAAAAAACATGCTGCATGGCCAGGCTGTTGCCGATCATGTTGTCGAACCGGTATTTGCCTCGTAATTGCTGCCGCAAATAGAGATTTTCCGCTACCAGGCGACTTTTTTCCAGGGCCTTGCCGATGATGACCTGTAGCTTTTCGAAATGCAAAGGCTTGGTAATATAGTCAAAGGCTCCTTCTTTCATGGCCTCGACGGCCGATTCGGCGGAGGCCTTACCGGTAATCAGGATGACATTGGTAAAAGGCCACTGCTCCTTGACCCGTTTCAATATTTCGATGCCGCTGACCCCGGGAAGGAACAGGTCTGTAAGGATGACCTCAAAAGGAGTTTTGGCTAGTATCTCGAGAGCTTTTTCTCCTGATTCTGCCGTGGTGACTTCGTAGCCGGCGCCTTCGAGCAGCAGGGCGATGGCCTCACGATTGGCAGCTTCATCTTCAATGACCAGAATCTGTGATATGTTTTTCATGGTGCCGCCTGCAGAAAAGGGTTGGTTTGTCATTCGATTGACGGTATAGTAGCGAAGCTACCACGTCTCAACGGTCTTCGCAAGGCCTGCGTTAAAAAAATGGCGCAAAAGGAAGGTGGTTGTTCAAATGTTTGACGCTTTGGGTCCCTATAAGGTGCTTATTTGCCGGCTCAGTGCGGTATTGCTGCTGCTCTGCCTTGGAAGCTTTCTGTTCGCTCATCGGGAGGCATTCGGCCTTGCGCAGGATCGTCCTTATATCGCTGCGGTGCGAATATCAGGGCCTGTTAGTCCCGTTGTTGCTGAATATGTAACGGAACAACTTGTTCGCGTCAACCGTGAAAATGCTGCGGCCTTTCTGATGGAGCTCGATACTCCCGGAGGTCTGGACAGTGCCATGCGCCAGATCATTAAGGGTATCCTCGGATCGGAAATACCCGTGGTAGTCTATGTGGCGCCCTCCGGAGCACGGGCTGCCTCTGCTGGAGCGCTTATAAGTCTGGCCTCCGATTTTGCCGTAATGGCACCTGGTACCAATATCGGTGCTGCCCATCCTGTGGCTATCGGTGGCGGACAGAAGGCCCCTGATGACGTCATGATGAGCAAGGTGGTAGAGGATGCCGCTGCTTACGCGCGGAGTCTTGCGGCCCGCAGGGGGCGCAATCAAGATTGGGCAGAAAAGATGGTGCGGGACAGCCTGTCTATTTCTGCGGATGAAGCCTTGAAACATGGGGTCATAGACCTGATCGCAGAAGATGTGCCTGATCTTTTGCAAAAGCTTGATGGTCGCAAGTATTTCCGCGCAGACCAGGCAAAAGTGCTGACCTGTCAGGGTGCCTCGGTAGTGTTTGCAACCATGGACTGGCGACAGAAGATTCTCAACGCGATCAGCGATCCCAATGTTGCTTATATGCTGCTCATGCTGGGCATGCTCGGTGTGTTCTTTGAAATTTCCCAACCCGGGGTGATCCTGCCGGGTGCCGTCGGAGCCATTGCTTTGTTGCTCGCGTTGTTCGCCTTCCAGACCCTGCCTGTCAACTATGTCGGGATGCTGCTGATTCTATTGGCTCTGGTGCTGTTCGTTCTTGAAGTTAAGGTGACGTCTTTTGGCATGCTTACGGTCGGTGGCATGGTCAGTATGACCTTGGGGTCTCTGATGCTGTTTGAACACTCGGACCCGTTTGTTAAGCTTTCAAGGGCGGTCATCGCCAGTACGGTATTGGTTACCACCGGTTTTTGTCTGCTTGTGCTCTACTTTGTCGTACGGACACAACGTCGAAAGTTCGTATCCGGCCGGGAAGGTATGGCCGGACTGATCGGCGAGGCGCTTACCGATGTGCATCGCAGTGGGCAGGTGTTTGTCCACGGCGAATATTGGACGGCCTTTTCCGCCGAACCGATTGCGGCCGGGGAGGTCATCGAGGTGGTGCGTCTGGCGGATGACATGCGCCTGGAAGTACGCCGGGGAAATGAGGACTCCAGTGTGCGCCCCACAAACCTAACGTCAGGTTCCGACAAGGAGGTTGGCAAATGATTTATCCCGTTATCATTCTGGTCTTGTTGGCTTTGATCGTTTCCAGTGCCATTAAGGTAATCTATGAATACGAGCGAGGCGTGGTGTTTCGCCTTGGGCGTTTCAGCGGGGTGAAAGGACCCGGTTTGCGGTTCATTATCCCCGTGGTCGACAGGTTGATGAAAATCAGTCTGCGCACTGTGGCGATGGACGTCCCCCCACAGGATGTCATCACCAAGGATAATGTTTCGATCAAGGTCAATGCGGTTATATATTTCCGTGTTGTTCATCCCGATAAATCGATCATTGAGGTGGAAAATTACCTTTACGCTACCAGTCAATTGGCTCAGACCTCCTTGCGTAGCGTCCTGGGACAGTCCGAACTGGATGAATTGCTCGCCCATCGCGACAGCATCAACCGTCACCTTCAGGAAATTCTGGATCGTCAAACCGATCCCTGGGGTGTGAAAGTCTCCAATGTAGAGATCAAGCATGTGGATCTTCCGGTTGAGATGCAACGCGCCATGGCCCGGCAGGCTGAAGCTGAACGTGAGCGACGCTCTAAGGTTATTCATGCCGAAGGTGAATATCAGGCAGCGCAAAAACTTACCGATGCCGCCGAAATTATTGCCTCACAGCCGGGCGCTCTGCAGCTGCGCTATCTGCAGACTTTGACCGAAGTTGCGACGGAAAACAGTTCGACGGTGATTTTTCCATTTCCGTTGGATCTTGTTAAACCTTTTTTAGGGTTACGTGAGAAAGAATAAGTACGATCTCCCGTAAAACGAAACCTTTCAGTCCAGGTTTTTATTTGAATTGTTGCTGGATGGGTGACTCTGTGGGTTTTGATTATTGTACTGATGCTTAATAACGAGAATATTGATTTGGGCCTATGATTTTGGTAAAGTGCCCGGTCGGTCCAAACACCTAGCAACTGGAGGTTTGTTTCATGGAAGTTAAGAAGTTTAATAAAATTATGGCGGCCAACCGCGGCGAAATCGCCATTCGTATTTTTCGCGCCTGCATCGAATTGGGGATCAAGACGGTCGCCATTTATTCCGAAGAGGACCGCGTTTCCCTGCATCGCTATAAAGCAGACGAATCGTATCGCATAGGCAAGGGTAAGGGGCCCATCGAGGCTTACCTGGGGATCGATGAAATTATCGATCTGGCCAAAAAAAAGGATGTCGATGCGATCCATCCCGGTTACGGTTTCCTTTCGGAAAATCCTGAATTTGCTGAAGCCTGTGAACGTGCCGGTATCGCCCTGATCGGCCCCGGTGCCGAGATCCAGCGTCAGTTAGGTGACAAGATTGCTGCTCGTAAGGTAGCCTTGGCGGCTGGCGTTCCGGTCGTGCCGGGAACCGATAAGCCAGTGACCAGCGAAGAAGAAGCCTTGTTGTTCGCTGCCAAGTGTGGCTATCCCATTATGGTTAAAGCCGCCGCCGGCGGTGGGGGGCGTGGCATGCGTATTGCCCGCAACCGACAGGAATTGCTGGAAGGGTTGCGCTCTGCAGCTTCGGAAGCTAAGGCTTGCTTTGGCAACGCGGCGGTTTTTCTCGAAAAATTCATCGAGAATCCGAAGCACGTCGAGGTTCAGATCCTTGGGGATAAGTATGGTAACATTGTGCACTTTTACGATCGCGACTGTTCCATCCAGCGTCGTCATCAAAAGGTCATTGAGATCGCGCCATCACCTAATCTCAGTGCTGCCAAGCGTCAGGAGTTGTGCGACCACGCCCTGCGTATCGCCAATCATGTCGGTTACCTCAATGCCGGTACGGTTGAATTCCTCATGGACGCCGAAGGTAACTTCTACTTTATTGAAGTAAATACCCGAATTCAGGTCGAACATACCGTGACCGAAATGGTGACTGGGCGAAATCTTGTGCGTGCACAGATCCGCGTAGCCGAAGGCTATCGCATGGACGACCCGGAGATCGGCATTCGTAGTCAGAAAGATATCCAGCTCAACGGATTTGCCATTCAGGCGCGTGTTACCACGGAAGATCCGACCCGTAACTTTTCGCCGGATTTCGGCACCATTACCGCTTACCGCAGCCCTGGCGGTTTTGGTGTGCGGCTTGACGCCGGTAGTGCTTTCCCTGGTGCGCGGATCTCTCCTCATTACGATTCGTTGCTGGTTAAGATTAGTGGCTGGGGTTTGACCCTGCGCGAGGCGGCGCGGACTACCGTTCGCGCTCTGGAGGAGTTTCGCCTGCGTGGCGTCAAGTGCAACATCGGTTTCCTGGATAATGTTATCAATCATCCGACCTTTTTAGCCGGATCCTGCGATACCTCTTTTATCGATATGCATCCGGAACTGTTCCAGATTCCGGTAAAACGCGACAGAGCAAACAAACTGCTTGCCTATATCGGGCATGTGGTAGTTAATGGTTATCCCGGCATTAAGAAACCGCTTCGTTACAAAGATTTGCGTGAACCGTCTATTCCTGAGATCCACTATGATGTGCCGCGGCCCAAAGGATCTCGCGATATCCTGCTCGAAAAAGGCCCTGAGGGCCTATCCAAGTGGGTGCTGGATCAGAAGCAGTTGTTGATTTCCGATACCACCATGCGTGATGCGCACCAGTCGTTGATGGCTACCCGTTTCAGAACCCATGATCTGGTAAAGATCGCGCCTGCCACCAGTCATCTCGGCAGCGGGCTTTTTTCGCTGGAAATGTGGGGTGGGGCATCCTTTGACGTGGCGATGCGTTTTCTGCGCGAGGATCCTTGGGAACGTCTCGATCGTTTGCGTGAGAAGATCCCCAACGTTCTGTTTCAGATGTTGCTGCGGGCTTCCAACGCAGTTGGCTATTGCAACTATCCCGATAACGTCGTGCGTGAATTTGTTGCCAAGGCTGCGGCCAGCGGCATCGACGTGTTTCGCGTCTTCGATTCCTTGAACTGGACCAAAGGAATGCAGGTGGCCATGGATGCGGTGCGCAAGTCGGGCGGCGTATGTGAGGCGGCCATTTGCTATACCGGTGATATTCTGGACCCCAAGCGTGACAAGTACCCGCTTTCGTACTATGTGAATATGGCTAAGGAACTGGAAAACATGGGTGCCCATATCCTTGCCATTAAAGATATGGCAGGACTGCTCAAACCGCTGGCTGCCGAAAAACTGGTGAAGGCCCTGAAACAGGAAGTCGGGATTCCCATCCATCTGCATACCCATGATACCTCCAGTAACGGTGGCGCTACGCTGCTGCTGGCAGCCCAGGCGGGAGTCGACATTGTCGATACGGCTTTTTCGTCTGTCTCCGGCCTTACTGCGCAACCGAATATGAACGCCTTGCTGGCCGCCTTGAACGGGCATGATCGCGATCCTCAACTGGATGAGGCAGGACTGCAGAAATTGGCCAATTACTGGGAGACCGTACGCACTTACTATGCACCTTTTGAGTCGGAACTGCGTAGCGGCACCGCACAGGTATACCATCACGAGATCCCCGGTGGTCAGTACTCCAATTATAAGCCCCAGGTAGAGGGTTTTGGTCTTGGCGACCGCTGGGAAGAGTGCAAGGAAATGTATCGCAAGGTTAATGACATGTTTGGCGATATTATCAAGGTTACCCCTTCGTCCAAAATTGTCGGCGACATGGCGATATTTATGGTGCAAAACAATCTCCAGCCAGAGGATGTCTATGAACGCGGACATGAATTTACCTTTCCCCAGGGAGTGGTGGATTTCTTCAAGGGGATGATTGGCCAGCCGCATGGTGGTTTTCCCAAGAAGCTGCAGGAGATCATTCTCAAAGGCGAAGAACCGCTTACCTGCCGTCCAGGTGAATTTCTTGAGCCGGTTGACTTTGACGCTAAACGTCAGGAGCTTGAGAGTAAGCTCGGTCACCCTGTCTCAGAGCGTGACGTGATGTCTGCGGTTATGTATCCTGGCGTTTTCGAGGAATTTGATTCTCATCGGGAAGAATATCTTGATACGTCTGTACTTTCGACCCCCGTGTTCTTTTACGGTCTCGATCTCGGTGATGAAACCGGTATCGAGATGGAGCCGGGTAAAACCCTGCTGGTCCAGCTTAATGCCATCGGTCGAGTGCAGGATGACGGGCACCGGGATATTTATTTTGAACTGAATGGGGAACCTCGCCAGATTATGGTTCCTGATTTGTCCGTTGCGTCTGATCAGATCAAACATCGTAAGGCCGATCCCGATAACCTTCATCATATCGGGGCGCCTATGCCGGGCAAGGTGTTCCGGATTTTGGTGAATATCGGAGACGTGGTTAAGGCTGGAGATGTGCTGTTGTCCACCGAAGCGATGAAAATGGAGACCAACGTCAAGGCTGAAAAAGACGGAGTTGTGGCTGAAATTCTGGTCAAGGAAGGTATTCAGGTGGAGCAGGGTGAATTGCTGTTGATCCTCGAGTAAAGATAAAATAACCCCAAAAAAAGCGCCGAACCTTCAGGGTTCGGCGCTTTTTTTTGAAGAGGAAAGTGTGTGGTTTGTTCCTGCATAACAAAACTGGTGTTAACTAGGCAGCACTCCCATCAGGCCCAATAATGTAAGCAGGCCAGTGAAACTGACAGCAGAAAACAGGGTAGAAAGAATGATGATGGAACTGGCCAGACGGGGATTGCCGTTGAGCTCATGCGCCAGAATATAACTGGCGGTAGCTGTCGGGGTGCCCGCCAGCAGCACAGCAATACCGAGATCCATGCCACGGATGCCCAGTTGGGAAATGATCAGCAGATTCAGCAGGGGAAAGATGGCCAGCTTGAATAGCGAGGCGAGTCCGGCTTTTTTTAAATCCCCCTGTAACTGCTGCAGGGAAAAAGCTCCACCGATTGTAACCAGCGCCAGTGGAAGAGTAGCCACGGTAACCATGTGCAGGGTGTTTCCGGCCATGCCGGGCATGGGTAGGCCGGTCAGGTTCCACAGGATACCCGCCATTGCACCGAGAATGAGGGGGTTGTATAGCAATTGGTCACGAACCAGTTGCCAATGAAAAGTCGGATGTCGGTGACGCTGAGGAATAAGGTGTACAACAATGGACCATAGATTAATGATCGGTACCAGACAACCCATGAGAAGTCCGGCCCTTGTAAAACCGGCATCACCATAGGCACTCAATACGATGGGTAGTCCTACATAGGCCAGATTGCCACGGAAGCCACCCTGGCTGAATGTCCCGCGGTCCTCCGGGAGGTAGCCGAGAAGGTAGCCCGATGAGTAGCAGATGACAGCCCCGGCGCTCAAGGTGGCGATCATCCCAAGGGTAAGTCTAAGGTTGAAACTGGACGCGAAGTCGGCAGTGCTGATCTTATAAAACAGTAAAAGCGGCAAAAATGCATAATAAAGCAATCGGTTGGTTTGCCTTATAAAGTTCTGGTCAATAAGCCCCGTGCGGCGTAACGTAGTTCCGAGCGCCATGACAGCAAATACAGGCAGAACGATATTCAGTGTCGTAAAAAATGGCTGCATAACAATTCTCCCGCTGGTACACTGCGACCATACTCCGTCGGACAGGTGTTGGCAATGGTCTTTTTTTGCATGTAATACAGGGGTTACATATGGGAAAATTGCTGGTAAGTGGCGAAACCCCACGGCTTTATGGGACAGATCAGTTTGTCATGGACGGCTGGATAGACCTGGCGCCTTTTGAACAGCTGTTGGGCATGAGCATTGTCGAAGCCATCGACGGACGAGCCGTTTTGACCATGCCCTTTCTGGTGAAACTGAGCCAGGGCGGTGGTTTTATGCATGGAGGCGCCTTGACAGCTTTGGCGGATACGGCGGCTGCCATCGCTGTTAAAACCCGGCTGCCCGCATCGACCCCTTTCGCCACACGCGATCTGAGTATGCGGTTTCTTGCGCCGGTTCGTCAGGGCAGGGTAACGGCCACAGCTGTACTGGAGCAGGTTGATGAACGCCGGTTCTCTATCCGTGTCGATCTTACGGACAGTGGCAATGTCAAGGTTGCTGAATTTTTAGCTGATTTTCGGTTGCTGCGGGACAAGGTGCCCTGAGTTGCCGGATGTTGAGTCGCCTTGACTTTTAGGTCACGGTTGATACCTTGCGAGGAGTATGATGATACGATAGTTTTTGTTCCCCGGAAAAGGAGTCCCATATGTGGAAAAAAACCGTTATGCCCGTTTTGACCCTTGGCATGGTTCTTTTTTGTTGCAGTATGGCCTTAAGTGCGGGGCGCAGAGATAAAAGTGCATCGGATGGCGTGATAGAAATCGGGGCTCCGGCGCCGGACTTCACATTGCGGGATCTTGAAGGAGGGGATTTTTCTCTGAAGAGTTTACGCGGCAAGGTGGTGGTCATGACGTTCTGGGCGACCTGGTGCCCGGCATGCCGATCGGAACTGCCGTCTCTCAATGCTCTGAATCGTCGTCTGGCACGCCACGAGATTGTGGTTCTTGGTATTAACGGTGGTGAATCTGCTGCACGGGTCAAAGCTTTCATGGTAAAGGAAAACCTGGATTTTCCAGTTGTTATCGATGAATCCGGGGATATTCATGCCCTGTATCAGGTCAGGCAATATCCTACAACGTTTATTATTGATCGGCAAGGACGGTTATCGGACCGACATATCGGATTGCGCGACTGGAATGCTCCGGATGTTGTCGAAGCACTTCGGTCCCTGACCGGCAACGCATTGGAGGAGAGACGTTAATGCTTGGAGAAGAAATCACCCTATGGATAGCCTTCACAGCTGGTCTGGCATCCTTTGTTTCACCTTGCGTACTACCGCTGATTCCATCGTTTATTACCTACATAACCGGTTTGAGTTTTCAGCAGTTGCAGGAGGCCCACCCTGGCGGGCGCATCCGTTTGCAAGTGGCTTTGCATTGTCTTTTGTTTATTGCCGGCTTTTCACTGGTGTATACCGCCATGGGGGTTGTAGCCGGTAGTCTTTTCCAGTTTTTCAGTGAAGGTTTATGGTGGATTCAAAAAGTCGGGGGCATTTTGATTTTTCTGTTCGGGGTACATTTGACCGGACTGTTTCATTTTGGAATTCTGTTGGGTGAGAAGCGTTTGCACATCCACGATAAACCGGCTGGATATATCGGTTCGTTTCTCGTGGGACTGGTTTTTTCAGCCGGTTGGACCCCTTGTACCGGGCCGATTCTCGGGGCGGTGTTGACCATGGCGGCCGGGTCTTCAGGAGGATCCGCCCGGGGTGGGATATTGCTGGCAACCTATTCGGCTGGCCTGGGACTGCCATTTTTGATCTCCGGTCTGCTGTTTCATTGTTTTCTTGGGTTTTTTAAGCGTTTTCGCAAGTATATCCGGTTGGCCGAATTGGCCACTGGCGTTATGCTCATGATCGTAGGGGTTATGCTGTTTTTCAACTGGTTAAGTGTCCTGACAGGTTACTTATATCAGTGGCTACCGCTCGAAGGGTGATAGGCAGGGTTCCTGCTTGACACCCGTTGGTGAACTCTGATAATTTGATAATCAATTTCACTGGAGGGGGCATGGTCGAAAAACGCGAAATATTCCGCAAATATATCACCCAGCAGGGGTTGAAGCTTACGCGCCAACGCGAGGTTATTTTAGATGAGTTTCTTCGTGCTGGAGCCCATTTGTCTACTGAGGACCTTTATCTGAAGGTTCGCAAAAAACATCCTCATATCGGATACGCCACCGTATATCGGACGCTTAAACTTCTGGCCGAATGCGGTTTGGCCAAAGAACGCGATTTTGGCGCCGGACAGACCCTTTACGAAGCTTCTGACCGGGGACAGCATCATGATCACTTGATTTGCACTGAATGCGGCAACATCATTGAATTTGAAGACGCTCGCATTGAAGAATTGCAGAAACAAGTGGCTGAAGAACACGAATTTATTATACGTGATCACCGATTAGAAATTTACGGTCGCTGCTCCAAATGTTCCTCCTCTTAATCATAATATCCATGCGACAGCGGATGTTTCTTTAATTCTTATCAGCAATCTATACCGGAAGTTTCAGTCATGGCAGTTCAAAACGAAGTTTCTGCGGTCGATCGCAAGATCGTTCTGGTTGGCAACCCCAATGTCGGCAAGAGTGTCCTTTTTAACGCCCTGACGGGGGCCTATACCGTTGTATCGAACTATCCGGGGACCTCGGTCGAGGTTTCTCGTGGCCACTGTGAGATCGAAGGCGTTTCTTACCAGGTGCTTGATACGCCCGGGATGTATTCCCTGTTGCCCATCACCGAAGAAGAACGGGTTGCTCGGGAAATCCTTCTGCAGGAAAGAGCGCATGCTGTTATTCACGTGATTGATGCGCGTAATCTTGAGCGCATGTTGCCCATGACCTTGCAGCTGGTGGAGGCCGGTCTGCCTGTGGTGCTGCTGATCAATATTCTTGATGAGGCTGAACGCAAGGGGATGCGTATCGATATCCCCCTGTTGCAGGAAAAACTGGGCATCCCGGTGATAGGTGGTGCTATGGCGCGAAAGCGTGGCCTGCCTGAATTACGTCAGGCTATCGCCGCATATAATCCTGAGGTCAAGGCTGTATTCGGATATTCTCGAGAACTGGAAAGGGATATTGCCGATGTTTCACAGCATTTGAGTGGTGACTACACGCTGGTGCCTCGATCCATTGCCTTGCTTTTGCTGCAAAAAGATGAAGATGCCTGGCGATTGGTAGCCGAGGCTGAAAATGGCAACCTGCAGGCCGTTGAACAAGCGGTCAGCGATAAGGTTTTCGAGCGGCGCATGGATCTTAATCTTCGCATCAGCCTTGAGCGCAAGCGGATATGTCGCGCAATTCTCGAGGAAGTTATTCATCAGCAGACGGATCGCAAGCCGACCGTTTTTGAGAAACTTGCGTCATGGACCATTAATCCCTGGACCGGGTTTCCCTTGTTGATAACCGTACTGTACTTTGGAATCTATATTTTTGTCGGCAAGTTTGGTGCCGGTACTCTGGTTGATCTGCTTGAGGGGGGATTGTTTGAAAAATTTCTCAATCCCTGGGTGATCGGTCTGGTACATAGGTTGACTCCCTGGAACTGGTTACAAGAATTGCTCGTCGGGGAATACGGTGTCTTTACCTTGGGTGTGCGTTATGCCGTGGCTCTGGTGCTGCCCATCGTAGGAACTTTTTTTCTGGCGTTTTCCATCATGGAGGATGTCGGCTATTTCCCGCGATTGGCCATGCTGGTTGACCGTGTTTTTAAGAAAATAGGACTCAATGGGCGAGCGGTGATCCCCATGGTGTTGGGCTTCGGGTGCGATACCATGGCCACGATGGTTACTCGTACCCTCGAAACAGTACGTGAACGAATTATCGTGACTCTGCTGCTGGCTCTTGCTGTGCCCTGCAGTGCCCAACTCGGGGTCATCATGGGGTTGTTATCCGGCGTGCCGGGGGCCTTGCCGGTATGGATCTTGTGCGTAACCCTGGTTTTTCTTGCCGTCGGTCTTTTGTCGGCCCGTCTTTTGCCTGGTGAACGGCCCATGTTCTACATGGAACTCCCTCCCATGCGTTTGCCCCAGGCACGCAATGTAATAATCAAAACCGTCAGCCGCATGCAATGGTATTTTCTGGAGATATTTCCTCTTTTCATTTTTGCGTCGGTGCTGCTTTGGGCAGGTAAAATGACGGGTGCACTCGATGGTCTTGTTCGGGTCATGGCTCCTCCTATTACCGCATTGGGGCTTCCCGCCAAAGCCACGGCGGCATTTATTTTCGGTTTTTTCCGGCGTGATTTCGGCGCCGCAGGCCTTTATGACATGCATGCGCAAGGCTTACTGTCTCCCCGGCAATTAACCGTTGCCGCTGTGACCATGACCCTGTTTGTGCCTTGTATCGCTCAATTTCTCATGATGAAAAAAGAGCGTGGCTGGAAGGTTTCTTTGGGGATTTTTTTGATGGTCACGCTACTGGCCTTCGGTGTCGGATGGTGTCTTAATATCGTACTCGGTTTTACAGGGTGGCTCATGTGAAATGCGGTTTCTGTGGCCGGACTCTTCCAGAGTCCCAAGAGTTGCGGCAAAAACCTTGCGGAGCATGTCTGGGGGGGTGTCGTAAAATCCATTGCCCCTGGTGTGGGTATGAGAACCCTGTGGTTCCCGGTCTGTTGCGTCGATGGAAAAAGGACGACAAGTCCAAGGAGAATGAATAATGGAACACTCGGAACGAGCCGAAGATATTCTCGAAGCCGTTTGGATAGCAGTCGTCGAAGAAGGGGATAATTCAGCTTCTTTTGAGGCTTTGGATATAGATGCTAATGATCCGGCTTTATTGGCGTTGGAACGTCAGGCTTTGATTGAGCTTAAAGGCGAGCGAGTTTATCTGCGCTCTGAGGGACGAAGCGCCGGTGAAAAAGTTGTTCGTCGGCACCGTCTGGCAGAGCGATTGATGATGGACATTCTTGATCTTAAGGGTAGCAATGCCAACGCCAAGGCTTGCGAATTTGAGCATCTGCTCAATGAAGGGGTCGATACCCGTATCTGCACACTATTGAATCATCCCACGACCTGCCCCCACGGTCGGCCGATTCCGCCTGGCGACTGCTGCCGTGCGGCACGCAGTTCAGCCGTTACCGGTGTTGTGCCGCTTACTGAAATGAAGGTAGGTGATGCAGGAGAAATTGCTTATTTGAGCACCAGTGATACCAGGACCATGCAAAAGCTTATGTCCCTTGGTGTATTGCCAGGCAATCATATCCGACTCAATCGTCGTTTTCCCTCTTATATTTTTCATGTTGGGAATTCTGAGTTTGCTGTTGACGAGCAATTGGCGCGAGAAATTTTTGTGCGTACCGAAGATGCTGATTGAGATCATGACTTTGTTATAGCATTGTCGACGGCCCCGAGACGATTTCAGTTTTCGGGGCCGTTGGCATATATGGATAACCATTTTAGAAGATTATAGTCTTTGCTTTAAATGAGCAATTTGTTACTATTTCACGCGCCTGAAAATCTCTTGATTTTTGGATGCTGGATTTGAGTTCCCGCTCTATATCAGATCTGTTGACAGGTTCAGGTGGTTTTATTTAAGCCCTAAAATCTTGAACCTTTTTAGTCCCGGTCAGGCCCTTCCTTCTCCTACGGTCTGAAGAGGTTGTAAGCGGATGTTAGGATTTCGGCACGCCACGCTTAAGAAAAAACTGACCGGCATTATCATGTTGACCTGCGCAGTGGTTCTTGTGCTTGCTGCAGGAGCGTTCATGACCGTCGAAATTTCCTCTTTTCGACGTAAGATGGTAAGTCACACCTATTCCCTGGCCGAAATTCTGGCTGCCAATAGCTCCGTTGCTATAACACTTCACAGTAGGCAGGTCGGCGAGCAGATCATGTCGTCGTTGCTTTCCGAACCACATATTCAAAACGCCTATCTCTTCGATTCGGATAACCAGGTTATCTCGCGATTTCGGCGCCCCGACGAAAGAAATGCGGCATCAGGGCAATGGAGTGCGACGGTTGATCTCACTACTTATCAGCAGTTGGCTCAGGTGTTGGAAACTGGGCGTCGCAATCACTTTTTTGGCCCCGATTCCCTTTCAATTATTGTTCCGGTGCACCACGCCGGAAAAACCATCGGCATGGTGTATATTCAATCGGATCTCAACGCCTTTTACTCATGGTTACGGTCTTTTGCTATCAGTGTGGCGGCCGTATTGGCCGTGTCATGCCTATTTGGATATTTCGTGGCGGGACATTTGCAATATTTGATTTCGTCTCCTATTTTGTATCTTGCCGATAAAATGCGTCAGGTGACTGACAACGATGATTTTTCCTTGCGCGTTACTAAAATTGCCTCCGATGAGGTGGGTGTTCTGTTTGATGGTTTCAATAACATGCTTGAACAGCTTTCATGCCGTGACGAACAACTGGAGCGGTATCGGTACCATCTTGAAGAACAAGTATCAATGCGGACGCAGGAGTTACTTGAAACCAATGATGAACTTCATCAGACTGTTGACCAGCTTGCGCAAGCACGGCTAGCCGCCGAGTCTGCAAGCCTTGCAAAATCGCGTTTTGTCGCCAATATGAGCCATGAGATCCGCACTCCTATGATCGGGGTTATTGGCGTTGCAGAGCTCTTGCTGAAAACTCCATTGAGTAATGAACAAACGGAACTGGCACATATGATACTCAGTTCCGGGGATTCGCTGCTCAAAGTGCTTAATGATATTCTGGATTTTTCCAAAATCGAAGCCGGGCATCTGGGGTTGGAGAAAATTCCTTTTAACCTGATAGAGGTTGTCGAGGAACCTGTGACCCTGTTGGCTAAAAGTACTCAGAATAAAGATGTGGAGTTGATTTTTCGCATTGATCCTGGAACGCCCATTTCTTTGATAGGCGATCCGGCGCGTATCCGGCAGATTGTTTTTAACCTGGTAGGTAATGCCATAAAGTTTACGCCTAAAGGGCAAGTTGTCGTCCGCATTGGTTGCCGGGACGAGAGTTGTTCCAGCGCACTCATTTTCATGGAGGTCAAAGATAGCGGCATAGGGATTGACCCAGTCGCTCAAAGTGTCATTTTTGAATCTTTTTCCCAGGCTGATAATTCGACAACACGTCATTATGGTGGGACGGGCCTGGGGCTGGCCATCGTTAAGCAATTGCTGGAACTTATGGGGGGACATATCCATCTGGAAAGCGCGGTCAACGAAGGGGCTGTTTTTACCTGTACTGTCCGCATGAATAAACATGAGGATAATCGTTGGCCTGACGGAATGTTACCGCGCTCCCGGCAAGGGACAAGAGTTCTCATCGTCGCTTCCCATAGTGGTGTTCAGGACATGCTTGCCGAACAGATCGGTGCTATGAACCTGCTTGTCGAGACTGTTGCTACTGCGGAAGATGCTTGTGAAAAACTGTCTCTAGAGTCTCCAGACGATGCTAAATATAAGCTTGTTTTAGTGGAAGATGGCATTTTGGTTTCAAGTGTTTTACTTCAACAAAAGCAGCAAGAATCGTATTTATGGGGCTGTCGCTGGGTAATGATGGCATCCCTGGGACCTCTTCCAGGGATGCAAAATGTCGGCGCGATAAAGCATGTATTGGACAAACCGGTAAGACCCTCGCGGCTATTATCTGTTGTTCTTGAGGTAATGGGTACGCAAAACGATTCTCAGCCTGCCGTAATCTGTCCCGAAAAAAATGATCAAACAGCCGGCGGAGACTTGTCCCCTGTGACCAGGATTTTGGTAGCGGAAGATAATCCTACTACGCGCCGGATGCTGGCCATAAGCCTTAAAAGCCGCAATTGCGATGTCGTTCCTGCTGAAAATGGTCAACAGGCTGTAGATCTGGCCTCGTCAAACGCATTTGATTTGATTCTTATGGATTGCCAGATGCCAATTATGGATGGATATGAAGCCGTTACCCAGTTGCGTAAGGCTGGCATCAATACTCCTGTGATAGCAATGACTGCGCATTCTCAGGGCGAAGTTAATGATCTTTGTCAGCAAGTAGGCATGGATGATTATCTGGCCAAGCCTTTTAAACATAACCAGTTATATCGTCTTATTGATAAATGGGTAAAGTGCCCGACCCCGAAATCCAGCGATATGGGTTCTGATAATTTTGATGCCGCATTGGTTTGTCATGTATCTAAAGACTAAAAGACTGCCCCTGGTAGTGGGCTTTTGCGCATTGTCTTATTTGATATTGGTGGCGTTTTTGTTGTTAAGCATTTTTAAATCGCCGCCTGTTCAAAAGGATTTTACCGTACGTTCTGTCACTTCGAATGCCCACAATGCCAATGATGGGTTTTTGTTGACGCTGAAAGGTAAATATTTCCCAAAAGACATCCAGGCTTATTTAAATTTAGATATCGGTAATCGTTTTTGTATTGTTGGCAATATGCCGAGTTGGGGGTTTGCAAAAAGTGTCCTCGTTCGAGATGGTCTAGGCTTTATTTTAGATATGGTACGTGGGCTTCAAATTGTTGATTTGACCGATGTTGCGCGACCTGCAATTATCGGATCATTGCCTATTCCCGGCCGCGCTTGGGGCTTAGCTGTGCAAGGAGATCGCCTTTACATTGCTGCTGAACATGGCGGTATTCAGGTTGTTTCGATTCACGATCCTGCACATCCCCAAATTATTGCCTCTATAGATACGCCAGGTACGGCTCGCGATATATTGGTCGAGCGTACTGTTGCCTATGTGGCCGATGGAAATAAGGGTGTCCATATAATTGATCTAAGCCAAAAACCTCATATCGTCGACACGGTAGAAACCAGCGGTGTGGCCTCCGGTCTATGGAAGGATGGCGAGTATTTATATGTTGCCGATGGTAAGGCCGGCATGCAGGTTGTTTATTGTGGTGGAAAAGGAGTGCCGCGGCTGGTTGCGACCGTTGACACGCCGGGAGATGCCGACAGTGTTACAGTTTTTCGGCAAAAGGCTTATGTTGCCGATCGTACAGGCGGTATTCAGATAATTTCTGTAGCAACCCCCCCCACCCCGAGACATGTGGCCAGTGTAGCGACCTTGGGTAGTGCGCGTAGCGCCAAATGGATTGATGGAAACTTGTGGGTAGCTGCTGATCAGGGAGGTGTGCAGATTTTTGCGCCTGATGGAGAAAAAACTTGCGTCTTCTCGGAATCATCAGCACTCCCGGGATCGCTTGGGGTTTGTCAGCTTTCAATCAGTATGTGATGGTAGCAGATGGTAAAAGAGGGTTGCAGATTATAGGCATGAAATGTCTCACGCGGTTGGCCAAGCTCAAGGCATTGAATCCTCCTGGTCTCGCCCAGGGTCTTGCTGCCATCGATGACCGGATCCTCGTGGCGGGCGGTCGATCCGGTTTGCAAGTCCTTACCAATACCCCTGGAAGCCTTAGTTTGGCTTATGCCGTTGATACCCCAGGCAAGGCCATTGATGTCGAAGTTGGAGACGGTCGGGTATTTGTCGCTGATGGTTTGGGTGGTTTACACGCTGTTGTGTTAGGCAAGGACAGGGGACATATTGCAGATACGATTCGTCCAAAAGGTGCTCTGAAAAGGGTGGCTTATAGTCAGGAAAAACTCTACGTGGGAAGCTTTCAGGGGGATCTGCATATCATTGCGGCCGAACCTCATGGAAGAATGAAACTATTGAGTACGCTTTCGGCACCAAAACCTCTTTTTGATATTGCTGTTAGAAACGACTATGCCTACCTGGCTTGCGGTACTGAAGGTACATTTATCGTAGATATTCAACATCCGGAAAAACCGGTGCTCGTCGGTAAAGTTGAGGTGCCGGATTATCTTCTGCCTTTTGATTGCTCCACATCGCTGACAGTTGCCGGGGAGCAGCTGTACGTTGCCAATGGCCGTGCTGGGATTCAGGTTTATAATTTAACTCAAGCCCAATCGCCTCGTTTGGTCGGTTCGATCAGTACTTTGGGCAATGCCATTGCTTTGGTGGTGTCCGGAAAACAGGTGTATGTAGCAAACCTTCTTACCGGGATGCAAATGATAGATTGTCAGGATCCCGATAGATTGCAGATGATAGGAGTTTTAGGGGTGAATGTTAAAGCCAAAGGTATGGTGGTGATTGGTGACGAACTGTTTGCATCGACAAATTTGGGTGGGGTTGTCGCTATGCCGTTACCTTTTAAAGTGCCCAGGGTTAAGCAGCATGGTCCTGAACGCCTGGATGTTTATATCCCTCCGCTGGCTAAGTCGGGATATTATTCGCTATCGCTGTCTGATGGGCAAAAAAACCTTGTACTGCCACATGTTGTCGTTTCAAAATAATATTTCCCAATAAAAATATAGGCTTGGCTTAGATATGAAGACAAGTGCTTCTTCAAGGAAAGAAGTGAGGTAAAATCCCGGGATTATTCGCCTGCTTCTATGTCAGGTGATTCCGGATAGCGGATTTTAGGGAGTATTCGCTGAAATTAAAAGAGGTATTTCGCGCCAAGCCAGAACTGACGGCCTAGTTCATATTGATCTTCTTCACCAGTTGAGGATTTTTTATCCAATAAATTGAGGATCTCCAAGCTTAACATAAGCTCCTGCCTAGTCCATGTCCGGGTACGCCAATCGATTTTGCAATTGATGACTGCTGCGCCACCGAGTTTGGTTTTTTCATAGATTGGTATACCCAGATCTGCATGAGTCTTCCCTGATTTCTGTAATACCTGATAGCCGCTACGGTATTTTAGCTGGCTGCTGAAAGTCATGCTATACGGCAGTTGCCCAATGTAGAGCACGTTGAAGAGCCACGGACGATTAAAATCTTCCCTTGGCAATTCGGCCTTTGGAATGGCTTGACCGTTGTACCAGACCTCCTCATCAAGCTCGTCGTCGTTAAGTAAGTCATCATACGATTCATTGCTGGAGTCGGTTTTCTGGTAGGTGCCGTTGATGTTCAGGTAATGGTTGCGCCATTGGCGCTCCCAGGTTAAACGGTAACTTTCATGGCGGCTGCGGCCATTGTTATTTAAGCTGGAATATCTAATGCCATCAGACTGTTTTTCGCCATAGGTCTTGGCAAATTCGTCCCTACCGGTACGCATAACGTATTTGAGCGAAGCTTTGCCGCCAAGCAGTTTCTGTTCAAGGCCTATAACATATTCATCCGCATAGGGAGTTCTCAGTGATGAATAGTTGTAGCCCGTCGTGCTGCTTTTCCATAGCGTCCATCCGTCTAGGTCGGACCATTGTTCAATGAAGCTCCCTGGTGAACCCTGTCGCAATTTGTATGTCAGTAAGGTATTCGCATAATAGCGGTTAATTCCGCCGATAATTACGGTGTTGCCTTCACCGAAGATATCAAAAGCAGTGGCAAGACGTGGTGCCAGATTCAGGTTCCCCATGAAGTCATCGTAGGATAAACGCAATCCAGGGCGCAGTTCCAGACGTTTGTAATGAAGAATATCCTCTGAGTAGATGCTGTATTGCCGAAGTTTGGCCTCGACCTGATATTTATCGTAAACGTTACGTCTGGCAACGCCGCTGGAAAAATAGGTATACAGGTAGCTGGTATTTTTGCGTTGGGAACTACCTTCAATATGCTGAAAATCGAGTCCAAGGTTAATATCGTGGGAGATCGGCCCTGTGATGATTTGATGGATGGCCAAGTCAGTCTTCCATTGAAAACGTTGCTGGGTTTTTTCAAGTTCGCCGACGAATCCTTCTCTATCCCAGCTGCCATCCAAATTCTGGGTTTGAATCATGACCGCCGGACCCTCGCGGGAGTTTTCACTTTTTGTGTAGCCGGCTTGCACGTGCAAATCAGCAAAGAATAGCGTGCTACGGTAGTCGGCGTTCAGGGTATATGCGCCACCAAGAATAGTGAAGTCGCTGTTTTTAAACAGTTTTTGAAAATATTTTCCTTCGTATGGGCTGTATGTCCAAGAGAGATTAAATTCTGACTGAGGGGCAGGTTCGTAAGCCAGTTTCATCAGGACGGTTTCCTGCCGACGTTGCTGGTTATGGGTTTCGCCAAGATTCTGTAACGGGATGGTCGAAAGCAGTAAGCGATAAGAACCGAGCAGGCGCAACCGGGAGGAAATCGGCACATGCATATCGAATCCCGCATGATGTTTTTCAAACTCCGGTTGCCGGTTTTCATCCTCCGAGTTAACAAATCGATCCTTTTCGGATGATGCTATGTGAAATTCTGTCCAGGCATCGCAGGTGGTGCGATAGAACAGGTTGCCTGTTAACTGATGGCTCGGATCAATGGTTGTGGCATGTACGACGCCACCTTTAAAATCGCCATAACTGGCGGGTAAANNTTTAAAATCGCCATAACTGGCGGGAACATTGCTGTCATAGACAGTAATCTGTTCAACCAGTGAAGAATCAAGAAAGATTTCTTGGGCATGCCCGGGTACCTCGGTGTAAGAATGAGGATTGTCTGCATCGGGGTCAAGCAGGCTGTTGTTGCTCAGGCCATCGATGAGGAAGTTGTTTTCAAAGCCTCTGCCCCCTGAGATGGAAATCGCGGAAGGCAGAATTTCCCCACCCTGGGTCGACAGGTTGGACTGTTCGCTGAATTGAACGTCGGGCAAAATGGAAAGGATTTCGTTGATGCTGCCGTTGCCCATAGGGACGCCGTCGATAGTCTTGCGATCGATAATATGCGACGCATTCGTCAGTGGTTCGCGTTGCGCGTGCACCATGACAGCAGGAAGCAGGGTCGCGACAGGTGTGGACTCATCTTTACTCGCACTCTGAAAGGTATCGGAAGCCAGTGCTACGGAAACCTCTGGTAGCAGGCAGATTAGAGGGAAAAGCGGCACGGTCAGCAAGAATGGCAGGGCATGCAGGAATAGTCCGACCTTGCGCATTGCTATAGCCTGATGGGGGGCTCTTTTATATTTCAAAGGCACTTTTGCCTGTGATTTGAGGTAGCCGATGACAGTAGATATGTTCATTGTTATTTCATAAGCAAGATGTAGGAAGTTTTCTAATCCGAACCTATTTAACATAAATATTGTCGTCAATGACAGATAAATTCGTGAAAAAACAAACAGTTATATGTTGCTAATGAATCAATCTGCTGTTTTTAGGGTGGAAGTTTTTGATAGTGTGACCGAAGATGGCGAGGAAGGGGGGCATTATTTTGTTTTTTTCTCTGTACGTGCCAGCACCGTTCTTGACAAGCTCCGCCCGTTTTCTTACCCTACGGACGAATTTTTACCTTGAAAGGACGATATCCGGCCATGTCGATTACCGCGGTTATTCCTGCCCGCTATGCATCTTCGCGTTTTCCGGGAAAGCCTCTTGCCTCTATACTGGGCAAAACAATGATCCAGCGCGTTTATGAACGTACTGCACAAGCATCCTGTATCGACCGGGTGGTGGTTGCTACCGACGATCAACGCATTGTAGAGGAAGTTTTAAGTTTTGGTGGCGAAGTTCAGATGACCAGGGCGGATCATGCTACCGGTACCGATCGTCTCGCTGAAGTAACTGCCAGGCTCGATACTGAGTTGGTGGTCAATGTTCAGGGGGATGAGCCGCTTATCGATCCACGCATGATAGAGATGGCGGTCGCTCCTTTATCCGAAGATTCCCGTATTCCCATGGGAACTCTCAAGACTCCGCTATTGTCCTGGCAGGAGTATCATGACCCCAACGTTGTCAAAGTTGCCACTGACAGGCTGGGATTTGCGCTTTATTTTTCCCGTGCATCGATTCCCTATCCCCGGGATGTGAATGTTGACGATCCCAATGTGTCACCTGGGTCTTTGGGGTTGTTTCGCCATATCGGCCTCTATGTATACCGGAGGGATTTTCTTCTGAAGTTTGCCCAATTGCCGGTAACACCGCTGGAAAATCTGGAAAAGCTGGAGCAGCTTCGTGCTCTGGAGCATGGTTATGACATACGGGTAGTGGAGACCGATCTGGTCAGTCTCGGTGTGGACACTCCTGAAGATCTGGCCAGGGTTGAAGCTTACCTGCAGGCACATTGAATGACCAAGCAGGATTTTGATGCTTTAAATCTCTGAATTTTCCGTGTAGAATTCGAATTTTCGTTTTGATCCTTGAGGGTGGTGCGTTAGCGACCGTCCGGATGGAGGCTTTGTTCATGAAAACCAAATTTTTGTTCATCACCGGCGGAGTTGTCTCTTCCCTTGGAAAAGGTCTTGCTGCCGCTTCTATTGGAGCCTTGATGGAAGCCCGAGGGCTTCGGGTGTCCATGCAGAAAATGGATCCATACATTAATGTCGATCCCGGTACCATGAGCCCTTTTCAGCATGGTGAAGTATTCGTCACCGATGATGGTGCTGAAACGGATCTGGATCTTGGGCATTACGAGCGCTTCACCTCTGCCCGATTGAGTCAGAAATCCAATTTTACCACCGGGCAGGTTTATGACTCCGTCATTCGAAAAGAGCGGCGTGGTGACTATCTTGGCGGTACGGTGCAGGTCATTCCGCATATTACCAACGAGATCAAATCGAAGATTTTGGCTAATTCCAAAGATGTCGATATTGCCATTGTTGAAGTCGGTGGTACCGTCGGCGATATTGAATCCTTACCGTTTCTCGAGGCTATCCGGCAGTTCCGGGTCGAGCGCGGACGTGAGAATGTATTGTATGTTCACCTGACGCTGGTTCCTTATATCCCGACGGCCGGTGAGTTGAAGACCAAGCCGACGCAGCACAGCGTCAAGGAACTGCGTGAGATCGGCATCCAGCCGAATATCCTGTTGTGTCGTTGTGATCGGGACATCCCGCGGGATATGAAGGCTAAAATTGCACTGTTTTGCAATGTCGATGAAGAAGCTGTTGTCACAGCCCGCGACGTCAAGTGTATTTATGAAGTGCCCATCGCCTATCACGAAGAAGGGCTTGATGAGAGGATCATCGACTATCTGAATATCTGGACCAAGGCACCCGACCTTACGGAATGGGAACGCATTGTAAAGCGTTTTCAGCAACCCGAGGCGGAAACCACGATCGCTATTGTCGGTAAATACGTGGAACTTACGGAGAGCTACAAGTCTTTGTCTGAGGCTCTTACTCACGGCGGTATCGCCAACAATTGTCGTGTGAACCTGGTTTATGTCGATTCTGAGGCTCTGGAGCGACATGGTATCGGAGACACATTTAAAGGCGTGGACGGGATTTTGGTACCAGGTGGTTTTGGCCATCGCGGAAGCGAAGGAAAGATTGCTGCGATACGCTTTGCCAGAGAGAATAAAATCCCATTTTTCGGGATCTGTCTCGGTATGCAGATGGCCGTGGTTGAATTCGCGCGCAATGTCTGTGGCATCGAGGACTGCTTCTCTTCCGAATTCAAGGAAGATGCTGTCAACCCGGTCATCCACATCATGGAACATCAGAAAAAAGTAACCCGCAAAGGTGGTACGATGCGCCTGGGTGCCTACCCCTGCCAATTGGTAGATGGGACTCTCGCACGGCGTATCTATGGTAAGGAAGATGTGCTTGAGCGTCATCGGCATCGCTATGAGTTCAATAATGTCTACCGCGAACAGCTGGAAAAGGGCGGCCTTGTCATCTCTGGTATCTATAACGATGCTGACCTCATGGAAATTGTAGAAATTGAAGACCATCCCTGGTTTTTGGGTTGTCAGTTTCATCCCGAGTTTCGTTCGAAACCCATGGATCCACACCCGCTGTTCGAGTCTTTTGTCGGAGCCAGTTTGAAGCAGCATGGTGAGGCTTGATATGCCTGGTGCGTTGAACGTAGCCGATGTCACTTTTGGTGGGGGCCGGCCGTTTGTACTGATTGCCGGGCCATGCGTCATGGAGGGGGAGGATCATACTCTTCATATCGCACGGCACTTGTTGCAATTAAAAAACGAGCTAGGGATTCAGGTTGTTTTTAAGGCCTCCTTTGACAAGGCCAACAGGACATCGGTTTCGGCCTATCGTGGTCCAGGGCTTGATGAGGGATTACGTATTCTCGACAAGGTCCGACAGCAGACAGGCTTGCCTGTAGTATCTGATATTCACGATGTGAGTCAGGTTGAGCCTGCGGCCAGGGTTTTGGATATTCTGCAGATCCCCGCGTTTTTGTGTCGTCAGACCGATCTGCTGCTGGCTGCAGGGCGCAGTGGCAAAGTAGTCAATATAAAAAAAGGGCAATTCCTTGCTCCCTGGGATATGGCTAACGCCGTTGCAAAAATTTCTTCAACAGGTAATGATCGTATCCTCCTGACGGAACGCGGAACATCCTTTGGGTATAACAACCTGGTTGTGGATATGCGTGCCCTCGCCATCATGCGCGAGATGGGATGCCCTGTTATCTTTGATGCCACCCATGCTGTTCAGTTGCCGGGTGGTGCCGGTACCTCCTCGGGCGGGCAGCGGCAGTTTGTTGCAGCGCTTTCGCGTGCCGCGGTTGCCGTGGGTATCGACGGCCTGTTTTGGGAAGTGCATCCTGATCCTGATCATGCCTTGTGCGATGGGGCCAATTCTTTGCCTCTTGCTGAAGTAAAGACCGTGCTTCAGGAATTACTGGCGATTGACGCCATTATTAAAGGAAACACCAAATCGTGACGGATATGTTGGATACGGCCAGAAAGGTTCTTCAAATTGAAGCCGAGGCCATCGTTGCTCTTTCGCAGCGACTGGACGATCATTTTATCGCTGCTGTTGAACTTATTTTGTCCTGCCAGGGACGGGTAGTGATTACAGGTATGGGTAAGTCCGGACTGATTTGCCAGAAAATTGCCGCTACCATGTCATCCACCGGTACGCCGACATTCTTTCTGCATCCGGCCGAAGGAATTCATGGTGACCTCGGCATGCTCATGAAGGGCGATGTCGTGATTGCCGTGTCCAATTCCGGCAATACCGAAGAAATTGTACGCATTCTTCCGGTTATAAAGCGGATGGGGTTGCCCCTGATTGGGATGGCTGGTCAAGAGAAGAGTGCTTTGGCACGAGCTGCTGACGTGTTTCTCAATGTTGCCGTTCGTGAAGAGGCCTGTCCCCTTGGTCTGGCTCCTACCGCCAGCACCACCGCCACTCTGGCAATGGGTGACGCTTTAGCTGTGGCTCTCTTGGAGCGGCGCGGTTTCAGGGAGGAAGATTTTGCATTGTTTCATCCCGGGGGTGCATTGGGCAAAAAACTTTTGTTGAAGGTGGAAGACCTGATGCACACGGGAAATGATATTCCCCTGGCCGCGGTAAATACCCCACTGAAAGAGGCCTTGTTTGAAATTACCAGTAAAAAACTTGGCATTACAGGGGTTTTAAACGATAGCGGGGACCTTGTCGGAGTCTTTACGGATGGCGATTTACGACGCACAATGGGAAGAGGCTGTGATGTCTTGAACTTGTCATTAGGTGAGGTCATGTGCAGCAATCCCAAACGGATTTTGCGAGGCAATCTCGCCGCCAAAGCTGTGCAGAAAATGGAAGAATTCTCCATTACCTCACTGTTTGTGTTTGACAGTGATGACAGTACTGTGCCGGTGGGCATTATCCACCTACATGATTTACTGAAAGCCGGGGTGGTCTGATGGAATTGGCGCTGTCGAAGATACGTCTGTTGTTGCTGGATGTGGATGGGATCATGACTGATGGCCGCATTCATTACGATGCAAATGGTGGAGAAGTCAAAAGCTTTGATGTTAAGGACGGCCATGGTCTGAAGCTGCTTCAACGTGCCGGTATTCAGGTGGGTATTATTACGGGTCGCAATTCTTCTATCGTTCAGCGACGTGCAGATGAACTAGGGATTGAAATTCTCTATCAGGGTGCCAAAGATAAAATCGTTCCCTATGAGGAAATTCTTCGGGAACGCGGTTTTAAGGATGATGAGGTCGCATATATGGGGGATGATCTGGTTGATCTCCCTATTTTATTGCGGGTTGGATATTCCGCCACGGTAGCCGATGCGGTCGACGAAGTGAAAGAGCACGTTCATTATGTGACATACCGCTGCGGCGGACGCGGAGCCGTGCGAGAGGTATGCGAAATTCTGCTTAAGCAGACCGGTGGTTGGAGTGCTGTTACGGACCGCTATTTTGTCAAAGGGAATATGCCGTGAATCAAAACTCGTGCCAATTGTTTACGGAACCTTCTTTACTCCCTTTGGCGATGATGCTATACTGACGTCACTTATGATTCATAAGGTAACTATCCGAAATTTATTGTTTATTGCTATGTTGGCGGTTGTTTTCGGCCTCGGATATCGGTTGTGGGATCGGCGTACCGAACCTGCTCCCGAGACCGTTGTTGATTCTCTTCCTGCAAATGCCGATCTTTCCTTACAGGATATTCAGTATACCGAAACCAGCGAAGGCGTACGTCGCTGGACCTTGACCGCCAAATCCGGAGCTTATGAAGCGGGGCAGGGCAAAAGCGCTGTTCAGGATATGCGGCTTGAGTTTTTCGATAAACAGGGCCAGGAGCAGATGGTCCTTACCGCTGATCAAGGAGTGTGGTTGTCGGAAACAGGCGAAATTGAAGCTCAAGGTAATGTGGTTGCAAAGACCACTGAAGGGTACACGCTTTATACTGAGCAATTGGCTTATTCTTCCGAAACCGACCAAATTACTACACATCAAGCTGTAAGGGTAAAAAAAGACAGTATCGACCTTTTCGCGCATGGCATGCGATACGAGCTGAAAGATCGCCGCCTGACGTTGAATTCACAAGTCAGGGTGCTATTTATGCACGGGATAGGAAATTAATACCATGGCTTTTAACCGCACTTTTATTCTTATGCTGCTACTGAGCCTGCTGGTGTTGCCAGGGCTTGCTTGGTCTGAAGCCACCGGGGTCCTTGAAAAGGGGCAGCCACTCGAAATCACTTCTAACCGGCTTGAGTCTGATGGAGGGCTGCGTCAGGTGGTTTTTCTTGGCAATGTGGTTGCCAAGCAGGCAGGTTTGACCATCAAGGCTTCGAAACTGGTTGTGTTCTATCAGGGGAAGAATAATCAAGTCTCCAGAGTTGAGGCCATCGGTGATGTGACGATAACAAAGGATGATCGAATTGCAACTGGTGGTCGCGGGGTCTATGAAGTTGGTAAAGAGACCATTGTCCTGACCGATTCACCGCGCGTTCAACAGGGAAAAAACTCTGTAGAAGGTGATGAAATAGCATTTTTCCTTAATGAAGATCGCAGTATTGTCAAAAGCAAAGCCGGTTCGCGCGTTAAGGCGATTCTGACTCCCAGGGAGAATGCCGTTGGGCCGTAGACTGGTAGCTAGAGATCTTTGGAAAAGTTATCGCGGACGCAGTGTGGTGCGCGGTGTCGATCTCGAAGTTCGTTCCGGAGAGGTTGTTGGTCTGCTCGGACCGAATGGTGCCGGGAAAACCACTTCCTTTTATATGGTAGTGGGGTTGATTCGTCCAGACCGGGGCAAAGTGCTGCTGGACCAGCAGGACCTAACCGGAATGCCCATGTACCAGCGGGCTCGTTTAGGCATATCCTATCTTCCACAAGAGGCGTCGGTTTTTCGTAAACTCACAGTAGAAGAAAATCTTCTCGCTATTCTTGAAACGGTTAAAGGCGCTTCCGGGCAATTAAAAGAACGTGCACATGATTTGATTGAAGAATTTCGCTTGCAGCATGTAGCTCGTTCGCCTGGTTACGCACTTTCCGGAGGTGAACGTCGCCGGTTGGAGATTGCTCGCGCTCTGGTCATCGATCCGGGATTCATTCTTCTGGATGAGCCTTTTGCCGGCATAGATCCCTTGGCTGTGCATGATATACAGAATGTCATCCGTCGTTTGCGCGATAGAGGTATCGGCGTTCTCGTTTCCGATCATAACGTACGTGAAACCCTTGGAGTGTGCGATAAAGCCTATATTCTGGCCGATGGACAGATTTTAGCCTGTGGAGATCCGGAACAAATTGCCTCCTGCCCTGAAGTAAGGGCAACGTATTTGGGTGAACAGTTCCGTTTGTAATAATTTTGATGCAGGCACGTTTCCTTCCATGCATTTGAAGCAAAAGATTGGGGCACCATGGCATTAGAAATTCGGCAACAGCTCAAACTAAGTCAGCAACTTGTTATGACTCCTCAGTTGCAGCAGGCCATTAAACTGCTACAACTATCGCGTATTGAGTTGGAGGAAGTTGTACGCCAGGAACTGGAGGAGAATCCTGTTCTGGAGGAAGGTGCCGATATTGCCGAAGATAAGGAACTTGCTGCTGAAGTTGCTGAGATTTCCGAAATCCCAGAACCCTCAGCGTCTTCCGAAGAGGTTCAGGAATTCCAGGGAAATATTGAGGAATTCAATCAGGCGGATTGGCAGAACTATCTTGATGGGTATAACGCCAGCGGCGCGACTGTCGATACCTATGAAGCTGAAGAAGAACGTCCAAGTTTCGAAAGTCTTCTGACCAAAAAAACCTCCCTTGCCGACCATCTTGTATGGCAACTCAATCTGATTCGTATCCCGGATGAGGAACGTGCTGCTGCTTCGGAAATCATTGGCAACATTGATGAGGACGGTTATCTTAAGGCCACCATCGAAGAAATCTCTCAAGCAGCAGGGGTGAGTTTCGAAGCTACCGAAAGGGCTTTGAGCGTGGTTCGGGACTTCGATCCCGCGGGAGTTGCGACCCATAATCTTAGGGACTGTTTACTGAAGCAGGCTGAGGTCCTTGGTATGGGAGACTCCCTGGTGGGTACCATGCTGCGTGATCATATCGATGAACTTGAAAATCGCAAATTTCAATCGATTGCAAGAACTCTTGGGTTGCCATTGGATGACGTGCTTGGTGCCGCACGGGTCATTTCAGGGCTGGATCCTCGTCCCGGAAGGGCTTATAGTCAGGAAGAGATTCAATATATTACTCCAGATATTTTTGTCCACAAGGTTGGCGATGAGTACGTTGTGGTTCTTAACGACGAGGGCTTGCCTAGTTTGCGCATCAACTCTTTTTATCGTAATGCTCTGTCAGGTGGGCAAAAAGTTGATGAAAAGGCGGGAGAATATATTCAGGAAAAACTACGCGGGGCCATCTGGTTAATCAAGAGTATTCACCAACGGCAGCGTACCATATTTCGTGTCACCAAAAGTATTGTCAAGTTTCAGCGGGACTTTTTTGAAAAGGGAATAGAGTATCTCAAACCCCTGGTGTTGCGCGATGTGGCCGAAGATATAGAAATGCATGAATCAACGGTCAGTCGCGTTACAACAAACAAGTATGTGCAGACTCCTCGAGGACTCTTTGAGTTGAAGTATTTTTTCAACAGCGGTATAAGTACAACAGTTGGCGACTCGATAGCTTCCGAGAGTGTTAAAAGTAAAATCAGGGATATTGTCGCCGAGGAAAACCCTAAAAAGCCTTATTCTGATCAGAAAATAGTCGATATCCTTCGTCAGGAAGGGATAGATATCGCCCGCCGTACTGTTACAAAATATCGGGAAATGCTTAATATACGTTCATCTACCGAGCGCAAGCGCTTATTTTAAGCGATCCCTCAATCACAGGGTATAATTGTAATAGAGACCTGTAGGCGGAATGTCTTGACTCTCTACTTAACCCGTTCATCAGGAGGATTACACGTATGCAGATTGCCGTGACATTTAGACACATGGATGTTAGTGAAGCGCTTCGCACCTATCTTGAAGAAAAAATTTCGCGGGTTAAAAAATATATTGATGAACCGATTGACGCACAAGCTGTCCTTTCGGTTGAAAAGAAAATTCGGCATTGTGCCGAAGTAACGCTGGTCGCTAAAGGTATAACCATTAAAGGGTCTGACGAGACCAATGATATGTATGCCGCTATTGATGGTATGGTGGACAAGCTTGAACGCCAGCTTAAGCGGTATAAAGAAAAAATTAAAAGGCATAAGCCTTCGTCTGAACAGACTCGTCAGGTAGAAAAAACTATCTACGCTGCTGAAAGTATCGATGAAGGTGCTCCTGAACCGATTGTCGTGCGAAGTCAGAGTTTCTCTGTTAAACCGCTGTCTGTTGAAGAAGCTGTTATGCAAATGGACCTTTTGAATAAAACCTTTCTGGTTTTTTCTGATGCCTCAAGCAATGAAATCAGCGTTGTTTATCGCCGGAAAGACGGAAACTATGGTCTTATCGTGCCGGAAGTGAAATAAGCCGTTTCAGGTTTTAATGCAATTTTGAGGAGGAAAAGACCAGTCCAATGCACGGGTAAAAAGTTGGATGTGGTTCTTTTGTTTAAACTATGAAAATCGTCGATCTGCTCAATCCTGCCGCTATCGTGGCAAATCTGGAGGCGGTTGAAAAAGATGCCGTTCTCGAAGAACTTGCTGGAGCTGCGATCAAGGTTGGTAAGGAACTGGACCGTGCAGAAGTCGTCCGTGTACTTCAGGAGCGCGAACGCTTGGGAAGTACCGGCATAGGTGAAGGGGTTGCCATTCCCCATGGAAAGCTTCGTACCATCGACCAGTTACTGCTTTCATTTGGTCGCAGCAGCAAGGGGGTTGATTTCGATTCTCTGGATGGAAAACCTGCGCAGCTTTTCTTTTTATTACTTGCGCCGGAAGAATCCGTCGGTATTCATCTCAAGACCCTTGCGCGTATTTCCAAATTGTTAAAAAGTCCTGCGGTTCGCCAAAGACTGTTAGGGGCAAACTCCAGGGATGATCTTTACCGTATTATCGGTGAAGAGGAAGAAAGACTTTGAACTCGGTTTTGGAGCAGCTATTTTAAACTGATCTCTTTTCATGACTTGGCGGCTAACCGTATGCCGCAACTATTTCTTTAAAAGGGTATCCTGGCGGCCTGTCGATGAAGTCGGGTCTCGCTTGGTACCCTTTTTTCTGTAGACGCTATATTATTATTGAAGATTCGCCGAATCCCGGCGAACTTGGAGAATGATGAAACGCGTTCGGTTGATTATTATTACCGGTCTGTCCGGGTCCGGGAAAACCACCGCCGCCAGAGCCTTGGAAGATGAAGGTTTCTTTGTTGTCGATAACCTTCCGTTGACATTGCTGCCTGAGTTTCTGAAATTGCATTCTTGTTCAGAGGAGGGTGAGTCCAATGTTGCCGTTGTTGCCGATGTCCGTAATAAGTCCTATCTTGAAGGTTATCGGGAAACACTAGATCAGGTACGCTCTGCCGGGCATTTGGTAGATATTTACTTTTTTGACGCGGCTGACGATGTTCTTATTCGTCGTTATTCTGAAACACGCCGTCGCCATCCTTTGTCTCAAAAAGAGGGTGTCACAGAATCGATCCGCAAAGAACGTAGATTGCTCGCCGGAATTATGGACCTTTCTACGGAGATCATTGATTCATCATGGCTTACTCCCCATCAACTTCGGGCCAAAGTTGTTCACATGGTCGGTGGGGAGAGTAAGGGGATACCTCTTGCTGTTCTCGTCCAATCATTTGGTTATCGTTACGGCATTCCCCCCGGTTCGGACCTTGTCATGGATGTCCGCTTTATTCCCAATCCTCACTTTGTCCCAGAACTGAGACCTCAAACCGGACTTTCTCCTAGCGTGCGCGATTTTGTTTTGGGCCAGGAGGCATGTCGGGAATTTCTAGATCGTTTTAAGCCGCTGCTGGATTACTTGTTGCCTTGTTATCATAAAGAGGGCAAAAGTAATCTTACCATCTCGATTGGATGTACTGGCGGAAGACACCGCAGTGTGGCCATTGCTGAATACCTTCGTCACGCGATTCAAGGTGATAACTTGATGGTCGAGGGGTTGCACCGTGATGTGGCCAAGGAGTAATGGGTGATTGGGTTAGTTATTGCTACACACTGCGGATTGGCTGGGGAGCTCGTTAGAACCGCGGAGATGATTCTTGGTCCGCTGCCCTCTGTGTCCATTGTGGAAATCTTGCGTGGAGATGGGCCGGACGAGATTCGGCAGCGTTTCCAACGCGCCATTGATAGTGCTGGACACGATGGAGAAGGGGTTCTGATAATGACCGATATGTTTGGCGGTACCCCTTCCAATATCGGATTTTCCTTTCTTGAACAAGGAATTGTCGACGTTCTAAGTGGGGTTAACCTGCCCATGTTGCTCAGGGCTTCCCAAGAGCGAAACGGCCGTTCGTTGAACGAACTTGCGCTTCTACTAAGAGATTACGGTCAGCAGAGTATTTTGCTGGCCAGCGAAATTCTTGCAAAATAGCCACTGGCTGATTGTGTCTTATGAGCATCGTACTTGCGCGTGTAGATAATCGGTTGATTCACGGACAGGTTCTAGAGGCCTGGATCCCTACAACCAAGGCTGATTGCATTGTAGTCGCCAACAATGATCTTGCCGATGCGGATATGCGCAAGAGGCTGATGGTAGCAGCCGTGCCTCGTGGCATTCAGGTCATAATCGAGAGTGTGGAAAATTCTGCTAGGTTTGTGCTGGCTCCGGATAACAGTACTCGGCGAGTTATGGTGTTGTTCGCCTCTCCCGATGATGCGTTGCAAGCCTATGTCATGGGATTGCACTTTTCTCAGCTTAATCTTGGTAATCTTCACCGTCCAGAAGGCGTGCATCAGCTAGGGTGCACTGTCACGCTCGATCATGCTGATATTAATAGCCTGACAGAGCTTGAGAACAGGGGCGTTGAGATTAACCTGCAGTGCGTCCCGTCGGATCGACAACGCGAATGGCGCAGCATGATAAATAACAAGTAAAGCCTTCCAATATGCCTGATTATCCCTACTTGATGGCGTTTACTGCATCGTTAATAGCTGGTCTTGATCGAACGGCCGTATTTCAGCTGATGATTTCCCGTCCGATTGTGGCCGCTCCAATGACTGGATGTTTATTGGGGGATGCAGCAACGGGATTGCTAATCGGAGCATTACTCGAACTGCTGTGGTTGGGGCGTATACCCGTAGGTGCGTCGGTCCCTCCTGATGATACTCAGGTTGCCATTGGCTGTACATGTCTTGCCATTACACAATATCCAGGTGCTCCCATCCCCCTGGCGGCCTTTTCCATCCTTTGCCTGCTGGTTACTTTGCCCTTTGGCAAGGTTGGAGAGTTTTTCGACCGAGTTGCCAGGCGACTGAATAGCAGGCTGTGGATGCGCGCGGACCATGCTATCGAACAGGGGAGGTACAGTTGCTTGACATGGCTGCATTTACAGGGGGCATGTCACTTTGGTCTTGCGTCGATTGCGACCTTCAGTGTGATTTTGCTTGGCGGTTTAGTGAGTTTACGACTGCTTGTACCCTTGTTGTCGAGTGATCTGGTCGCCATGTTTCCATGGTTACGGTTGGCGGTGCCCCTTATTGGAGTGTCCGCATGTCTCTGCACCGTAAACTTTCGCCCCTCTATCTGGGTTTATAGCAGTTCATTTTTGGTTGTATATGGTCTGCTTCAGATTTTTGGATAAGTTATGAGTGATCAGCAAAAGCTATCCAATAGAACCCTGTGGGTTGTAGCGCTACGCGCTTTAGTTTTGCAGGCCAGCTGGAGTTTTGGGCGTATGCAAAATCTCGGCTTTTTATTTGCCGTGTTGCCAGCTTTACGTCGAATGTATCAAGGTCAGGAATTGCAGAACGTATGCAGGCGAAACCTGGCTTATTTTAATTCCAATCCCGTTCTCGCTTTTCCCATTATTGGCGCTAGTCTTCGTCTTGAAGAAAAAAAGAGTTGTGGGGCGGATCTGGTTATGGAGGTCGAGGAATTCAAGTCAGCTCTTGCCGGTCCATGTGCTGCCATGGGTGATAGTTTCTTTTGGGCTACTTTACGCCCACTTGCTGCGATTACTGGGGTATGGCTTGCTTTTGCCGGGTATTGGTGGGCTGTGCCAGTGTTTTTAGTGCTCTACAATGTGCCATCTATCGGTTTGCGATTTTATGGTTTTATGTTGGGCTATCAAAGGGATTACAAAATAGTCGATAATCTGCAACGTTGGCGTTTGTCGGATTTGGCATATCGTTTGCGGTTCATTTTGGTAGTAGTGCTGGGAGGTTTTTCCGCTTGGGTTGCGTTTTCCGGCATCGAGAATCTCCATCAGTCGACCATGTGGGGATGGCTCTCGGTGCCTGGTGTCGTGATTGCAGGGAATTTTTTACGCAGAGGCTTGTCGTCCCTTGTGATGTTAATCGGTTTGGTTATTTTGTTATGGATCGGATTGCACATATGCACCAGTCTGAGATTTTGATGGAAAAGCAAATTTTTACCATTATCAATAAGCTTGGTTTACACGCCAGGGCTGCGGCGCTATTTGTGCAGACTGCCAGTAAATTTGAATCTGAAGTCATCGTATCAAAGGATGGTGAAGAGGTTAGTGGCAAAAGTATTATGGGGATCTTGATGCTGGCTGCAGCACAGGGGTCTGAAATTGAAGTTCAGATTTCAGGGCGGGATGCTGCTGTTGCCATGGAGGCTCTGGGGCAGTTGATTAAAAACGGGTTCGGAGAGCTGTAGCATGATTCAGGACGTTTTTCTCGTAGGCATAGGCGCATCGCCTGGTATTGCGATCGGATCTGCATATGTAGTTGACCGAAGGCGTATGTCTGCCGTGGAACGGACACTTGAACCCCATGAACTGGAAGACGAAGTTCGTCTGTTTAGGGATGCTCTAGGCCGCTCCAAGGAACAACTGGAGGATGTAAAAAAGCGTGTTGCGGATCCTCACATTGCCGACCATCTGCACATTATCGATACTCATCTTCTGATACTGCAAGATCCGATGCTGGTAGAAGAAACCGTAGCAACCATCAGACGTGAGAAAATTAATGCCGAGGGTGCTCTTATGCGGACCCTCACGCGATTCCGCTCGGTTTTTGACGCTATTGACGATGAATATTTAAGAGAACGCCGCTCCGATATCGATTCGGTTGGTGATCGTATCCTGCGTAACCTGATCGGAGTTACCCAGCAGTCTTTGGCGGATATCGAACGCAAGTCGGTTGTGGTGGCGCACGATCTGTCGCCTGCCGATACCATGCAGATCGATAAGTCGCGCATTATAGGTTTTGTTACCGATCTTGGCGGCCGAACCTCCCATACGACCATTCTTGCACGTTCTCTGGGGATTCCTGCCGTGGTGGGCCTCGAGTCTATCACCTCTCAGGTGCGCGAAGGAATGCCTGTCATCATTGATGGCAATACCGGTACCGTGGTCCTCAATCCTTCTTTGGATACGTTCAGGGACTATCTGCAGAAAAAACAATTTTACGAATACCAGACGGAAGAACTGACATCCTTTCGGGGACTTGAAGCGGTCACCCTTGATGGCCACCATATTGTTCTTCGCAGCAATATCGAAATAGCGGAAGAAGTACCGATCGCCTTACGTGAAGGCGCACAGGGCGTGGGGCTGTTTCGTACCGAATTTCTTTACATGCAGAGAAAAAGTGTTCCTACAGAGGAAGAACAGGTCACCGCTTACCGTGAGATTATTGAGAGGATGGCACCGCATCCGGTGACTATTCGTACTCTTGATGTCGGTGGCGACAAGTTGGTATCGGGGATCGATCTTTCCGATGAGGCGAACCCGGCCATGGGACTGCGCGCCATACGGTTTTCCCTGAAAGAAAAGAACTTGTTCAAGGTTCAACTGCGTTCGGTTCTCAGGGCCTCCGTATATGGCAAAGCCCGTCTGCTGTTCCCCATGATTACCGGTGTAGCAGAAATCAAAAGCTGCAAAGCCCTGCTTGACGAGGTGAAATTAGAACTGGCGAATGAAGGCCACGCGTTCGATGCTGATATAGAAATCGGTATTATGATCGAAACGCCTGCTGCTGCGCTGGTTACCGAGCTTTTGGCCCGGGAGGTAGATTTTCTTTCAGTCGGCACCAATGATTTAATCCAATACTGCCTTGCTGTTGACCGTGGCAACGAGCATGTAGCCTATCTCTATGAACCTCTGCATCCTGCGGTATTGCGGGTATTGCGCATGATTTGCCAAGCGGCTAAACAGGCTGGAGTAATGGTTGGTATCTGTGGTGAAATGGCAGCAGACCCTCTATATACCCTGGTGTTGCTTGGTCTTGGATTTGATGAGTGGTCCATGAATGCTCCGTATATATCCCAGGTTAAACGTATTGTCAGGCAGGTTTATCGTCCTGAAGCTGAACAGTTGGTTAAAGAACTTTCCGATCTGGGATCGGCACCCGAGGCTGCCAGGCGTCTGGAGCAAGAAATGAATAAACGCTTTCCTTCTCTTTTTAGTCGTCCCATAAGCAGCTCAGGCGAGTAAAAGCTTGACAGCTGAAACCGTGGTCCTTAAAATTCATCGTTTTGAAAATATTTTTAACAGGAGGGATTTTTCATGCCCATGACCGATTTTCTTTTCACGTCCGAATCTGTAAGCGAAGGCCATCCGGATAAGGTTGCAGATCAGGTTTCCGATGCGGTACTCGATGCCATTCTTTCTCAGGATCCCCAGAGCCGCGTAGCATGTGAAACCATGGTCACTACCGGTATGGTCGTTATCGCCGGTGAAATTACCACCAACGCCGCCATCGATTATCCTAATGTGGTTCGCGAAGCCATCAGGGATATCGGCTACAACGATAGCGCCATGGGGTTCGATTGGGAAACCTGTGCAGTTCTTACCTCGATTGATCGTCAATCTCCGGATATTTCGCAGGGGGTTACTGAAGGACAGGGGCTTTTTAAGGAACAGGGCGCCGGCGATCAGGGTCTCATGTTCGGTTACGCCTGTGATGAAACCTCGGTCCTCATGCCGATGCCCATTACTTATGCGCATCACCTGACCCAACGCATGGCGGAAGTTCGTAAAAGCGGGCTTTTGACTTTTTTGCGACCGGACAGTAAGTCGCAGGTTTCCGTGCAGTATATTAATGACAAACCGGTAAGGGTGGATACGGTTGTGGTTTCTTCACAACATGCTCCGGACGTGGCCTATGAAACCTTGCGGGAAGCCTTGCTTGAAGAGGTTATTAAAAAGGTCATTCCCGCCGATATGCTCGACGAGGAGACCAAGTTTTATGTGAATCCGACCGGGCGGTTTGTGGTCGGTGGACCGCAAGGCGACTGTGGATTGACCGGGCGTAAGATTATTGTCGATACGTATGGTGGGCAAGGTTCCCATGGTGGTGGGGCTTTCTCCGGGAAGGACCCTTCCAAGGTCGATCGTAGTGCATCTTACATGGCGCGATATGTAGCAAAGAACGTTGTTGCTGCCAAACTTGCTCGCAAATGTGAAGTTCAGATTGCCTATGCGATAGGTGTCGCCGAGCCGGTATCCATCATGGTAAATACTTTCGGTACCGGAGTTCTGCCTTCCAACGAAATCGTACGCATTGTCCGTGAGGAGTTCGATATGCGGCCGGCCGCCATTATCCAGACTCTCGATCTGTTGCGACCCATTTACCGCAAAACTGCGGCCTATGGACACTTCGGGCGCGAACTTCCAGAGTTCACCTGGGAACGCACCGATCGTGTGGAATCGCTACGTAGTCGCGCAGGGCTTTGATAGGGTAAATGAAAAGGCGAACCGCAAGGTTCGCCTTTTCTATATCCGGGGGATTCATGTATTCATGTGCTGGAGCATTAACCCCAGAATTGTCGATAGTTGTCCCCATTCTTAACGAATGTTCAACTCTTCCATTATTGTTCGCCACCCTTGAATCCCAGCAGGGGATTAAATTTGAACTGATCCTTTGCGATGGTGGTTCAGGCGATGGCAGTAGGCAAGTATTGGAAGAACTGATTCGTTCTTGTGCTTTTCCCTGCAAGTTGTTGGCATCGGCCCCCGGTAGAGCCAAGCAGCTCAATGTCGGTGCAGCACATAGTCGTGCCGACATCATCCTCTTTCTTCATGTAGATTCTAGCTTTGAGAATCGGAGGGCCCTGGCCATGGGGGTCGCTTCCCTGAAGTCGGCTTGCCGGCAGGCTGGTCACCAAAAGATAGCCGGGCATTTCCCACTTTACTTCATGCGGCATTCGAACAAGCGATCCTGGGTTTTTTACCATCATGCCTGGAAAACGTACATGCATCGACCCTATTGCACCCATGGCGACCAAGGGTTTTTATTGTCCAGAGAACTTTTTAACCTGGTCGGGCCCTTCGACGAATCGCTGCCGTTTCTTGAAGATGTTCGCCTGGCAAAACGCATTGAAAATTGCGGTCAATGGTTACTGTTGCCGGAGGTGATCGGTACATCCGCCAGGCGATTTGAATACGAAGGATTTTATCGGCGTCAGGTTCTGAATGCTCTTGTGCTTGCTTGTGAGGATGCGGGGTGCGGCGCCTGGCTTGGCGCCTTGCCGGGCCTTTATAGACAGCATTCGGTGTGCAATCGGCTAATTCTCGGTCCGTTTTTTAAAGAGATAGCCCGGAAGGTCGACCTTCTGGGGTGGAAGGATAAGCTGACGGTGTGGCGTAAAATTGGCATCTTTGTCTGTGAAAATGCCTGGCAGTTGGCTTTAATGGTAGATACCCGGCGTCATTTTCGAAACGGTATTCCGGTTGGGCATGGAAACTTACCATGTACAGAATGGTTTGACAGGTTTGCAGCACCGGTGCTTCAACGGTCTTTTTGTATTTGGTCGGCGGCCCTCCTTACATGGGTGTGGTTTCGATGGCAGGTCTTTGCAAGCCGTTGGTCCTGAATGCGGACCATTGATTTTTACTTTCCAAGGTTGCCCGAATAATGGGATGATTTAATTGGTTATTGGATGGTTTTGATTGCCGTGTGGTGAGTTGCATGGTTTTGTATGGTAAAATATTACCACAACCGTTATCTGGAAAGGTGCGCAGCCATGAAAATCGCATTATCTGTTGCTTCATGTGGGTTGTCGCTGTTACTGGTGTTGGTCGGGTGTACTACCTATCGTAGTCAGGAGGTGCCATTTCGGTCCCCAGCGAGTTACGGCAATATGCAGCGTGTAGCAGGAGCGCAGTTGGCATCCAAGGCATATGTCGATAAAGCTGAGGCTTCGGAGGCCTTCGGTTTCGATATCCGGAGCGCAGGTTTGTTACCCGTTCAAGTGGTCTTCGATAATCAGGGGAGCACTGCTCTGACCATTGTTCCGGAACAATCCTTTTTGATCGACACCGAAGGAAATTTGTGGAACCTGCTCGACAGTAGGACCGCCTATACCCGCATCGAAAAAAGTTCTGAATATGCGCGTATCGCGAAAGGTGGTGGTAAGGGGGCCATGTTGGGGGCCGCGGGCGGCGCTGTTCTGGGTGCAGCCATTGGTATTTTGAGCGGTGAAAATGTCGGTTCCGCCTTATTCAAGGGTGCCGCGGTTGGTGGTGCCGGAGGCGCTGTTGTTGGTGGTGCACAGGGTGCAACCGACGATGATGCCGGCCGGCAGATTGCCCGTGATTTAGCGAATAAGTCACTGATAAATCAAGGCATTCAACCTGGTAGTATTGCTCATGGGTTTTTGTTTTTTCCTGGTGAAGCCTCCTCTGCGGCTCAGTTGAGGTTGCAGGTCAGCGAGGTTGCAACCGGACTGGTTCATACGGTAGTTATGTCTCTTCAGTAACTGGTCATTCCCTCTGTGGCAAAAAAGGCGAACCCGATGACGGGTTCGCCTTTTTTGCTTGCATTTTAATCCCCAGTTTGATTATATCAAGAAAACTTGATATGTTTTAGCAGGGAAATGTGATTAATGCTTTCTACCTTCAAGGCTTTGGCCGATCCGACACGCTTACGCTTATTGGCTGTTCTCGCCCGGGGAGAGTTTACCGTGCAGGAACTGACGTCTATTGTTGACATGGGACAGTCACGCGTTTCGCGACATCTCAAAATTCTCTCAGAGGCCGGTCTGTTGTCCGTAAAACGGCAGGGTACGTGGGCCTATTATAGATTGTCCGGCAGTAATCAATTCTTTGCCGACATCCGGCCCTTGGTGGAGTCACGGCTGAACCAGGATGCTCTGGCGACTTCAGATCGAGAACGTTTACTTGCGGTTCTGGAAAACAGGCGCTGGAAAAGCCTCGCCTTTTTTGACAGGCACGCCCGGCAATGGGATAAACTTGTGAGGGACTCTTTGCCTACCGTCGATTACCAGAAACTTCTGCTGGAATCGGTTCCTGATTTGAAGATTGCATTGGAAGTTGGGGTAGGGACCGGGAATTTGTTAGAAGGGTTGCGCCATCGAGCTCAAATGGTTGTAGGTGTGGACCATTCTTCCGTTATGCTTGAACAGGCCCGTCAAAGGGTCTTGGATTCTGGACTCAATGGTATTGAATTGCGTTTAGGAGAAATGCGGCATTTACCGGTCTCTGATAATGAAGTGCAGTGGGTGGTGCTCAACATGGTTCTGCACCATGCTGCTTCGCCTCAGCAGGTCTTTTGTGAGCTTGCACGTGTATTGTCGCCCGGTGGCGGAATTACTTTGGCCGATTTGCATCGTCATGAACATGAATGGGTCAGAGACGTCATGGCCGACCAGTGGCTGGGATTCGAACGTACCGAGTTGGAGGGCTGGTTGTTGTCTGCAGGCTTTGAACTGACCTCCTATCAGATCGTGACCGGGGCGCCTTCAGAGCATGATGTTGTTCTTGTTTCCGCCGTCAAAAAATAAGAGTCTGCCCGTGGGGTACTATTTTAAATTCAAATGGAGATAACAACATGGAAATTAAGACTATTGCTGAGGATTATATCGTCAAAGATATCGATTTAGCCGGCTGGGGACGGCGCGAAATCCGCATGGCCGAAGCTGAAATGCCAGGATTGATGGCTATCAGGGAAGAGTATCGGGGGAAGAAGCCACTTGCCGGCGCCCGTATTACCGGTTCATTGCATATGACCATCCAGACTGCGGTTTTAATTGAAACACTGGCCGAGTTGGGTGCCGAGTTACGCTGGGCCAGCTGCAATATCTATTCGACGCAGGACCATGCGGCAGCGGCCATAGCCGCCACCGGAATCCCGGTTTTTGCCTACAAGGGAGAGTCGCTGGAAGAGTATTGGGAATATACCTTCAAGGCGCTGGCCCATCCAGAAGGTCCTCAATTGATTGTTGACGATGGGGGGGATGCAACATTGCTGATTCACCGTGGTGCAGCCCGGGAACAAGAATATGCACGTACTGGCACGGTGCCTGCGGTTTCCACTGATAACAAAGAACTGAGCATTGTTGATCAACTGCTTAACAGGCAGTTGCTTGTCGATGGTGAATATTGGCAGCGGATGGCCGCCGGTCTGTCAGGCGTTAGTGAAGAAACCACCACGGGTGTGCACCGCCTTTACCATATGGCTCGCAATGGGGAGTTGTTGTTTCCTGCATTTAATGTTAATGACTCTGTTACCAAGAGCAAATTCGACAATCTTTACGGGTGTCGGGAGTCGCTGATCGATGGCATCAAGCGGGCTACCGATGTGATGATTGCCGGTAAAAAATGTGTGGTATTGGGCTATGGCGATGTGGGTAAAGGCTGTGCTCAGGCATTCAGAGGCATGGGCGCCACTGTGTCCGTTACTGAAATCGATCCGATTTGTGCTTTGCAGGCTGCCATGGAGGGTTTTGCTGTTGTCGATATGGATGATGCCTGTCGTTGGGGAGACATCTATGTGACGACCACCGGCAACGTGGATGTTATAACCCGTGCTCACATGGATTGCATGAAAAACGAAGCCATTGTGTGCAATATCGGACACTTCGATTCTGAAATCCAGGTTGAAGGTCTCTATGAAGACCCGAGTTTGACTGTTCATGAGGTCAAGCCTCAGGTTGATCAGATTGAATGGCCGGATGGTAAGCGGATCACTGTGTTAGCAAAGGGCCGCCTGGTCAATCTTGGATGTGCCACTGGCCATCCATCTTTTGTCATGTCCAATTCTTTTACCAACCAGGTGTTGGCGCAGATTGAATTGTGGCAAAATGCTGCTCAGTATGACAATCAGGTATATGTACTCCCGAAACAATTGGATGAAAAAGTCGCTAGGCTGCATCTTGCTCAGTTGGGTGTCAAGCTTACCAGTCTTTCCGAAAAGCAGGCCGCATATCTTGGCGTACCGGTAGATGGCCCATACAAGCCGGAACACTATCGGTACTGATCCGAATGGAAACAACTGAAACGTCAAAGGCGCCCGGATGGGCGCCTTTTTTTATGTCGCTAGCCTTCGCTGTAAAGAAACATCCAAGCGCCGAATAATAGAAACAAAATATTCGCACCCCATGCAGCAATCAATGGCGGAAAAGTTCCTGAATAGCCAAAGGCGAGTAGTGCTGCATGCAGAATGAAGTAAACGGCGCCGATGGCCACGCTAACCGCGATGCCAAGGGCGAGGCTGGTTCCGCGACCTTTACGAATTGCGAATGGGATACCGAGAAAAATCATTACCAGACAGGCAAAGGGGGCAGCAATGCGGGCATGCATGTCGACCTCAAAGCGGGTGGGATTATATCCTTCTCCACGGAGCTTTTTTGCCAGACGTTTCAATTCGCTGATGGATAAGTCTTCATTGCGTTTACTTCCTGGGACTCTAAAATCTTCAGGTGTAACCGGTAGGGGGATAATGGTTTCATTCTGGCTTTGTTCTGTCTGTAGGTTGCCGGTGGTTGGGTTGAATGTACGGGTAACGACTTGGTGGCCTTGCCATTGCTCGTCTTTAAAGACGGCACTCACGGCATCTATGCGTTGCCGTATATGGAAATTGTCGTCAAAAGTTACCAGGGTAATCCCTTCCAACTCTTGTTCCCTTGGCTTGGCCAGGCGGATATTCAGAATATTTTTTTTATGGCGCAGCCAGATCTTGTCCTGTTTGTAGATAACCGCAGGCCCCCCCCTTACTTCCGTTGAAAGAATATAGCGTGCTTGTTTGACAGTTGCGGGCACAATGAATTCATTGGCTGCGAGAAGGATCAGCGCAAAATATACACCCATTCGCAGCAGAGGACCTGTGATTTTCGCGAGACTAACTCCGCCAGCATGCATGGCGGTCAGTTCGCCCGTGCGGGTAAATCCGCCAAGGGTCATGAAGACAGCCATCAGGCAAGCCAGGGGGGCAACTTGGATAATAATGAAAGGGATTTTATTGAGAAAATAGGTCACGCACAAGCTGATTGGAGCGTGATATTCCATGAAGTCATCGATACGTTCAAAAAACTCAACCAGCAAATACAGGCCGACGAAAGCTGCAAGGGCTAAACCCAGCAGGCGGAAAAAAGTTCGCAGAACATAGTGGTTTAAAAGGGACTTGGTCATTATTTTCTCAACAGACGGAACAGTTTGTCCGTCCACATCCGGAAAGTATCTGTTAACGGCAGGGGTTTTTCCAGTGCTGCAGCCTTTAAAATCATAAAACCTGCCATAAGGAAGATAAGGTTGGGTGCCCACATGAGAAGGCCAGGCATGTTCCCCTCGACCACCAGGGTACTGGCAATCGACATCAATACATAGTAAGCGAGAAAAATAAGTAAACCGACAGCAAAGCCACTTCCGCGACCGGAACGCACAGGCTGAATTCCTAATGGGACACCAAGTAAAGCAAAAAGAATGGGTGCAAGGGGCAATGCCATGCGCCAGTGGAATTCGGCTATCAATTCATTCATTTTTGAGCCGAGGGTCGTGTCCGGGGAGTGGATGGATCGATAGAGTTCAGTTATGGACATGGTTTTTTTGTTTTTGCGCGGCTGGTCGGCTTCTATTGATGTCTGGCCCAGATTAAGGTTCAGGTCGTACTGGGTAAAGCCGATGATGTGAAAAGCACTGGCCGATCCGCTGCGTTGACGGTGAATAGTGCCGTTCTTAAGATGCAAAGTAAGGGTCAGGGTGTCCTGGTTGGACAGAATGCGACCGCTGTCAGCGAGAATGATGGCGGGGAGCGAGTTGGGCCGCTCATCGGAGATAAACACACCGTGCATTTGTCCGGATCTTTCGTCGACATCATTAGCATAGAGGACGACATTGTTAAATTCATCATTGAATATCTGGGGCTGGATTCCAATGTTGGCCCGGCTACTGGCAATTTGAAAAAGTTGTTTGCGGAAAAGTTCGTCGCTGGCGGGTTTGATCACCATGGTAAGACAGGCGGTGAGGACGCCGACACCGAGGCCCAAAATGGCAACCGGCACGGTGATCTGGTATAGACTTGTACCGCTGGCTTTAAGGGCCAGGACTTCCTGGTCGGAGGACATGCGGCCCAATCCGGCCATGACGCCAAGTAAAAATGACAGGGGCAGTGTCAGAACCAGAAGTGATGGCAACAGTGAGGCGAACAAAATAAGGATGTCCATAAAAGGGACTCCCTTATTAATCACCATTTCGACAAGTTTCAGGATGCGTCCCATGAGGAGGACAAGAGTGAAAATCGCAAGGCCAAGAAACATGGGCACGAGGGTTTCACGTAGCAGGTAACGGTAGATTCGTAGGCTTGACATGGCCGCATAGTAATACAGTTTATACCGCCTTGTAAACACGTCACCTTTCGTGGAAGCGCACCTTTTTATTCGGGGCATTCTGGCGATTTGCAGCGTAATGGCAATGGTGATGCGGCGGCCCAATCACAGTTGCGGCAGCATGAGGACCCGCCTGAAATATTGCATATTCCGCTATTCGGTAAAGGCTGTTTTTAAGGTATTTGGTTTCTGCGTTTCGTGTGGGTTCTTAACAGGTTTCAGATGTGGTGTGCAATGGGGGTATGCTGTCATGTAAATGAAGCTTTGCGGATACAGTGTAGAAGCATGAGGGGAGGTGAAATGGGGATGAAGCATTAAGGTGATTTCAGTTTGACATGACAGGGGGATTACAGATTTTCTCCTTGCTAAAGCAGCATTTCCATGGTACTTACACCTGTTCACAATACGCACGTGTCCTGACTGGTGGTAGAGGTGCCTTACCGGTATGCGGAGAGGTTCTATCAAGGGAAGAGGGGCGCGGAGGCTAACCATTTTTTAAGGAGAAAGATCATGGCTCAAATCAGTATGAAACAATTGCTCGAGGCCGGGGTGCACTTCGGTCACCAGACAAAACGCTGGAACCCCAAAATGAAGCCCTANNACATCATCGACCTGCAGAAGACCGTTCGCTATTTCAAGTCGGCCTACCAGTTCATTCGTGAAACTGTCCAAAACGGTGAAAAGGTTCTTTTCGTCGGTACTAAAAAACAGGCTCAGGAAG
>DKEW01000086.1:0-4966 GCA_002452265.1 Pelobacter sp. UBA6812 | reverse complement strand
GGCTCGGCGGCATGCTGACCAACTTTTCTACTATTAAGAAGAGTATTGAGCGTCTCAAGAAAATCGAGACCATGTCGCAGGATGGTACGTACGAACTGTTGACCAAAAAAGAGGCTCTCAACCTTGAGCGTGAAAGAGAAAAACTTGAGAAGAACCTCGGCGGAATCAAGGGGATGACCAAGCTTCCCGGAGCTATTTTCGTTATTGATCCCAAAAAAGAAACCATCGCTGTCAAAGAAGCCCGCAAATTAGGGATTCCTGTTGTGGCTGTTGTAGATACCAACTGCGACCCTGATGATATCGATTATATTATTCCCGGTAATGATGATGCCATCCGAGCCATTCGCCTGTTTGCCGCAAAAATGGCTGATGCTTGTATGGACGGCGCTGAAGCTCGTGAAGCTGCATTGCGGGCCGAGACCGACAAGGCAGAAACCGACACCAAAGAGGAAGTTCCGGTTGTTGAAGCTGCTGCCGAAGGGACTGAGCCGGTAAACGAAGATTAATAGGCCAGGGTAATTTTAGCTCGCAAAAGGCGGTCCGGGAAACCGACCGCCTTTTTGCTGAATGTGTCACGGAAGCCGCGTTGCGATTGTGGCTTCCAAGCATAAATGAGGAGAGTTTTTATGAAAATCACTGCATCGATGGTTTCTGAACTGCGTACCAAAACGGGCGCCGGGATGATGGACTGTAAGAAGGCTCTTGGCGAAGCTGAAGGCAACATGGAGCAAGCTGTTGATATTCTCCGTAAAAAAGGGCTTTCCGCGGCGGCCAAAAAAGCCGACCGTGCAGCTGCCGAAGGTCTTGTGGTTGGGGCCAGCGAGGGTTCCTGTGGTGTTTTGGTTGAGGTGAATGCTGAAACCGACTTTGTCGCCAAAAATGCCATTTTTCAGGATTTTGCAAATGGCGTAGCCAATGTTGTTCTCTCCTCCAAGCCTGCCGATCTGGAGGCGCTTAAGGCTCTGCCCTTCCCCAATACCGGTCGTACCATTGCTGAAGAGCAGACCCATCAGATCGCCACAATCGGCGAAAACATCAATTTGCGTCGTTTTGTCTGCTACGAAGCAGGTGAGGGTGTTACGTCTTTCTATATCCATGGTGCAGGAAAGATCGGCGTACTTGTGGAACTTAAGACCGCCAAGGCAGATGACGACCGGGTTGCTACTCTGGGACGTAACCTCGCCATGCACATTGCTGCGGCTAATCCTGCGTATTTGTGCCGCGACGAAGTCCCTGCTGATATTGTTGCCAAGGAAAAAGAAATCATGCGCAGCAAGGCTATTGAGAGCGGCAAACCTGAAAATATCGTTGATAAAATCATTGTTGGTCAGATCAATAAATATTTCGGGGATGTCTGTCTGTTGGAACAGGCCTATGTTATCGATCCTGACCAGACCGTTGCTAAGGTAGTTGAATCCCTTGCCAAGGAAATTGGTGCCGATGTTCAGCTGTCCCGTTTTGCCCGCTTTCAGTTGGGCGAAGGGGTTGAGAAGCGCGCTGACGATTTTGCGGCTGAGGTCGCTTCCATGACCAAGTAAAGTGATAACGACTATGGATGACCAAGAGCCCGTTTATAAGCGTATACTTCTTAAACTAAGTGGTGAGGCCCTTGCAGGCAATCAGGGCTATGGTATAGACCCTCAGGTCATTTCCGGTATTGCCAACGAAATTCGTGAGGTAATCGGTCTGGGTGTGCAGGTCGCTGTTGTTATTGGTGGTGGAAATATCTTTAGAGGTATGGCCGCTGCAGCTGGTGGCATGGACCGCGCCGGTGCCGATTATATGGGGATGCTTGCTACCATCATGAACAGCCTGGCTCTTCAGGATGCTCTCGAACAGGCAGGCGTGGCTACTCGTGTTCAAACTGCTATTGAAATGCGAGAAGTTGCTGAACCTTATATTCGACGTCGGGCGATTCGCCATCTGGAAAAAAGTCGCGTGGTGATTTTTGGCGGCGGAACCGGTAATCCTTATTTTACGACGGATACGGCTGCCAGCCTGCGTGCCATGGAAATAGGGGCTGATGTTATCCTTAAGGCCACTAAGGTTGATGGCGTTTACAGTGCCGATCCCTGCAAAGATCCCAGTGCCGTCAAGTTTGACAATCTTACCTATCTTGACGTGCTGAAAAGGGGGCTTAAAGTTATGGATGCCACGGCGACATCGCTGTGTATGGATAACGATTTGCCTATTGTGGTGTTTCAGTTGTCTCGTCCGGGCAATATTCAGAAAGTGGTGCTTGGAGAGGCTATCGGTACTATTGTCAAAGGAGAATAGGAACCATGTATAACGATGTCATCAAAAAAGCTCGCATCGGTATGGATAAAGCCGTAGAAGCTTTGAAAAAGGACATGACCAAAGTGCGCACAGGAAGGGCTTCAACGACTCTTCTAGATGACGTTATGGTTGATTATTATGGTACCCCGACCCCTCTTAACCAGGTTGGGACCCTTTCTGTTCCCGAATCTCGTCTTATTACGATTCAACCTTGGGAAAAGAAACTTCTTCCAGAGATAGAAAAAGCTATTTTCAAGGCAGATATCGGATTGACCCCCTCCTCGGACGGGCAACTTATCCGTCTCGTTATTCCTCCGATGACCGAGGAAAGACGCAAGGAGATGGGGAAGTTGGTCCGTAAAATGGGTGAAGACGCCAAGGTCGCAGCGCGTGGCGCCCGGCGTGATGCCAACGACGCCCTGAAGAAACTTGAAAAAAATAAAGAAATCAGTGAGGACGATCAGAAACGTGGGGAAAAAGAGATTCAGGATCTCACCGATTCTTATGTAGTCAAAATCGACGAACTGGTTGCAGCTAAAGAAAAAGAAATCATGGTGATTTAAACCTTGGGATGGGGCTCTTTTTTTCTACCGGTTTGCTGGGTAGCTAACATAGGAGCGTTCCCGTCTGGTTGTGGCGCCATACAGTTAAACCGAGGGGACGTCGGTATAGGCGTCCCTTTTCTTTATCCATTTTACAGCTGATCCTGTCTTGCTGGTAAAAATTGGTTGTGCTAATGTCTGAACCTTCTTATAGGGATGCTGTTTGAATATGGGTGGTGTTGAAATGCGTATACCCCGACATCTTGCCATAATAATGGACGGTAATGGCCGGTGGGCTGAACAGCGGAGTCTGCCCCGCGCCCTTGGTCACCACCATGGTGTGGAGACTGCCAAGATTATTATTGAGGAGGCCAGGCGACTCGGTATTTCATATCTGACTCTTTATGCATTCAGCTCAGAAAACTGGGGGCGTCCTGACGAAGAAGTCGGTTCCCTGATGTCTTTGCTGAATACCTTTTTGGAAAGGGAGTTGGAAACTCTTCTTGCTCACCGTATCCGTCTCAATGTTATAGGGTCTATTGATCGACTGCCTGAGGTGGTAAGGGGCACGCTTCTTCGCACCATGGAGCGCACAGCCGGCAACAACGATATGGTCCTCACTCTGGCTCTGTCCTATGGGGCCCGTGATGAAATACTCTCAGCGGTGAGGACTCTTGTAGATGAAGCCATGCACGGGCGACTCGACCCTGCATGCATTGATGAAGAATGTTTCTCTGGCGCGCTTCAAACCTCAGGTATGCCAGACCCTGATTATCTCATTCGTACCAGTGGTGAAATTCGCATCAGCAATTTCCTGTTATGGCAAATGGCCTATGCGGAAATCTATTTTACGCCGGTTCTTTGGCCTGACTTCAGCCCCGCCCACCTGCACGAAGCTCTTGCTGAATTTAGCCGTAGGGAGCGTCGTTATGGTTTAACGGCCGATCAAACCCAGGATGATGACAACGACTGAAGGAGTCCGTTATTAAAACCAGAATCCTAACAGCAATCATTGCACTGCCACTACTTGTGGCTTTTATCCTTTGGGCTCCCTTTTGGGGGTTTTATGGCCTGACGTGCGGTATCGCTGCTTGGGCTTTATATGAATATTATGCCATGGCCCTTGGTGAACACCGTATAGTTGAGAAGGTTTCAGCACTTGTGTTAGGCGTTGGTCTTATGACCCCTTTAGTGTTTGAACACTATTCTGTGTTTGTTGGCGGATTGACTCTTTCGGTTTTCTTTTTTGCATGTTTGTTTCTTTTACGACATGGAGCCATAGATAGTGTTGCTGGAGAGCTTGCCCTTTTGCTTTTCGGGTTTCTTTATATTACCATTCCGTTGGCCCATCTAGCCCTGCTTCGCGGTATGCCTCACGGTACCCGATGGGTCCTGCTGGTTCTTTTCCTGGTTATGCTTAATGACAGTTGCGCTTACTTTACCGGAACCTTCTGGGGTAAGAAAAAGCTCTATCCCAGTGTAAGTCCAAATAAAAGTATCGAGGGTGCTGTTGGCGGTCTCGTTGGAAGCATGCTGGCCGCTGGGTTGGCACATATGACTTTCATGCCCTGGACCGGCTTTCTGCCTCTGCTGTTCCTTGGTCTGGTGGTGGGGGTTGTGGCTGAACTGGGGGATTTGTTTGAATCGCTATTGAAACGATCCTTTGGTGTTAAGGATTCCGGCACGCTTATTCCCGGGCATGGGGGTATTCTTGATCGTCTTGACAGTTTGTTGTTCGCTTTTCCTTTAACATATTATTTCGCCCTGTGTTTGCAGGGGTAGAGGGAACGATGGCTTCAGTAAAAAAACTTGGCATCCTTGGCTCTACAGGTTCCATTGGCGTAAGTACTCTGGATATTGTGGCTGCCTTTCCGGATCAGTTTGAAGTGGTAAGTCTAACTGCCGGCAACAACCTGGCTCGATTGGAGGAACAGATCCGTCGCTTTCGTCCCAAAATGGTCGCGGTCATTTCACCTGAAGGCGCGGAACAACTGAAAAAAAGCCTTGGCTCTGACGCACCACAGATTCTTTCCGGAGTCGAGGGGTTGGTGGCATGTGCATGCCATGAGGACATCGACATGGTGGTGTCGGCCATTGTTGGCGCCGCCGGATTGATCCCGACCATGGCTGCTATCGAATCAGGCAAA
>DKEW01000058.1 GCA_002452265.1 Pelobacter sp. UBA6812 | reverse complement strand
GCGATGAGCGCCCGGCTCGACCTGATGGAGTTCTCGCGCTCCGTCAACTACCGTGTGGCCCGGCACATGGAAAGCAGGCTTGCCAGCCCTGCCATGAGCGTCCCGGTCTCCTATCCGATGGATTTCAACACCCCCGGGAAGATCGGCGTGGGCGAGGTCTCGCTGCGCCATGCGGCCGTAGCTGCGGGACTGGGCACCTTCGGCCGCCACAACCTGGTTATCCATCCCCGCTTCGGGACCAGGGTGATTTACACAGCCGTACTCACGAAGCTGGAACTAGCCTCTGATCCCCCGGCAAAGGAAAATGCCTGCACCGACTGCGGCCTGTGCGTTAGCGGCTGCCCTGCCGGCGCGCTGGATGCCGAGGGCAAGACCGACCTGCTGAAATGCCTCGTCAAAAGCCAGCCGTACGGGATGCAGGCCAGCATCGACTTCTGGTCCCGTTACGGAGAAGCGGACGCCGGAGCGCAGAAAGCCATGCTGCGGAGCCCGGAATATATGAACCTCTATCAGGCCGGTTTCATCGGCAACCAGTACTTCTGTTTCGGCTGCTACAACGTCTGTCCGGCAGGTCAAGGGACTTTCGGCTGAGAACGACATTGGTGCGGTTTGAAATTTTTGGTGCAAAAGGAAACTCAATCTGAATATCAACAACAAAAGGAGAAGTGACCATGCTGAAATCGTTTGAAAAGACGCAACTCAAAGGACTGACTCTGGAAAACAAGTATGTCTACTCGGCAACATGGGACGGACTCGCCGATGATAAAGGCTTCTGCACCGCAAAGAACAGGGAGTTTCTGGTGGAGCGAGCCCGTGGCGGCGTGGGCCTGATCGTCACGGGTATGGCTTTCGTGAGTCCTGAAGGAAAGGCAGCCCCCTCTCAATTGGCCATTTACGGAGACGAATTCCTCCCCGGGCTAGCGGAAATGGCGGCCGCGATTCATGGGACGGGGAGCAAGGTCGTCCTGCAACTGGCCCACAGCGGCTGTTACGCTCCTCCGGCCCTGACCGGCAGCGACGTATTGGGGCCTTCCACGAACAAATCCGCAGACTTTCCCGAATGTCGGGAAATAACATTGGCCGAGATCAAGCAGGTCGTGGAGTCTTTCGCCAAGGCGGCGGGACGGGCGAAGAAAGCCGGTTATGACGGAGTGCAACTGCATGCGGCACATGGCTATCTGATGAGCCAATTTCTTTCACCGTTTTTCAACAAACGAACAGACAACTACGGTGGAAGCATAGAAAATCGAGCGCGAATTATTCTGGAAGCGGTGCGTGCGGTCAGAAACGAGGTCGGGGAAGAGTTCCCGCTGCTCGTGAAGATCAATTCCGAAGATTTCGTACAGGGTGGACTCGTTGTCGATGAGATGCTCCAGGTCTGCGCAATGTTGGAAAAGGCCGGGGTTAACGCCATCGAAATGAGCGGCGGGACAATATATGCATCGGGCGCATACTCAAGTTGCAGGGTTGGAGCATTAGATTCACAAGATAAAGAGGTGTATTACAAAGAGGCAGCTATTCGCTATAAAGAAAAAGTTGGCGTGCCTCTTTTGCTGGTTGGTGGAATTCGTTCCCTGGAAGTAGCTGAAAACCTGATAAACGACGGGGTGGCTGACTATATATCCATTTGTCGTCCTCTTATTCGAGAACCAAATTTGATTGAACGCTGGAAATCCGAGGACACAAAGCCAGCAACCTGCATATATTGTGACGGTTGCTTTGGCCCGGGGCTAAAAGGTGAAGGAGTAAAATGCGTCATAAAATAACATGGCACTGATAGGCTCGGTTTTATGGAGAAGAGCATTGGACTAATTTTCATAAACGAATAAAAGAGAGAACGCTGTGGCCTCTGTGCAGAGCCTATCCGGTCGGGATTATTGTTTCCGCTGGAGGATTGCCCGAGACAATTGAGAAGATCGAAAAAGGATGTATAACCTGGCGGACATTGCGCGGCGGTTTGCCCCTTCGCCGCGCTAAGCCACCAACGATGGTGCAGAACGATTGTTCGCCCCTAATGGCTGGTGGTGGTCTAATCCGGCTGTTGCTGAGCAATTATACATATGGAGGAAGCCCGCATGATGAAAATCACCGTACTATATGGCCATCCGACGAGTTTTGATGCGTTCGAAAAGTATTACGAAAACAACCACTTGCCACTTGTATCCAAAATTAAAGAGGTGGCTCGCATCGAGCTTACCAAATTTGTAGCTGGGGCGGACGGAAGAAGACCAGACTTCTATCGCATGGCCGAGCTCTATTTTACATCTCAGGCTCAAATGGAGCAGGCACGTGGATCTGCCGAAGGGCAAGCAACAATTGCCGATCTTCCAAAATTTGCGACCGGTGGCGTCAAGGTAGTAATCGGAATCGTCGAATCGTAGTGGAGATATCATACGGGGTTAGGCAGAGGAAAATTAAGGTTTCTAAGGAATTTCGGGGGGACACCATGCGTAATTATTGGAAGAATTTATGTAAGGTGTCCCCTGTCGAGGGCCATGGTTGTTAAATGTGTTAGAACTCGTCATAGTTGAAAACTACTCGAACATAGCACAGCGCTGATAGTGCACCTGTTTTGGGAGCAGCTTCCTTGTTATCAAAGATATGAATCGCCCGGAGTTTTCTAGACACTCCTGGCATTTTCACCCCGACGAGGGAAAAAGTGTCCAAAATATTATCCCACATTGTTTTGAGGGATCAGATGGGGTTGAAAATCAGATTATTGCGACTCCTATTCAGTAGTAACCGTGGGAAAAGTAAGCGCAGCGCTCCCTCTACCTAACCCTCGTCAGCAACAGCATCGTGGAAGTCATTTTCATGGACAATCAACACCCGCACACCTGACTTTCGCAACGCAACCGCTTTTTCAACCTTTCGTCCATAGCAAGCATAGGCCCAACAAGGGTTCCCGTCTGCACCAATAACCAGATAATTGATGCTCTTTGTAACCGATGACGTCACCTTTCCGCCTAGATCCTCTACAGTTGCAGCCAAAGATGCCCTTGTGTACCTAGAAGATGCCCCAGTGAAACAAAATTTGGAGCCTTGGAATTTGATTTCGGGGCATACTGCGCAGAGACCAACGACATTCGTATCTTCTAAAACGGCCGGGTTTGTGATTGTTCTGTCATCCATGAGATCAACAAACTCAGAGAAAAAGCTCTTAAGCATCTCATGTTCTTGCTCGCTAATCTTATGGTCCCTCATCACCTCTGTAATGAGACTATCGATCTCGTCATAGGGCCAACAGGTTTTTAGATGCTCGTGTTCCTGCAGCCAGGAGGACAAACCACGAAGCTCAGTTTCAGTGATTTTTCCGTCTGCGATAATACCACCAAGAACTGCGTGAAGCCTCTGAAGGTCCGCTGTTACCTTATCGTAGTAATCGGTGGAACGTAGGCGTTCACACAACCAGATAATATCGTCATATTCGTCCTGAGTAAGTACGCCATCAGCCAGGGCATCTTGCACAACAGGGATCAGTTCGTTGTATGGATGACAGTCTCTGACGTCAGCGTGCTCGTCAATCCAAATATTCAGGAAGGCAATCTCTGAAGAATTGATCACACTGTCCATTGTGATTCCTTCGATAATGCCGAGAAGCGAGTTCACCGACTTCTCCAACCTTGATCGGGAAGTAAACTTCCAATATTCACGATGGTCTGAGTGCATATACCCTCCAAGTTTAAGCTCGAAAGCAACTAAGTGGACAGCTAGTGCTATATCCCGAAATCTTAAATCATCCCCAGCAGGTCCCTTTCCCCAATAAGTTCCTCTTTCTTTCGGTAGGGAGCTACCGCCTCGATCGCGCATTTGGAACGGGATGCACGGCCAAAGCTCATGGTGCTACTGTTGAGAAGAATCCTCTTCTGTTCGCGCCTTCGAGAGGGCGGAGGCCAGCAATCCCGTTGGCACGGCCACCACTCCAAGCCCAGCCATCAAAATAAAAAATGTAAAAATCTTTCCGCCTGGCGTGACTGGATAAACGTCACCGTAGCCAACTGTTGTCAAGGTCGCTATCGCCCACCACAGGCTATGGAAGACCGATGAAAATGCGTCCGGCTGAGCTTCGTGTTCAAAAAAATAGATTCCCACAGCAGCAAAATATAGAATCATTATGGTGAGGCCAAAAAACAAAATCAATTCTTCCTTGGCGATCACTAGAGCTCTGTGGAATCTCCCAACGGCCTTGCTGTAGCGAACCAGCTTCAAAGCCCTGATTAGGCGTAAAAGCCGGACGGCTCGAATCGCCCGCAAGTCGACACCAGTGGCAATATAGAAAGGCAGTATAGCTGCAAGATCAACCACTCCAAAAAAGCTAAAAACAAAGCTTAAAGGTTTTTCCGATATCAATATCCGCAAAATGTATTCGGCCGAGAAAATTATTACCGTCCCAACCTCAATGACGCGAAGGATGGATTGGGAGGCTTCTGATAGCCATGGGAGGGTTTCGACAGAAAACGAAATGAGAGAAATGATGATTAAAGCCTGAATCGACAGGTCAAAGATCTTTCCAGAGGTCGTTTCGTTTTGCTCAACTATTGATTTTATGCCCACTGCAGCCTCGCTAAGTGAGTTGTTTAATTCTACTTAATATACTTTTTTTTACATTCTTGCAAGGAGGTCCAGCATATGAAGCCCAGATGCTTGCTGCCTATTTTTTTCATTCTTCTTTCGGCGTCCACTGTTTTGGCCGGGCCTAAAATTTACGGTGATGCAGTGGTGACCGAGGTCACCAGCATTTATGATGGGGACACGTTTCGGTGCAACTTGGCGGGGTACCCTCCGATTGCTGGCGAGCGGATCAGCATCCGAATCAACGGCATCGACACTCCAGAAATGAGAGATAACCGGCCGGCAATAAAAGCCCTTGCACGAAAGGCGAAGCAATTCACTGTTCAGCGCCTGAGAGAGGGGAGACGGATTGTCCTGCGGAATATGCAGCGGGGGAAATATTTCCGAATTGTGGCTGACGTTTATGTGGATGACAGCAATCTGGGCCAGGAGCTAATAGCTGCGGGCTTGGCCAAGAGTTATGACGGCGGGAAGAAGCCCAAGTGGAATTGATCAGAAAACAATCCCAGTTCTACGAACTAATTTTTGCCTGATGAGATAACCGGTCAAAAGGTCACGAGACCAAAAAGTTGCCCCGTTTGATCAGAACAAAAAATTATCGGAATGTAGCTCAGTGTCCCGATAACCCTGCACGGTGCATTGCAAGAATCCCCGTCTGCCGAACCGGATGGAGTTTTTGTATTTTGAAACCCGTGACATTTGAAATAGCATGAATCAACACCTTCCACAGGTGAATGTATCAGGTAAATACCTTATCTTCACAAATATATAGAGAAAAGTTATATAATTAATTACCACACAAGTTGATTTGATTTTTAATTGATCAATCGATCGATTTCGCCATTGACGCGCGTTGTAGATTTTTTTAAAACAATTCCAGCTCTTGTAATAAGGTCACTTTTACAAAACTTACCCAGTCTATTCAATTGGCCCGCGACTATTTTTAATCTCCGAATCTGGAATTCTTCTGTACTTTCCACAACCTTGATTAACTCTGTTTTAACCCTTGGTACTTTCACAAGGAACTTAGGACTTTTCAAATATTTCCTTCTTCCTAAAATATGAAAAATGGCTGTGGGAGTAACCCTTACAAAAGGGTTCCTCATCTTTTTAATTTGTTTAGCAATTCCATTTATTTTTGGGGCTATTTCCTCATCTAACTTGTCCCAATCAAAATCGGGTCCAGGCTTTACCCTTGGGGGCAAATTATCAAATAACCAATCCCTGTCATAGCGCTCCAACCAATTGAACTGGCCTCGGAAATTTCCTCTTAAATAGGTACGACTAAGGGATGGGTTTTCGCGCATAACCTTAAGCCAATCATTTCTTTTTAGTCTTATCATTTCATTTGCAACTTCACATGGCCTATGACTATCTTTATTTAGTTTTTTTCCCATAAACCTTCTCTGAACCGAAGTTATCGGGATGTCAAGACGCCTTGAAACATAAGTTAAAGAAAGGCCTTCTTCATTTATAAGTCGATATATTTCATCATCCAATTCTTTTGTAAATGATAAAATGCGGTCTTTCTTAAACCTGTCATTTTTCTTTTTATCAGGCCCGACCCTACTATAACTGAACCCACAGTTACAGGTAAACCGTCCAACAATTTCGCCACTTCGTTTGCTTTTATAGACTTTAAAATCGGTGACAACATCTTCCCTATAATGAGCACACACTGCATTTAAGCATGGCCATGGTCCGCTTCCAAAAGGTGCGTGATTGTATTTTTCAACAAGTGAAGCTTCAACTAATCCAGAAAAGAAATCTTCCAAGTCAACATTAAAGGCATGAATAAACATAAGATGACATAATGGACTTTTATACAATCGCTGGCCATTTAATAGTTTATATATCCAAGTTTTTCTTACTTCGTTTACATTATATGGAAAAAGTATTTGCATCAACTTTATGCCATATTTTTGGACTATATGCTCTTTTACTAACAAATAGTTTACTACGTTTTTTTTACACCACATATTTTCCAATAATATATTCCTATATATTTCCCAAAGCTTAAGGTTGTTACAATTACAAACATTATTATTTAACAAATAATGTACTGCATTTGCTATCCATCGAAGATTATGGATTTCATCTTTAGTCATTTCGACATCAGTCACAGGACCACCTAACAGAGCATCTGAAAGTGGAAATAACACTTTGAAACCTGGTCTAAAATCAAGAAAAGCGTTTGTATTCCACAAAACTTTCCCATGCTTGTGGCAAACTAAAACGCCATGAACTTGATGCGTTCGATGCCAAAAACAATCGTGATATTTCTTTTTATCTTCAACCATACAATCGGGACAACATCGCAAATTTTTAAGTTTAGGTGTCTTTCTATTAACATTCCCTACTTTACTTCTGTTGACCCAACAGCAACTAACCTGACTAAGCATTCCATCGACAATCTCGTTAATTGTCTCCTCTTTTAGAAACGGTCGATAGAGTGGCACCATTGTGTTATTTTCAACAAGATCATTGACAGGCAGGCAGCCTTTCTTTGGTAGCTGCTCAGAAAAGACGCTTAACCGATGTGGGAAGTCCCAAGCAAGGACCTTTATATTTTGACCAAACAAATCAAATAAAGTCATGCGTATGGACTCATTTTTTATAATCTTATGATAGCGTGCACACGCACTGTAGAAAAGTTCATCAGGAAATAGTCTTGGAAAAAGAGGCAACATAAAACCACCTCATTTCGGTCCACAATTAAAATAGCCAAAAGCAAAACTACTTATACAGTTCACAACTTTTTCTAATCAAATCTTTGTACCATCGCAAATTACATCTGCTCGGCTCTATAATGGATTTGCTAAACAAATTTGTGCGACTCAGCATTCCATTTCTTCTCAAATATTTACTCAAAGCTGTAATTTTCTCATCTGAAATTCTTCTACACTTTCGACAACACCACTTAACATCTCCTTGGTTTTTGGCATTTTTTCTAAGTTTTCTGCCTTATATAAAATATCTCCGATATGCAGCGCTTGACTAATTCTCCCCACTGAAACACGGACCAAAGGGTTTCTCATCGCCTGAATTTGAACTACCGCCTCTTCGATCTTTTGTTCAAACTCTGTATCTCTTGAATTCCAGTCCACATGAGAAGAAGGCGTAATTTTCGTAGGAGGCAAATGATGCTGAAACCAAGTTCGGTCATTACGGTAAAACCAAGAAACTTTTCCCATATGTTTCTTATAAATGTCATTTCGGCTTAGACTTGGATTTTCATTTAAAAACTCTATCCATCCTTTACGCCTACTTTGCCTTTCAACAACGAACCCGTCATCCTCAAACTTCATAGGTTGAGGGTTTTTTGCCTGCCTTATTTTCCTACTTACAACGGACTTATCAACCTTTAAAAGTCTCCCAATCTCTCGAAAACTTAATTTTTGTAATTCATATAGTTCCAAAAGCCTTTTCCCGAAGACCTCACCATAAGAAATAACACGATTTTTCCTAAACCTATCTTCATTCGATTTGTCTGGCCCACTCCTCCGATAAATAAAGCCACATTTATCGCAGAAAAAGGTTCCTACTGGTGTGCCATCGTTAATCCGTTTAACAACTTGACATTCCGTCACCACACTCTCTCGGTAATGATCTGATGCTGTATTTAAGCATGGCCAAGGCCCATCCCCAAAAGGCCCGCATTGAAACAACCCAATATCCCCATCATCCGCCCAACCATTTTGAATTTCCCTCACCTCAAGACCCAGAGAATGCATCAACACGAGGTGATACAAGGGGTTGGGTCCAAAACTCTGGCAGTGGAAGAGTCGATAAATCCATGTTTTTATGCGTTTTTCCTCGAGGGAACACCGCATTAGGGCCAAAATCTTGTCCCCTAAAACTGACTGTATTTTCTCCTGAATTTTTCTAATCCAGATTTTTCCATTTTTTATCAAGGCATCGTTATTCAACAAAAAAGTCCCATACCTTTTACGCAATTCATCTCTTCCCATAGGGCCTAAATTACTATCAAGAAGCCAAGCGACAGAATCGGCAAACCAAACCAAATGGTCAAATTCTGATGACGTTAAGCGTTGCTTAAACAATGGCTTATCTATTAAATCCTTTTCCAATGTCAAAAACATACTGACTCCTGACAGATGACATGTCGGTGCCCTTGTTGTCCACAATGGAATTTTATGTCGATGACAAACAAACACCCCATGAACCTGGTGACTCCTATGCCAATAACTGACCTCATACATTTCTTCGTCCTCCTTTATACATCTCGGACAGCAACGCAGAAATGTCACAAGGGGAAGATTTGATCCGCAAGCCCCAACCATGATCCGATTTCTCTTATTTTTTGTTTGTTTACCATACATTACCGCCAAAACTTGTCTGGCCTGCTGTTTACTCAAAAACGGCCTATAAAAAGGGAACATTGTATGTTTTTCAACGATATGTTCGAATTTTATTGATCCTTGGATAGGCAAATTTCCAAGGAACAAATTAAATCGGTCGGGCAAATCCCAAGTGATGACATTTATCTCTTCACCGAAAATATCTCTCAAAGTGGACAGGTCTGTCCCTTCACCTGCAATCTTATGATATCGACTGCACGCACTGTAAAACAGTTCGTCTGGAAACAACCCGGGGAAATAAATCACCATTTCTCAACCATTTTCCACTTTTGTAATCTTTTTCTATTCTTTTTCCTCAATAAGCCCTCTATCAATTAAACTTTGGTAGTTTTTTTCTGACTTTGTTTTTTTCTTCCTACGAGCATCTTTACCTGCGGTAAGGGTCTTAGGTTGGCTAGATGCCTTGCTACCCTCATCGGGATCCTGTCCATTTTCATCAGCATCCTCCTCCTTTGAAGATTCTTTATTCGCCAAGAATGATTCGTAGGAAAGCTCAGGAAACAAAAGCTCAGGAGTTGAAAAACACTTTTCACGCCCCTTTTTTATTAGTCCCAACCAAGGGTTTAAAGGACCAAAATGTGATTTAGCGACGTTTTGAATCAAATCTACTGATATTTTCTCAGCTCCCGAATAAATAGCTTCCCACTGGACGAACATATACAAACTTACTAAGACACCAACTATTCCTTGAGATTCTTTATAAAACGCCGTAATGATCTCTGGAGTTAACTTCTCTACTTTCTTTAAAAAATTGTATTTCCACAAAATCTCTAAAAACGCCTTAAATTGCTTTCCTTTTTCCAGGCGTTTTACATCAATCCTGCTACTTTGGGTCGCACGGCGACTTAATGGCATACTCTTTCCAATCAGTGGCTCAGCATCCGGTGTTCCTATAAAAACAATTGGGATTTCAAAAATGTTGGAAAAAGTCACTAAGGTTTTTAATAGCTTAGGAGAATCAGTTACCCTTTTTTGCTTTTCACCAGTTCTTGTTTCTCTAAATTGCAGATTTTGAACCTCATCTATAACGAGAGCCCCTAAACGTGAAGTCCACGCAATCTTTGCCATCTCAAACAGCAAACTTGCTTCACTCTTATTTTTATTTATGCACCTTGAGTAACACGGATAATCCAGCAATTGCTCAACTTGAAATAAAAACTGATAGACAAGTTCTTTTAGAGTTCGCCCAGCAAAGCAGGACACAAATACATAGACCAGTTGCTGCTGAATAAACTGTTCCCCCTTGTATTCTCCATGCCGAATAACTTGCGGAATCAGGCCCAGCACAGTTTTCACCAAAGTGCTCTTCCCTGTCCCGCTTATTCCAAGTACGCATGACCCAGATTCAGCATTTTGCAATACGGGTCGCCGATATGGATCATTAGAAAATTGCTTTCCCTGAAAGCTTCCCTGCAACTGCCTTAAATAACCAGACCATTTGAGATTGCGGGCATGGTAGCCAAAACATAGTTGCCCCATAAGGCAGTAATAAAACCTCAAAAAAGGTGGCAGGGGTTCCACAAGAGTCAAGATCCTCTTACTGGCCATAATGCGGTAATGCATGTCCTTTTTATTCTCCCCCTCTTCATAGGTCGGATGCCAGCGGGCAACTTCAGCAAATTCTTCAGGAGACATTATCGGCGGCAGAGCTTCAATAAATGGATTGTCCCTAAACATTGGGTCTTCAGAATGCTTATAGTCTGCTTCGACAATATTTCCTCTGACAGGACCTCCACAAGCGAACATCTCTCTTTTGTCAAACTCTTCGGTCCTTTTCATGGTCCTTCTCCTTTCTGTGAAGAAGGTCAAAAATTACGTCGTCGACTGATTCCACTTCATCTTCTTCAAATTCAGGCGCAGGAGGTTCAACCTTTTGACCAAAAATCTCCCCTTGTTTTTCGTCCGCCCTTGCACGAATCACTGAAGCTCGGTTTTTTGCTACATCCCCTCGTGTCTTTTTCGTTAGCTTCCTTCCCTCCAGAGCATTTTTTTGCGCTGTTTCAGCCTCTTCGGTTATACGTTTGGCACATTGTCTACAATCCAGTTGCATCTGCAACTCTCTCCGATCATCCTCTTTCAATGCTTTTTTATCTGCATCATGCAGCACATCAATGTCTTCATCACTAAAACCAAGGTACCGTGCTTCTTTGGGCACATTTAACAAACATGGCACCACGCGTTGATTTTCGACGTCGTGCCACAAGATCTGCTCGGAGGAACGTGAATCATAGGAAACAACCACCTCGTATGTTCCAAAGTACGCTGCCTTCTCAAACAATTCCCGAGCCTCTGGTACTTGCGGTATGTAGGTACGCTTCTTAAACTCAAGACCAGATTGGGTCATGCGCCCTTTTTTCCGAGGTAGGAGAGCAAGCTCAATAACTTCTCGGGAACGTTGGTGCGGCAAGCCACCGCGATTCAGCCACCCCCACTCCCAAAGCTCTCGTGGCACAGGATTCACATGATCGCGAATCATTCCCTTGTCCCGCTTGTAATTGGGCATGAAATGGCTATTCCACAAAAATATGTGCAACAGAAGGATCTTGGTAAAGTCCTCTACTGTGAATCTCGCATCATATTTGTAATCCCTTCTCTTAACCTCTTTTACGTACTCACTGACTGCTCCTGGCGCCCAATTCAGGTAATAGTCAGTGGATACACGAAATTGGGATTCAATAATCCCCTTTGCCCAAGGCCGCCGCGAAGGTGTATTGGAAATTGTCAGCCCTAGAGGCATAATGGGGGCATCAGCCTTTTCCTTAACGACTTCCCAATCACCCAAAACACGGCCCGGTATACAATCGGCCGGCCAAGTCATCTCATCTACTTTCACCTTCAACACGTCCCAAAATAGCGAATCCATACCAAGTTCTTGCAAGAATGGTAATTTTGGAGAAAACGCATTTAGAAGGGCTTGACTGGCGCCTCCTTCCCAACTCGGACCTTCAAGGCCGACATAAATCCCTACGACCATTCGAGAAAAAACGTCCTTCACCAAATAAACCATAGGTCGACCGATAATTAAAGCCCTATCATATTTACTAACTAAATATATATCAGCAACCGTATGATCTATTTGATAAGTATCTGCCGGAGATAAAACATAAGATTGTGATGTATTCAATAATGGTCTAAAATCTTTACTATACTTACCTATACCAAGCTCTCTTATTATGCAGCTCTTGAGATCCTCTCTTTTCAAACGATCATTGTAATATTTAATATCCTCAACTGATGGAACCTTCTCATACGCTATCCTTCTTCCTGTATAAGGGTCATCATAAGAAAAATACTTCTCAACTATATCTACCTGTAATTCTTTGAACTTTTTAGATCCTGTTTTAAATTTTTTAATTCCATCGATAATCTTTATTTTAGTATCGATAGGAGTTTTGGAATGTTTAAATTCCTGTCCCTGAGGAATGTGACCACAACGGAAGAAATCTGGGTAAAGGGCTTCGGCAATTTTTCCCGCTTTCCAATACCGGCACATCTGTTTGAAAATAAAGGGCCGTGACACTTTGTGTTGCCGCGCTGCCCGACGCACCAAACAGCCGCGCGTCTTGGGGTCGTAAATCCCAGGCTCTTGCTTGACTATATCCTTGATTGCATTCCAAGCCCTTTCCTGGTGCTTACCGTGTTTTTCGGTATATTCGACTGGCAAAGTTAAAACCCAAGCATAAGGATCGTCTACGCGGTTAATACACAGACGCTGCTCTTCTAATGCACGCTCGATTTCTGCCACCAATCGTATAACCGGCATGCCATTCGCTTGGGAGCACTTTTGTGGTCCCTGCATGTAAATGGAAACGACAATAGACGATTCCTTCCACAGGACCCGCTCAAGAAGGAGGTTGAATCCAGAAGCAGGGTTTTGGTCCTCATCTGAAGAATCAGGAGGTAACCACTCAAGTATGTTTCCGACCGCGATATTCATGTCGTTATTCTCTAAAAGTCCGACTAGCCCTCCACAGCTCGGCGGGACTTTATTTTCAAAGGCCCTTCGTCAGGGCGAACCTCCTCAGTGAGATCAACCATCCAGTAACGATGATAGACCAAGTAGTACACAGTACTTAGACAGGTTCCTAAGCAATAACCATATTTATGATCAAGACGCAAACAGACATGCGCATAAGGTTCTCTGGAGTTTGCCAATTCCTTGAAAAGAACTTTTTCCATGCGCCTGATTTCCCTTTGATGTTCAACCGACAAATATTGACGACTATGCCTTCTGAGCAAAAAAAGATTTTTTCCAAGCACCGAGTCGCACGGCCTTTGTGTTATCACCTTGTAAAGAGTGTCATGATCTTGAAAGTATATTTCCTTAATCGTGATTTCTCGCATCACTGAATCAAAAGCCAAATGGCTTTTTTGTTTCACGTCGTACGCTTTGTTTATCAAACGACCATCTTCGTCCCTTGCGTCAGTGTAATAGTCAACAGTTAATGCCTTGGGGAACCCCGTTTTCCTTTCGACTGGATGTCGAAAACCTAATCTGGATGCCAAAACCAGGGTTTCTTCAAGGGACAGGGGATAATTTTCTCGAATATCAGTTAACTCGCCTCGTTCCAAGGCCAGATAAAGATTAGACTCCCAAAGCGACATGGCATTGGTAGGCCGGCCGTTTACCAACCCGTTAAAGCGGGAGCCAAAGCTCACATTTGACGGGTAATCGCCGACCTTGATCCAGGGGGAGTAATCGGGGCCATGACCCTCACCCCGCCCTTGCTTTCTTCTGCCCTTCTCGGTTATTCGCGACCTTGACATATCGCCCTTCCTCTCTAAGCGAACATCCGCTTATTCTTTGTTCGACCTCCCTCCGGATCCCCTAATGGATATGCCCCCGCCGCCTTCAGGCGCAGAGAGCCCGTCTCCACCGTCCAGCCCCGTCAACAGACGCAACGAATCAATCCGCTCGTCGGAATCTATCCGCAACTCCAGCCAGGGACCCGTCAACTCCCCCACGGAGTCGAGCAGAAAGACGTCAATTGGCACCAGATCAATCTTCCACCTCCGATTTTTCATCGTTTACCTCCGGTTTCTCGGGACTTTTGTTTATCGAGCTCCTGCGCCCATCAACGATACTGCAAAATTCTGACGCACCGACCTGCCAGCAACGGGACCGGCCGGCCATTCATATCGCCACCTTCGCCAGACTGGCGGAAATAGCTGAGCGGGGTCCGCATGATAACCTTTCGCAGAGTGGCGCTCCGAGGGGAACTCGCCGATCAAACCTGCGGCAACCTTCCTGCCGTTCGGCCGTCGCCGTCGCGTCGAACCAAGCTTTCCGAAACATCTCGTTCCAATCTTCCGGCGCCATGCGGCTGCCGACCTTGGAGCGGTTTTTGACTTTTACAAAGAGATCCTTCCCCCTGGGCCATGCCGCCTCCGCAATTGGAAGCTTGTACTCGAAAATCCACCAGTACCACCAATACATCGTCTTCACCTCGGTTGTCAGTTTGTAAACGAAGTATCTAACTGGCTGCCCTTTTTGCGCTTAAGCGTGCGCTCTGCATGCCAATAACGGTTGCGAAGATTTCTCATCAGCCCTCTCCTTTCCCAATGGCCGCTAGGTGACTCAAAACTGTTTGTCATTTCGAATCGTTGTATCTACGAACGTACTCCAGCAAGGCTTGCTTAATATTCTCGGACGAACTACATCCTTCCTTCTTCAAGTCTTCTAACAGGCGATGAAGGAACCGTTCCATTCCACCGACATCACATGGCCTCATGAGAGGAGGTATTCGCAGCGCAATGCCAAGCCTTGTACAAAACTGACTGAATGTTTTGTTTACTTCTTTTATTCTCTCCCCTTGGTCGGCACAATGGTCGAAGAAAAGTGTGTCATAGGACGTGGTAAGCGTATGAATTTTGAACGAGGCTTTGCGGGCCAGATTTTCCAGAAATCCAGTAGCTACAGTGACCGACATGCTCTGATGCAACTCCAAATAAGCCCAGTGATTGACATGATTGAGAGCCACTAAGAGGTATTTTACTGAAAAAGGCTTTACGCCCAGGGACAGATGGTTGAGTTTGTAAACATCCAGAAAAACGTCCCCAAAGTTATTGAAATTACGAGGGTTCATCGTGCCTCCTTCATTCTTGTCCGGGTGCATAGCGGGTCGGTAAAAACATCAGTGGTCAGTGTCGCAAAATCAGAGAGGGGTTTCAGCAGGTGCCAAAGCGAAAAGGCAGATACGCGAAAGTTGGGGCCTTGGTGGAGAGTTGTCTTTTGATGCTGACCATGTTCTTTCCGTTCGGAAATCAGTTGAACATGCACGGTAGAATGGTCGTTGTTGTTGGTGTTCATCGACGGGGCTCCCACGTGTTTAGTGGGTGAAAAGTTTCACCTGCCCCTCCTGTATTGTGATTACATGGATATTATTTAAAAGATAGAAATTCTTTTTATGATTGTATGATCGCAAAACTACTTTCCTTTTGTCAATAGTATGGATATTGTTCGGTTTTTTCATTAATTAAACCATGGTAAAGAAGTATTGAATTGTTACTCCACAGCACAACTTCCATTGTTTTTTTATTGCTTAATATTTTATTACAATACAGTAAAGGCAAATCATTATCATGTATAGTAATTTTCGTGTTTATTGTTACGGTATAAACACTTACTAAATTAGCTATACTAGCTTGTCATGTTAAAGTTATTGATGGCAAACAAAGTTGTTAGGAATAGCCAAAATTATCAATCACAGACGATGTAATTTTTCTTTACCAGAATTGATTTTTTGTTTATTGTCGAGGAAATTACTGAAAAGATTCAAGATTGGTGGGCGTATTAAATTAGGTAAGAAAACTATGACCAGAATAATGGAAAAAACTATCAAGGTGTTTGGGTGCCGAAGTTTTCAATATCTTTTTGTAGGCATATTGTCGCCTTCTGTCTGGAATATACGCTCTATCGACACCTAGTTGTAGAAAAATTATTTTTTTTATATTAACGGAAAAACAGGCCTATGCACCGTCGCCAGATTTGATTTGCACGTGCACCACACAGGCCATCCCCTATGAATATTGCGGTTCCAGTCCCTGAAACCCTTTCGTGGTAGGTACTTAAGACGCTTGACCGCCCGGTTCCCTTCGACCTCATCGATTTGCCAGAAATCCGCCCCCTTGGGAAATAGAATTGCACCCGGCTATGGCCCACCATGAGCGTCAGGCGCATTGCCTCCGATAATCGCTGATAGAAATGGATAACTGCGATATTGAAAGTTTCAGCCTTGCGATTCTTCAGCAGCAAAACTTTCCAGTAGCGGCTTTTTGCACTCCCCATGGGAAGCGAGGAACACCGGATTACCGGACCTACCATCAAGTCGCCCTCCCAATCGCCGAAGCGACTGCGTGATTTGACGATGGCCGGCCGTTGCTCAATGCCCACCCGGTTTGGAAATAACGACGGTCCACACCGTAGCGCTTTTGCCTCCATCGGTGTTTATGTCGGCAGTGTAGATGGCGTTAAAACTGTCCGTCCTACTGGCAATCCAAAACGCCCCACCGGTTGATGGTTTCGTAGGCGCCCCCTTTTTGCATCGTCTTGTGGCTTTCGTTTCAGTCGGCTACAGATGGCCTTCAACGATCAGTCAAGGAACAAGCAGCGCTTCAAGCACTGAAAAAATCCTGGCGCCAGAAGTGAAGAATCCGCGACTGTCTGTGTAGTGATTTATTTGGCAACCGAGGTCTCATCCCCCGGGCCGGGAGGAACAATAGGAGCCATTGCGGCTGAGTTCGCGGCGAATCTAATGCGGCCCCCGATCACCCGTGACCTGAACAAATTTTCTATTGGCTGATATTAATGCGTTCTTGCAGGGTGAAATGCGTGTAGGACTTGATGGGCTCAATCAAATTTTCTAGAGATTGGCACTTCTCTGCGAGGGCCTGCTTTTCAGCCCACTTTCAGGAGGTCATTTTAAACTGGATTCTACCATACAGCACGGCTTGACCATCTGTCGAATCCTAGCCTTTGGGTATAAGTTTGGATTCATATTTGGCCATCGCCCTACCCTCCTCTGATGCAAAGGCTTCGACCATTTTAGCCGAAAAATTCTATCGCAAATGCCTGAAACCAGTCGTCTTGGTTCCATTTCGTTATGTCCGATCATTCCTAGCCCCCTGTGTCACCCATTTAAAGGCACCGGGTCAAGGGACATAACTATCCCATGGAAGAGAAAACCCCGCCTGGCGATCCGAGCTGGGTTTCTGTGTTTTGAAACTCGTGTCTTCTCAGACGTCGGGTAACGCAACAGCAACTATGCACAGCCAATCAACAGTGGGCGTAAAAAAATCTTAACATTCTCTTGACAACACAATATGTCGTACCTATATTGCTGGAACATCCCAAAATGTTGTACTTCCAAAAGGAGGTCGTATGGCCGACGTTCAAAAGCATTTCGAATCCTTTCATGAAGCAATTAAACTCAAACGATTCGACGAGAACCAGACCCTAAGGGAAAAGAGGGACATTGTTCTTGATAAGCTAAAATCGCGTCTGAAGGCGATTTTCGAGGAGAAGAATGAACCGGTTCCCACGTACCAGACTTTTGACCAGGGAAGCTATAAAATGGGCACCGGCGTTATACCTTTGGACAGTGATTATGATATTGATGTCGGCGTATCCTTCAATGTCTCAAAAGACGACTATCCAGACCCGGTGGCAGTCAAGAAATGGGTGTATGAAGCGTTGAACGGCCATACCAAAAAAGTCGACATGCGGAGGCCATGTGTAACCGTTTTTTACCAGAAAGGTGATGAACCACAGTATCATGTCGATCTTGCAATTTATTCCGACGAGTCTTGCAACTCTGACGGCAAGAAGTGTCTGGCAAAGGGAAAGTTGAATTCTTCAGATAACAATAAATCATGGGAAGTATCAGACCCTAAAGGATTGGCGGACATTGTTGGAAACAGATATTCCGGCGACGACAAAAAGCAATTTGTCAGGGTGATACGGTATCTGAAAAGGTGGAAGGACCACAAATTCTCTACCAATGGTAATGCCGCGCCTATCGGAATAGGCCTGACCATCGCGGTATACGAATGGTTTTCCCCAAACAAGACGACGGATACCGTTGCGAACACGAGCAAGTACGACGACCTGCAAGCGATTCGAGGGGTTGTAAACAGCATGCTGAACAACTTCGGAAACAGACTGAAGGTGTACCTGCCAGTCGAACCCTATTCCGAATTGTTCGAAAAGATGACAGACAACCAGATGGCCAATCTGAAGGAGAAATTGGAAAGTCTGCTGGAGGCTCTTGACTCGGCAATCGGTGAAGTAGACCCGGTGAAGGCATGCGAAACCCTGAGAAAGGTCTTTGGGGACGACTTCCCTGTTCCTGAAAAACCAGACACCGGCGAAAAAAAGAGCCGCGCCATAGCCACGGCGAGCGCATCTGCGCATGCTTGATTACGATGAATCCTTGCTGAAAGAGGCGCTGGGGAAATGTCCGCTGGTCAGATCCGTTGCGGACATTCACCCAAAGCGCCTGTCTGAGTCATGGGCCAAGGACCGCCTTGTTTGCCGCGGCTACCAGTTGGAAATCGAGATAAACGGAGCTCCGACTTCTTTCTATTTTGGCGTGAAGAAGTCGTTCCCACTTTCTCTTCCTTATATCTATCTGGTCCCATGGGATGCCTTCGGCATCTTGCCCCATGTGGAAACGGATGGATATGTCTGCTATGCAGAGGAAGAAGGTACTGTTCTCAATTCCGAGGACATTGAGGGGGTAACTCACGAATCGATTTCCATGTCCGTACAGGTCGTGATGGACGGGATTTCCGGGAAAAACCATCGTGATTTCATTGACGAGTTCGGGGCCTACTGGGACCGCCTTTACAAAGTAAAAGACATTACCTCCATAGTATCGCCTGGCGACCAAGTCAAGAAAGTCCATCTCTATAAAGCGAAAGACGGAACCCGATATCTGGCAGATGACAATGGGAGTTTTAGAAGATTTCTGAGACTCCCAGACCATGATATATGGACTCGCCATCCCGCCATATACATACCTTTGAAACCGGGGACAATAATCACCCCTCCACACCCTTTAAAATTTTGGGATTTAGCCGAAATCCGCAAAGTAATTTTCGACAACCTTGACCACGAACAGAGATCCCAACTGCAGCCCCTCATATCAAGGCCACACCGCGAAGAAACAATCCTACTGGGACTTCCCAGTACCGCTGATGGCAAGACTCTATTTGGGGTCAGGTTCAAGGGTGTCAACCACGAACACCCTTTGAAGGATAGAGGGAGGGTAGGCCAACTAGTCCCTTTAACTGTAATCAGGAGAGACAAGGAGTATCTTCTTCCCCGCGGCGGTAGCAATCTGACTCTGAGAGAAAAACGGGTCCTGCTTCTTGGGTGCGGTTCGGTCGGTGGCTACATCGCAAACGAACTGACGCGTGCCGGCATCTCGCAGTTGACCGTCCTCGATAAAGAACTTCTGGCCCATGAAAATCTATTTCGTCATGTTCTCGGGAAGAAGCAGGTTCGGAAGTATAAGGTCGATGGCATCAAAGCGGACATTGAAGGAAGGCTGCCATTTGTCGAAGTGTTCCCAATTCCCTTGTCACTTGAAGAGGCACTGGATTCAGGAAAAATCAAAGCAGGGGATTTTGACCTCATAATATCTGCCCTTGGCAATGTTACCGTCGAGCTGGCATTCAACAAGTACGTCCATGGCATCGATTCTCCCCCGGTCATCTTCACCTGGCTTGAGCCATATGGTGTCGGTGGGCATGCTGTGCTGACCAGGTTAAACGGGGCCAGGGAAAAATGTCTGAACTGTTTATATGAGCCCGAGGACGGGGATATACGGTGCCGCGCTTCATTTGCCGAAAAAGGCCAGTCTTTTACCAAAAACATCGATGGCTGCAGAGGTGCCTTCACGCCATTCGGGTCACTCGATGCCATGAAGACGGCCGAACTCGCAACAAGACTGGCAATTGCCACCTTGAATGGGGACGTTCAAACGAACCTGATTCGTTCGTGGCGTGGAGATGCAACGGAGTTTCTGAAGAGCGGCAAGATACTGTCAGCAAGATATTCTACTTCAACCGACCATTTTATTGAAATTGCCGATTATTCACGAGGAGACTGTCCTGTCTGCCAATACCTTGAAACTGAGCAATGACCTGGTATTTGCCCGTTCAAACGGCGGCCGAATCAAGCTTCCAGCCGAGGTAATTGCGTCCATCCACAGCTATGTCCAAAATGACCGTCACAAACCGGAAGGCGGAGGCGTCATGTTGGGACGCTACATTATTGACTCCCAAGATATCGTGATTGACAAGATTTCTTTCCCAATGTCGGGTGACAGGGGCACGAGAACCACTTTCTTTAGGAAGAAGAAAGAACATCAGAAAATAATTGACAGGGAGTGGGCAATAAGCCGTCATACCTGCACGTATCTGGGCGAGTGGCATACTCACCCGGAACCATATCCATCGCCGTCAAGCATCGACGATACCAACTGGAAACGGAAGCTAAGAGATGACATTGTTGACAGCGATAGTCTCATTTTCCTGATAGTGGGCACATCCGAGATGCGGATGTGGGAGGGGCATAGACGTTCGAGAATGATATCATTGCTGAAATTATTGTAAGCTGGAGAGGATATGTCTGAACCAAAGGATAAAAGCCAAAAGGCTACGAAAGCAAAAACTAAGAGCAAGAAAAAAAGCCGCGTTCCAATACCTCCAAAGACCCAGCTGGAACTTTGGGCAAGAGCCGCAGGCAGATGTGAATTCCGAGGCTGCAATAAGCCTTTGTATTTGGACGAATTGACAAAGACCAGAGATAATCTTTCGATAATTTCACATATCATTGCAGCGGAACCTGGTGGTCCGAGAGGAAACGAAATTGATTCTCCCAGGCTTGCAAAAGACATTTCGAACCTTATGCTGACATGTAGGGACCATGCCAAGATAATTGATAGCAAGGAGAACGTACACGCATATCCAATTGAGCTTTTACGTGAATACAAGAAAGAACATGAGGATAGAATCAGGCTTCTCACCGACATAATGGACGATGCCAAGTCTCTCGTGCTGCTATTCCAGGCCCCGATAGACGGAAATAATTTTAATATAGACAAGACACTCGCTTATCAAGCTATGTTGCCCAATTATCCGGCCAAAGAGCACCCTGACGTTATAGACTTTTCCGACTTTGCAGACAGGGAAACTGAAGAGGGATACTGGAGCATTTTATCTCGCAATATAAAGGCCAAATTCAATGACATTTTCAAGCATGGCACCAATCGCCGCGATTATATGCATGTATCAGTTTTTGCTTTAGGACCCATTCCGCTGTTGACTTACTTAGGCAGTCTAATCGGCGATATTGATTCAGTTGATTTATACCAAAGACATCGCACCACGAAGGATTGGAAATGGAAAGACGAACCTGATGACTTTCGCAAGGAGTATTATCGAACAATTGAACCAGAGACGCATAACGATGATTTTGATACCTCAATATTAATATCTATCAGTGGAGTTGTTGATCGGAAGAAGGTGGTCGACCTTGTCGGTGAAGGTTGCAATGTCTATGAGATTACGGCAGATAAGCCAGGTCTCGATTTTCTTTCGAGCCGATTGAAACTGGAGATGTTCTGTTATGAGTACAGGCAATTATTGACAAAGATACGATCAGCAAACGGTCATACAAAGGAACTTAATCTTTTCATTGCCGCACCTTCGCCAGTAGCAATTGAATGTGGTCGAGCCCTGTTGCCAAAATGCGATCCGGCAGTCAGGGTCTATGATTTAATCAAAGGGGCAAGTGGTTTTGTTTACGCACTTACAATAAACAAAAACCGTGATGCATAGGAAGGCGTCAGATGAATACTAATCCGAAACTTTTCACCTTGGTCAGGAAAATCGACCAATCAGGCATCAGTGGGACTGGAAGGGTTCTCGACGGTGTTATTTTTCACACTGGGCAGGTGGTTACTTGCTGGCGCACGGACCTGAATGTGAAGGACAAGGGTATTGACGCGTACAGCACGATGGGTATCTATCCATCTTATGAAGCGTTTCTACATGTTCATGTAAAACCCCACCCTGAAGGGGCCAACGAGGTTGTTTTTTTGTGTGAAAATGAAAGTGAATCGCCCCTAGTTTCGTAGATACGCCCGGCTTACTCTTGAGCTATCCTATTATTTGTCTCAGATTGTTCCTCCAGTGGTACCTGGATATTTTTCAAACATTCTTACAACCCCTGATTTACAAGACTGCCAGTTCGGATCTGAATCCTAACTTCTCCGCATAAGCTGGGATCCAGTCACAGATTACCCACCTTCCCTGCCATAGGAAGCCTTCGAAGAATTGAGCAGATGGCGAAAAATTAGAATGCTCTATTATCCAAAAAGAATTATGCTAAAAGCATATAAGTTTTTACCAATTTTCAAGCTACTGAAAATACACGAAAAAGGGTTATACAAAAATGTGGTATACAAATTTTTATATTTTTCAAATTTATACTTTTACGGATCTATCCACCAAAAGAAGGTGGCTGTGACATAACCCGTCACAGTGTTGATGGAATATCCTCCAGAAAGGGGGATTTCCATGAATCTCAAACAGTTTCGCAAACAGTTTCCAAACGAGGGGGCCTGTCGGAAGTATCTCGAGAAAGTCGTTTGGCCCCATGGTCGGGTCTGTCCTCACTGTGGGTGCCTGAAGTCCTGGTCACTCTCAGGAACCTCTGCTTGGCCCGGACTGTATGAATGCAGCGGCTGCAAAGGGCAGTTTACAGTGACCACAAAGACGCCCATGCATAGTACCAAGCTGCCGCTTCGGACCTGGCTGCTGGCTATGTATTTCCTGATCAACTCCAGCAAAGGCGTTTCTTCGGTTTTCTTGGCCAAGTGGCTTGGGGTCACTCAGAAGACCGCCTGGAAAATTGGCCATGGCATTCGGGCCATGATGGCAGGGCATGCGGTTTCCCTGGGACTGCTGGACGGTATCGTTGAACTCGACGAAAAATACCTTGGAGGAAAACCGAGGTTCCAACAGGGAGTGAAACATGCCCGGGGAAAAGCCACCAAGAAAGCCTGTATCCACGTGGCCGTTAGCCGCAAAGGCCCAGCCCAAGCCAGCATGATCCCGGGTGACAGCTACGCGGTCCTGGCACCCTATGTCAAACAGGTGGTCGCGCCCGATTCTTGGATAATGACAGACCAGTTGCAACCTTATGTGGCGATCGGCAAACAGTTCGCGGGACATGAGCGGGTCCACCACGGCATCAAGGAATTTGCCCGAGGGAAAGTTCACGTCAACACGGCCGAATCCTTCAATGCGATTCTCGAAAGGGCCAAGCAGGGCGTCTTTCATTTTGTCAGCCATCGCCACTTGCCGCGGTATCTCAGCGAGGTCGTGTTTCGCTGGAATAACCCCGACCCAGTGGAAAAAAAGCGAAACGGATTGTCAACGATCGTGATGCAGGCGAAGCCGGTGTTGGAGCAACTCGGAATACTTCTCAATCAAGCGGTTGGTACCCAACTTCGGCGAACCATTTATGGCGGTGTTGCTATACCGCAGCCTTTGTTTGGTGGATAGATCCGTACTTTTAAGGTGAGTTTTCAGGGAAGATAGTAAAGCCTTCGCCCCACCCTCCCCCAAGAAACGATTAGATAATTATGACCACCATGGACAATCCTGGAAAAAAACAACAATTGGGGCATCAGCATGATTAACCAGAATGTGAACGAGTTTGAAAAATCAACGTGAAGAGAGCGAGCAGTCTTATTGGATGGTGGATCTGTCATTATTGGGACATCTGCACAAGGGCGTTTGAGATATTCGATTTTTTTTGGAGGGGGAGTAGCGGGTTATCGGCCTAACAAAATAGTTAGTCTAAGTATTTGGTTTTGCAATACTTTCCTAAATTTTAACCCTTGATTTCCGGACCCTCTATTGATAGGGTTATGGGCAAGAGGACAAGGCCAGAAAAGCCGTTGGTCGAGGAGCATATTCTCCCCTGGGGGCGACAGGAGGTCGCAACCTACCAGAAGTTTACCCACACCGGCCCCAAAAAGCTCACCGGCCCATTGCGCAAAAATCGGCTAATCGGCATGTGACCTCGTCTGGATACATGCTTATTTTGGCTACCGTTCCCTGCCCCAGAGGCAGATTACATACCGCCTGCAGCGAAAGATATGGTCTCCTGAATATACCTGGAAACCCTTTCACAGACCAGGAACGGCCCACTAAAAAGCCACAGACACCAAACATCGCCTTCCCTGGAGTGCCTTTGGATTTCATCGATTCTAAAGTCATTCTATTTTTTGGAGGACCTCAAAGTGCCCTTTTCCATCAAGATTGCGATAAACAATCAGGAAATTGTGAACGTATATGGCCATAATTGCGGGCCCCAAAGCGGTAGTTGGTACGACACGTTGGGAAAACATATTTACCGTTATAAGGCAGAAAATTCTAAAAGTGGCAAAGTAACAGAGGGTGAGGTATTACACATCCGTGCGGAGGGCATGGAGAAACTGGCGGCCATTATCCTCGAAGACCTTTCCGAAAAAGTCCGCTTGCTTAAGTAGCGACGCACACCATTGGCAATCGGGAGATGCAATATGCGAGTGATCGCAGTGGGCGATATTCATGGTTGCATTGATCAACTCAAGAACCTCATAGCCAAAATCAATCCCTGCCCAAAAGACCAATTCGTTTTTCTTGGTGATTACATTGACCGTGGTCCCGATTCGCGGGGCGTTCTCGAGTTTTTGATCGATTTCCAAAAACAATTCCCTCAAACAGTTTTTCTGAGGGGCAATCATGAACAATTATTTCTCGATGCCCTGACTGAATCCGGGGTCAAAACGGGCGTCCCCCTACTCTATACCGTTTCAGAATTGTGGACTTGCGAAATTGCCTGGACGGACACCTTAGAGTTCAGGCACACCCGGCTGTGGCTTCAAAACCACGGGGATTTAACGCTAAAGAGCTATGGCATTGACTCATATGACGGTTTGATCCAGCCTCAGACTTTTAACGCCTACCGCAGGGCATTGGAGACAATCCCTAGGGAGCACATTAAATTTTTAGCCTCAACAAAGCTTTGGTATGAGTCCGACAATCATTTGTTTGTACATGCGGGGATAGTTCCGGGGAAAAGAATGGCCGACCAGGACCCCTATGAGCTGCTATGGAGCAGGGAGGGGTTTTGGAGATATAAAACCGGCTGGAACCAATGCGTCGTGCACGGCCATACCCTGATTCTTAATCCAAGAACGGAGGGACTTGAAATATCATTGGATACCGGGGCAGGCGCCGGGGGCCAACTCACAGGCTGCGATGTAAATACTGGAAAAATTTGGCAAAACTGAACGTGAATTCAACCAGAGATTATAGACTGGGTAAACTGGCCATTTAAAACCTGACGTTACGGACGCCCCACAATGAATCCGCAATACATGGAGAGTCTTATGAGAACCACTACATTTTTTAGATTTCCAGGAGTATTTTGCTGTTGTTTAGTCAACAATACAATTTTGTGCAGTTGGAAAGGGTTCCCATACTACACACTAATATTTTATTTCCAAAGTGCTCCCAACGATCCCGAGATTCCTCTTGGGCACTATCGAGATCTAGCCTGTCTGCAATTTGATTATTTGATTCATGATCATGCGGAAGTTCAGACCTTGGCTAGGGAGAGTTGGGACAAATATAGTGAACAAATCCTAGCCGTAAATGGGATCCGTTTGTATGTATCCGACCTGGAAACAGAAAATAGCGGACCGCGATAAAGCCACTTTTTCTACTGAGCCTTGCCAGTGTAAACTCAGCAATTTTTAAGGGGGTTAAAACTACCGACCGTCCCCGTTGAGCCCAGAGCAACTGCCTTATAGACGCCAAAGCCGCTAGGAAACATGTGGGCCTTGCCCATATGTGACGGAATGTTAGCCGGAAGCTTACGCATAAGTTGTAGCGCCCGGGGTCTGATCCGGACAAAAGTGGAAGTCAAAACCACCAACCCATTGGCCGGTCAAATCCCGTGGTGGTAGCGCTGACTCCCACTTTGCAGTTTTTTTCGGAGCTCGAGGTCTTCCCGCAGAATTGAAAGGTTGAATCTATTCAAGTATCTATTCAAGAAAATACTCAACATACTTGAAACACAGGTGAAATTAGCAAAAGTATCTATTCAAGAATCTATTCAAAACGGATTTATTCTTATTCGACCCCGGTTTTTTAGTGCTGTCTATTCGGACCAAAACCAACTAGGAGTCCTTAATCAACCCTCTCCCCCTGTTGTCAGGCAAGACTGTCCAGCCGTTCCGCTCCTTTCTTGTAGGGATGATCGCTTAAGTGTTCCGGATTGCAGGATTTGTTGGAATCTTTTTTCTGGTCAGCGCCCCCCTGTGTCAGCATAGTTGTCGCCTCTAACTGAACTCAAAAGAATTGAGGGGCAGTCAGGAGGCGTATGTATTCCAAAGCGTTCAGAGCACTAATGATTCAGAAAATGACCGACCCTGATGGGCCCAGTCCAGTCTCATTGGCAGAGGAGATAGGGGTCTCCCGCAGTTCGCTCTACCGATGGGTGAGTGAAGCTGATACGCTTGGTATTGCTGTCAATGCCGAGCCGCCATCCTTTACCGAATCCATGCAGAGGCTGTCCAATATGAAACGACCACAAGACTGGAGTGCCGAAGAGAAGCTGGCGGCCGTTCTGGAAGCGGCATCGCTTTCTGAAGAAGAGTTCGGCGCCTTTTTGCGCAGCCGGGGATTGCATGACGCCCAACTTCAGCAGTGGCGTGATCAGATGCTCGTTGGCCTTGAGCCCAAACAAGCTAAGCGTGCCGAGAGCAAACGTATCCAGGAGTTGGAGAAGGAACTGAGGCGCAAGGACAAGGCGTTGGCCGAAACCGCAGCGTTGCTGGTTCTCAAAAAAAAAGCACAGGAAATCTGGGGGGACGAGGGCGACGACACCGACCGTTAGAGCGGCAGCAGGCCTTGGAACTGGTCGATGAGGCCATGTGCCAGGGAGCCCGGTTGAAACCGGCCGCCCAGATGCTGGGACTGACTGCCCGCACCATTCAGCGCTGGGCCCGTCAGGAGGATGACGAGGACCGGCATCATGGCCCAGTAACTGCACCGGCCAACAAGCTGACGCCAGTTGAGCGGCAGGAGGTCCTGTCGGTTGCCAATTCACCAATATATCGGGAACTGTCTCCCAAGCAGATCGTCCCCCGCCTGGCCGATGAAGGCCGATATGTGGCGTCGGAATCGTCCTTTTACCGGATTCTGCGGCAGGCGAACCAACTGGCCCACCGGGAACGCTGCCGGCCGGCCACGCATCGCCGCCCTCGGAAGAAAGTGGCCACAGGGCCATGCCAGGTGTGGTCTTGGGACATCACCTATTTGAGGTCCACGATCACCGGCCAGTTCTTTTATCTCTACATGATCCTGGATGTCTGGAGCCGTAAGATTATGGCCGCTACTGCCTTCTCCAAAGAATGCGGTCAGAACAGTGCGTTGCTGTGCGTGGAAGCCTTTCACCGCCACAAGGTTGATCCCAAGGGCCTAGTGCTGCATTCCGATAACGGTAGCCCGATGAAAGGCTCGACCATGCTGGTCACGTTGCAGCGCCAGGGCGTCGTTCCCTCCTTCAGTCGACCGGGCGTCAGCAATGACAACCCGTTCTCGGAGTCTTTGTTCCGCACCTTAAAATACCGGCCGGAGTATCCGTCCCTCCCCTTTGCGTCTGAGTTTGAGGCTCAACGGTGGGTCGATGCATTCGTCCACTGGTACAACACCGCGCATCAGCATAGTGAGATCCGCTTCGTGACGCCAGACGATCGGCACTATGGGCGAGAAGCCGCCAAGTTGAGCAAGCGGAAGGAGGTTTACGAACAGGCCCGGCAGAGAAACCCCGGTCGCTGGACCGGGCAAACACGCAACTGGGAGCCCATTGAGATCGTTCGACTCAATCCCGACCGAAAAAGGTCCCCCGAAGAGGACCTTTGTAGTGAAGCAGCATAATGAGACTGAGGCGACAACTACCTTGACACCCGCCGTAAGAAGTTTATTTAAAATCACATCCTTATGATGAAAACCATCTGGAACAATATATTGGACAAATTTACTTGATTATCTTTTCGGTCTTTAGTATCTTCAAGTGGATAATTGTAACTTTTAATCATTTGGCTATATATAAACATATATCGAGGTCAACATGTTCAGATCAGCAAGCCATGACAAAATGTCAACACACATTATCCGCCAGGTGCGAGATGCGATTTTAAAGGGTCAGTTACAAGCCGGTCAGTGTCTGCCTCCGGAAAAGGATCTGATTACGCAATTTGGTGTCAGTAAACACACCTTACGTGAAGCGCTACGTAGTTTGGAAGCTATGGGGTTTATTGAGATCAAGCGAGGTGCTGGAGGCGGGCCGGTTGTCAGTGAAGTCGATATGGAAACGACCCGTGACTCCATTGCCAATTTCCTTCACTTTCAAAATGTTTCCGTCAAGGATCTTTCTGAAATCCGAAAGATTGTTGAACCTTACCTTGCAAGGCTTGCGGCAGAGCGTTTCAGTGCTCAGGAAATCGATAAACTTGAAGAAATCGACCGAAAATGTCGGAAAATATTCGAAAAGAAAAAAAACGTGGTAGGTGTCAAAGAAGAAATTGATTTTCATGTTTTCCTTGCTCAAGCCAGCAGGAATCCTGTGATGGTCATGATTCTTGATTTTGTCAACAGCATGCTCACGGACATCAAAACGCACATAAATCCGGGACAGGAGTTTTCGCAGCATGTCCTGGACTCCCACGAGAAGATCTTTGAAGCGATCAAATCAGGGGATGCCGACCGGGCAGAAAAACACATGTTTGCCCATATTTGCGATGTGGAAAAAGAACTGGAAGCTCTGCGAGAAAACGAAGAAAAAAAACCAACGCCCAAAGAGGCGATTTGATTGCCTAAAAAAATCGCACCAACAAAAGGGGCGGAGTATTGAGCTCCGTCTTTTATTGGATCAACATTACTTCTGGAATCAAACCAATTATCGTGACTTAAATGAGAGTCAAGCAGGTACAGGGCAACCATCATTATTGCAATTACCTTGCTTACCAATACGCGTAGCCAGAGCGTCGGTGCGCATCTTGCGAATGATACTTTTCGCCTCTATTGGGAAAAATTCCTGCAAACAATTCAAACAGATTCCGTGGCTTTCGCCTTTGGAATAGTTAACCCAACCGATCCTGGCACTACACCAGCTGCAGATAATGATCATAGCCCCTCACGCTCCAAGTCGAAGGCTCGAGTGACCTCCTCTTTGCCTGCCAACTCGTATGATTTTGAGTGCCCATTCTGACAGTCACTTTCACCTATGAAAATCGCTCAAATCTCATCCAAACTGGGTATATACAGTCGCATGGAAATTCTTGATTTAGCTTTCATACTCGACTGAGATAGTTATCAATGGCTTCAGCGGCTTCGTAGACTACCTTATTCCTAGTTTTACGACGATTTTCCAGATTCAGATCAAAGTGCTCAAAATGAACAGAAATGCCTGTGACAGCAGGATCTAAAACCTACAAAGCTTCTTCGAGAAGTTCCTGGCCTGTCTGATCATCTTTCAAAACTACTATGGTCGGGGTCATGAATTCTCTACTCCGACCAGAAAGCGGCAGCAAGCAAGTAAAAAAAGAAAGATTTTCTGTTACGAAGGATAATGAGTATCAATACTCCTCTATATAAGCATAGGCCTTAGGACCAACCTCGGCCAGCAATGTACCTTAATCCGTAATTGTTTATGGAAAGCACTTCCCTGTATAAATCTCCTGAAGCCACCAGACGTAAGGGGACTTTCACTTATTACACCGGATCTGGCAACCCTCTACAGTCTTTTCCCGGCGGCTTTAGTATAGGGGTAATGCTGCATGAATATCTGACCGGCCCCATTGGCGGGCATTCAATTTACCATTTAATTTAATCATCTACCCGACCCTTCTCTGATTTTTTTCTTAACAATCGAAAAAGCCCGACTGCGTTCCAAAGTGTATTTATTTTTTGTTCGCGCATAAACGCAAATCGCAATATCTGGGCATACGGAAGCGCACATCGCGCAGCCAGCGCAGTTGACTGTTTCTCGAATGAACGCAAAAGAAAAATCCGTAAAGCCTTCCTGCTTTCTCAACACAAGCAAACTCCGAGGACAAGCTGCCTTGCACAAGCCGCAGCCCTTGCATAGGTTATTATTAATCTCAAAGATTACCCTTGTTCTGCAAACACAACCCACTGTACCGACCACAACCCAACTACCACATTAATGCAATTGGCGCGCGAGTTCCTCATTGGGTTCAAGGTTCCTGGGTCTTTTTTGCCGGCACCCAACCCCTCGCCAGGAACGACATAACAAAAAGAGGGCACAGGCGATTAGCCCCATCCCTATCCCGGCGGAAAGGCCCGGTCGCTCTCCCAGCTGCACCCAGGCAGCCAGCACACCGAGCAGAGGAGTGCCGAGGCTCCCCAGACCGGCGATGCCGGCCGGCAGCTTTTTAAGGATGTAAAACCAGAGAATAAAGGCCAGAGCATTACAGAGGACAACGTTATAAGCTAGCGCCGCCAGCAGATAGCTAGACCAAGTGACCGGTGATTCAGGGATCAGGAAGCAGGCTGCCGCCAGCGGAAGGGAGCCCAGCAACATCTGCCAGGCGGTGAGACCAAGAAGGTCCGCGTGGGTGGTTTTACAGAGCCGTTTTCCCAGCACCGATCCTCCGGCCCAGCAAAGGCCGGAGCCCAGAGCAAGGAGCTTGGGAGTGAGATCGCCAGAAAAGTGCCACGGTTCGAGTATCAGCACCAACCCGCCAAATGCCGGAACCATGACCAGTCGCTGCCAGGAGTCCAGTCTTTCATTGAGGAAAATTCCTGCCAGGATCAGTACCCAAAAAGGCATCAGATAGACCAGCATGGCGGTTTTCCCCGCTGCTCCGGCCAGCAAGGCCCACGTCATAAAACCAATGAAACCGGTCGTCTGAAGCAGACCGAGCAGGACAATCTGCAACGGGTTTTGCGGGCAGCGCAAACGGCCCTGAAAGTAGAGAATGGGTAACAGACAGATCGCGCCGAGAAAGGTTCGCAGAGCAGCGAACAACAAAGGAGGCGCATCCTGCAACGCGATTTTCATCACCACCCAGTTGTAGCCCCAGATCAGGGACAATAAAACCAGGGCTGCCACTGCGCCCAGGCGCGGCTTCCCTTGCAAGGTTTGCCTTATGTTTTTCATCATTCCTCCACGGCCCGGAGAATATCTTTCGCCTCGTCCGAGAAATGCTTGCGCAAACAATTCAGGCAGATGCCCTGGGTTTTCCCCTTGAACTTAGTTGACCAGCGCAGCGTACTGTTACACCAACTGCAGAATCTTATCATGTGGCCCCAGCTTTTTTTAACTAATGTTCCCTCGATGTTTGCACATCAGCCACCTGCATGGCCAGGGCCTCCATGGTATGTGCTACCTTGGGAACAAACCGATTCTAACAATACAGTCACTCCAAACAAACGGCTCCCCATTGAACCGGGGAGCCGCTGATTTTCCTATCCGCGGCTTTTTTCAACTCCCGGCAAAGTACTTAATCAACTATCCAGTAGAAGAATTTCAGTTGCCGACATCTTGAAACGTTCGGGAGGCTTTTGCCGCCGAAGGCTACAACCTACTGTTGCTCCGATTGTAGGGATGCAGCTTGCACCGTCCCTACCGGCCTTCCGACAGCTCATCCCAGATCTCCTTGATGGTGTGTTTCACCGTCCGCTTCTTGTCCCAATAGGTGGTGTGAAGATATTTATGCGACCTCTCGGACGAGTAGGGTTCGCCGAAGTAGCTGTCGTACATCTCCTTCACCAGGGGATTGCGGTGGGACTGGCGCAGTTCGCTGCTGGCGTCGATGTCGTAGATGGCCTTCTGACGCGCCGTGAGAAATTCACGGTAGTTGTGCTTGTGCTTGGGTTGGCCTCCACCTCCCATACAACCGCCGGGGCAGGCCATGACCTCGATGAAGTGGTACTCCTTCTCGCCGCTGCGTACCCGACCCACCAGCTCTCTCGCGGATTTCAGGCTGTTGGCGATGGCCACGTTCACCGTGCCCAGTTCGCCCAGATCCACGCTGGCTTCACGAATGCCCTCCAGGCCGCGCACGGCTTTTAGGTCCACGCCAGGGAGCTCCTCGCCCTTGACGATGTAGTGCACGGTGCGCACCGCCGCCTCCATTACACCGCCGGTTGAACCAAAGATCTCGGCTGCGCCCGTGGCCACACCCATCCAGGGATTGTCGAACTTGCCCTCCTCCAGATCGGGCAGCCAGATGCCTTCCCGTTTCAGTAGCGAGCCGAACTCGCGGGTGGTGAGCACCACATCCACCTCGGGACGTTCGCCGATGGTGAATTCGGGACGCTTGGCCTCCTCCTTCTTTGCCGTGCATGGCATGATGGAGATGACGCGCATCTTGGCCGGATCGATCTCCATCTTCTCGGCCAGATAGGTTTTGGCGATGGCACCCAGACACTGCTGAGGCGACTTGGTGGTGGAGAGATTGGAGACCATATCGGGATAGAATTTCTCCACATAGTTGATCCAGCCGGGGGAGCAGGATGTGAGCATGGGCAGGGTGCCGCCCTCTTTCACGCGGTGAAGCAGTTCGCTACCCTCCTCCATGATGACCACGTCGGCCGTGAAGTTTGTGTCCAGCACCACATCGGCGCCCAGCTTGCGGAAGGCGGTGATCATCTGGCCCTCCACGTTGCTGCCGGGCTTCAAGTTGAACTCCTCGCCCAGGGCCACGCGGGTGGCCGGAGCGAACTGGACTACGGTGAACATCTCAGGATCGTTGAGGTAGTCAATCACCTCTTCGGTATCGTCCCGTTCGGCCAGGGCGCCCACGGGACAGACCAGGGTGCACTGGCCGCAGCTCACGCAGTCCGATGTGTTCAAGAGATCGCTGTCACGTACGCCAATCTCGGAGTTGACGCCCTTATTCTCGTAGAACAGCACGTCCGTGCCCTGCACTTCGCGGCAGATGGTCACGCAACGTCCGCAGCGGATGCACTTGGTCATGTCGCGGACCACCGACGGAGAGCTGGCATCCTTGGTGCGGCCGCTGGAGAAGTCGTATTTGAAGCGCGCCTCTTTCAAGCCCACGAACTGAGCCACGTCCTGCAGCTCACAGTCGCCGTGGCGCACGCATGTGGCGCAGTCCTCTTCATGATCGGTGAGCAGCAGATTCACCTGTAGACGCTGCTGCTCGCGCACCTTGCGGCTGCGGGTCTGCACCTCGTTGCCCTCCTCCATGGGCGTATTGCACGAGGTCACGATCTGGGTGAAGTCATCCCCCTTGCGCTTGATCTCCACCAGACAGACGCGGCAGGTGCCGGGCGTGTGGTCGAGATTCTCCAGCTCGCAAAGGGTGGGGATAAACATATCATAACGTCTCGCGGTCTGGAGAATGGTCTCGTTCTCCCCGAATTCCACCAGTTTTCCGTTGATGGTCCCTTGCATTGCAATCTCCTAAAAGATTTGTCAACGCTAAATAGCGCATGAAATTTTAACTGAAGATACTCATTTCTCTCTAATGAGTATTACGGCTTTTATGTTTGCTAAACCATTAGTGATCCGTTATCACAGAATAAATCCGATAACACCGCAAACACCGATCCGCCTCGCGGAACGCCTCCTCCGCAGTGATGACCTTCTCAACCTCCTCGAAGATCTCTTTCCGCTTTTCGGGCTCCAGCTCCTCGATGCGCACCCGGTACTGATGCTTTACGGGCTGGATCACGTCGTCGTCGGCATGCTTACGGACGCACTCGACGATCTGGCTCATGCGCCGGTCCGAATCGAACTGGGGTCGGCCGTAAGTCAAATACTCGTCTATGGATCGTGCCGCCTTCTCGCCCTGGGCCATGGCCTGGATCAGGGTGGCTGGGCCCAGCACGCAATCGCCACCGGCGAACACACCCTTGCGGGTGGTGGCCAGATGGTCGTCGGTCTTAAGGCACTCCCAGCGATCGAGCTCCATCCCGTCGTCATCGCTGAGAAAGGAGGCATCTACCTCCTGGCCGATGGCGACCACCACGTTGTCGGCATCGATGATGAATTCCGAGCCCGGCTTAGGAGTCACGCCCCGGCGTCCGCTGGAGTCCATCTCGCCCAGCTCCATCTCAACGAATTCAATGCCGGTGACCTGTCTCTTTTCGGAGATCACCCGAACGGGCTGGCTGAGGAAATGGAAGTGAATTCCCTCCTCCTTGGCCGCGTGGATCTCCTCCACGTCGGCGGGCATCTGCTCTTCGGCGCGGCGGTAGGCCACATGTACCTCTTCAACACCCATGCGCAGGGCGGAGCGAGCGCAGTCCATGGCCACATTTCCACCACCCATCACCAGCAGCTTCTTGCCCAGCTTCACCGGGAATTCACTCTGCTCTTCATTGAGGACATGCTGGTTGATGTAAAGAAGGAACCTGACGCCACTGATATAGCCTTCCAGAGAGTCGTCTTCGCCGGCCACTTTCAACTTCTTGCCCCTGTGGGCGCCCACACCGATGAAGACCGACTTGTACCCCTGCCTAATCAGATCGTCGAGGGAGAAATCCTTGCCCATCTTCTTGCCATAATGGATATGTCCACCCAGCGACTCGATGATGCTCACCTCTTTGTTGAGAATCTCGTCCTTGGGCAGACGGTATTTTGGAATGCCCACGCCCGCCATTCCGCCGGGTTCGGTGAGGGACTCGTACACGTCCACGGGATAGCCCTTGAGCAGCAGATGATAGGCCGCGGAGATACCGGCCGGGCCCGCGCCGATGACGGCTACCCTCAAGTCATCGCCCTTCTTTTCAGAGATGAGGTCTTCGTTGAACCACTGATCTGTGACGTAGCGCTCCTTGTCGGCCACGAATCGCTTAAGCACCTTGATGCCCACGGGCTCGTCCACGCGGCTGCGGCGGCAGGCGGCCTCGCAGAAGCGCACGCACACGCGACCGCAGGTGGCGGCCATGGGGTATTTCTTCAGAATCACGCCTATGGAACGGTCGAATTTGCTGTCCTTCACATACTCGATGTAGCGTGGGATGTCTACCCGAGAGGGACACTGCTCTATGCATGGGGCGGTCACGTAGTCGGTGTACGCCTGCTTTCCTGTCTCGTCATACCGGCCGATACTGATCTCAAATTCATCCCTGAAATGCCGGAGCATGGCGATAAGGGGTTCGGTGGCGGTCTGCCCCAGCCCGCACATGGAGGTGGACTTGATATGTTCGGCCAGGGTCAGAATCTCATCCACGGCATCGGCGCCGATCTCGCCCTTGCTGAGAGCTTCCAGCTTTGAGGTGAGCACCTCGGTGCCCACACGGCAGGGCGTACATTTGCCGCAGGACTCCTTGGCTGCAGTGGCGACATACTGATGAGCGGCGTCAAGAATGCTGGTCTCCTTGTCGAAGACAAAAAAACCCTTGGCGCCCAGGAACGCTTTCACCGGATTGCCGGGATTGAACTCATCCATCTGATCGAACTCTTTCAGCTCTTCGATCTCGAAAAACCGCTTGTCCCGGTTGTCGGTGATCTCTTCATTCCATACCCCGTAGAGTATTCTTGCCATTTCCATCTCCTCTATTTGACATTTCTCGGGAACTCTATTCAGGATTTTCCCGGATAAGACTCTACACAGTGCCGAACTCTTTCTGCGCCAGGTTGCCGATGCGTGTCCTTGCCGTTGACGGAACAGTTCAAAAATCCGCTGCGCTTTGCAGAACCTCAAACATTTGGAACCTCTTTCTTCACGGTTTACTTACCGAATGCCTGCACCACAGAGGTCCAGTAATATCTGGAACCCCTCCTCCCACGGGAGTTCCAACAAGTTTCCGCGAAGCTGCACTGACCGCATGAACAAATAGGGTAATGGTGCCTTCTGAAGGATTGGCGTCATCAATGGTAAGGGGGACACCATCGCCGTACCCTTCAGCACCGATTATGACAAACTGCCCAGGTTGGCGAACCTTGGCAATCCGCGGGGCGCGAATAACCATGCGGTGGACATCCGGCGCCAGAATCTCGTTTTCCAAAATCTCAAACTTGTGAGTCAAACCAAAAACCTTATGCACATTCAACAGGAAAGTTTTGCGCCATTCCCAGATCTGTGTCGTTTCAACGTCATACTCTTGGCATATCTCTGCCACAGTACGACCGGACAGGTATTCCAGCACGATAATCGCCTTGGTTTGGGCATCTATGTCTTTAACAATGTGCATCGTCATCCCTATGACCCTAGCGAAGCAGGTACTGGCGGCCCGGCCCTTTGATGCCGGGCCGCCAGACTTTTCATTGCGCCAGAGATCTATTACAGCTCTCTGTTGATGGTACCTTCCCAGGTAGAAACCTTGTCCTGATCGCTGAGTTCCTCCAGAGATGCCCACTTGGTGGTAACAGTCTTGGTCTGGGTATAAAACTTAACCCCGTCGCGACCGAGGCAGTGAAGATCGCCAAAGAAGGAGCGCTTGTGACCGGAGAAGGGGAAGAACGCCAGGGGCACCGGAATACCGACGTTAATGCCGACCATGCCACCGTCGGTCCGGCGAGCGAATTCCCGGGATTTGTGGCCGTCCCGGGTGAAGATCGAAGAACCGTTGGCGAACTCGTTGTTGTTCATGACGGTGATGCCTTCTTCGAAGTCCTTGACCCGCTTGATGCTAACGACCGGACCGAAGATTTCTTCATCGCCAACAACCATGCCCGGCTTGACATTGTCGAAGATGGTGGGGCCGACGAAATAGCCCTCTTCGCAGCCTTCGACAACCGTTTCGCGACCATCGAGAATCAGCTCGGCGCCCTCTTCGACACCTTTGTTGATCATGTCGACAACGAATTTCTTTTGACCAGCGCTGACCAAGGGACCCAACTGGGTGGTCTCTTCGTAGGCCGGCCCCATCTTCAACTCCTGGGCATACTTTTTCAGCAGAGCCACGAATTCATCGGCGATGCAATCTTCGACAACCACGGTCGGCAGCGCCATGCAGCGCTGACCGGCACAACCGAAAGCCGAGTTGATGATCCGGCGGGCAGACCAGTCCAGAGGGGCGTCGCGCAGCACCAGGGCATGGTTCTTGGCTTGGGTCAGAGCCTGCACCCGCTTGCCTGCAGCAGCACCGGTGGAATAGATCTTAAGGCCGACGGAGGTAGAGCCAACAAAGGAGATGCCGCGGATGTCCGGATGGGACAGCAGGTCGGTCAACTCGTTACGACTACAGGTAATCAGGTTGACGACTCCTTTGGGCAGGCCGGCTTCGATCAGCAGTTCCATCAGGCGCATGCTGGTCATGGGCACCAGGCTGGCGGACTTCAGGACCACGGTGTTGCCGCAAGCAATGGCCAGAGGAATGAACCAGCCAAAGGGAATCATCGCCGGGAAATTATAGGGGGCGATGCCGAGGAAAACACCGACCGACTCACGATACAGCACCGAGTCGTGACCGCGTGTAACTTCCATGGTGGAGTGCCCCTGCATTTCCAGCGGTGTGGCAACGGCAACTTCGCAGGCCTCGACAACCTTGTGTACATCGCCGCGGGCTTCGTTGAGGTTCTTGCCCATCTCGGTAGCGAGAATAGTGGCCAGCTCATCAAAGTGCTGGTTTACCAGATCACGGAACTTGAACAGTACCTGGGTACGGATGGCGGCAGGCCTGGACGACCACTCAGGGAAGGCCGCCTTGGCGGACTGGACTGCTGACTCAACCTCTTCAGTGGTACAGCAGGGGGTCTCGGCGATCTGAATCCCGAGGCTCGGATTCATGACGGCCATAAATTTGTCGGTTTTCGACTCTTTCCATTCATTATCAACGCAATAGCGCAGTCTTTGAATTTCCGGACCCAGCTCTCTTGCTTCACCCATGGTATTTCTCCCTTCAAATTTCTGGATTCAGCCTTCTCGTTGTCACGAGAGACATTCAGATAGTTGTTGCCGACAACAGCTGTCGGCACCCATACATTCAACTGTTTGGCTATTTTATTTAGTTAAAAAATCATCATAATTAAAGCGCTGCCCGATAAAGCTCGACAATTTCCTCCTTGGACGGTTTGCGCGGATTGTTACCGGGGCTGCCGCTGGCGATGGCGTCCTCGGCCATTTTCTCAACCACCGGCTCCAGCTTCTCGACGGTAACGCCCAACTGGCTCAGGGTCGGCACTTCCAGCATTCTGATCAAATTCTTAACCTTTTCGGCGCCAACTTTGGCGACACCCATAGTGTTCTGACAACCGTTTTCGACCCCCATGGCCCGAGCAATATCGGCATAACGCTGGGGATTTCCCTCAAGCGAATAGTCCATGACGACACCCAGCAGACAGGCGTTGGAAACACCGTGGGGCACGTGGAAATTAGCGCCGATCGGACGAGACATGCCGTGCACCAGGGCTACGGAGGCATTGGAAAAGGCGATTCCGGCCTGCAACGAGCCCAACATGGTGCTGGCCCGCGCCTCGCGATTCCGTGGATCACCCCATGCCAGGAGCAAATTCTCGCTGATCAGCTTGATGGCGGAAAGAGCCAGCACATCGGTCATCGGCTGGGCCTTGACCGAGACATAAGCTTCAATAGCATGGGTCAGAGCATCCAGCCCAGTGGCGGCGGTCAGTTTCCGCGGCAGATCCAAGGTCAGCAGAGGATCGACGATGGCGATCTTCGGCATGAGAAACGGGCTGCCGATCAGCATCTTAACATCCCGACTGGTGTCGGTGATGATGGTGAACATGGTAGCTTCGCTACCGGTACCGGCGGTGGTCGGTACGGCCATCAGCGGCACTCCAGGCACGGTGAACTTGTCCAACCCCATGTAATCTTCGATATTGCCAGAGTTGGTTGCCATAATGCTAACGGCCTTGGCCGCATCGATGGGACTGCCGCCACCGCAAGCTACAATGCAATCGCACTGCTCTTCCTTGAGCATCTGCAAGCCGGTTTCGACATGGGACAGATCAGGCTCGGAGTTCACGCCGTCAAATACGACGACCTCAACACCGTTACCCTGTAGAGACTTGACCACCGGATCGATGGCGCCGACTTCAGCCAGTACCTTATCGGTCATCAACAGGGCTTTGCGCGCCCCAAGACGCTTGGCCTCCGGCCCGGAATTGGCAGCAGCCTCTTCGCCGAAATGAATGGTGGCTGGCGTACGAAACGGACGGGATGGAATCATGGTTGTGCCTCCTTGTTCTGTGTCTATCTGGCCCTCCCGGAACGGCCAGCTGTGCAACACTATAAAAACCTGAGACCCGAATAGGTCTTTCTCTTGTGTTAATTTTTACAATAACAACAATGGCAGGTCAAGCAAAATTACAAATATATGGCTATTTATTTTTGCTGAACTGAATCTGTCTGAAATTACCTAGGTTTTTATCAATCAAATTTACCGCCCTTAGAACCCTATGGTGTATTTTGGGGACACGGCCCAGCATTTTTACCCTTTGCAAATGCGAACAGGGAGGACATCTGTATTGCCCCCCCCCTGTTCATAACTCCGTCTTATCAAATATAACCTCAGCCACCCTTATGCGGGGCATCCACAGGCAATATTGCCGGCAACGATCTCATCCCAGTCCTCCAGCACATCATGGGTCCAGCAGTCATCGGCGCCGGACGCTTCGCGCATCACTAGGGCCAGGATATAGGCCAACTCCTGAACCGTAGCACCGGCATCCAGTGCACCCTTGAAATGTTTCAGTACGCAAGGTTTCGAGCGGGCCTTGATGGACACGGCGAAACAGATGTACTGATAGGTTTTTTCGTCAATGAGACGCTTTTGCTGGTACAACTCGTCGGTCTTGTCCAGCAATTCCGCAAATTCGGGGAAAAACTTAGCCAACAAACGCATAATTACTCCTTATGGCGAAATACTCAAGCCTACCTGCCAATCGAAGCGCTGAATGCCTCTGCAAAAAACAGCGCGAATTTAACTTGAAAAATGGCCCCGGTGTTGCGGCGGCCGAAAACCTGTAAGGTCCTCAGACTAGACACCGGGGCCCCAAAACTAAGACTCGCAAACGTTATGCACAACCTCGGCATCCATAGTTACCATGGCACCGGCAGTGACCATTTTCTTGAGAATGGGGACCAAGGTACTTATCTTTTCTTCAGTATCAATGAACTCGATTACCATGGGTTGACACTTGGAGATGGTCAGGCTGGGTATTTGTGTTCTGCAGGTCTTGCAGCAGAACCCGGCCCCTTCAATCCCCCGGAAAACCATAGACCCCGCCAAGCCGTGCTTGAAGGCTTTTTCCACAATAGCTTCGTAGAGAGACTTATCCCCCAACCGCTTGGTTTCATTGAGATAGATTCTCAACAACTTGCCTTTTCCTTCATTGCCCATATCGAACCCCCTAAGCTCTCGCATATTTGTTTAAGTCGCCAGAATTTCACGACGAACTCGGCATTCAGATAAACTTCTCAATCCCTTACGCTTCCAAGATGGAGCTTGAGCTATTAATTGAAAAACTTGCCGAGGTTCAAGAATTCAGGCTTGAACAATATATTCATTATGAAGGTCGAAAGGGCAATCCCCGCAGCGGGCGGATCAAGATGGTTGCTACCGTGGTTGTAGAACATGCGGGCCGTCAACTCTTCGACAAATGCGCCACCGATACCAAAGATCATGGCCATCACCAGTGAGCCGGTCTGCAGATACCCCCAAGCCCCCATGATTGCCATACAGTGGGTTACCGGAGACTTCTGGATGGTGCCCTGACCGAAATTGAGCATGGTCAGCATGATGGCCGAAAAACCCCAGCAAAAGATCAGCGGCGCCACGAAGGCAGCGGCGTCACTCACCACACCCTGCGCGGCCAGCGGCGCCAGGTACTCGCGGAAGCCCATGGCCACCCCACCAGACAGCAGGCCCATGCCGGCACCGATGGCCAGCAGGCGGGACGGCGGCGACATCCAGCCGACCCAGGAAATGGCGTAGCCATTGGTTTTCAGCCATCCGTGCTCCCTGATCGACTCCATGTTCCCCCAGGGCGCCTCTTTCTGGAACAGGCCACGAGCCAACCAGATATTGATGCAGATGGACAGGGCCAGCAGGTCGAATTCCTTGACAAGGGGAACTTTGCCCAGCAGAGGTACGATCACTAGGCCAAAAACGGCAGAGACACCGCCGACCACCAGCACATCCCAAGAGGTATCGACCAGAGGCGACAGAATATCCTTGGCCGCGCCCGAGGGATGATTTTTTTTGAAACCGGCAGCATAGGTCGAGGCAACAACCCCGGCCACAAAGCCGCCGGTGTGGGGACCGAAGATCGGACCCAGACCGACTTGCAGCAACAGAAAATCAGAACCGCCGCCTAGCACGACCAGACAGCCCAACATGGTCAACAGACCGCAGAGACAGAAAGACCACAAGCCGCCGAGACTGGCACCGAACATTCCGCCCCCGAAAGCCAGCAAAATGGCATTAAGACTCCAGGCATCCATAACTATCCTCCACTCTATGACGTCCGTGTTTAGCGTTTACTCCTAAAAAGGGCTTTGCATGTAAAACAGCCTGTCATCGACTGTGCCGACCAGCGTTCCTACTCTGGCACAGAATGCAGGCTCTTCCCCAATTCCCGGCTCGGTTATGCTTTTCACAAACCGCAAAGGGCTTCGATTTTTTCCCTGACCATCCACCCGGAACTGCCGAGCTGATGGACAAAGCGTTGCACCAGATCGATAGCATCCGGCCTGGCAAGAACCTTCACAACCGTCTGCTGACCGTCCGACTGACTATTGCCTGTCGGACGGGAGTAAACCCTCACCACTGTCAGGCCATAACCGTCGAGCTCTTTCATCCGATCTACGATCACTTCATGCAGAGGCCTGCACCCTTCCGCTCATCGTTCCAAACATAAACTTTCAGGAGCTCCGCATTTTCGTTCATGCCCACAACCGTTGTGCTCCTTTATCCGAGAATCGTTGCAACCACCCTCAAAACAGAAGTGGCACCTCCGCTAAAGTGCGAAGGCGCCACTTTTTATGCTAATTACATGGCATTCTTGAACAGTTGGACGATATCGGCGAGCTTACCAACACGGGGATTTGTACCGGCGTTGCCGTCCCGCATAGCCATTTCCGCCATCTGTTGAATATCGGATTCCTTGACGCCCAGTTCAGCAAGGTGCTGAGGAATCCCAACATCCATGGACAAGCGAACGATGGCGTCGATGGCTTTTTCAGCAGCTTCCATCTTGCCGAGACCATTGATATTTTCCCCCAACGCCACGGCGATATCGGCAAATTTCTCGGGGTTAACCATCAGGTTATATCTTTCGATATGGGGCAGCAGTACAGCATTGGCGATGCCGTGGGGCATATCGAGCAGGCCGCCCAACTGATGAGCCATGGCATGCACGTAACCAAGGCCTGCATTGTTGAAAGCCATACCGGCCAGCAGGGACCCATAGGCCATGCCTTCGCGAGCCTCGATATCCGCCCCATTTGCAACGGCGCGACGCAAGAACTTGCCAATCAATTTGATAGCGTGAATCGCCACGGCGTCGGTTGCCGGATTGGCATCTTTGGTCACATAACATTCAACAGCGTGAGTCAGAGCATCCATACCGGTAGCGGCGGTCAAGCCGGCCGGTTTGGCGACCATCAACTCAGGATCATTAATAGAAACTTTAGGCAGGTTGCGCCAACTGACGATAACAAATTTAACTTTTTCTTTGGTGTTGGTGATAACGCAGTGGCGGGTAACTTCACTGGCGGTACCGGCGGTGGTGTTGACCGCGATAATCGGAGGCAGTTCGTTGGTCAACATCTCGATGCCGGCATAATCTTTGTAGAGGTCCCCGTCGTGCGTGGCAGCAATACCGATGCCCTTACCGCAGTCATGGGAGCTTCCGCCACCGACGGTCACGATGATGTCGCATTTTTCCGCTTTGTAAATCTTCAGACCGGCAGCAACATTGGTGTCTTTCGGGTTAGGTTCAACACCATCATAAATAGCGAATTTAACCCCGGATGCGGCCAGTGAGTCTTTTACTTTGGCAACCGGACCATCCTCGAGTTTTGCAAGGAAACCATCACATACGATGAGCGCTTTAGTGCCAAACATGGCAGCCCTGGGACCAACCTCGGCAACAGTACCCTTACCGATGAAGTTTACCGCGGGACACAAAAAGTCAGCCATTTTCTCCTCCTTCGTTGTTTGTAGATGTTTTGCCACCAGCACAGGTGATGGCTCCTCTTCACATGAACTCCCGGCGCTTTTTCGCTCTGTCCCCCCGAACAGCTATGGCCCATACCCTGCAATTTAGAAAAAGCCTGCCATGGAGTGCCTGTAAATTAATTTATATATTTGGCTATTTTCATTTATCAAAAAAAAATTCTGATTCCAGTTTTGCAAACGGTGTCGGCATCGATTGCGGCCAGGACACGCTCCAACTCCTCGGCCAGAGTTTTCAAAATAAAAAATCATGCTGTTCTTTTGTCAAGGCTGCCACGTCAGTAGCCTTTGGTTTTCAATATATACGACAAGATAAATTTCTTTTCAACCATATTTTTGAATGTTTTGGCTATTTTTTTATATTTGCTTGATTTTAAACGTTTTTTTGTATAATATTTTTCATAGAATCAAACGCTGTTTAAATTTTGACCGATTTTTGACATGAACAGATCTAAGCCCCATACTGCGAACATGGCTTCCAAACAGTCCCAAGGAAAGATATTTTTTTCACTAAGGCACCAAGGTCGCCAAAAAAAGTTTTATCCCCCTCCCCCCAAGAATATCTGTAGGAAGTCGCTTAAACTGACATTTTAGTGCCCTACAAACCATCCCATACAGTTTAGGAGAAAATACACTCTTTTAAATTGAAAAGAACCCTTTCCAGCACTAAAAAATTAGCCAAATATATAATTTATACATTGACTATGAAGTAGGATGCCGTTATTTTTGATGCATGACCCACCTCCCCCTGCAACGCTGTTTTGCTTCCCCCCAAAAAACTTCGTCACTATCACCTGTGAATCAAAGAAGGTTGGCGTGCAAAACTGAAACGATTTGAAAGCATCGGAACTTGGGGCATGGCAATTCAGCTTTAATCAAGCAGCTTATGCCCTATCCAAGTTACCGATTGAAGTTTTTTAAAGTTGCGTTTCTTTGGAGGTTGGAGATGAAAATTTCAAGGTTTTGGCTTAGCGGATTATTTTTTGGCCTTTTGGTTTTTAGTACTAATAGCCATGCCGCTATTGTAATCGGAACGGATAGTGGCTGGGCATTCAGCACCGATGGTCTGGTTAACATGTTTGCCGCCTACGAAACTGCAGACGATAAACCCGATTTTGGCTCGGGTATTCGTCGTGGCGGAACCATAGTTGACAACCAGGAGGGTTACCGGGAACGCATCGGCCTGGTCCCCGGAATTCTTGCTTTCAATATCAAAGCCCCGACCATGGGTGGCCTTGACATGGCTGCACGCGTCGGATTTTACCCCACCTACGATTCCAAGGATATTGGCAAGTCAAAGAACTCCTTCGGCAATCAGATCGACCTTCGCGAAATCTTTTTCACCGTCGACGGCAACTTTGGTCAGATGCTGATAGGTAAAACACTCAGCCAGTTTCAGGGCCAGAACCTCCTGACAGATATGACCGTCTGGGGCTACGGTGCCCAAGGCGCTCTCGACGGGGGCGGCACCCCCCTGGGGCGCATCGGCTATGGCTATGTTTATCCGCAATTCAACGCCCAGGTACGCTATACCACCCCTGACCTTAACGGCTTCAAGGTCGCGGTAGGGCTTTATGACCCAAGCGTGATTGCTGGACCTTCAGCAAGAGCGGAAGAGACAAAACTGCCGCGAGTTGAAGGCGAAGTATCCTATGCAGGGACTTTTGAGGGGGGATCTCTCAAAGCCTGGGTGTCCGGGGTCTGGCAAGAAGCGGACTTTACGAGCGGCAGCGGCTTCGATGGCACCGTGGAAGCAACCGGGATTGCTGGCGGAGTGCAAGTCCTGTATAAAGGCTTCGACTTGGTTTTATCGGGCTTTGATAATTCGGCGGTCGGGTCCGTGTTGATGCTTGATACCGATGCGCTGGATGCCGCAGGGAAGGAAAGAGACAGCCAAGGTTTTATTGCCCAATTGATGTACGGTTTTGACAACCGCCTCGGTAAAACGAAACTTGGTGTCAGCTACGGCGGAAACTATATGGATGAAACCTCGCGGGACAAAGCGGATCGCCTGCTCGGTACCGAGGTACAGATTGAAGAGCAGACGCTATGGGTATTCGGCCTCTACCACGACATCAATCCCCATCTCAAGGTCATGACTGAAATTATGCTGACTGAGAACTCCTGGTTTGACGGTGAAGACCAAAATACCGAAATATTCAGCATCGGTACCTTCTTTGTCTGGTAGAAATTTCCAAACCTGATCAACGAAGAAAAAAAGCCCCCCTATTTGTATTAGGGGGGCTTTCGCATACGAGATAGCAACTTTTTTGTTTTTCACCCGACCAGGAAAAACATTTTTTTCAATTTCACCCCATTGTCGGCATATGAAAATCTGAACCCGATCGGATACCCGTCGGCCATCTCGATGTAATGGTTTTAAGCTTGGTATAAAAATTAATACCTTCCGTGCCATGCATATGCACATCTCCGAAAAGGGACCGCTTCCAACCGCCGAAACTGTGATACGCCATAGGGACCGGAATAGGGATATTGACGCCTACCATACCGGCCTGAACCTGAGAACCAAAAGTTCGGGCGGTATCTCCATCCCTGGTGAAAATAGATGTGCCATTGCCATACTCATGAGCATTGATCATCTCAAGTGCGACATTGAAATCTTGAGCCCGCACTACCGCCAGAACCGGACCGAAGATTTCTTCTTTATAAATCCGCATATCTGTGGTTACCCGATCAAAAAGACAACCACCGAGAAAAAAACCTTTTCCCGATGCAGGTACCGTTAGATCGCGCCCATCCACTATGAGTGTCGCGCCCTCGGCAACCCCAATATCCACGTAGTTTTTGACTTTTACCAGGTGCTCTGCGCTTATCAGGGGGCCCATTTCAACCCCAACCGACATGCCGGCGCCGACCTTAAGTCCTTGTACCCTTGGTATCAGTCGCGCGACCAAGGCGTCGGCCGTTTCGTCACCGACCGCAACAACAACCGAAATGGCCATGCAACGTTCTCCGGCTGCACCATAGGCCGCGCCCATCAGGGCATTGGTTACCTGGTCGAGATCAGCATCAGGCATAACCACCATATGGTTTTTGGCACCACCCAATGCTTGCGCCCTTTTTCCATTTGCCGTAGCGGTCTTGTAAATATGTTCCGCCACCGGTGTAGACCCGACAAAACTGACCCCTGCAATTTGGGGATGCTCAAGCAACACATTGACCGATTCCTTGTCACCGTTAACCACATTTAAAACACCAGCAGGCAACCCGGCTTCACTCATCAACTCGGCCATGCGCAATGCAGTACTCGGAACTTTCTCCGAGGGTTTCAAGACAAACGTGTTGCCGCAGATTATGGCGAGCGGAAACATCCACATAGGGACCATCGCCGGAAAATTAAATGGAGTAATACCTGCGCAAACGCCCAGAGGCTGTCGAATGGAATGGCTGTCAACGTTGGTTCCAACATTTTCAGAAAAATGGCCCTTCAGCAAATGCGGTGCTCCACAGGCAAATTCCGCAACCTCCATACCACGGGTGACATCTCCGATGGCATCGTCGAAAACTTTCCCATGCTCTTCCGAAATCAGCGATGCAAGCTCGTCCATGTTCTGATTCAACAATTCGATAAATCGAAATAACACGCGGGCGCGACGAAGTGGCGGGGTATCGCGCCAAGCAGGAAAGGCCTCTGCCGCTGCGACTATCGCTGAAGCTGTTTCATCGGCAGAAGCCAAAGGAACTTGTGCAATCACATCTCCGGATGCCGGATTGATGACATCGCTAAACCTGCCACTAGTACCTGCGACACGCTGGCCATTAAGATAATGGTGCAAAATCTTAGTCATGCTTGGCTCCTTTCGGTTTCGGGGTGAATTCTATTGTTAAGCTCCCTCTTTTAGGGCCACTGAAAAAAACCACAACGCACCGGTCACGACCAAAATCAATGTGTAAAAAACACCGCCCCGCACTGTCTAGGAGGTTCAGTGCAGGGCGGTGAGATGGGGGAGGTTGCCCCCAGACAACGTTAACCGTGTAAACAATCAAGTCATTGAAGTTTTTATTTTTGTAACGTTTGGCTATTTAATTTTTGCAATCATTTAAGTATATTAAAAAAACTTGTTTATTCTTTCAACAAATCGATATCTACCCAGAGAATCTTTCTTAATCCAAGGAAACCAAGGGAAAATGTTGGCGATGCACCCCACCCGGAGAGGCCACATCGCCTGAGAGGAAGATTAAATATTCATATCAAATGTAGCGAATTAATAATCGTTAGAACCCAGCATAAAGTTGACTTATAATACGACCTTGTTATTGAGAAGAATCTCAAGCACCAGATTGGCCTGCATGGCAGCTACAATGGCGACCCTCGGTGCTATGGGAGGATGAATAGCCACATCGGTTTTACCATCGCCACAGACATATACGTTTTCAAAAAGCCTTTTGGTTGAGAGCTCGTTATTATTGCCATAGCCCCCCATGCCGCTACCCATCACAACCGGCTTTCCCGGAAATTTCTCGGTCCAACTCTCCAAGAGTTCCAGTTTTGACTCTACACTGTCGAATGCCTCAACCATGATATCGACATCGCCAAGTATGGACGGTATGTTTTCCCCATTAAGAAAAACCCTATGAACTTCGTATTCCGAAAAAGGGTTGATGCGTTCGAGGTTTTCCTTCAATGCGGTGACCTTGAACATTCCTATCTGGTCGACGAAATATTGCTGGCGATTAAGATTATGTGGTTCCACACGGTCGAAGTCCGCGATAACGAGCTTTCCAACCCCGGAACGCGCCAAGGCTACCGCAACATTCGAACCCAGGCCACCCGCTCCGGCAATCCCTATTTTGGCCTTTTTCAAAATGGGGACAACCGCCAGCACATGCCTCGAGAAAAATTTTTTTTCCAGAGTTTCCATTTCTGTAGACTCATTCTTAATGGTCGCGCCTTAATGACTCGGGCTAGCCTCCAGACCAGGGGCTAAGAAGTGGCGACAAGATTTTTGTTAACCAACACCCAGATCCTACGCACAAACACGAAAGGCTGCATACCGAGCCTAATCATTCCTCCACCATAGCCCATCCCCGGGCCATGGTGGAGGTTTGAATTAGGGAAGATTGCATTCCCCCGTTGTTGTTAACAGCGTATACCAGAACAAAAACCAAGTCAAATAATATTTGAAATATTTGGCTATTAATTTAAGTTGAATCTTCTTTTACTTTCTCCAGATTCAATTCGTAAGTGCAACTTTGCACGGTTGGTTTAAATGAGCAAGCTGCGGTAGCATCTGTGCCACTTAGACTGGCCGGTCAAAGGAGCACAGATGAGACGCTACACGCAGCTTGCCCGAGAGCAAAGATACCAGATTTACGCTCTCAAGAAAGCAGGACATTCGCAAACCAAAATTGCCGAAGTGCTCGGAGTAC